>JBJMTX010000025.1:0-213369 GCA_045811485.1 Allosphingosinicella sp.
ATCGCCGCGGCGAGGATGATCGGCCGGTGCGCCTCGAAGATGCGCTTCCAGGCGATCGCATTGGCGATGCCGGTCTCGTCCTCCAGGGTGATGAAGGTGACATTGCCCTTGCCCGGCCGCTGGCGGACGAGGACGATGCCGGCGACCTTCACCTTCGCCCCGTCCTTCAGGGCTTTCAGCGCGCCGCAGGGCGTGATGCCGCGCCGGTCCAGCTCCCCGCGCAGGAACGCCACCGGATGGTCGCGCAGGCTGAGCTGGACGGCGCGGTAATCCTCCACCACCTCGCGGCCCGCGGTCAGCGGGGTCAGCGCCACCTCCGGTTCCTGTCCCTGCATCTCGGCGAAGGCGAAGAGCGGCAGCGGCTTGCCGCCGCCCAGCCCGCGAATCTTCCACAGCGCCTGCCGCCGGTCGAGCCCCAGCGCCTGGAAGGCATCGGCGTCGGCGAGCTTCTCCAGCGCCGCCGCCGGCACGCCCGAACGGCGCCATAGGTCCTCGAGGGAGTCGAAGGGCGCCTGGGCGCGCGCGGCGACGATCTGCGCTGCGTGGAGGTTGGAGAGGCCCTTCACCATTCGAAGGCCGAGGCGGAGGTCCTTCGATATGCGGTCTTCCTTCGATACGCGGCCTTCGACTTCGCTCAGTCCGCTACTCAGGATGAGCGGAGAGGGCTCTGTTCGCTCATCCTGAGTAGCCGGTGAGCTTGTCGAACCGGCGTATCGAAGGACCCCCTCCTCCAGCGTGCAATCCCAGCGGCTTGCATTGACGCAGACCGGCCGCACCTCGACGCCATGCTCCCGCGCGTCGCGGACGATCTGGGCGGGGGCGTAGAAGCCCATCGGCTGGGCGTTGAGCAAAGCCGCGCAGAAGATTTCCGGGTGGTGGCACTTCATCCAGGACGAGGCGTAGGCGATCTTGGCGAAGCTCGCCGCGTGGCTTTCGGGGAAGCCGTAGCTTCCGAAGCCCTCGATCTGCTTGAAGGTGCGCTCGGCGAAGTCGCGCTCGTAGCCGCGCTCGACCATTCCCTCGATCATCTTGTCGTGGAACCGGCTGACCCCGCCGGTCGCCTTGAACGTCGCCATCGAGCGGCGAAGGGCGTCGGCCTCGGCCGGGGTGAAGCCGGCGCCGACGATCGCGACCATCATCGCCTGCTCCTGGAAGAGCGGAACGCCCTTGGTCCGCTGGAGCACCTCGCGAAGCTCCTCGGAGGGATATTCCTCCTTCTCCTTGCCCTCGCGGCGGCGGAGGTAGGGATGGACCATGTCGCCCTGGATCGGGCCGGGGCGGACGATCGCGACCTGGATGACGAGATCGTAGAATTCGCGCGGCCGGAGGCGCGGAAGCATGCTCATCTGCGCCCGGCTCTCGATCTGGAAGACCCCGATCGTGTCGGCCTTGCGGATCATCTCGAAGACCTTGGGATCGTCCGTCTGGAGATCGGCCAGCCCGATCCTGACACCCTTATGCTCGTCGAGCAGGTCGAAGGCGCGGCGCATGCAGCCGAGCATCCCCAGGCCGAGCACGTCGAGCTTCATGAACGAGAGCTCCTCGATATCGTCCTTCTCCCATTCGATCACCCGCCGGTCCTCCATCGCCGCCGGCTCGATCGGGACGAGATCGTCCAGCCGGTCGCGGGTGAGGACGAAGCCGCCCGGATGCTGGGAAAGGTGGCGCGGAGTCCCGATCAGCTGGCGCGACAATTCGAGCGCGAGGGCGAGGCGGGGCTCGGAGCGGTCGAGCTTCAATTCCTCGACATGGCGATCCTGGACCCCGTCGTTCGACCAGCCCCAGACCTGGCCGGACAAAGCGGCGGTCAGATCCTCCGGAAGGCCGAGCGCCTTGCCGACCTCGCGGATCGCGCCCCGGGTCCGGAATCGGCTGACCACGGCGGTCAGCGCCGAATGGCGGTGGCCGTAGGTCTCGTAGATCCACTGGATCACCTCCTCGCGCCGCTCATGCTCGAAATCGACGTCGATGTCGGGCGGCTCGCGGCGCTCCTCGGAGATGAAGCGCTCGAACAGCAATTTGTGCTCGACCGGATCGATCGAGGTGATCCCGAGCACGTAGCAGATCACCGAATTGGCCGCCGAGCCTCGGCCCTGGCAGAGTATCTCCTGGCTCCGCGCGAACTCGATGATCGAGTGGACGGTGAGGAAGTAGGGCGCATATTCGAGCCGCCTCACCAGATCGAGCTCGTGCTCGAGCAGCTTCGCATAGGCTTCGGGCGGGCCGTCGGGGAATTTGGCGCCGAGCGCCTCGCGGGTCAGCCGCTCGAGCGCCGCCTGCGGGGTGCGGCCCGACATGACGATCTCGTCGGGATATTGGTAGCTCAGCTCGCGCAGTGAGAAGGTGCAGCGCTCGGCCACGTCCGCCGAGGCGCGGATGGCGTCGGGAAAAGCGGCGAAGCGGCGCTCCATTTCCTCCGGGCTCTTGAGGTGGCGATCGGCATAGAGCTCGCGGCGAAGGCCGAGATCGTCGATCGTGCATTTGTGGCGGATGGCGGTGACGACGTCCTGGAGCATCCGCTTGGACGGCGAATCGTAGAGCACGTCGCCGGCGGCGAGGGGGCGGACGCCGTGGCGTCGGGCGAGGGCGTCGAGCGCGTGGAGCCGGACCGAATCGCCGGGACGGCGGCGGTGGCTCAAGGCGGCGAAGGCGCGGCGGCCGAATATGTCGGCGGCCTGGCCGAGTGCGGCCGCGGCGGCCTCATCCGCCTCGCCGGTCACCAAAGCGGCGACGAGGCCGTCCGAACAAGCGGCGACGTCCTCCCAGTGGAGGAAACATTGGCCTTTCTCCCCCTTCCTGGGATCGGCGCGGCTCTTGCCGAGGGTGAGCAAGCGGGTGAGCCTCGACCAGGCGGGGCGGTCCTCGGGCCAGACCAGGAGGGACGAGCCGTCCATCAGGTCGAGCCGGCAGCCGGCGATCAGGCGCACTCCGGTCTGCTCGGCGGCGCGAAGGCAGGCGACGAGGCCGCCCACGCTATTGCGGTCGGCGATGCCGAGGGCAGGATAGCCGAGCAAGGCGGCGGTCGAGAACATCTCCTCCGCGCTCGAGACTCCGCGGAGGAAGGAGAAATGGGTCAGGGCCTGGAGCTCGGTGTACATGACCTAGCTCCTCCCCGGAACGGGGAGGGGGACCGCCGGCGAAGCCGGTGGTGGAGGGGGCCCAGCGTAAGAGCAGCGGAGACGTGGGCCCCCTCCACCATGCTGCGCATGGTCCCCCTCCCCGTTCCGGGGAGGAGCTTCAACGCCGCCGCGCCGCATTAAGTTGAGGAAGTTGAGGGTTGCCAATGTCATCCGAACACCCCGTGCAGATACCAGCTGAGGTCGCCCGTGCGCGGGTCGAGGCCGTCGCCCCGGCGGTAGAGCCAGAAGCGCATTCCTTCCTCGTCCTCGACCTGGAAATAGTCGCGAACGCCTTCCGCCTCGGCGGCGCGCTTCCACCATTCGCCGTGGATGCGCTCGGGCCCGTCGGCGCGGGCGACCCGGTATGCTCGGCCGCGCCAGGTGAAGCGCCGCGGCGGCAGATCGGGGAGCAGAGCGACGACATTCTCGACCCGCTCGGGCGGCGAGAAGAGGCGGACGGGGCGTGGCCATTTCGGCCAGTCGGCGGCGGGGCCGAGGGGATCGACGCGCTCGACGCTTCGCTCGGGAACATCGCTCTCCACCGCGCTGAGGCGATAGAGGCGGCGGGGGCCGAGTCGGCCGGCGAGGCGGTCGACGAGCTGGGCAAGATCGGATTCTTCGTCATTGCGAGCGAAGCGCGGCAATCCAGAGCGGTCTCCGAGGCTGGCTGGATTGCTTCGCTTCGCTCGCAATGACGGCTGCTCGGGCGCCAGCGGCTCGACCCGGCCGGCGACGAGGCGCATCGAATCGAGGCCGAAGCCGGGCTCGATCGTCTCGATCTTCATCGCCAGCAGTCGGAGGAGATGCCGGCCGTCGCGAGTGGCTCGGGCGGTGCCGATGGCGATCCGCTCGACCCGGCCGTCGACCCGGTCGCAGAGCAGGGTCAGGGTCCGCGCCGCCAGGCCCGATTTGCGGAGCGTGTCGATCAGCCGCTCCATGAGCAGGCCGAGCGCCTCGGCGATCGCCTCGGGCGTGGCGATCGGCTCGGCGAAGCGCAGGGTTTCGGACGGCGGATCCTCGGGGACGACCGGATCGAGCGGCTCGGCGGCGCGGCCGAGCGCCCGGTCGAGGCGGAGGAGCAGGGTCTTGCCGAAGCGGCGCTGGAGCGGGCCGCGCGGAAGCGCGAGCAGGTCGCCGATCCGCTCCAGGCCGAGGCGGCGGGCGGCGGCGAGGACGGGGACCTCGACTCGAAGGGCGGCGAGCGGGAGCGGAGCGAGCGCTTCGGCTTCGCCGCCGGGGGGACAGAATCCGCCGCCGCCGAAGCGGGCGAGGGCATGGGCCGCGCCGGGCGTCCCGGCCACGGCGAGGCGGGCGGTGAAGCCGGCGCGGGCGCAGAAGGCGACGAGCCGGCGGGCCATCTTCGCCTCGCCGCCGAACAGGTGGGCGGTGCCGGTGAGGTCGAGGAACAGCCCGTCGGGCGGGGCAAGCGAGGCGCGCGGGGTCCATCGGCGGGCCGCGAAGAGCGCGAGGCGCTCGAGAAGGACGGAGTCGGCCTCGGGATCGTGGTCGCGGACGTCGAGCTCGGGGACGAGGGCGCGGGCCTGGGTGAGGGCCATTCCGGGGGACAGGCCGAGCGCCCGCGCTTCGGGCGAGGCGGCGGCGATCAGTATCCGGCTGCCGAGGCGCTGGGAAAGGACCATCGGCGGCCGTTCGTCCGGGGGTGTGAAATTCACGAAGTTCACGGTGTCGGCGGATTTTGCCGGCTTCGACGCGCGCGCCCAGCGGGCGCCGGGGCGCCAATGGCCTTCATTGGGGCAGGAGCAGGGGATGCGGACGGATTCGGAGGATCCGGCGCGGAACTCAATCCCCTCGCCTTCTACCCCTCCACCGCCCTTCGGGCGGTCCCCCTCCCCATGGCTGCGCCATGGGGAGGATTTCTCATGCCGCTCGTCTCTCCTCACCCTCTCGATGCTCAGGTCGGGAAGATAGAGCGAGGCGACCCTCGGCATCGGGACTCTCCATCAGAAGTTCGAACGGCTCGCCGCCGCGCTGGCGGGCGAGGGCGAGGCGCCAGCGCGGGCGGCCGATCCCGGCCACCGGCAAAGGCGCGGAAGGGGCGCAGGCGAGGCGCCAGCGGGTGATTGCGGCGGACGGGGCGGCGAGCGGGTCCTCGTTGCCGCGCCAGCGCCGGAGCATCAGGGCCGGAGTGCCCCCCTCCTCCGCGGCGAGCTGGAGCCGGCGGGTGGCGGCCATGACGGCGCGGCGCGTCTCACCGACCACCGCGGCGAGGCCGCCGTGGCGAAGCCCCTCCTCCATCACCGCGAGCACGTCCTCGTCGCGGCCGCATTCGGCGTAGAGCAATCGGTCCGGCGCGAGGCCGACGGCGGCGAGGGCCGGCGCGAACAGGTCGCGGCGGGCGAGCGCCCACAAAACCATGCCTTCGCGGCGGGCGGCGATCGCGGCGAGGAAGAGGGTGGCGGCGGCCTCGTCCGCCGGGCCGGAGCGAGCGCCCGCCGCCTCGTGGAGCGCGTCGACGGCGAGGCCGCCGCCGGCGAGACGGGAATCCACGGCCTCGATCCCGAAGGGAAGATAGTCGCGCCTTTCGCCCGAACCGGATTCGAGCGCCCGCACCTGCTCGCGCAAGGCGGCCAGGCATTGGGCTCGGGCAGGGCTCGGGGGCATCGCGACTCACGACTCTTGTGTTCCAGTTATGTTCCCCTTCATTCAGCGAGAGTCAAGCTGGGAGGCGGGAGGAAAAGAACTTCCACCGAACCGCGAGGAATGGCTAAGGCCCCGTTCCTCCTTCCTCTCCCGGGAATTTCATGCCCCTCCTCCGCCGCTGCTTCCTCGCCCTCCTCATCCTCATCGCCACGCCAGTCTCGGCCGCGGGCGATGCCGGCTGGTTCTACCGCCATTCCGACATCGCCCCGGATCCGGCCTGGAGGTTCGGGACGCTTCCCAACGGCCTTCGCTATGCGGTCCGCCGAAACGCGCTCCCCGAAGGGCAGGTGTCGGTGCGCCTCAGGATGGACGTGGGCTCGCTCAACGAGACGGACGCCGAGCGCGGCTGGGCGCATTTCATCGAGCATATGGTGTTCCGCGGCACCGCCCGCTTCGGCGACGGCGAGGCGCGCGAGACCTGGCAGAGGCTGGGCGCAAGCTTCGGAAGCGACACCAATGCGTCGACCGAGCCGACCCAGACCGTCTACATGCTCGACCTTCCCCACGCCGACCGCGCCTCGCTCGACACCAGCCTCGGCCTTCTCGCCGACATGGCCGACACGGCGAGATTCGATCCCAAGGTGGTCGACATGGAGCGCGGGGTCGTCCTTTCCGAATATGGGCGGCGGACCGAGATCAGCGTCAAGATGCGCGACATGATGATGCCGCTCTTCTTCGCCGGCCTCAAATTCGCCGACCGCGACACGATCGGCACCGAAGCGACCCTCAACGCGGCGACCTCGGCGGGCCTCAAGGCCTTTTACGAGCGCTGGTACCGGCCCGAACGGGCGACCCTCGTCATGGTCGGAGACGCCGATCCGGCGATGATGGAGCAGCTCATCGCCGAGCATTTCGGCGGCTGGAAGGGCTCGGGGCCGGCGCCGCGCGAGCCCGATTACGGCGCGCCAGCGCAAGTTGCGGAGCCGACGGCGGCGCTCGCCTATCCGGGCTCGCCGCAATTCGCGACCCTGAGCTGGATCCGGCCCTACGTCCCCGAGCCGCCCACCAAGGCGCGCGAGCGCAAGGAGCTTGCCCAGACCCTCGCCCGCCGGATCCTCAACCGCCGGCTCGAGGCGAAGGCGCGCGGCGAGGCGGCCTTCCTCAACGCCCAGGTCGAGGCCGATATTTCGGTCCACATCGCCGATTACACCCAGATGTCGGTGATGGCGAAGGACGGCCGCTGGCAGGAGGCGCTCGACGAGGCCTATGCGATCCTCGCCGACGCGCTCAAGGCGCCGCCGAGCGCGACGGAGATTGCTCGCGAGATCGACAATATCCGGGCCGCCGGCCGGGCCGCCGTCCAGAGCGAGGCGACCCAGCGCTCGCAGCAAAGGGCGCAGCGGCTGGTCAACGCGCTCGACGGCAACAGCATCATCTCCAGCGCGGCGGTGCAGCTGGCTCTGTTCGAGGAGCTGGCGCCGGCCATGACCCCGGATTCGATCGAGGCCGCGATGCGGGAGCTGTTCAGCGGCTCCGGGCCGCGCCTCGCAATGCTCTCCCCGGCGCCGGTGACCGGGCTTCGGGAAGCGCTTGCCGCGGCGGAGCGGGCGGCGCCGGCGGCGCGGCAGGCGGAGCGGCGGGTCGGCATGGACGATCTGCCCGCGCTGGGCCCGCCCGGGCGGGAAGTGTCGCGCGAGCGGATCGCGGACATGGACGCGACCATCGTTCGCTTCGCCAACGGATCGAGCCTCGTCTTCAAGCAGACCGATTACGAGAAAGGCAGCGTCAACGTCACGCTTCGCTTCGGCCACGGAATGGCCGCGCTGCCCGCCGACCGAAAGTCGCTCGCCTGGCTGGCGCCCCTGCTCGGCTCGACGGGCGTCGGCCCGCTCGACCTCGACGGGCTCGAGCGGCTTCTGACCGGTCGGCGGATGACGATGAGCTTCGCGATGGGCGAGGACGCGCTCGAGCTCAGCGGGATCACCCGGCCGGAGGAATTGGGCGACCAGCTCCGGCTGCTCGCGACCAAGATCGTCGCGCCGCATTTCGACCCGGTCCTGTTCCAGCGCTCGAAGACCTCGGCGATCGAGAATTACGACCTTGCTTTCTCATCCGCCGCGGCAAGGCTCGGGCGCGACTTCGGGGCGCTCGCGCGAAGCGGCGACCCGCGCTGGCAGCCGTTCGACAAGGCCGAGATCGAGCGGATCGGCGCCGCCGACTTCGAGACGTTCATGACGGCTCAGCTCGCGAAGGGGCCGGTGGAGGCGATCGTCGTCGGCGACGTCGATCTCGAGACGGCGGTCGCGGCGATGCTGAAGACGGTCGCGGCGCTTCCGCAGCGGCCCGACGTGCCCCCGCCCGCCGACTCGCTGGCGGTGGAGCCGCCGAGGCCGGCGGCGGAGCCGATCCGGCTCACCCACCAGGGCGATCCGACCCAGGCCTATGCGGCGATCGGCTGGTCGACCATGGGCGGGCCCGAGCATCGGCGCGAGCGGCGGGCGCTGGGAGTCGCCGCCAACCTCGCCCAGGCGCGGCTGCTCGAGCGCTTCCGCGACAGCGAGGGGGCGAGCTATTCGCCCGCCGCCACCGTCCAATCCTCCTATCTGTTCAGGGACTGGGGCTTTTTCTTCGCGGGATCGGAGGTCAGGCCCGAGCGCGCGGACCTCTTCTTCCGCACCGCGCGCGAGATCGTTGCCGACCTCGCCCGGCGCCCGGCTACGGCGGACGAGTGGCAGCGCGCGATCAACCCGGTGGTGACCGGGATCGAGCGGCGCCTCAAGACCAACGCCTATTGGGCCGGAACGATGGAGGATTGGTCGCGCGATCCCGGCCAGATCGAGGACAGCCGGACCTACCTGTCCGACTATAAGAGCCTGACCCCCGAGGAGGTCCGCCAGGCGGTGGCGAAGTGGGTCACCGACGAGGGCGACTGGTCGATCCTGGTTTTGCCCGCTCGTCCGGGCTCCCGGCCGGAGCCCGGACGAGCCGGTTCTTGAAACCGCGATTTCCGAGTCGCTGAATGATTTCTTTCAGCTCGAAATCGCTATAGAGCGGAAAACGGTGTCCACTAGCGCAGTCCAGGCGAACAGGCCCGGCCCCCGCGAGGCCGCGAGCAAGGACTGGAAGCCGTTCCGGCTCCAGCAGCAGCCCTTTTTCGAGGACAAGAACCGCGCCTTCTGGATCCTCCAGTCGGCGGGGTGGGCGGGCTATTTCTTCCTTCGAACGCTCTCGGGGATCGCCAACAATTTCGGCTTCAGCCTCGTCATCCACATCACCTTGCTGACGGCGACGGGCTATTCGATCACCCTCTTGATGGCCGCGGCCTACCGGCGCCTGATCAAGATGCGGCCGCTGATCACCTGGGTGAGCTCGATCGTCCTCGTCCTGATCGCCTCGGCCGCCTTCTCGGCGATCGAGACGTGGAGCCACGCCACCTTCGTCAGACCCGGAATCCGGCCCGAGGGGCTGCAATTCTTCGGTTCGATCATCCTCACCGTGACCCTGCTCGTCGCCTGGTCGGCGCTCTATTACAGCATCAATTACTATTTGCTGCTCGAGGAGCAGAGCGACCGGCTGCTGAGGCTCGAGCACCAGGCGAGCTCCGCCCAGCTGGCGATGCTGCGCTACCAGCTCAACCCGCACTTCCTGTTCAACACGCTCAATTCGATCTCGACCCTCGTCCTCCTCAAGCAGACCGACCGGGCGAACGCGATGCTCTCGCGGCTCTCCTCCTTCCTCCGCTACACGCTCGTCAACGAGCCGACGGGCCATGTCACCGTCGCGCAGGAGGTGGAGACGCTGAAGCTCTACCTCGAGATCGAGAAGATGCGCTTCGAGGAGCGGCTTAGGCCGCGCTTCGACATCGACCCAGCGGTGACGCGTGCGCGCATGCCCTCGCTGCTGCTCCAGCCTCTGGTCGAGAATGCGATCAAATATGCGGTGACCCCGCAGGAGGAAGGCGCCGACATCGAGGTCTCGGCGCGATTGAACATCGACCGGGTGGTGATCACGGTTCGCGACACCGGGCCGGGGGCGGAGGACCATTGGGTCAAGGCGCAGCAGTCGACGGGGGTCGGTCTGGCGAACATTCGGGACCGTCTGGCGCAAGCCTATGGCGCCGACCATCGTTTCGAGACTGAATCGAACATTAAGGGGGGCTTCCGCGTTACCATCGAAATCCCCTACCAGCTTGAACCTGCCGAGGAGCCGAAATGACGATCCGAACGATCCTCGTGGATGACGAGCCGCTGGCCATCCAGGGCCTTCAGCTGCGCCTCGACAAGCATGACGACGTCGAAATCGTCGAGACCTGCTCGAACGGCCGCGAGGCGATCCGCGCGATCAAGACCCACAAGCCCGACCTCGTCTTCCTCGACATCCAGATGCCCGGCTTCGACGGCTTCTCGGTGATCCAGGGGCTGATGGAGGTCGAGCCGCCCCTGTTCGTCTTCGTCACCGCTTATTCCGACCACGCCATCCGCGCCTTCGAGGCGCAAGCGGTCGACTATCTGATGAAGCCGGTCGAGGAGGACAGGCTCGCCGACACGATGGACCGGGTCCGCCAGCGCCTCAACGAGAAGCGCGGAGTCGAAGAGGCGGAGAAACTGAAGGAGGTCCTCGCCGAGGTCGCGCCCGACGCGGTCGACCAGGTCGGCGCCCATGACGACGCCCACGCCGCCAACCGCTACGAGAAGCTCATCAACATCAAGGATCGCGGCCAGATCTTCCGGGTCGACGTCGATTCGATCGAGAAGATCGACGCCGCCGGCGACTACATGTGCATCTACACCGGCGACAACACCCTGATCCTTCGCGAGACGATGAAGGACCTCGAGAAACGCCTCGACCCCCGCCGCTTCCAGCGTGTGCACCGCAGCTGCATCGTCAACCTCGACCAGGTGAGGCAGGTCAAGCCGCACACCAACGGCGAGTGCTTCCTGGTGCTGGAGAGCGGGAGCCAGGTGAAGGTGAGCCGGAGCTATCGCGACGTGGTGGCGAGGTTCGTCCACTAGAGCCTAAATCGTCCGTTCGCCCTGAGCCTGTCGAAGGGCTTTCCTTTCGTTCCCCAGAGTAAGGACAGGGCTTCGACAAGCTCAGCCCGAACGGATTTCGTGTGGATTGACACCCTTCCGCCCTCGCGCTTTAATCGCGTTATGGGGACCGCGATCACCCCATGAGGCGACAGGCTGAAGAATCGCGTCCTGCTTCGAGAAGGGACGCTCCATGCCTGCGATCAACACCATATCTCCCGAAAAGCTGTTCCGGCTGATCGGCGTGCCGGGCGGGCCCCGGATCGTCGACGTCCGTCCGGACGAGAGCTTCGCCGACTCGCCGGGCCTGATCCCGGGCGCGGTCCGCCGCCCCCACGGCGAGGTCTCGCAATGGGCCGCGGAGCTTCGGGGCCGGACAGCCGTGGTGGTCTGCAAGCAGGGGCTGGAGACCGGCGCCGGAGTCGCCGCCTGGCTCCGGCACGAAGGCGTCGCCGCCGACCTGCTCGAAGGCGGAGCTGCGGGCTGGGCCGCCGCCGGCCTGCCGACCGTGCCCCAGCTCAAGCTTCCGCCGCGCGACGTTCAGGGGCGAACGGCCTGGGTCACCCGGGCGCGCCCCAAGGTCGACCGGATCGCCTGCCCCTGGCTGATCCGACGCTTCGTCGACCCGGAGGCCGTGTTCCTGTTCGTGGCGCCTTCGGAAGTCGAGGGCGTCGCCGAGCGTTTCGGAGCGGCTGCGTTCGACATCGAGGGCGACGGCGTGACCTGGAGCCATCGCGGCGAGCTCTGCACGTTCGACGTCATGATCGAGGAGCTCGAGCTGGCGGCGATCCCTGCGCTTGCGCATCTCGCCGCCATCGTTCGGGGGGCGGACACCAACCGGCCCGAGATCGCGCCCCAGGCCGCCGGGCTGCTGGCCGTCTCCCTGGGCCTGTCGCGTCTCCATGCCGACGACCTCGAGCAGCTCGAGGCGGGGCTGCCGCTCTACGACGCCCTTTACCGCTGGTGCCGGGACGCCGTCGACGAGACCCACGACTGGGTCTCCCATCGTCCGCGGGGAGCGCGCAAGTGAGCGCGGCGCCGACGGCGCTGCTCCTGACACGCTCCGACATTCAAGGCCTGATGGGCAGCGAAGACTGGCTGGAAGCGGTCGAAACCGGCTTTGCCGCGCTCGCGGACGGTCGCGCTCAGGCCCCGCCGCCCATGGCGATCGACGGCCCGGCCGGGACCTTCCATGCCAAGGGCGCCAGCCTTCGGCTCGACCGCCTCTACGTCGTCCTCAAGCTCAACGCCAACTTCCCGGGCAATCGCGAGTCGAGGGGCCTGCCGACGATCCAGGGCGCGATCCTGCTTTGCGACGGCGAGAGCGGCTCGCTCCTCGCCGTCATCGATTCGATCGAGGTGACGCTTCGGCGGACGGCGGCGGCGACGGCGCTCGCCGCCCGATTCCTCGCCCGCCGCGACTCCCGAACCTTGCTCATCTGCGGCTGCGGCGAGCAGGGGGCGGCGCATGTGGCGGCCCTGCGCCGGGTCCTGCCGCTCGAGAAGGGAATGGCGTGGGACCTGGATCCGAAGCGCGCACAGGCGTTCGCCCGAGCGCAATCGGACGCGGGGTTCGCCATGGAGACGGCCGGCGATCTCGCGGCGGCGGCGGCGGCCAGCGATGTCATCGTCACCTGCACGACGGCGCGGTCGCCTTTCCTCCAGGCCTCGTTCGTCCGGCCGGGCACGTTCGTGGCCGGAGTGGGCGCGGACAGCCCGGACAAAAGCGAGCTTGATCCGGAGCTGATGCGGCGCTCGACGGTGGTCGCGGACATTGCCGCTCAATGCCTGGCGATGGGCGATCTCAACCACGCCGTCGCCGCCGGACTCATGGCGGAGGGCGACGTCCACGCCGAGATGGCCGATTTGGTCTCCGGCCGGAAACGAGGCCGCGCCTCGGCCGAGGAGATCACCTTGCTCGACTCGACCGGGACCGCGCTCCAGGACTGCGCGGCCGCCGCGACGATCTTCCGGCGCGCGATGGACGCCGGTCACGGCCGGAGCATCGACCTTGGCCGATGATCCAGCCGAGCCGCCCCACGGCGTGAGCTTCGCCGAGGCGGCGCGGACCTGGGCGAAAGTCGCCCTGCTCAGCTTCGGCGGGCCGGCGGGGCAGATCGCCGTCATGCACCGCATCCTGGTCGAGGAGAAAAGGTGGATCGGGGAGGAGCGCTTCTTCCACGCCCTCAATTTCTGCATGCTCCTCCCCGGCCCCGAGGCTCAGCAGCTGGCCATCTACATAGGCTGGCTGCTGCACAGGACGAAGGGCGGCCTGGTCGCCGGGATCCTGTTCGTCCTCCCCGGCCTCGCCGCGATCATGGCGCTGAGCTGGCTCTATGTCCTGGCAGGCCAATTCGGGGCGGTGACGGCGCTTTTCTTCGGGCTCAAGGCGGCGGTTCTGGCCATCGTGTTCCAAGCGGTCGTCAGGATCGGGCGGCGGGCGCTCGGCAATCGGGCTCGGCTCGCGGTCGCCGCTTCGGCCTTCGCGGCGATCTTCCTGCTGGGGGTACCCTTCCCGGCGATCGTGCTGCTCGCCGGAATCGCCGGCTACCTCTCCGCCCGAAGCGGCGCCAGCGCCTTCGGCTCCGACGGCGGCCACGGGCCCGGCGGGGCCAGCGCCACCTCCGACGCCGCCAGCGCGCTGGGATCGTCGATCCCCGACCATGCGCGGCCGGACCGCCGGTGGGCGCTCAGGATCGGTGGCCTGCTTGCCGCGCTCTGGCTCGGGCCGGTGGCGCTGCTCGCCGCGCTGCTCGGCCCGGGCAACGCCTTCACCACCATCGGCAGCTTCTTCTCGACGATGGCGGTCGTGACCTTCGGGGGCGCCTATGCGGTGCTCGCCTATGTCGCCCAGGCAGCGGTCGGGACCTATGGCTGGCTGAGCCCTTCCGAGATGCTCGACGGCCTCGGGCTTGCGGAGACGACTCCCGGGCCGCTGATCATGGTCACCCAGTTCGTCGGCTTCCTCGGCGCCTACCGCAATCCCGAAGGCCTTCCGCCGCTCTTGGCGGCGACCTTAGGTGGCCTGCTCACCACCTGGGTCATCTTCACCCCCTGCTTCCTGTGGATCTTCCTCGGTGCGCCGTTCATCGAGCGGCTGCGCGGCCACAAGGCGCTCGCCGGAGCGCTGTCGGCGATCACGGCAGCGGTGGTCGGGGTGATCCTCAATCTCGCCGTCTGGTTCGCCCTCCATTATCTCTTCCGCGAGGTGGTCCGGACCCAGATCGGACCGCTGAGCTTCGAGATACCCGACCTCCGCTCGGCCGATCTCGTCGCGGCTATCCTGGCGGGGGCGGCGATGATCGCGATGTTCCGATTCAAGGCCGGAGTGCTCCCGGTACTCGGCGGCTGCGCACTGGCCGGATTGATCGCCCGGGGCGTGCTCGGCGCCTGATTGAACCGGCGGCTCAGGCAATCGTTGGACCGCCGATGCTCCTTCTTCTCCTCCTCCAGGCCGCGGCCGCGCAGGCGCCCGATATCGAGCTCAACGTCCACGCCACCGCGAGATCGGTGAGGATCGAGCAGAAAGGCGAAGCGCGGCTCGAGGTGCAGGGGGAAGCTCCCGGCAATCGCGTCGACGTCCAGGTCGAGCCTAAGGGGCAGGGGCGGACGGAGCTTCGCAACGTCACCGTCGACATCCACGCCCAGGCCTCGATCCAGGAAGGCGCCAAAATAGACGCAGAGGCGGAAACCGGGACGCCGCAGTAACGTTTCGCTCCCGCCAACAGGGAGTTGTATTCATGCGTTCATACCCGCTGCTCGCGGTCGCCGCCGCTCTTGCCGTCGCCGCCTCGCCCGCCGCCGCCCAGAACCGCCGAGCCGCTCCGCGCGGAGGCGAATCCACCGCGCTCGCCCAGCAGGTGTCGCAGGGCCAGCAACAGCCCGACGTTCTGCTCGACGTCCCCAATCTGTCGGTCGAGGAGATCAATCTCGAGGTCGACAACCTTCAGGTCCACATCGCCCTCGACGCGCGGCTGGCGAACCTTCTGAAGCTGACCGCGGGGGCCGACGCGAGCATCGACAAGGTCAAGCTCGACATCAAGGGCGTGCAGGCCACCGCCACCCTCGTCGTCCGGCTCGAGAATGTTCGGGCGATCATCGAGCGGACGCTTCAGACGCTGGACAATAATCCGCAGCTGGTGACCCAGCTGCTGTCGACGGTCGACAACACCGTCAACACGGTCGGAGGCGTGGCCAACAACACGGTGGGCACGGTCGGCAACATCGCCGGAACCGCGCTTCGCACCGGGCAGGTGCTCGATCTCGCCCGCTCGGGCCTCACCGCCGTCTCGCAGACGGTCAACACCGCCGGCCAGACGGTGCGAACGGTGCGCGACAGCAGCGGCCAATTGCTCGAGGTGGTGACCGACGCCGCCGGCAAGATCGTCTCGTCCCGGCGGGTGAGCCGGTAGGAGCCGGCCTAAGCACGAGCGGTTCGAAACCTGCGGCCCGCGTCGAGCTAGGCCTTGGCCCAGAAGGCAAGGCTGCGAGCGTTGACGGGATGCCCCGATCGAGCGACCTGCTCGAGCATCGCCTTCCTGAATTCGTCCGCCTCGTTATCGCCGACGAGCAGGCGCAGGCTGCTGATGATGCGCGTTATCCGCAAATGGTTATGATCGTAGGGGCAAAGCCAGTGCGCGTTGCCCAGGTAGAATCGGCGCATGCGGTCCGCGGCGGCCGCCAAATTCCGACGTGCGACCGCCGATCGAGTGAGGACCTCGATATCGGACACGTCCAGGACGGGCGAACCGGGGACCGCCTGACTGGGTTCGCCGAGGGGGAACAGCCACTGAATGTAATCGTGGCGGCATTCGAGCTCGTTGTCGCCGAGCGCAAGAATTTCGGCGATCGTCTGTCCGCGGGACTCGGTCCCAGTGTCCTGAAGAAATTGAACGACCGGTGATCCCGCTTCCCGCATATCTACCCCTCTGTAGGCTTTCGGCAGCTCAATTCAGCGCCGGGACTCGGCTGTGCAGGTCGGCCGCCAAGCCCAGCAATTTCCTCGCCGTTCTCGGCGCTATCGCTGGAAAAGCCTTCTTATCGGGCTGGAAGATGACGATGTTGATCTTCGCGTCGAAGCCCCCCAGCCGCCTCTGAAGCGTCGATATCGCCAACAGGGTCGTCATCAGCGAGGCTTCGGCACTGAGGCTGCCTTTTCCGGCGCCCAGAAGAGGCAGATAAACAGTGTTCACCCGCTCATCGGTGGCGCGCTTTGCCATCTTCTCGAGGCATTGGAACACGGAAGCGGGATCGGATTGAAAGCCTGTGTCGGCCCGCTTGAACGCTACCGCGGCCAGGAGCAGCGAATGGGGAAGTCCCGCCGGATCCTCGATAAACAGGCAGACTCCCGTTCCGTAGGTCGTTTCGAACTCACCGCCTCGCTTCTCGACTTGGCCAAGCGATTTCAATCCCTTCCTGGCATCAGCGATCTGGGCCTTGAGCTTCTCTAGATAACGCGGCTCTTTTATCTTTGCCCCGACATACGCACCGCACGCCGTATTCGTGGCATGGACGCAATCGTCGTCGAAGAACTCGTTGGTGGGAAGCATTACCATTTGCCTTTCAGCGCCACTCGAAGCGGGCACGACGTCTTCCAGCCGGCCGACATGCAAAGCCACGCGGGAGCTTCCGATACAGGCTGTAAAGGCGTTGCCCACCTTGCGAGTCCGGCCCAAGCCGACGCTCGGCATAAGCCCTTCCTGGGCCAGGAAAGTCAGCACACCGAGCAGACAAAGTGTGAAGCCGAGGACAAGCGCAGGCCAGACAGCCGGACCGCTCTCGAAAACCCCCTTCTTGAGATCGGCCCTGCTGGATATTGCAAGAAGGCTGACAATCACGCCCAATGCCAGCAGGAGGCTGGGAAATTTCAGTTTAGCGAGCCAGTCCCCGACCATTTAGCCCCCGCATCCCCCAACATGCTGCGATACGCCGCGCGTCTTCCCGAAACCAGCCGGCCCATCGCTCCCCTGTGTCGAGAATAAGAGTTCTTACGCCAACGGTAAATGCCGCCCCTCTACTTCAAGCGGAGCATGGACAGAGGCGGCTCTCTCCGCTTACCCTCGCCAGCATGGCGACATCGAACGAGCACGCGCGGACTTTCGCCGCGCTCCACCGGGGCGGCGAGCCGGTGATCCTGTTCAACGCCTGGGATGCGGGGAGCGCCAAGGTGGTGGCCGAAGCGGGGGCGAAGGCGATCGCGACGGGGAGCGCTTCGGTGGCCGGGGCGCAGGGCTTCCACGACGCCGAGGCGCTTCCGCTCGAGCTGGCGCTCGCCAATGCCGAGCGGGTGGTTCGGGCGGTGGAGCTTCCGGTCACGATCGATTTCGAGGGCGGCTATGCGGTCGAGCCCGAGGCGCTGGCGGGCAACATGAAACGGCTCGCCGGGACGGGCGCGGTCGGCTGCAATTTCGAGGACCAGGTGATCGGCGGCGAAGGCCTTCACCCGGTCGAGCTCCAGACCGCCCGGATCCGCGCGGGGCGGGCGGCGGTCGGGCCCGACTTCTTCATCAACGCGCGAACCGACATCTTCCTCAAGTCGAGGGCGCACGATCCGGCGATGGTCGAGGCGGCGCTGGAGCGGGGCCGGGCCTATGCCGAAGCGGGCGCGAGCGGGCTGTTCGTGCCGGGGCTCGCCGATCTCGACCTGCTCGCCCGCTTCTGCGCCGCCTCGCCGCTTCCGGTGAACTTCATGGCCTTTCCGGGCGCGCCCGGGGCCTCCGAGGTGGCGTCGGCCGGGGTGGCCCGGATCAGCCACGGGCCCTTCCCCTGGAAGCTGGCGATGAAGGCTCTCAAGGACGCGGCGGAGGCGGTCTATGGCTAAGGTGACGGGGCTGGGCGGGCTCTTCTACAAGGTAGAGGATACCGAGCGCACCACGCGCTGGTACAAGGAGACGCTCGGAGTCGGCGGGGACTGGGGGGCGATCTTCCCCTTCTCGGCTTCGCCCGGCGGTTACAGCCTGCTCACCCCGTTCAAGGCCTCGAGCGACTATTTCGGGCCGAGCGAGGCCGGGTTCATGATCAACCTCAGGGTCGACGATCTCGACTCGATGATCGCCGGGCTCGAGGCCAAGGGGGTGGAGATACTCGGCCGCCAGGACGAGGATTACGGCAAGTTCGCCTGGATCCTCGATTGCGACGGAGTGAAGGTCGAGCTTTGGCAGCAGATCGGGCCGGCGCCGGAATAGGCCGTTCCCCGGCGCAGGGTACCCATCAAAGTAGTACTTTGATGGGTACCCAAGGCCGGGGCCCAGCTTCACGGCCGTGCGGACTGGGCCCCGGCCTTCGCCGGGGAGCTCCTCCGGAGCATCTCCCGGGCGCCCCCGCCGGACTTGAGGACGTTGCGGCGAAACAGGCTCGCGCCGAGCGCGACGGTCAGCCACACCCAGAGCGCCTGCCAGGCCAGCGCCAGCAAATGCGGCCAGAGCTCCCCCGCCTGGGCGGCTCGGGCGATCATCATCATCGGCGAGCTGAACGGGATGATCGCGGCGGCGAGGCCGAGAAAGCCGTCATAGGCCCTCGCCGCCGCGGTCGCGAAGAAAAAGATGAAGACCTGACCGATCGTGACCGGCATCGAGATGGACTGGACCTCGCGGACCGATGAGGCCTGCGAGCCGATTCCGAGGAAGATGGCGCCGAGAAGCAGATAGTTCATCGAGAAATAGAGGAAGGCGAGGAGGATGAAGGCCGGCCAGCCGACGGCCGGGGTCGGAAGCGAGGCGCCGCCCGCCGGCCACAGATGGACCGCGGCGACCGCGGACGCCGCCCAAAGAGCGAGGCCGGTGAGCGAGACCGCCAGCATCGCGCCCAATTTGCCGAGGAAGACCGCGTCGATCGGCACGGCGGCGGCGAGCACCTCGATCACCTTGTTCGATTTCTCCTCGATCATGTTCGAGAGCAGCATTCCCGCCAGCATCACCGTCACCATGAACAGGAGCCATTGCCCGGCGCGGGCGGTGGTCGCGCGCTCGGAGGCGAGGGCGCCCGCCGATTCGTCGACCTTGACCAGCTCGAGCCGGGCCGGCGAAGCCTTGCCGCCGGCGCGCTCGAGCGCTTCCTGCTGGCGGACGTCGTCGAGGATCGCCCGCATCTGGCGGGGGGCCGAATCGCCGGTGTCGACGGCGCCGGTGAGCCGCATCCCGCCCCGTTCGGGCGAGAGCACGGCGACGAACTTCTTGTCCGACGCGGTGAGCAGATCCTTCACCTGAGGGCCGATCTCGTAATCCGGCTCGACCCGGACGAGCTCGGCCATCTCGTCCTCGCGGAAGGCGGGCTTGAGGCGCGCGTGCGCGGCCGCGATCGGCCGGAAGCCGGCCTCGGTGGCGATGACGGCGATCCGCGGGATATTCTCGTGCCGCTCCATCTTGCCGAGCATCGCCCCGAACCCGACCGAGAAGCCGATCATGATCACCGGGAAGAGAAGAAAGATGATGAAGGTGCGCGACATCACCGTCGCGACGAAATCGCGGCGGCCGATCACCCAGCTCGCCTTCAGGGTGCCCATCATGCCTGCTCTCCCGCCGGATGGGCGCCCATCTGGCGCGCCGCCGCTTCGCCGGCGATCGCGACGAAGGCCTCGTGGAGGCCCGGCCGCTCGATCGACAGCTCCTCGATCCCCGCGCCGCCGTCGATCAGCGCCCGAAGCAGGGGTTCGACCCCGGACTCGGGAAGCTCGAAGGTCCAGGCACCATTGTCCTCCGCGGCACCGGCCGGAAGCGCGGAGCGCCAGGCGCCGTCGCTCGTCCGGGTACGAAGGCGGACCCGCGGGCGAAGCTTCGCGCGCGCCTCGTCGACCCGGCCCTCGAACTGGATCCGGCCGCCCGCGATGATCGCGATCCGCTCGCACAGGCGCTCGGCATGGGCGATGACATGGGTCGAGAAGATGATCGTCGTCCCGTCCGCCGCTTCCTCACGGATGAGGGCTTCGAGCCGGCCCTGGTTGATCGCGTCGAGTCCGGAGAAGGGCTCGTCGAGAACGATCAGCTTCGGCCGGTGGATGATGGTGCCGAACAGCTGGACGGTCTGCGCCATGCCCTTCGACAGGCTCTTGATCGGCTTGTCGACATAGTCGCCGAGGCCGTTGTCGCGAAGCAGGGCTTCGGCGCGCTGGCGGCCGATCGCGAGCGGAAGGCCCCGAAGCGCGCCCATGAAGGCGATAGCCTCCTTCGTCTTCATCGCCGGATAGAGGCCGCGCTCCTCGGGGAGGTAGCCGACGAGGTGGGCGGCCTTGAGCGGCTCGCGCTCGCCGAGCAGTGAGCGCTCGCCCTCGTCCGGATCGATGATGCCGAGCAGCATCCGAAGGGTCGTCGTCTTGCCGGCGCCGTTGGGGCCGAGAATCCCGTAGATGCTTCCTTGCGGCACGGCGAGATCGACGCCGTCGACCGCCGTCTTGCCGTCGAAGGCCTTGAACAGGCCTTTCGCCTCGATCGCTAAGCCACTCGCCACGAATGTCCCCTTCTGCGCGGCTGTGGTAGCGAGCGAGCATGATCGAAAGCAAGGAGGACCTTGCCCAGCGGCTTCGCGACAAGGCGGAGGAGCTCGGCTTCTCGGCCATCGGCTTCGCGAGCGCCGACTGCGCCCCCGAAAGCGGCGCCAGGCTGAGGGCGTGGCTGGCGGACGGCGCGCATGGCGACATGATCTGGATGGAGGAGACGGCGGAGCGCCGCGCCTCGCCGGCGGGGCTTTGGCCGGAGGTGAGGTCGATCATCTCGCTCGGCATGAGCTACGCGCCGGCCGGCGACCCGCTCGCGCTTGCGGAGAGGCCGGAGATCGGGCGGATCTCGGTCTATGCGCAGGGCGCCGACTATCACGACGTCGTCAAGAAGGCGCTGAAGGCGCTGGCGCGCTGGCTGGTCGCCGAGGCTGGGTGCGAGCTGAAGGTGTTCGTCGACACCGCCCCGGTGATGGAGAAGCCGCTCGCGGAAGCGGCGGGGCTGGGCTGGCAGGGCAAGCACACCAACCTGGTCAGCGGCCGCGACGGAAGCTGGCTGTTCCTCGGCGCCATCTACACCACGCTCGAGCTGGAGGCGCCGCCCGCGCCCCACGCCGTCCATTGCGGCAGCTGCTCGGCCTGCCTCGACATCTGCCCGACCAACGCCTTCCCGGCCCCCTTCCGGCTCGATGCCCGGCGCTGCATCTCCTACCTCACCATCGAGCATAAGGGCTCGATCCCCGAGGAATTCCGGGAAGCGATCGGCAACCGCATCTACGGCTGCGACGATTGCCTCGCCGTCTGTCCGTGGAACCGCTTCGCCGATTCCGCGCGGGCGAACCGCGCCTTCCTCCCCCGCGCCGAGCTCGCCGCGCCCAGGCTCGCCGACCTGCTCGCGCTCGACGACGCGGCGTTTCGCAAGGTCTTCGCGGGCTCTCCGATCAAGCGGATCGGGCGCGGCCGGATGGTGAGGAACGCGGCCATCGCGGCGGGAAATAGCGGGCTCCCCGAGCTGCTGCCGGTGCTGGAGCGGCTCATTTCCGATGAAGATGCGGTAGTCGCGGACGCCGCCCAGTGGGCTGTGGCCAAGCTTCGAGCAGCCGCGCATACATAGGAACTCAGGGGAGGGGCGAAATGGACACTCAACTCAACTTCATCAACAGGTCGCACGACCAGGCCAACTCGGAAATCGTGATCTTCTCGAAGAACGTCGCAACCGGATTTAACGACTTGCACGTCGCCTGGATCGTCATCCAGAATTGCGGCGTCGAGGAACATCATCCCTTTACCTACCCGACGACGACGCAGGTAGCGGTGGGCGACGCCTGGGGCAATTATTCGCCGCAGCTGGACGCACAGCCCGGAGACAAATTCGCCATAATGTCGACGAGTTCGGGCGACACGCTCGTGCCGATGGGCGTGGCTAATCCGCCCACGGAAATCCAGATCGAAAACGGCTTGCAGCAAGGGACCATCAGCGCCAATTGCTACAAGGATGGACGGCTGTTAGCGACCAAGACGTCGGTCGCGCCGGGCCAGGTCGCCGCCTTCGAGTTCCAACCGACAATCTGGATCGGAGCCGCCTCGCAGGTCACTCAGGGAAAGATCATGAATTCGGCCATCGTCGACGCCGTCAACACAGAGCTGTCGCTGCTCGGAATCGCCAGCGCCGATATCGTCATGACCGGCGGCGGGCCGGGCCAGGACTCTACGCCGCTCACCTTCACTCTGCAGAATGTCGTCGAGGCCTGAGCGGTCTTATCTAGTCGTCAGCGCTGCCACGCAGCTCGCCCGGTCGATGTCCCGGCCGTCCGGCAGCCTCGCGTCGATGTGGGTGACGATCGGCTCGCCTCCGCCCTTGGGCGGGTAGAGATAGGTGTCGAGGACGCAGGCGGCGCCCGAGAACTGGAGCTTGCGCGCCGGCCCTTCGCGGATGTCGAGCTGGGGCTTGCCGAGCAGCGCCTCGATCGTCCGGGCGGTGCGGCCGAGAACGCTTTCGAGGCCGGTCGCGTTGTAGGAGACGACGCGCTGGACCGGCCGCTCGGAAACCGCGCGCGGCGCCACGCTCTTGTCGCCGGCGCAGCCCGCGACGAGCAGCAGCGCAGCCAGGCTTATTCCATTCCCCCTCACCATGAGCGCAGAGTGGCAAAGCGGCGGGCCGAGGGCCACGCCGGGCGAGGCCCGCCCGCCCCGCCTTAGGCTCGGCTCGGCGCAATTGACGGACGCGCGGGCGCCCGGCTAGGGCCGCCCCTCCCTTCCGGCAGCCAAAGAGAATCCCGTGACCATGAAGAGCCTCGACGTCCTTTGCATCGGCAACGCCATCGTCGACGTCATCGCTGCCACCGACGACGATTTCCTCGCCGAGGAAGGGCTCGACAAGGGCTCGATGCGGCTGATCGACGCCGACGAGGCGACCCGGCTCTACGGGCGGATGGGCCCGGGCCGCGAGATTAGCGGGGGCTCGGCCGGCAACACCGCCGCGGGCGTCGCGATGCTGGGCGGGCGCGCCGGCTTCGTCGGCCAGGTCGCCGACGACCAGCTCGGCGAGGTCTACCGCCACGACATCACCTCGCTCGGGATCGAGTTCACCACCCCGGCCCGGCCGCAATCCGAGGCGCCGACGGCGCGCTCGCTCGTTCTCGTCACCCCCGATGCGCAGCGGACGATGAACACCTTCCTCGGCGCCGCCCAGAATTTGAGCCGCGAAGCGCTCGACGAGGCTCAGCTCGAGCGGGCCAAGATCCTCTATCTCGAAGGCTATCTGTGGGATCCGGAAGTGCCCCGGGCGGCGATGGAGCGGGCGATCGACGTCACTCGCGCCGCCGGCGGAGCGATCGCCTTCACCCTCTCCGACAGCTTCTGCATCGCCCGCCACCGCGACGGCTTCAACGCCCTGATCGACAGCGGCCGGCTCGACATATTGTTCGCCAACGAGGCCGAGATCGTCGAGCTGACGGGGGAGTCGGGGTTCGATGCCGCGGTGGCCGCGACCGCGACGCGCGTGCCCGTTCTGGTGGTCACGCGCGGGGAGAAGGGCGCGGTGGCCGTCGAAGGCGGCGAGACCGCGCAGGTGGCGGCCGAGCCGGTCGAGGCGATCGTCGACACGACCGGCGCCGGCGACCTCTTCGCCGCCGGCTTCCTCACCGGCCGGGCGCAGGGACGGCCGAACGCCGAGAGCCTTCGAATGGGCGCGATCGCCGCGGCGGAGGTGATCTCGCATTACGGCGCCAGGCCTGAGGCGGACCTCAAGGCTCTGGTGGAAGAGAAGCTGGGCTGATCTACCGTCATTGCGAGCGAAGCGAAGCAATCCAGTGAAGCCTCAGAGGCCCACTGGATTGCTTCGTCGCTACGCTCCTCGCAATGACGACTGCTAAGGCCGAACGATCGGCTTGCCGTCCGGTCCCAGCGGGGCGTCCTCCGGATAGACGGGCAGCTCGTCGTCGCCCATCACCGGGCGGCCCTTCTGAAGCTGCGAATTGTGCATCCCGTAGACGAAATAGAGGATGATCATCGCCAGCGTGTACCAGGCGAAGATGACCAGCACGTAGTTGGGAACGGTGGTGATCAGCCACAGGCACGAGACGATTCCGAGGATCGGCACGACCGGATAAAGCGGCACGCGGTAGCCGCGCGGAATCTCCGGATGGGTCCGGCGAAGCCAGATCACCGACAGGCAGACGACGGCGAAGGCGGCGAGGGTGCCGACCGAGGTCATGTCGCCGAGGCTGTTGATGTCGAAGACGCCCGCCGCGACGGCGACGATGATCCCGACCAGCAAAGTGTTGATCCACGGCGTCCGGAACTTCGGATGGACGGTCGCGAACACTCTCGGCAGCAGGCCGTCGCGGGCCATGGTGTAGAAGATGCGGGTCTGGCCGTACATCAGGACGAGGATGACCGACGTGAGGCCGATGATCGCGCCGATCTTGATGGTCTTGGCGAACCAGCCCCATTGCGGGCCGAAGGCATCCACCGCCACCGCGACCGGATCGGGCACGTTCAGCGACTGATAGGGCACGATCAGGGTCATCACGATCGACACCAGGATGTAGATCAGGGTGCAGGCGACGAGGCTGCCGATGATCCCGAACGGCATGTCCTTGCCCGGATCCTTGGCTTCCTGGCCGGCGGTGGAGACGGCCTCGAAGCCTATGTAGGCGAAGAAGACGATCGAGGCGGCGCGAAGGATTCCGCTCCAGCCGAACTCGCCGTCCTTGCCGGTCGGAGCCGGGATGAACGGGTGCCAGTTGTGGGTGTAGGCCCCCAAATTCTTGAGGATGATGAAGCCGCCGACGAGGATGAAGGCCATCAGCACCGTCACCTTGATGGCGACGATGACGTTGTTGAACTTCGCGGATTCGGAAACGCCGATGCAGAGCAGGAGGGCGAGCGCGGCGCAGACGAGGAAGGCGGGAAGATTGAAGTCGAAGACCACCGGAGCGCCGTTGACGAGAACGTCGACTCCGTCCTTCTGCAGGTGATGGCCCATCGGCCCGGTAAGCTGGGCGGGTATGTGAAGCCCGAGATCGCCGAGCAGGCTCACCATATAGCCCGACCAGCCGACCGCGACGACCGAGGCGGCGAGCCCGTATTCGAGCAGCAGCAGGGCGCCCATCACCCAGGCGGCGAACTCGCCGATGGTCGCGTAGCTGTAGGTGTAGGCGGAGCCGGAGACCGGAAGGGTCGAGGCCAGCTCGGCGTAGCAGAGACCGGCGAAGGCGCAGATGATCCCGGCGATGGCATAGGAGATGAGGACGGCCGGCCCGGCGTGGAGCGCGGCGGCGTTGCCGGTCCTGACGAAGATGCCCGCGCCGATGATGCAGCCGATGCCGAGGAAGACGAGGTTCCACGGCCCGAGCGTCCGCTTCAACTCGCTGGTCCGGGTTTCCTCCTGGACCATCTCGACGCTCTTGCGCGCCAGGATCCGGCCAAGGAAGCCCTTCGGTGCCGCAGTTGCCATCAAACTTTCCCCTTTTGATGCTCTAATTTGCGGCGCAGCCTAGCGGCTGATCCCCGAGGCGCAACCGATTTCACCGCGCCAGCATCGGCCCCAGCGGGCGCCCGCCGAACAGGTGGACGTGGAGATGGGGCACTTCCTGGCCCGAGTGGGTGCCGACATTGGCGAGGAGGCGATAGCCCGGCGCGACGAGCCCCTGCTCACGCGCGACATGGCCGATCGCGCGGACGAAGCCGGCAATCTCCTCGGCGGAGCCGCGTTCGGAGAAATCGTCCCAGGAGACGTAGGGCCCCTTGGGGATGACGAGGATGTGGACCGGCGCCTGGGCGTTGATGTCGTGGAAGGCGAGCGCATATTCGTCGTCGTAGACCGGCTTCGAGGGGATCTCGCCGCGAAGGATTCGGGCGAAGATGTTGGTTTCGTCATAGGGGCGGGTGGCATCGATCGGCATGGCGTCTCGCTCCGGCAGGGCTTCGACTCGCCTTGACCCGAAGCGGCGGTGGTTTACCAGAGGCTGGATGCAAGGTGAGACGCCCGACAGCCTGATTCCGTACGACGAGATCGTCCAGGAGGCGCTGCGCGCGGTCGTCGGCCGGGTGCTGGGCGAGGTCGAGACGACCGGCCGGCTGCCGGGCGACCATCATTTCTACATCACCTTCAAGACCGCCGCCGCCGGGGTCGACATCCCCAAGCACCTTTCGGAGCGCTTCCCGGACGAGATGACGATCGTCATCCAGAACCGTTTCTGGGACCTGAAGGTCGGCGGCGACGGCTTCGAGGTGGGTCTGAGCTTCAACCAGGCGCCGGCGCGGCTGGTCATCCCCTTCTCGGCGATCACCGGCTTCGTCGACCCGGCGGTCAACTTCGCGCTCCAGTTCCAGGCCCAGGCCGAGGAAGGCGGGGTCCAGGCCCACGAGGCCGCGGAGAACGATCCTTCGGCCGCCGAGCCGGTCGAGGACGGATCGAACGTCGTCTCGGTGGACTTCAGCCGGAAGAAGTGACGGCCCCGACAGGCCGTCATCCCGGGAGGGACCCCATCGAAGTAGTACTTCGATGGGAACCCGGAAGCCGGGATCTCGACGAGACCCGCCGAGCCTCTTTGTTCCTGGGTCCCGGCTTTCGCCGGGATGACGGGTTGGGGTGACGGGTTCCCTTCCCCACGCTAAAGGCGCCCCATGATCTCGACCGAAACCGCCCGCACCGAAACCGACAGCTTCGGCCCGATCGACGTCCCCGGCGACGCCTATTGGGGCGCCCAGACCCAGCGCTCGATCCAGAACTTCCCGTTCGGGCCGCGCGAGACGATGCCGCTCGAGATCGTCCATGCGCTCGGCTTCGTGAAGCAGGCGGCGGCCCGGGTGAACGCCCGCGCCGGCGACCTCGACGCCGAGATCGGCGAGGCCATCCAGCAGGCGGCCGGCGAGGTGGCGAGCGGAATCCATGACGACCAGTTCCCGCTCGTCATCTGGCAGACCGGCTCGGGCACCCAGTCCAACATGAACGCCAACGAGGTGATAGCAGGCCGGGCCAACGAGATCCTCACCGGGACTCGCGGCGGCAAGAGCCCGGTCCACCCCAACGACCATGTCAACAAAGGCCAGTCGTCGAACGACAGCTTCCCGACCGCGATGCACATCGCCGCGGCCCGGGCGGTGGAGGGGCGGCTTATCCCGGCGCTCCAGGGCCTTCACCGGCGGCTTGCGGCGCAGGCGGCGGCGTGGGACGGGATCGTCAAGATCGGCCGGACCCATCTCCAGGACGCGACCCCGCTGACGCTCGGCCAGGAATTTTCCGGCTATGCCGCCCAGATCGAGGCGGCGATCGAACGGGTCCGCTCGGTGCAGCCGCGGGTGCTCCAGCTGGCGCAGGGCGGGACGGCGGTCGGCACCGGCCTAAACGCGCCCAAGGGCTTCGCGGATGCCTTCGCCGCCGAGGTGGCGAAGCTCACCAGGCTTCGCTTCACCAGCGCCCCCAACAAGTTTGCCGAGCTCGCCGCGCACGACACTCTGGTCGAGCTTTCGGGTGTGCTCAACGTCATCGCCGTCGCGCTGACCAAGATCGCCAACGACATCAGGCTGATGGGCTCGGGCCCGCGCTGCGGGCTCGGCGAATTGAAGCTTCCGGAGAATGAGCCGGGAAGCTCGATCATGCCCGGCAAGGTCAACCCGACCCAGGCCGAGATGCTGACCATGGTCGCCGCGCAGGTGATGGGAAACCATGTCGCGGTCACCGTCGGCGGCTTGCAGGGCCATCTCGAGCTCAACGTGTTCAAGCCGGTGATCGCCGCCAACGTGCTCCGCTCGATCGACCTGCTGGCGACCGGAATCGAGAGCTTCGTCGAGCGCGCGCTCGACGGCCTCGAGCCGGACGAGCGGCGGATCGCCGAGCTGATGAACCGATCGCTGATGCTGGTCACCGCGCTCGCGCCCGAGATCGGCTACGACAATGCCGCCGCCATCGCCAAGCACGCCCACAAGAAGGGGCTGACGCTCAAGGAAGCGGGGCTGGAGCTCGGCCTGGTCGACGAGGCGACGTTCGACCGGGTGGTCAAGCCCGAGTCGATGCTCGGGCGCTGAGCCGGTTCAGTAGACGCAGATCCTGAAATCCCCGCCGTCCCAGCAGGCCCGGTCGCGCCGGGAGCGGCGGGCCTCGCCCCAGCGCGAGTTGATGCCGTCGCTGGTGAGTCCACGCACTTCGGCCACGCCGGGGCGAACGATCGTCACCGAGACCAGATCGACCCCATCGACCAGGAAGCGCCGACCGACGGGCGAGATCGAAAAGGAGCCGCCGGCTTCGGCGAGGAACTTGCACGGGCCTCGATAGGGCGTCGTCTGCGGCGCGGTGAGCACGCAGCGGGCGGTACGCGGCCTGGCTTCGGCCGTGGCGGCGAGGCCGGAAAGAATCAGGATAGCGAGGGCGATGCGCACGGGATCAAAGCCTATAGTTGGTTCAAAGACCCCTACTATCCATGCCTGGATTCCGACCGCTGATAATCCTGTTTGAGCGGTGGGGCTAGGCGCCTTCTTCCCGGCGCAATTGGCCTTTCATCAGCATCAACAGCGACAGGGCACGTTTGAAGTCCTTTTCTTCCTCGGAACCAGCCTGCCGCCAGCCCGTAATCGCCGCGTCGACGCGGTCGATCAAAAGGGCCGCGTCCTCAGCAGTCATTGGCTTGTTGAGATCATAATCTGCATCGTGGCGCTTGGTCTGGGCGTCCTGAAAAGCCAAGGCCATATCGCGCGCGAAGACAGGCGCCGGAAACGCGCCCGGCGCGGTCGCCGGGCCCCGAAGAAAGTCCGCGACGCTTTCTTCCACAGCCTGTCCGCGAATCTTCGTGAGCGCAGTAAGCAAGCCCCGATGGGTGAACAGGCGCGCGAAAATCCTGCGGCGACGACTCAACACATTGGTAGTGCCGATGACGGTGCGCGAAGCTTCCTCCAGCAAGAAGTGGAACAAAGCGTAATAGGCCGTCGATAGGCTTCGTCTTACCTTTGCACGGGGCAAGCGACCCCGGGCGCCGGGCTGGCGGGCGATCAGCGTACGAGCTGCCTCAAGCAGCTCCCGATCGTAGCTGGCCACTAAGCAGCGATTCGAACGCTCGGGAAGCGTTCGTCCACCGATGCGACCTCGTCTTCGATAGCGCGTACCGTCCGTTGGAATGTGGCCCAGGTCAGATTGGGCGCCGACGCGAAGTGAAGCACGACACGGAGGAATTCAACACCGTCGTCATCTTCCCCCGGTTCTATGGAGATACTCGTTACGCGATCAGCAACCTCGGATGCACGAACGACTTGCGCAATGCGGCTCTCCAAGTCCGTCAAATCGGCGTGCTTCATACGATAAACCTCTCCCCCGACGCATATCAGACATCAGCCGACGTGAACAACGGCTCAGCGGAAGCTATAGCCAATTCGGACGCCGATATTGTCCATTCCCGGATTCTGGTCGCTGAACAGTCTCGCGTGGCTGACATGAACCCAGGTCGCCTCGGCGCTCCAGCGCGGGTCGATCCGGAAGCCGAGGCCGAGCTCGGGCTCGAACAGGATCCGCGAGCCGAGATCGCCTCGGAAGGCGCCATGGACGACGTGGCTCGAGCGATCGTGGATGGCGAGGCCGAGGCCGGGGCGAAGGAACAGCCGGTGGCCGATCTTCCAGCTGAGGCCGGCGGCGGCGAGGTTGGTGGCGCCCTCGGTGCTGACCGAGACGAAGCCGTAGGGCGATGGCGCGCCGATCGCCTTCAGAACCCCGATCCGGCTGCCGCGGAATCCGGCCTGGACGTCGAGGCCGCCCTCGAAGCCGCCCTTGTTGAGCGGCGTGTCGACGTCGTGGACGGTTAGGCCTCCGAAGACTTCGGCCGCGGAGGCCGGCGATGCGGCGGCGAGGAGCAGCAGGGCGAGCGAATATCTCATGGCCGCGCAACCCGTTGCCCCGGGAACCGGTTCCCGAGCGGGCGGGTTGGACGCCGCATGAGCAGCGAACCCACCGCCCCGGGCGACGAAGCCGCGCCCGGAACCCCCGGCACCGGCGAGAATGTCTGCCGCCACTGCAACGGCACCGGCGAGCATGACGGGATGCCCTGCCTGGTCTGCGACGGCACCGGCAAGGTGACGGAAGGGATTGGCGGAGGTTGAGCCGTCATGCCCCCGCCTGCCAGGCGCGGATCGAGTCGTTCGGGGCGACGAGCATCAACACGTTGAGGGTGAGGTTGTCGCGGATGACCCACAGCGTCAGAAGCTCCAGTGCCACCGCCAGCGCGATCGTAACCCATATCGGAAGCCGCCTCGCCAGGGCGAAGCCGACGACCATCCAGCCTATGTCGGCGGCCGAGTTGATGACGCTGTCGCCGGTATAGCCGAGCGCGATCGTCGCCTCGCGGTAGCGGTCGATGATGATCGGGCTGTTCTCGAGCAATTCCCAGCAGGCCTCGATCAGCACCGCCCCGAGCAGCCGGTCGCCGGGCGGGTTGCGCCTGAGGAACAGCCAGCCGAGGAAATAGAAGAGGAAGCCGTGGATGATGTGGCTGGGCGTGTACCAATCGGCGAGATGCTGGCTGTTGTCGGGGCCGTCGACCGTCCCGACCCAGAGCTTGACCGTCCCGCAGGTGCAGATGGGCGGGCGGCCCATCCACAGCAGGATCGCCGCGGCGAGGGCGACGATCGCGACAGCGGCGATCCAGTAGCCGCGGGGGATTGGGGGCGCCCTCATGCCGTCATCCCTCCGCCATCGCCTTCAGAGTCGTCACCGTCCGCCAGTTGCGGGCAGTGGACGGCGAGCCGCAGATCCTGTCGATCAGCGCAGGCGTGAGCTTCGAGCGCGCCATCCCGCCCGGGTAATGGATCCAGAGGGCGCCGCCGGCGGCCTTCACCGACTCGCCGTCCTGGGCCCGCTCCATCAGCTTTTCGGCCGCATCGGCGTTGGGCGGCCGCTTGGAGACGAGCAGCTGGAGCCGGCTGGGATCGTCTTTCGCCGCCTCGGCGAACGGGTTCGCCTCGACAAAAGCGGACCGTATCTCGACGCTTCGGACGATGACCGGAACCTCGATCCCGAACCGGTCGCTTATCGCCGCCTCGAGATCGGCTTCGAGCGTCTCGGCCTTTCCGGCGGCGCGGAAGATGAGGTTGCCGCTCTGGATGTAGGTGCGGACCTCCGCCCAGCCGAGCTCGCCGCAAAGCACCGCAAGCTGCGACATCGGCAGCTTTCGGCCGCCGACATTAACCGCCCTCAGCAACCCGACCTTCAGCCCCATGGCCTAGGACCTGCACTCATAACCGGAGGTGGCCGTGATCGACCGGAGCGGCGGGCTGTCCTTTGTCGCCCGGACTGCGTCACTCGATCGGTCACGATGCATCTCGCATCGCTCCCTCCTCGCTCCTTGCCGGACAACAAATGCCAACCCGTCACGACCGCCTCCGGTTATGAGTGCAGGTCCTGGTCATAGCATCAATGCCGGCCACGTCTGCCCTTGACGTTCAGCGCCGCGCTACGGCAGGAGCGCGCATGGAAATCGCAGCCGCCTTCCAGCGACGGGGCCTCCTCTTCGTCCTGTCCAGCCCCAGCGGCGCCGGCAAATCGACCATCGCCCGGATGCTTCTCGCCGCCGACGACGGAGTGGCGATGTCGGTCTCGGCGACGACCCGGCCGATCCGCCCCGGCGAGGTCGACGGGCGCGACTATCATTTCGTCGACGACGGCGGCTTCGACCGGCTGGTCGCCCAGGGCGCCTTCCTCGAGTGGGCGCACGTCTTCGGCCATCGCTACGGCACGTTGAAGAGCGAGGTGCTGAAGACGATCGAGGGCGGCCGCGACGTCCTCCTCGACATCGACTGGCAGGGCACGCAGCAATTGAAGCAGGTCGATCCCGATATCGTCCGGGTCTTCATCCTGCCGCCGTCGATGGACGAGCTCGAGCACCGGCTGCGCAACCGGGGCACCGACAGCGAAGACGTCATCCGCCGCCGCATGGAGCGCGCCGCGGGCGAGATCAGCCACTGGGCCGAATATGATTATGTGCTGATCAACAACGACGCCGAGAAATGCCGCGAGCTCGTCCACAACATCCTCAAGGCGGAGCGACTAAAGGCGACTCGCCGAGTCTTCCTCCACGATTTCGTCCGCGGGTTGACCGACTGATTGGAGTCTTCGCCGCATTGGCGTAGGATCGCCTCCTCATAAGGGGGAGGACACAATGATACGGACCCTGATCGGCGGGATCGTCGGCGGAATCATCATCTTCGTCATGGGCTTCATCTTCTGGGCGACCCCGCTCGGCGAGATTCCCTTTACCAAGGCGAGCGATGCCCAGAACGCGGCCGTCCAGACCGCGCTCGCCCAGAACCTCACCGAGCATGGCACCGGGACCTACGTCATCCCCGCCCACCAGAGCGCCGAGGGCGCGGTGCTTTACGCCAAGGGCCCGATCGCCATGGTCGACTTCAACACCAAAGGCTATTCGCCCGACGACATGTCGATGATCCTTCCCGGCCTCATCGTCGCTCTGGCCTCGGGGCTGCTGATGGCGTTCGGGCTGGCGGCGGTCGGCGGCGGCGGGCGAAGCTTCGCCGCGACCGGCCAGCTCGTCGTCTGCTTCTCGCTCGCCTTCACCGTCTGGGAATTCCTCGGGAGCCCGATCTTCAACCATTTCGGCTGGGGCTACTGGATCTACGCCTTCGTCGCGGAGAGCGTCTCGTTCATCCTCGCCGGCCTGGTGATCGCGCGCTGGTTCCTGCCGCGGGCGGCGCGGACGGTGCCGGGGGATGCCCAGCCGGTCTAAAGCAAGGTCAAAAACCGGTACGCCGCCTCGAACTCCCGCCGGCGGTTGGCCAGCGCCTCGGCGGCGAGGGCGTCCTCGCCCCATTGCTCGGCCTGCCAGGCTTCGTCGAGGGTCGCCGCCGCCCAGGCCGTCTCGAGCCCGATCGCGCCTTCGGCGAGCGCAAGGGCGATGACGAGCGAGCCGGCGATCGTCACCAGCGGCGACAGGCCGGCGAGCTGGAAGGCGCTTCGAGCGGCGACGGCGCGGCGGAGCTGCCCGATCGTCGCCGGCGGCTGCGGGTGGTGGATCACTCCGGTGGTCGCTTCGAGCTCGACGTCGAAGCGCGTCCGCGCCCAGCCGAGAAGCGGATCCCAATGGAGCGCCTGGCGCTCGACCAGGGGGGCGGGCCCGTCGGCCCGGTAGCAGAGGAGGTCGCTCTCGCCATATTGGGCGAGCGTGGCCGCGAACTTCGCGGGATCCGGGACGACCCGGTCGATCGCGGCATTGGCGAGGCCGGTGAGCGGCATGGTGGCGGGGTCGACCTTCTCGCCCTGGGCGTTCCATTCCTCCGCGATCGCTTCGGCGAGCTCCTCGGTCGGAACGCGCAAGGGGGTTCGGGCGGGGGTGCGCACGGGACGGCCGTCGAGCAGGATGGCGACTCCGCCGTCTTCCGGAGACGACGTCGCCGTTGCGTAGAAGCGCTTCATGGCCCGGGCGGGGTCCTCCACCGGGCGGCGAGCCATTTCGGCCCCCAGAAGCTGACGACGAGCCCGGCCAGGGCCAGCGGAAGGCCGATCGCGATCGAGCCGCCCTCGACGAGCAGGTTGCCGTACCAGATTCCGAGCGCGAGCAGGACGACGAGGGTGCCGCCGATCCGTACCAGGTTGATGGCGATGAAGCGGTTGCGCCAGAGCGCGTCGTCGTCGTCGGGGGTCATGGATATGCCTTCCTCATGATCTCGGCCATCGCCGCCTCGCCGCGCTGAGACAGCGCCTCGGCGATGCGCGAGCGCACCTCGGCCGGCTTGTCCTGGTCGACCTTGGCGGTTCCGCGCCACTGGGCGACCCGCATCTCGAACCCGACGATGGCCTTCAGCAGCGCGTCGAAGCGGCCTTCGCCCATCCTGTCGCGGGTCCACGGCGCCTTGGGCGCCAGCCGCGCCTCGTTCTCGCCCGACAGATCGTCGACGAGCTGCGCCAGCTCGCCCTCATCCAGGGTCCGCACCGGCCCCTCCAGCTCGACCGCGACATAGTTCCAGGTCGGCACCCGATCCTCCAGCCCGTACCATTCGGGGCTGATATAGGCATGAGGCCCGGTGGCGACGAACAGGGCGTCGTTCCCCGCGGTCAGCGCGGCGGTCACGTCGTTGCGGCGCGAGACGTGGAAGCGGAGCCGATCGCCGTCGAGGAGGACGGGAACGTGGACGGCTCGGAGACCCTCGGCGGCCGAGACCAAGATCAGGCCGAAGCCGAGCTCGCGCACCAGCGCGGCCATCGCCTCCCGGTCGGTGAGCTGGAACTTGCGGTTGGGATGCATCAGCCGCGCCCCCTGCCCCGCCGTTCGCCATTGCGCTCCTTGCGGCGCGACTTGGCGGCGGCGGAAGCGGCTTTCCTTTTGCCTTCCGGGGTCTCGGAGAATTTGACCTCGTCGAGCGGAAGATCGCCCAGCGCCGGATCGAAGCCGAGATTGGCGATCGTCTCGGCGAAATGGGCGGGCAGCTCGGCGGTGGCGTCGAGTCGGCCGCCGTCGGGATGGTCGATCCTGAGGCGCCGGGCGTGGAGGTGGAGCTTGCGGCTGATCGCCCCGGTGAGGAAGGCGTCCGGCCCGCCATATTTGCCGTCGCCGAGGATGGGGTGGCCGATCGCCGCCATGTGGACCCGGAGCTGGTGGGTTCGCCCGGTCAGCGGCTGGAGCTCGAGCCAGGCGGCGCGGTTGCCGGCGCGCTCGATCAGCCTGTAGCGGGTGCGCGCGGCAAGCCCCTCGGCCTCGTCGACATGCATCTTCTCGCCGCCGGTGCCGGGCTGCTTGGCGAGCGGAAGGTCGATATAGCCGTCGGCGATGTCGGGCACGCCGGCGACGATCGCCCAATAGACCTTGCGTGCGGTCCGGCCTGAGAAGCTCTTCGAGAAGAAGCCCGCGGCGCGGGCGGTCCGGGCGAGGAGGAGTACGCCCGACGTGTCCTTGTCGAGCCGGTGGACGAGCTTGGGCCGGTTCCCCGACTCGTCGGCGAGGCCGTCAAGAAGGCCGTCGAGATGGGTGTAGGTCTTGGTCCCGCCCTGGGTCGCCAGGCCCGGCGGCTTGTTGACGATGATCGCCTGCCGATCGCGGTGGATGACGATCTCGTTGACGAAGGCGATCTCGTCCTCGGTGAGGCGCGGCCGCTCGGGCTTCGTCCACGCCGGCGCGGCGGCCGCCGGCTCGGCGGGGGGAACGCGGATCGACTGGCCGGCCTCGACCCGGTCGCCGGGCGCCGCCCTCTTGCCGTCGAGGCGAAGCTGGCCGGTCCGCGCCCAGCGCGAGACGGTGTTGAAGCTCGCCTCCGGAAGGTGGCGCTTGAACCAGCGGTCGAGGCGGATCCCGTCGTCGTCCGGAGCGACGGTGAACTGGCGGACCTCGCTCATGCCACCGCCCGCCCCGCCCACCAGCCGAGGACGAGGAGAAGGAGGGCGCCGAGGATCGAGGCGGCCGCGTAGAAGCTCGCCGCGCCGTAGCGGCCGCGCTCGAGCATCAGGAAGAGGTCGAGGCTGAAGGCGGAGAAAGTGGTGAAGCCGCCGAGCAGGCCGACGGCGAGCAGGAGCCAGAGCGGCCGGTCGGGGCCCTGCGCCATCACCTTGCCCGCGAGGACTCCCATCAGCAGGCCGCCGATAAGGTTCACGCCGAGCGTCCCCCACGGGAAGCCGGGCCCCATCTGACGGAGCGCAAGCCGCCCGAACTCCCAGCGCAGCCCGGCGCCGGCGGCGCCGCCGATCATGACGAGGAGGAGGGCGGGCATGGCGGCGATGTAGCGCCGCGACGCCCTTACGTCATCCCCGCGTAAGCCACCCGGTCATCCCGGCGTATCAGCGCCCGTTGTTGGCGATCAGGTCGACTTCCGAGCCGGAGCCCTTGGGGGTGACGATCAGGTAGAAGGCGCCATTGTCCTTGTCGTTGGCGCCGGCGAGCACGTGGGTGCCGTCGCGCAACTGGTGCTCGGACGAATAGCCGGCCTGGACGGCGCGAGTATGGTACCAGTCGAGGATACGCTGCCAGCCTTCGGACGTGGTGAAGGTGACGGCTCGGGTGCTGCAGCCGGAGCTGTTGTTGGCCGCCGCCTCGGTCACCTTGCCGCCCGGATAGACCGGGAAGTTGGGCGACAGCCTGCCGGCCCAGCGCAGATTATAGTCGAAACGGTTGGGATCGGAGCAATTGGTGCCGGCGACCGCGGGTTTCGCCGAAGCTCCGGAAGCGGCGCCGCCGCCGGTCGAGCCCGAAGGATATTGGGTCTGGGCCGGCGTCGAAGCCGGTCGGACCGCATTGCGGTTGGACTGGTTGGCGAGATCGGGATCGACCAGGATCTGGTCGTTGAGCGCGCTGGCGATGGCCGGATCGGTGTCGTTGTTGAGATCGGCGAGATTCTCCTCGCCGCCGGCGCGATTGCAGGCGGCGAGCGCCAGCGCCGCGGCGAGCGCGGCGAAAGGAAGGATCGGGAAGGCGCGGTCTCTCATCGCTCGGACTCCTTGAAGGGAGCCCTATGCCGCATCCCGGCTCAAAATGGGTGACGAGAGATGGTTAACCGGCCCCGCCGCTCCCGCCTGTCCCGCTTCGGGACTGCCAGAAGGCGAAGCTTTCCGACTGGACGCGGGCGACGAACCTCTTCGCTTCCGGCCCTTCCCACGGCCCCTGATAGCCGCACGAGCGGCCCCCGCCCTGCTCGGGTGCGGATTGCCCCCGGCAATCCGCAGTCGTGCCGGCGGCACGACGTGCCCGAGCAGCCCACCAGCCCTGGCCGGGAAGACCGTCGCTCTGCCGGACGACCAGCACGGCGAGCTCCGGCTCGCCCCGCCGCGCGCCCTCCTCGTCGACGGTGCCCAGAACCGCGCACAGCGCCCGCATCTTCGGCCGCGAAAAAGCGTAGCCGAGCTGCTCCAGAAGCTCCGAATAGGTCAGCGCCGTTCCAGCCTTGGCGGCGGCGACGAGATGGAGTCGGACCTCCTCGGGATCGGCGAGGCGGGCGGGACGCGGCTTCAATCGCGATGGCGGACCGTGAGCCGCCCGTCGGTCCCGCCGCCGTCGCGCGGGTTCAGACGCAGCTTGAACGGATGCCGGTCGCGTTTCTGCACTCCGGTGAGGACGTAGCCGTCGCCCTCGCGCTTGGCCTGGTCGAGGCGGAAGCCGTCGGCGCGGGCCGGATCGCGATACCAGGCGAACACCTTGTCGAGCGGGTCGACGGTGGAGAAGCGCATCTCGACCTCGCTGTCGCCGCCTTTGTCGCCGCCCGGGCCGGAAGCGATGGCGATCCCGCGCATCGTCGCGCCGGGGTAGAAGAACTTGCTGTCGCGATCGATCCGGGCCTCTCCGGTCACCTCCTTGGGAAGGCTGAAGGTGAGGTCGAAGCCGGGCGCCTTGACCGAGATCTTGCCTTCCTCCGCCTTGCCTTCGGCGGAGACGTTCGAGTCGGCCGCGTTGTCGGCCTCGCGGCGATCGGTCCTGGCATGACAGGCCCCCAGGACCGCCGAGGCGGCAAGGGCGGCGAAGAGGCTCGATCGGATCATTTTGTCTCCTTCGTCTGCCCGCATCCTAGCCGCTCGCGCCGCAGCCGCCAAATGCTTGTCGAGGCTCCCGCCCTCTTGTACCGCGCCCGGCGTGACCGACCCCAACCGCACCCGCGGCGGCCTGCTGATGGGCCTGGCCGCCTACACGTTCTGGGGGGTGATGCCGCTCTACTTCAAGGCGGTCGCGCACGTCTCGGCGACCGAGATCGTCGCCCACCGGATCCTGTGGTCGCTGATCTTCCTCGGAGCGCTGGCAAGCCTGTGGAAGCGCTGGCCCGAAATTCGCGCCGCCCTCGCCAGCCGCCGGGTCGTCCTCACCTTGCTGCTCACCTCGGTGCTGATCGGGGTCAACTGGCTGGTCTACATCTACGCCGTGGTCACCGGGCATGTGCTCGAGGGGAGCCTCGGCTATTATCTCAATCCGCTGGTCAACGTTCTGCTCGGGGTCTTCCTGCTCAAGGAGAAGCTCAGCCGTTTCCAGAAAGCCGCGGTCGTCCTCGCCGGCGCCGGGGTCGCCCTCCTCGCCTTCCGCGCCGGCGGGTCGCTCTGGATCAGCCTGACGCTCGCCGCGAGCTTCGCCTCCTACGGATTCCTCCGCAAGGTCGCGCCCGTGGAAGCGCTCGAGGGCCTGTGGATCGAGTCGCTGTTCCTCGCTCCGCTCGCGCTCGGATGGGCGCTGTGGCTGACGCATACGGGCGACAGCGCCTTCCTCCACGACCGGCCGACCGACCTTCTTCTCATCCTCGGCGGCGCCGTCACCGCAATCCCGCTGCTCCTCTTCACCGCCGCCGCCAAGCGCCTGCCTTATTCGACTCTCGGCTTCCTCCAATATGTCGCGCCATCGCTTCAGTTCCTGCTCGCGGTCGCGGTGTTCGGGGAGCCCCTCACCCGCGCCCATCTCGTCTGCTTCGCGGCGATCTGGATCGCGCTCGCCGTCTTCGTCGTCGAGGGGATGCGCGCCGGGCGCCTGGCGCGGGAGTCCTGCTCGGCGGCCGAGGCGGCGGTCTAGCACGCCACGCAGGGACCCGCTAAGGCACGCATCCGATGGTCAAACTCTTCCTGCGCGCCGCTCCGGCCCTGCTGCTCCTTTCCTCCTGCGCCGCGTCGCTGGAGACGAGGCCGTTCTACGCGACCTGCCACGTCCTCGGCTCGTCCGGCTGGGCGGCGCGGATGGAGATCGTTCCGGCCAATCGCTCGAAGAAACCCACCATGCTTCGCAAGCTGGTCGTCACCGGCCGGGTGACCCTCGCCGGCGAGGGTTTGGCGGTCAGCCTCGAGCGCGGCCCGCTCGCCAGGCTCGACGAGCCGATCCAGCAGGTGTTCGTCCGGACCGACGGAACGCCCGACCCGGCCGCCGCTCCGGTCACCCGGACGGTCCAGGGCGTCTTTGCCGGGCGCAAGCATTATGGCGGGGTCGAGATACGCTGCGGCGACGGAATCATCGGCGAGATCAGGGAAGTCGCGCCGGCACCCGCCCGCTGAGCCCTCAGATCTTGATCTTGCGCGGCAATTCGCGGTGGCAGGAATAGCCCTCGGCGCCGCCCTCTCCGTCCGCGAGGAAGACCTCGCCATGGCAATCCCGAGCGCGTTCGTTGGCCGCCGCCCAGGCTTCTTCCCGGGTTGCATGGCGGGTGGTCTTGTCCGGCAGGCCCTCCTGGCGGACCTCCCATTCGCTCTCCGCCGCGACGACCCAGAAATTGCGTCCTACCATGATCGCAGAACGGCGGGCCTCAGCGGAAGGTTGCGGCAAGCGCCGGATGCAGGACCAGCGCGATCGCGACGACGCTGACGAGGAAGGCGATCGTCCGAACCACCGGCACGCCGAGCGCGTAGATCGGCAGGTAGACGCAGCGCGCGCCGAGCCAGAGCCAGGCGCCGATCGCGCTGGTGCGGCTCTCGAGATGGGCGAAGCTGACGATCAGGGCCGCCGCGGCGTAGATCGGAAAGGTCTCGAAGAAATTGGCCTGGGCGCGGGCGAGGCGTCCGACGATCGGCTGGGGCGGGTCGAGCGTCTCGTCGCGGGCGCCCATGTTCCACTTCGTGCCATATTGCCGGGTCTTGACCCGGACGGCCGCGAAGATGTGGACGAAGGCGAGGATGCAGCCCCAGGCGAGCACGGTAAGTTCGACGGTCATGCGGCAGGATTGTCCGGCAAGTCGAGGCGATGCGCAACCTTTCCGTCATCCCCGCGAAAGCGGGGATCCCGCTTCCTTTCCTTCACCGGCGAGAAGAAGCGGGATTCCCGCTTTCGCGGGAATGACGGGGAGCGCGGCGTGACAATCGAGGCCGGCTTTGCCAAGGTGCGCCATGCCCGGCTCGCCCCATCTCGCCGCCGTCCCCGAGCCGGAGCTGAGCCTGCCCGGCTGGATCTACCGCGATCCCGAATTTTTCGCGGTCGAGATGGAGCGGGTGATCCGCCCCTCATGGCAGATCGTCTGCCACGAAAGCGACATCGCGCGCGCCGGCGACTGGCGGACTCTCGACTATCTCGGCGAGAGCCTCCTCGTCGTCCGCGGCGAGGACGGGCGAGCGCGCGCCTTCGTCAACGTCTGCCGCCATCGTGCCTCGCGGGTGGTGAGCGGCACCGCCGGCTGCGCGAGGCGGCTGACCTGCCCCTACCATGCCTGGACCTACGGACTCGACGGCCGGCTGATCGCCGTTCCGCGCAAGGAGGAATATCCCGGCCTCGACCGCTCGAAGCTCGGACTGGTGCCCGTGGAGATGGAGGCGTGGCACGGCTTCCTCTTCGTCCGCCTCGAGAGCGGGGGGCCCTCGGTCGCCGAGATGATGGCGCCGCACGAGGCCGAGATCGCGCCCTACCGGTTCGAAGCGCTGCAGGCGCTCGGGCGGGTCACGCTTCGCCCGCGCGACGTCAACTGGAAGAACGTTGCCGACAATTATTCCGACGGGCTCCACATCAACGTCGCCCATCCGGGCCTGACCCGGCTGTTCGGGCGCGGCTATGCGATCTCGGCGGGCGAGCATGTCGACCGGATGTCGGGCGACCTGATCGACCGCCCTTCCGCCAATCCGTCCGAACGCGCCTATCAGCATTTCCTGCCGGAGGCCGGGCATCTGCCGCCCGAGCTCCGCCGCCGCTGGCTCTATTTCAAGCTGTGGCCGAACGTCGCCTTCGACATTTATCCCGACCAGGTCGATTTCATGCAGTTCCTGCCGGTTTCCGCGACCGAGACGGTGATCCGCGAGATCAGCTACGCTGTGCCCGACGCCGATATGCCTGAAAAATGGCGCCGCGAGATGAAGGCGGCGCGCTATCTCAACTGGCGGATCAACCGCCGGGTCAACGAAGAGGACACCGCCCTGATCGGGGGCGTCCAGCAGGGCATGGCGTCGCGAAGCTATGTGCCTGGGCCGCTCGGAGAGAGCGAGGTCTGCCTGAGAAGCTTCGCCCAGAAGCTGCGGCGGCTCATCCCGGAAGCGAATCTGCACCGTCCACCGAAGCCGGGCTGGAGTCGACGCTAGGGGGCGGCGAGCTCACCCGACATCCTGAAGACGAGGTCACGCACGGGCGGGGCTATCGCGGCCGGAATCGGCGGCGCTCGGGGTCGGGACGGCAGGGGAAGCGGCGCTTGATGCAGGCGTTGAAATAGCGACCCGCGGACGGTGCCTTGCAAAGACCTTCGTAGATCGCGTCCGGAACGTCCGAATAAATGTAGCGGCCGGTTTCCCGGAACGAGATTGCGAGGCTCCGCGCCTCGTCGTCATAGACGATCCGCTCGATGACGCTGGAGGACAAACGGGAAGCGCGTAACATCCTGATTCTCCGCGGAGAATCGCGCATCAGCGAGCGCTCGACCCGGCCGTTCCGAAGCCCTCGCCGAACCGAATCGATTTCGCGCCGGGACGAGTCTATGAATCGGCCATGCCCGCCAGCGACCCGCGCATCGACGATTATATCGCCAGGAAGGCCGACTTCGCCCGGCCGATCCTCGAGCATCTGCGCCGGATCGTCCATGAGGCCGCGCCGGAGGTCGAGGAGACGATCAAATGGTCGATGCCTCACTTCACCTATAAGGGCCGGTTGTTCGCCGGAATGGCGGCGTTCAAGGGCCATGCGACGTTCGGGCTCTGGCAGGGGGGCACGATGCCTGGGGCGGAGCGTGATGCCATGGGGCAATTCGGCCGGCTGGCCTCGGTGGACGACCTTCCGCCCGACGAAGAGCTGAAGGCGATCATCCGCCGGGCCGCGGCCGAGGCCGAGAAGGGCCCGAAGCCGCGGCCGAAAAAGGCGCCGAAGCCCGAGCTGGAGACTCCGCCCGAGCTCGATTCGGCGCTCGACTCGAACCCGGCCGCCCGAGCCACGTTCGAGGCTTTCCCGCCCGGCTGCCGGCGCGAATATGTCGAATGGGTGGTGGAGGCGAAGCGCCCCGAGACTCGGGACAAAAGGATCGCCCAGGCGGTCGAGTGGATGGCGGAAGGCAAGCGCCGGCACTGGAAATACGAAAATTGCTAATCCTTCGATACGGGCCTTCGCCTGCGCTCAGTCCCTACTCAGGATGAGCGGCTGGGGTTATTCTCTCCCGCTCATCCTGAGTAGCCGGTGAGCGAAGTCGAACCGGCGTATCGAAGGACGCATTCCGGCGCGGCCTTAACACTCCATCAAAACTCTGCGGCTAGGGAAAAGCCAACCCGGCAGCACGCAGGATTCCCATGTATCACGCGCCCGTCCCGATGGATATCGACCAGCAGGAATCGGAACCGGCCGAGCTGGCGGATGAAAGCGTCGGTTCGGACGCCAGCAGCCAGCGCCTGCGCGATGCCCATCTCTATAACGGCCAGGCTCAGACCCGGCTTCTGTTCGCGCCCTATTTCTCCCTCACCGGAATAGGCGCGGCGCTGCTCGTCTCCTGGGCGCTGATCGGAAGCTCGCGTATCGAGATGATCGCCGGCTGGCTCGCCCTCGTCGGCTTCGCCAACTGGCGCTACTGGCGAACCGCCGTCGCCGCCGGACTCGCGGCGGAAAGCCGCTCGGCCGAGAGCCGCCCGCTCGTCAAGGCGATCGGCGAGGTGGTGGGGCTCGCCGCGATCTGGTCCGCTCTGCCCATCTATGCCTTCGCCACCCAGACCCACGCCTCGCAGGTCGTCATCGGCGGAGCGATGGGCGCGATGATCATGGCCGCGATCGGCCTCGCCGCGGTTCCGGCCGCGGCCTTCGCCTGGATCGTCACCATGACGATCGCCCTGTGCTGCGCTTATTATCTCGGAAGCCCCAAGGTCGATCCGACCTTCGGCGCCTCGATCCTGGGAGTCGCGGCGGTCGCCATCTTCGGAGTCGCCCGCCTCACCCGCTGGACCTTCCAGCAGCTCCAGACCATCGCCAACGTCCGCACCCAGGCCGAATCGGTCCGCCTCCTGCTCAAGGAATATGAGCATCGCGGGGTGGGCTGGCTGTGGCAGGTCGATGCGGAGAATAGGGTCGTCTACATCTCCTCGCGCATGACCTCTTTGCTCGGCCGCTCGGCGAGCCAGCTGATCGGCCATTCGCTTCCCGCGACTCTCGGCGGCAACAGCGCGCTCGGCCGCACCCTGCTCGCCCGCCAGCCCTTCGCAAGCCTCGAAATGGAGCTGAAGACCCGCCGCGGAACGCGCTGGATCAGCCTCGCCGGTGATCCGATCATCGACATGGCCGGCCAGTTCCAGGGCTTCCGCGGGGTCGGCTCCGACATCACCGAGGTCCGCCGCACCCAGGAGCGGCTGACCAACCTCGCCAACATGGACGTTCTCTCGGGGCTTCCCAACCGTGGCCGTGTTCGCCAACTTCTCGGCGAGGCCCTCTCGACATCACAGTCGAGCAATGTGCCATGCGCGATCATGTTCCTCGACCTCGACGGCTTCAAGCCGGTCAACGACACGTTCGGCCACCCCAAGGGCGACGCGGTCCTCAAGAGCGTCTCGCAGCGCCTCGTCAAGGAAGCCGGCGAATCGGGCCATGTCGGCCGGATGGGCGGCGACGAGTTCGCCATCGTCATCCGCGACGCGCAGAGCCGCAAGAAGGTCGACGACCTCGCCCGCCGGATCATCTCCGCCGTCGCCGAGCCCTATCATATCGACAAGGCCGAGATCCGGATCGGAGTCTCGATCGGCTGCGCGTTCGGGCCGATCGACGGCCAGAGCGTCGACGACCTCATCCAGAAGGCCGACCTCGCGCTCTACCAGGCGAAGGGCCAGGGCCGCGGCACCTGCTGCTATTTCTCGGCCGACATGCAGAACGAGGCCGAGGACCGCCTCCGGCTCGAGCAGGATCTGAGGCAGGCTCTGAGCCTCAAGCAGTTCCGGCTCGACTATCAGCCGCTCGTCAACGCGGCCGACCAGAGCCTGGTCGGGTTCGAGGCGCTGATCCGCTGGCACCACCCGACCCGCGGAATGGTCTCGCCGATCGAGTTCATCCCGCTCGCGGAAGAGACCGGCCTGATCATGCAATTGGGCGACTGGGTGATCGACGAAGCCTGCCGCGCCGCCTCGGTCTGGCCGGACTATATCAGCGTCGCTCTCAACCTCTCCGCGCGCCAGCTCATCCTTCCCGCGCTCCCCAACACCGTCTCCGAGGCGCTCGCCAAGTACCGGCTCAAGGCCAATAGGCTCGAGCTCGAAGTGACCGAGTCGGTCTTCCTCGGCGATTCGGAAGGCTCGCTCGACGTCCTCAAGCGCCTCCGCGCGCTTGGCGTCGGGATCGCGCTCGACGATTTCGGGACCGGCTATTCCTCGCTCGGCTATCTCAACAAGGCCGTCTTCCATAAGCTCAAGATCGACGGCAGCTTCGTCCGCGACGCCGCCAACAATCGCGAGACGGTGGCGATCATCCAGTCGATCGTCCAGCTCGCCAAGAGCTTCCGGATGACGGTGACGGCCGAGGGCGTCGAGACGGCGGACGACTTCACCCGCATGCGCGATCTCGGCTGCCACCAGATCCAGGGCTATCTGTTCGGCCGCCCGATGAGCTTCGAGCGCGCCACCGACCTCATCCACGGCACCCAGAGCCGGCTGACGGCCTGACGGCCTAAAGGCCTGACGGGGTGACGTCCGCCCGCGGCGGTCGTAAAGGGGCGCGATGAAGCGCATCGCCCTCGCCTGCCTTCTCCTCGCCGCCTGCGGGCGCCACGGCGAGACACCGCAGGAACAGCCGTCGTCGAAGCAGGTCGCCCGTCCGCCGACGCCCGAGCTCGAGCCGCCCGCCCAGCCCAGCAAGGAGGAGCGCCGCGACACGAGCGACGCGGCCTCGGCGCTGAAGCTCTATTATTCGCGGATCGAGGCCGGCGATTACGACGCCGCCTGGTCGATGCGGACCGGCGAGTCGGGCGAGGAGGCGCGGCGCCGCTTCGCCGACAATTTCAAGGCCTATGAGCGCTATCACGCCGATGTCGGCGAGCCGAGCCAGCCGGTGGAGTCGAACGCATCGGCCTATGTCGAGGTGCCGGTGATGATCCGCGGCGCGTTCCGCGGCGGCAAGAGCTTCGCGACGGCGGGCAGCGTGACTTTGCGCCGGCCGGCCGGCGGCGGCGGCTGGCAGGTGTTCACAGGGGAGCGCCGCCGCTGAGCCTTTGCTGAGTCGACAATTTACAGCGGTACCTCTCTATGTTATGATGTCACATGACATAGAGGAGGCTCAAATGAGACAGCGCCGTCGCCGAATCGCCTTCGCCGCCGTCACCGACGCGCCGATCAGCGCGCTCAACACCACGCCGCTGATCGACGTGATGCTCGTCCTCCTCATCATGTTCATCGTCACCCTCCCGGCGATGACCCACAAAGTGAAGATCGACCTTCCCCAGGGCGTGCCCCCGGTCACGACCGCCGACCCCGAGATTCATCAGCTCGCCCTCGACCCGGCCGGGCGCCTGAGCTGGGACGGCGCGCCGATCGCCGAAGCGGCGCTTCCCGCTCGGCTCGCGGCGTTCCGGGCCTCCGCGCCGGACGGAATCCTCCACTTCCGGGCCGAGGCGGATACGCGCTATGAGGATTTCGACCGGGCGCTCGCCGACGTGAAGCGGGCCGGGATCGAGCGATTGGGCTTCCTCGGCAACGAGCGCTACGCTCGAGCGTATTGACGGTATCGAGGGAGTGCGATGAAGCCATTCGTAACGCTGACCGCCGCCGCCCTGCTGCTCACCGCCTGCGAGGACGGGACTCCGGCGCAGAACGTCACCCAGGTCGCCGCCGCCAATTCCTACTCGGATCAGCTCAAGGCGCTCAGCCCCGACACCCGAAACCTCGGCCTCTACCGGAGCATCCGCGACAACAACCAGCGCTGCAAGAAGGTCGACCGGGCCCAGTACCAGCAGCAGTACAAGTCGATGGCGATGTGGACCGCGCATTGCACCGACAGCGGCGATTGGGCCGTCTACATCGCGCCCAATGGCGACGTTCAGGTCAGCGCCTGCCAATATGCCGGGCAGCTCGGCCTTCCGGAATGCCGGGGAGCCGCTACGGCGCCTGCTGCTCCGTGAATCGGTAGCGGCCGCGGATCCTGGCATTGAAGTGCCGGCCCTTGATCCGGGCGGCGCGGAAGGCTTCGGCCGCCTCGGGCGGAACGTCGTGGAAGAGATAGCGGCGGCCAGTGGTGAACAGGACGTCGAGCTCCCGGTTCTCGGGCCGGTAGACGACCGAGCGGATCACGGTCGAGGGCATCAGCCCGCCCTGCTCGGCGGCGAGCGATCCTCCTGCTTGACGAAGGCAGGGCTCATCGGGCTTCCTTTCGGCGGCATAACGCTCGCCCGGGCGGAGGGTGCCGGAGGGACTTGTGGACGAGGGAGCCGGGGTTCGAGCGCTGATCGACGAACGGATCGCCGCCATCCGCGACGGCGATGCCGCTCGGGCGATCGCGACGCTGGCGCCCGGAATCACCGCCTTCGAGCTGGCGCCGCCGCTCGCGCTGGGGCCGGCGGCGGCGCGAGACCAGGCCGGGCTGGAGGCGTGGCTGGCCGGCTGGCAGGCGCCGCCGGCGATCGAGGTCCGCGATCTTGCGGTCGCGGTTTCGGGCGACGTCGCCTGGAGCCACGCGCTCAACCGGCTCAGCGGCACGCTGAAGGGCGGCCGCGAAGTCGACATGTGGATTCGCTCGACGCTCTGCTTCCGAAAGATCGCGGGCGCGTGGAAGATCGCCCACGGTCACAGCTCGGTGCCGTTCCGGATGGACGGAAGCTTCCGGGCCGCGACCGACCTCAAACCCTGAAGGGGGGAATTATGGACCGTTTCTTCACCGCTTCGGCGAGCCGCATCGCGCTGTTCGCCGGCCAGCCGATCGCGTTCATCGTCGCGGTCGGCCTGATCCTGCTGTGGATCGTCACCGGGCCCCTGTTCGGCTGGTCGGACACCTGGCAGCTGGTCGTCAACACGGCGACGACCATCGTCACCTTCCTGATGGTGTTCCTGATCCAGAACTCGCAGAATCGCGACGCGGCGGCGATCCAGGCCAAGCTCGACGAGCTGATCCGAGCCGTCCACGACGCGCGCAACGACTTCATCGGGATCGAGCATTTGACCGACCACGAGATCGAGGCGATCCGCGGCGGCCTCGAGCGGGATGCCGCCGCGCTCGCCCGCGGCCACCGCCGCGCCGACTCGGTCAGCCGGCTGCTTCGGCGGCTTTAGGGATCCTAGCGGTAGCGGTAGCCGCTGCCGTAGCGATAGTCGCTGCGGTAGCCGCGCCGGTAACCGTCGCGATACTGCTCGCGCCGGGCCTCGGCGACCTCGCGCCGGCATTCGCGAAGCTCGCGCTGATATTCCCAGCGGCTGTTGGCGTGCCGAAGCTCGCGGCGGCATTCGCGAAGCTCGTCGCGAACGTCGCTTCCGCGATGGTTGCGGCCGTAGCCATAGCCGTAATTGTAGGAATTGCCGTAGCCGTAGCCGCCATAACGCTGCGCCGAAGCCGCGCCGGCGGGGAGCGCGACGGCCGCTGCCAGGGTCGCGGCGAGAAGATATTTACGCATACTGGTCCTCCTCGGATCGAGCGCCCGCGAAGTGGAAACGGGCGCGCAAAACAACGAGCACAGCCTAAGCCGCGTTGCATGAACCCAAAACTACGGCGCGTTCATGGAGCGTTTAGCTAAAGCTTGCCTATGTTCGTGATGTGTTCCATAGTGTCCTGGTCGAGTTTTCCCCAACTTTCAAGGTCAAGCGCTCCCGCCGCGCTTGCACCCGCGGGGATCACCGCTAGCAATGTTGTGGTGGGCGGGACGGAGGTGCCGAGTGGGACAAAGCGCGGAGCTTCGGCGTCCTGAACTGTTTGTCGCGCTAGTTAATGGAGCGGGAACGGAAACTAGCGGGATCAAATCACAGATGGACGCCCAGTTTGCGGCGGTCGGCTATCGTACGGTGCACATCAAGCTTAGTGAGCTGATCGCCGATTTCTGTAGCATCGACACGGCCGCTCTGGACGAGGCCGAACGAGTCCAAACCCTGATGGATGCCGGCGACGATCTGCGTAGGGCTACTCGCAAGGGTGAGGCCGTGATGAGCCTTGCCGCGGCCGCCATTCGGCAGAAACGTACTGAGATTTCCGGGCACGACGATAAGCCCGCTTACAACCATGCATTTATCATCGATTCGCTTAAGAACCCGACCGAGGTCGCGAGCCTAAGGCACATATACGGCCCCAATTTTCTTTTACTTTCAGTGTATTCGCAGCGAGTGAAGCGCCTGGAGAAACTCGCCAACCGTATTGCGGAAAGCCGCCACACCTCGTTAACGATGGCCCTTACCAAAGAGGCCGATAATCTCATTAATATCGATGAGAAGAGGGATTACGACGACCTGACGCAAAATGTTCAGGAGACTTTCCCGTTAGGTGATTTCTTCGTGTCTGCAGACCGACCGGTTGAGAGCGAGCTCAAGAGATTCGTGGAGCTGGTGTTCGGAGAGCCGTTCGGAACGCCGACACGAGAAGAATATTTCATGTACTGCGCCGACGCCGCGTCGATGCGCTCAGCAGACCTTTCGAGGCAGGTGGGCGCCGTCATCGTCGGTCGGGATGGTGAGATCGTGGCAACCGGAGCCAATGAGGTTCCGCAGCCGGGGGGCGGCTTCTACAGCAAAGGCAATCGACGCCAAACGGACAATCGAGATTACACTCGCGAGCACGACCCGAATGCCTTCGCCCGGACGGACGTCGTACGCGAGTTTGTGGCAGCTATTCGCGATAGCGAGCTGTTGAGCCCTCTGGCGCTTGGCAAGAGCGATGAGGATATCACTCAAGACCTTCTCTTCGGCTCCGCTCGAAGACACCTGGAAGGTGCGCGGATTCGCAGCCTGATCGAGTTCGGGACTGTGGTTCACGCTGAAATGCATGCAATCTCAGAGGCCGCGTCCTTCGGTCGAAAAACTCGCGGCGCCACTCTCTATTGCACGACCTTTCCCTGTCATGTCTGCGCGAGGCATATCATTTCTGCAGGTTTGGCGAGGGTAGTCTTCATTGAGCCATACCCGAAGAGCTTGACCAAGGTGATGTATGCACGAGAGATTTGTGTCGACGGCGAAGGCGGCGACATTCCACGAGCCGTGAAGTTCGAGCCGTTTACCGGCGTTTCCCCCCGCCTCTATGGTCGCGTCTTTCGTCACCGTCCGCGAAAGAACAAATATGGCAGCGTGGTGCACTGGAACAGCGCCCGGGCCATGCCGCGAGGCGCGGGCACCGGCGAAGCTTATCTAACGATCGAAGCTAAGAAATCCGGCGCGCTTACCGAGTATCAAAAGAATTACGCCGAGTTTAAATCCACCCAGACCAGCTCAACCAAGGAAGGAACCGGGCATGAACGATCGGAGGAGCTATCTTCAGCAGGCCCAAAAAGACAGCGACCGGACTCAAGCGCTCCCGGAACAGCAAAAGGCTCGACTTCAGGATGAGGCCAGCTGGACCAAGCTCCAAGGCAGCGGCTACGAGTTTCCAAGAGAAGCGAACTGAGTAAGGCAGACGCCGGGTCGAAGCCAACCGTCCAGGAGCTTTCCACTACGCCTTCCGAGCCATTTCCTGACCCCTTCGCCGCGAAGCGGCAATAGCACGACTGATTAACGTCAGTAGACCGCCTTGGTCGTCCAGCACCCGCAACCCCGCTTCAGTCGTCCCGCCAGGACTGGCCACCCGTCGCGCCAGTTGCTCGGGCGTCTCGGGCGAGGCGGCGGCCAGCGCCGCGGCGCCTTCGGCCATTCGCGCCGCGAGGCGGGCCGCCTGGTCGGGGGGAAGACCGAGTTCGGCGCCGGCCGCCGCCAGAGCGTCGATGAATCGGTAGAGGAAGGCGGGGGCGGCGGCAGTGAGGGCGCTGGCGACGGCGAACAGGCTCTCGTCGTCCAGCCATTCCACCTGGCCGAGCGGGCGCATCAGGGCCTCGACCTCGGCGCGCGCCTCGGCGGGGGTGGCGGCGTCGGTGTGGAGCTCGGTGACTCCCTTGCCGAGGCTGACCGGGAGGTTGGGCATCGCCTTAACCACCGCGCGCGGAGAGGGGAAGGCGCCGCGCAGGGTCTCCAGCGTCGTTCCGGCGAGGATCGAGACGAGGAGCGTTTCCGGCTCGAGCACGGGCGCGAGAACGGGCGCGATCTCGCCCAGCTTCTGCGGCTTGACGCCGAGCAGGACGAGCGCCGGCGTCTCGTCCTCGGGCAGAACGGTGAGGGTCCGAATCCCTGCGGCCGGCGGCCGACCGCTGGGCCTGACGACGGTGATCATGCGCGGATCGGTGCCGGCCCGCAGCCAGCCTTCGAGCATCGCCCCGGCCATGTTGCCGCAGCCGATCATCAGGAGCGGGCGGGTGAGAATGGCACTAGTCATGTTCGCTCCGTTGGAAGGCGACTTTACGCAGATCCGGGTCGGCCTCGACCAAGGTCACGTCCAGGGTTTCGCCGGGATCCATGTCCTTGGCGTCCAGTCGGGCCGCCACGGGAAGATCGCATAATTGTATCCGTGCGCCGCGGTCATCGACCTCGGTGACGATCGCAGCGAATTTCTCGCCCTCGCGCCCCCGAAGGATCACCGATTCGGCAAGGTCGACGGCCGCGCGCTGAATCTGGGAGCCGAGAGCGTCGGCTTTCGCCATGACCGCAGGGAGCCTCTCGAAGGCGTCCGACACGACAGGCTCTACCGCCTGGCCGCCGGCCAGCGCCAGGGTGGCGCGCACGACATAGCGGTCCGCCAGTCGGCGGAGCGGGGCGGTGGCGTGGGCGTAGGTGGCGGCGACCGCCGAGTGCCAGGGGATTTCGCCTTTCCGAAACGGCACGTAGCCGGCCCCGTGGCCGGAACGCTGGATCGCAAGCATGAAGGTGGCCTGTTTCGGATCGGCCGGATCGAGGCTTCGCTCGAATTCGGCCAGGCTCGCCTCGGCCGGCCAATGGAGCCCGAGGCCCGTTGCCGAGTGGCGGAGGCGGCTGACGGCGCGCTCGTCCGGCTCGGCCATGACCCGAAAAAGGCCGGTCCCGTTGGCCTGGAGCAGATCGGCTATGGCGAGGTTCGTCGCCAGGGAAAGAGAAGCGTTGCGCACTTCGGATTCGAGCGGCGGCCGGAACAGGAGCTCGTAGCGGCCGCCGCCGACCGCGGCGATTTCCTGGGCCGGCGGATTGACCCGGGCGGCGCCGCGCCGCGCCTCGGCGCCCTGGATCCGGCGGGCAAGCTCGGCGAAGTCCGGCGGCAGATCGGCGTCGGTTACGGTGTCGTAGGCGAGCTTCGCCCGGTTGCGGATGACGGCGCGCTCCGCACCGTCGAGGCGAGCCGCCCCATCCGTCGCGACTCTCACGGTGAAGATGACCGCGGGCCGCGGGCCGTCCGGCAGCAGGCTCGCGGCGCCCTCGCTGAGCACCGGCGGATAGAGCCCCGCTTTGCCGTCGGGCAGATATTGGGTGGCGCCGCGCCGCCAGGCCTCCTCGTCGATCGGGCCGCCGTCCTCCACGAACCAGGCGACGTCGGCGATCGCGTAGCGAAGCAGCAGGTCGGGGCCGCTTCGTTCGATGGTGAAGGCCTGATCGAGATCGGTCGACGAGGCGGGGTCGAGGGTGACGAAGGGCCAGTCCGTCCGATCCACATGCTCGGTCGGAACGCGCCTCGAAGCTTCCTCAGCGGCCCGGAGCACCGCCGCCGGGAATGCCTCTGGAACCTGATACTGGGCCCGGATCGAAGCCAGGCCTCGTCCGAGGGCATCGCCAGGGTCGGCGATCGCTTTCATCCGGCCCAGCTCTGATCGGGACGACCGATCCTAGGCCTCGCCCTGGGTCTCGATCAAGGCCGCGGCGATGGCTTCCTGGGGCGTCTTGCCGGCCCAGAGGACGAACTGGAAGACCGGGTAGAAGCGCTCGCATTCCTCGATCGCCGCCTCGACCAGGGTCTCGGCGTGCTGGAGGGTGAGCTGCCCCCCTTCCTCGCCCTCGAGGAGGGTGGCGTGGCGGAAGAGGACGAGGCCCGACGAGGCCCAGAGCTCGAAATGGCCGATCCAGAGCTGCTCGTTGATCAGCCCGACCGTCTCGTAAACGGCGGCGCGCTTGTCGAGCGCGACCCGGATGTCGGGAAGGGCGAGGAACTGGAGGACGTGATCCTCGTCGCGCCACACGGCGCGAAGCTCGTATTGCGCCCAGCTGCCCTGGAAATTGGCGACGATCTCGTCCTCGCCGCGCTCGCAGGCCCAGCCATGGGCGCTGAAATAATGTTCGAGCATGTCGATCGGGCCGCCCGCCTCGCGCTCGATCTCGAATTCATCCACGGTCATGCTCAAGGCTTTCGGGTCCTTCAATAGCCACAGAATCTGCCCTTCCGCGCCGGCAAGCGCAAGTGACGCAGATCATGGCACCACAATATGTTGTGGATTACTGTCCGGCCGACGCCGGTGCTTCGGGCGGCTTGCGTTTCGGCTTCGGCGCCGCGGCGGCGGCTTCGAGCGCGTCCACCCGCGACTTCAGGGCTGCGCTTTCCTCGCGGGCGGCGATGGCGACGGCCTTCATCGCCTCGAACTCCTCGCGGCTGACCATGTCGAGCCCGCCGACCCAGTCGCGCATCCGCTCGCGGAATGCATTCTCGGCCTCGCGGCCCATTCCGGCGATCGTGCCGGCGGCCCCGTTCATCACCTTGACGAAATCGTCGAACAAGCGGTTTTCGGACTGCATCGAGCCCTCCTTTGAAAGCGTCAGAGCGGGATATCGGTAGCCTGGGCCCCCGGCGCAAGCTCGGCGGCGTCGGGGTTCAGCCGATCGATCTGCCAGGTGAGGGTCGCCGCGAACAGCAGCCAGGCGATATAGGGCAGCATCAGCAGGGCCGCCGAGCGGCGGATCCGCCAGAAGAGCAAGGCCGTGACCGCCGAAATGAGGATCATCGCGGCGATGGTCCAGAAGGCGGCGCCGACCTCGTGATAGGCGAAGAAGATCGGCGACCAGGCGAAGTTGAGAAGCAGCTGGACGACGAACAGCGCCAGCGCCGGTCCCCGGCCGCGGGCGCCGCGGGCGTGGAGGATGAGGGCGAGCGCGAGGCCGAGGAGGACGTAGAGGATCGTCCACACCAGGCCGAACACCCAGCCCGGCGGCATGATCGCCGGCTTGGTGAGGGCATCGAACCAGGCATTGCCGTAGCCCGAGCCCGAGATCCTGCCCGAGACGGCGCCGAGCAGGACGATGGCCGGGACGGTGAACAGGGCATAGCGCAGGAACGACATCCTGAGCTGGGCGCGGGAGGCGATGGCGGTCATCTCACCTCCGTCATTGCGAGGAGCGCAGCGACGAAGCAATCCAGCTTCCTGCGCGGGTGACGAGGCCGTTCTGGATTGCTTCGCTGCGCTCGCAATGACGGACCCCTCATTTCTACTCCGCGGCCAGTCGGAGCGGGCGCTTCAATTGCGTCTGGAGCTTGCGCGCCACCGCCTCCGGGGAGCCCGTATAGCGGGCGAGGCGGGAATAGAGGAGGGGAATGAGAAAGAGGGTGAACATCGTCGCGATCGAGACCCCGAAGACGATGACGACTCCGATCGCCTGGCGGGCACCGGCGCCGGCGCCCGACGCGATCATCAGCGGCACCGCGCCCGAGGCGGTCGCGATCGAGGTCATCAGGATCGGGCGCAGGCGGCGGCGCGAGGCGTCTCGGATCGCGGTGCCCACGTCGGCGCCGGCGTCCCTCAGCTGATTGGCGAACTCGACGATGAGGATCCCGTTCTTGGCGGCGAGCCCGACCAGCATGACGATGCCGACCTGGCTGAACAGGTTCAGCGTCTGCCCCATCAGGGCGAGCCCGATCACGCCTCCGCCCACGGCCAGCGGAACGGTGGTGATGATGACGGCGGGGTGGACGAAGCTCTCGAACTGCGCCGCGAGGAGGAGGTAGACGAGGAGGATGGTGAGCGCGAAGACGATCCAGATCGATCCGCCCGCTTCCCTGAACGACTGGCTCTCGCCGCGATAGCCGATGGCGGCGATCTCGGGCGCCTGCGCCGCCTGGGCCTCGAGGAAGTCGAGCGCCTCGCCGAGCGAGTAGCCGGGGGCGAGGCCGCCGGAAAGGGTGATGGCGCGAAGCTTGTTGTAGCGGCCGAGGTCGCGCGCGCCCGCCGTCTCGCGCATCGTCACCAGGTTGGAGAGCGGGATCAGCGCCCCGGTCCGGCTCCTGACGTAGATGGTGGCGAGATTGGCCTCAGTCGAGCGGGCGCCGGCCTCGGCCTGGACGATTACCCGATATTCCTCGCCGCGATCGACATAGGTCGAGACCCGGCGCGAGCCGAGCAGCGACTGGAGGGCATTGGAGACGTCCTGAACCGAGACTCCGAGATCCCCGGCGCGGGCGGTGTCGACGTCGATCCGGAGCTGCGGCTTGGTCTCCTTGTAATCGCTGTCGAGGTTGAGGATTCCGGGATTGTCGCGGGCCGCCGCGACGATCCGGTCGCGGGCGCGGGCGAGATCCTCGTAGGTCGAGCCCGCGATGACGAAGTTGATCGGCTGGCCGCGGCCGCGGTTCAATGACGAGCGCACCGCGGCGTTGCCGCGAACGGCGGGGAGCAAAGCGAGCTTCTGGTTGACCACCTTGACGACGTCGGCCGTGGTCTTGTCGCGTTCCTCCCAGGGCTTGAGGAAGACCGATATCGAGGCGTTGTTGAAATCGTCGCTGGCGCCGCCGCCGCCGCCGGGGACCCGCGCGATGACGGTCCGGACGGCGCCGTGGCCGACCAGCGGCATCAGCGCCTTTTCCGCCTCGTCGCGGTAGCGGACCATTTCCTCATACCCCGTGCCTTCGGGCGCGGAGAGCTGCGCGGAGAGGATGCCGGCATCCTCCTGTGGCACGAGCTCGGACTTGAGGGTCAGGAAGAGGGCGCCGGCCGCGGCGAGGAACAGGGCCAAAGCGGCGAGCGGGATGAAGGGGCGCCTCAGGACGAAATCGAGCGCTCCGGCGTAGCGGGCCTCGAGCCGGCCGAAACGGTCGTCGATCACGGCGGCGAGGCGGCCCCGCGTCTCGTGGCGGAGGAGCTTCGAGCACAGCATCGGCGCGAGGCTGAGCGCGAGGAAGCCCGAAATGGCGAGCGAGCCGATCATCGCCACGCCGAGCTCTCGGAACAGAAGCCCGGTCTGGCCGGCGATGAACATGATCGGCACGAACACGGCGCAGACGACGAGCGTCGTCGAGACGATGGCGAAGCCGACCTGGCGCGTCCCCTCGAAGGCGGCGGCGAGCGGCGGCTCGCCCTGCTCGATTCGGTGATAGACGTTTTCGAGCACGACGATGGCGTCGTCGACGACGAGGCCGATCGCCAGAACCATGGCGAGCAGGGTGAGAAGGTTGATCGAATAGCCGAACGCCCACAGCACGGCGAAGCTTCCGAGCAGGCAGATCGGGACGGTCACCGCCGGGATGATCGTCGCGCGCCAGCTGCCGAGGAAGAGGAAGATGACCGCGACGACGAGAACCGCGGCTTCGGCGAGCGTGTGCCAGACGCCCTGGATCGCCCGGCTGATGAACAGGCTCTCGTCCGAGCCGACCGTGATCGTCATCTTCTCGGGCAGGTTGGGCTTGACCTCTTCGGCGAGTTTCTTGGCGGCGTTGGCGACGGCGAGCGTGTTGGCGCCCGACTGGCGGATGATCCCGATCCCGACCGATTCGACGCCGTTGGAGTGGAAGCTGTTGTACGGATTCTCAGGTCCCTGCTCGACCCGCGCGACGTCGCCGAGCCGGACGAGATAGCCCGAGGTCCCTCGCCCGACGACGAGGCTTGCGAATTGGGCCGGAGTCGCGAACGGGCGGTTGACCCGGAGGGTGACGTTCTGCTGCGCCGATTCGAGCCGCCCGGCGGGAAGCTCGACATTCTGCTTACGGAGCGCCGCCTCGACGTCGGCCGGGGTGAGTCCGAAGGCGGCGAGCCGCTCGGGCTGCATCCACACCCGCATCGAGGGGCGGGCCTCGCCGAAGATGAAGACCTGGGCGACCCCGTCGAGCGCCGAGAAGCGGTCGACCAGGGTCCGGTCGACATAATCGGAAAGCTGGAGCCGCGACCAGTCGGGCTTGGAGACGACGAGGAAGAGGATGGGCGAGGCGTCGGCGTCGACCTTTCGCACCTGCGGCGCGAGCGCTTCCTCGGGGAGGTCGGCGGCGGCGGAGCTGACCCGGTCGCGGACGTCGTTGGCGGCGCTGTCGATGTCGCGGCCTGGGGTGAACTCGACCGAGATGTCCGACTGGCCGTCGCGCGAGCGCGAGGTGATGGTCTGGAGCCCTTCGAGGCCGGCGAGGCGCTGCTCGAGCACCTGGGTGATCCGGTTCTCGACGACGGTGGCGGCGGCGCCGGTATAGGTGGTCTGGACGGAGACGATCGGCGGATCGACGTCGGGATATTCGCGCACCGGAAGGCTCTTGAAGCCGACCACGCCGATCAGCGCGATCAGCATCGCCAGGACGGCGGCGAAGACCGGACGGCGGACCGAAAGGTCGGAAATCTTCACGGCGCCGCCGTGCCCCGGCCCCCGCCCCTCTCGGCCGGGGCGCCCGCATTGGGCCCGGCGACCTTGACCGTCATTCCGTCGGAGACCTTGACCACGCCTTCGGTGACGATCGGCTGGCCGGCCTTCAGCCCCTCGAGGATCTCGATCCGCCCGGCCGAGCGAACGCCGGTCTTGACCGGCGTGCGCGTCACCTTGCCGCCCTTGCCCAGCGTGTAGACGAAGCGCTGGTCGCCTTCGCCGACGACGGCCAGCTCGGGTACCGACAGGCCGAGCCGCGGGGCGGTCTCGATCGTGACGGTGAGGAGCATTCCGGGCTTGAGCTTGCCGTCGGGATTGGGAAGGTGCGCCCGAACCGCGACCGAGCGCGTGTTGGGATCGATCACCGGATCGATGGTGGCGATCTGGCCGCGGAACGGCAAATCGGGATAGGCGGCGGCGGTGGCCTGGATGGTGAGGCCCGGCTTGATCGTCGCGAGCAGGGTCTCGGGTACCTGGAAGTCGAGCTTGATCGTCGAGATGTCGCTGATCGTCGCGATCTCGGTCCCGCTGCTGACGACGGCGCCGGGGGAGATGGTCCGAAGCGAGGCGTAGCCGGAGAAGGGCGCGGTGATCACCCGCTCGCTGATCGAGGCGCGGGCTTCGGCGGCCTGGGCCTGGGCGGCGGCGACGGCGGCGACCTGCTCGTCGAGGCTCGCCTTGGTCGCGAAGCCCCTCTTGCCGAGGGTCGAGATTCGCGCGAGGTTCTGCTGGGCGACCCGAGCCCGCGCCTGCGCCTCGGCGAGCTGGGCGGTCTCCTGGCCCTGGTTGAGAACGGCGATCATCTGGCCCTTGCGGACGAAGTCGCCGTCGTCGAAGCCGAGGCGGAGAAGCCGCTCGGTGACCGGCGCCGCCAGCGTCACCTGCTCGTTGGCCGCCGCCGTTCCCACCGCTTCGACCGATTCGACGAAGCGCATCGTCGACACCGGCTCGACCCGGACGACGGGCGGCGCGCGATTCTTCTCCTTGCCCGCGCCGTCGCCGCCGCCGCAGGCCGCGGCCAGCGCGAGAGAGGCAAGGACGAGGAAGTTCTTGAGTTTGAACACGGTTGGCCAGCTAGTAGCCGCGCCTCTCCGGATCAAGCCTTGCGCGCGGCGAGCAGGAATTCGACATTCCCCTCGGGCCCGGTGATCGGGCTCGGAACGACCCCCTCGACCGCCCAGCCGCGCGAACGCACCCATTCCGCCGCAGCCGCGCAGACCCGCTCGTGCACCTCCGGGTCGCGAACGACTCCGCCCTTGCCGATCTCGTGGCGCTCCGCCTCGAACTGAGGCTTGACCAGGGCGATCAGCCGACCGCCCGGCCCGGCGAAGTCGAGCGCCTTGTCGAGCACCTTGGCGAGCGAGATGAAGCTCGCGTCGCAGACGATGAGGTCGATGGGCTCGGTCACTATCTCGTCGCTGAGATAGCGCGCGTTCGTCTTCTCATGGACGACCACGCGCGGGTCCTGCCGAAGCTTCCAGACGAGCTGGTTGGTCCCGACATCGACCGCGAACACCTTCGCGGCGCCCTTCTGGAGCAGCACGTCGGTGAAGCCGCCCGTCGAGGACCCCACATCCAGCGCCACCATCCCGGCGACATCCCACCCGAAATGCTCGAGCGCATGCGCCAGCTTGACCCCGCCCCGCGAAACCCACGGATGCGCCTTGCCCCGAACCTCGATCGGCGCATCGGCCGCGAGCTGCAGCCCCGCTTTGTCGATCTTCCGCTCCCCGGAAAAGACCAACCCCGCCAGGATCAACGCCTGCGCCTTCGCCCGACTCTCGACGAGCCCGCGATCCACCAGCAGTTGATCGGCGCGCGCCTTCATAGCGTAGGCGGCGCTGGTTCGATCGGTGGTAATTGGTTCGCGCAAAGGCGCGAAGAGGCAGTCTCGGGATGATTGTTGACGATGCGCCTGATTCCCTCGCGGAACGTGGCTCCGCCGAAGTTCAGAAGAACGCCAAGAGTATGGCCGCTGAGCCGGAGGTAGGTGAGCAATTGCTTGCCATGGACCGGCATTAGCCGGTCGATCGACTTCACCTCCACGATGAGGCGATCCTCGATCAGCAGATCGGCCCGGAAGCCCTCGCCGAAGGCGAGGTCCTCATATTCGATGGCGATCGGCACCTGTCGTTCGACCTTCAATCCATGACTGCCGAGCTTGCGGGCGAGAATCGTTTCATAGACCGATTCGAGCAAGCCCGGGCCCAGCTCCTGATGGATCTTCAAGCCGCAATCGATCGTCAGCCGTGCAAGCTCCTCGACATCCGCCATCCCCAATCCCTTCGCGCCCTTTGCCTGCTTCGCGTCTTCGCGTGAAATAACGAAATACGACGGGAGGCGCGATGATATTTTAGAAAAGCGCTGAATCAGGCCCGCGCGCCCTCTACCACCCCGGCGCTGTTGTGGCGGAGGGCTTTGAGGACGGCTTCGACGATTCCGTCGGCGTCGAGGCCGGCTTCCGCATATTGCTTCTCGGGCTTGTCCTGGTCCTGGAAGCGGTCGGGGAAGCGCAGGGTGCGCAGCTTCAGGCCGGCGTCGATCAGGCCGAGGTCGCTGGCGAGGGTGAGGACGTGGGCGCCGAAGCCGCCGATCGCGGCTTCCTCGACCGTCACCGCCACTTCGTGGGTGGTGAGGAGGCGGCGGATCAGGGCTTCGTCGAGCGGCTTGGCGAAGCGCAGATCGGCGACGGTGGTCGAAAGGCCGCGGCCCTCGAGCAGGTCGGCGGCCTTCATGGCCTCCTCGAGCCGGGTGCCGAGCGACAATATCGCGACCTTCTTGCCCTCACGCACGATTCGGCCCTTGCCGATCTCAAGGCGCTGCGGGGTCTCCGGCAGCGCGATCCCGAGGCCGTTACCGCGCGGGTAGCGGACCGCGATCGGGCCGTCGTCGTGGAGTGCCATGGTGTGGACCATGTGGACGAGCTCGGCCTCGTCGGCCGCGGCCATGACGACGAAATTGGGCAAAGTGGCGAGGTAGGCGAGGTCGAAGCTTCCGGCGTGGGTCGCGCCGTCGGCGCCGACCAGCCCGGCCCGGTCCATGGCGAAGCGGACCGGAAGATTCTGGATGGCGACGTCGTGGACGACCTGGTCGTAGGCGCGCTGGAGGAAGGTCGAATAGATGGCGCAGAAGGGCCGCATGCCCTGGGCGGCGAGGCCGGCGGCGAAGGTGACGGCGTGCTGCTCGGCGATCCCGACGTCGAACATCCGGTCGGGGAACCTGGCCCCGAACTTGTCGAGCCCGGTGCCCGAGGGCATCGCGGCGGTGATCGCCACCACCTTGTCGTCGCGCTCGGCCTCGGCGGTCAGGGCCTTGGCGAAGACGGCGGTGTAGCTCGGCGGCCCCGGCTCGGCCTTGGCCTGCTCGCCCGAGACGACGTCGAACTTCTGGACTCCGTGATATTTGTCGGCCGCCGCCTCGGCCGGGCCGTAGCCCTTGCCCTTCTTGGTGACGACATGGACCAGCATCGGCCCCTCGTCGGCGTCGCGGACATTCTCGAGGATCTGGACGAGCCGCTCGACATTGTGGCCGTCGACCGGGCCGACATAATAGAAGCCGAGCTCCTCGAAGAGCGTGCCGCCGGTCCACATGCCGCGCGCATATTCCTCCATCCGTCGCGCCATGACGTGGAGGCGCTTGGGCATCTTCCTCGCCACGCGCTGGGCGAGGTGGCGGAGGGTCAGGTATTTGGGCGAGGAGACCAGACGGGCGAGATAGTGCGAGAGCCCGCCGACCGGCGGAGCGATCGACATGTCGTTGTCGTTGAGGATGACGACGAGCCGGTTGCCGGCGGCCTCGGCATTGTTCATCGCCTCATAGGCCATTCCCGCCGACATGGCGCCGTCGCCGATCACCGCGATCGCCTTGCCCGGCGCGCCCGCGAGCTTGTTCGCCACCGCGAAGCCCAGGGCGGCGGAGATGGAGGTCGAGCTGTGGGCGGCCCCGAACGGGTCGTACTCGCTCTCGGAGCGGCGGGTGAAGCCGGAAAGGCCGCCGCCCTGGCGGAGCGTGCGGATGCGGTCGCGGCGCCCGGTCAATATCTTGTGCGGATAGGCCTGATGGCCGACGTCCCAGATCAGCCGGTCCGAGGGCGTGTCGAAGACGTAGTGGAGCGCCACCGTCAGCTCCACGACTCCGAGCCCCGCGCCGAGATGCCCGCCGGTGACCGAGACGGCCGAGATGGTCTCGGCGCGAAGCTCCTCGGCGAGCTGCCCCAGCTGCGCGGGCTTGAGCCGGCGAAGCTCGGCGGGCGTGCCGACCTGGTCGAGCAGCGGGGTATTCGGACGGTCGGTCATCGGCGGCGATATGGTCCCTGTCGCAAGGCGGCGCTAGCCCGAAACGGGCGCGGTGTCGAATGTGGAAGTTGTGGAGGAGCCGCGCAGAAACGGGCTCACCCCCCGCCCGACGGATCGTCCTCGACCGGCTCCTCCCACCTGTCGGGCGGCTGCGGCGCGACCTCCCATTCATGCTCGCCGAGGACCGTCTCGGCGATCGGGCGGCCCTCGGCGTCGCGGGCCGGGCGGTAGCGGAAGCGCTTGACGATGAGCCGGCAGGTGACGGCGTCCAGCTCGCGGCTTCCGCTCGAGCGGGTGACGGCGCAGTCGCTGACGCGGCCGTCGGGGGCGACGGTGAATTTGAGGTGGACGGTGCCGCCGACATGGGCGCGATAGGCGCCTTCGGGATAGTCGGAGCTGCGAATGCCGCCGCTCAGCCAGCGCGCGTGGGTGGGCCGGCCTCCCCCTCCCCCGCCGCCGGTGCCGTTGCCGAAGCGCCCGCTGCCGAGCCCGTTGCCGACTCCGCCGGCGCCGGTGCCGGTGCCCGGAACGTTGGCCGCCCCCGCGGCCGGGGCGCTTCCCTGCCCCGGTGCGGGCGCAGCCGGGAGGGGCGGCGGGACGGGAAGGCGGATCTCCGGCGGCGGGGCCATGATCTCGGTGGGCGTGTTGCGAAGATTGGCCGGCGAAGCGGCGCCCTCGGCATTCTTCGGCCGCGCCTTGCGCGTCTTCTTCTCGACATCGGGCCGGGCGGGCCTGGCCGGCGGAGGCGGCGGCACGTCGGCGACGTTGAACAATTTGAGGGCATCGGGGACGGCCTTGAGCGGCCCGGCGCCGAGGCCGGTCAGAAGCACATAGAGGGCAAGGGCGTGGAACAGGGCGACGATAACGGCCGAGCGCAGCCGGTCCCTGTCCTGTTCGCCTATCTGCAACTGCATTCGCTGGACTCCGCGCAGCGGAACCGTGCGTCTCTAATGCGGCCTGGATGAAGGGGAGATGTCCCGCCGGGCCGCGGCGACTCAGCCTTCCCGGCAGTCCGGGCAGGTTCCCCTCACCTCGATCACCGGCCGCTGCGGCGAGAAGCCCGCTTCCTTCGCGACCGCCCGGACTCCGCCGGCGAGCTTGTCGTCGTCGAGATGGGTGGTGTTGCCGCAGGTGTCGCAGATCAGGAAGATGCAGTCGTGAAGGCAATCGGGATGATCGTTGGCGACATAGGCGTTGGCGCTCTCGACCCGGCGGGCGAGGTTGGCGCCGACGAACAAATCGAGGATCCGGTAGACGCTGTTCGCGGCCACCCGCCGGCCCTGCGACTTGGAGACCTGGTCGGCGATGTCGTAGGCGGAGGCGGGACGATCGAAGCTCGCCAGCGCTTCGAAGACGGCGGAGCGCATCTGCGTCCACTGCTCGCCGGATTTCTCCATCGACGTCTGCGCCGCCTGCATGAGCGAGGCGCCTTCATGCGCCTCATGGTGGTGGGAATGCGCCATGGGCGCAAGGTAAGGCTTTTGCGGGGGCGGAACAAGGTGGGGCGCGTCGAACTGGCGCCGTCATTGCGAGCGCAGCGAAGCAATCCAGTCAGTGGCGGTGGAGACGTCTAGGTTGCCGCGTCGCTTCGCTCCTCGCAATGACGTGTCTAAGTGTTCAAATCACCGCGCGCCGGTTCAGATCGTGGCCCAGCGCGAGGATGGCAACTCCCAGGATCGTGTAGATCGTGCCCGTGCCGTCTTCCGGCAGGCCCAGCGAGCCTGCCATTACGCCGAGGCCGAGGCCTCCGACCGCCGAGGGCATCATGAAGCCGTGCTCGAGGATCCCGCGGCCGAGCGCGGCCGTGCCGAGGACGATGGCGAAGGTCAGGCCGACCTCGTGGATGATCGGATGGAGGAGGAGCCCGCCGGCCGAGGCGAGCATGGCGACGAAGATCGCGCTCGCCAGGCAATGGACGAGGCACAGCCCGGACAGCGCGATCGCCATCCGGTCCATTCCCCCATTCGCCGCCGTCTTCGCGAACATAGACTCGCCGCTCTCCTGTGCCCGCCCTGTATAATGTCACAACCGTAAAGATACAACATAACATTCTGGAAAAAGTTGCATTGGCTTTCGTAGGTGCCGTCGCCATATCGCGCGCCATGGCCACCCTCGCCGCCGCCGCTCCAACCGCCCGCCCGCGCGCCGTCGCCCTCTGGCTGCTCGCCGTCGCGGTCCTGATCTTCCTGATGGTCGTCGTCGGCGGGATCACCCGGCTGACTGAATCGGGCCTCTCGATCGTTCGCTGGGATCCGATTTCGGGGGCGATCCCGCCGCTCGGCGAGTCGGCCTGGGCGGCGCAGTTCGCCGCCTACAAATCGAGCCCGCAATATCAGCTGGTCAACTCAGGCATGAGCCTCGCCGATTTCAAGAACATCTATTTCTGGGAATATCTGCACAGGCTTCTCGGCCGGATCATCGGCCTCGCCTTCGCTTTACCTTTGCTCTGGTTCGCCGTCCGCCGGGCAATCCCGAGCGGCTACGGCTGGAAGCTCGTCGGCATACTCGCGCTCGGCGGTCTGCAGGGCGCGATCGGCTGGTGGATGGTCGCCTCCGGCCTCGTCGACCGGCCCGACGTCAGCCACATCCGGCTCGCCATCCACCTGCTGACCGCGCTGACCCTCTTCGCCTTCATCCTCTGGGTCGCGCTCGACCTGCTCGGCCTCGAGCGAGATCCGGCCGGTCGAGGCTCGCGCCTTCCGACGCCGGCGATCTGGATGCTGTCGCTCCTCCTCTTGCAGATGATGTTCGGCGCCTATGTCGCCGGGCTCGACGCCGGCTATGCCTTTGCGAGCTGGCCGAAGATGGGCGGCGAGTGGTTCCCCGCCGGAACGCCGATGCTGAAGCCGTTCCTGCGCAACTTCGCCGACAACCCCATCGTCGTCCAGTTCGTCCACCGCTGGCTCGCCTTCGCGGTCGCCGCGGCGGCGCTCTTCCTCGCCCGCGCCGCCTGGCTTCGCGATCATAAGGGGCCGGCGATATTCCTCGTCGCCATCGTCACGCTCCAGATCCTGCTCGGAATCTCGACCCTGCTCTCCGGAGTGGAGCTGTGGATCGCCGCCGCCCACCAGGCCAATGCGGTCCTCCTGCTGGCGGCGGCCCTGATCGCCGCCCACCGGATCGGGGAGGCGCGAGAATGATCGACATCGCCACCGTCTTCACCGTCTTCGCCAGCGACGAGGAAGCGCGCCGGATCGCGCGGACCCTGGTCGAGGAGGAGCTCGCCGCCTGCGCCAACATCCTCGGCTCCTGCCACAGCATCTATCGATGGAAGGGCGCGATCGAGGAGAGCGAGGAGGTCGCCGCCTTGTTCAAGACGCGGTCGAGCCTCGCCTCGGCCTTGATCGCCCGGCTCGCCGAGCTTCACAGCTATGAGGTTCCGGCCGCGGTCGTCTGGCCGGTCGCGCAGGCCCTGCCGGCCTATGCCGATTGGGTCACCGAGGAGACTTTGACCGAGTAGAGGTAATATAATACCTCTCGTCAAACCCCCGCTTTTCCTTGACTTCCGGCGCCTCCGCTGCCATTTGCCCGCTCACCAAGGCCGCCCTCGATGAGGCGGCCTGATCGTTTCAGAGAAGGTCCGCAGCCATGAAGGCGCTGATGAAGACCACCAAGTCGGCCAAGCCGGCCGAGGTGGAGAAGAAATGGCATTTGATCGATGCGGATGGGCTGGTCGTCGGCCGCCTCGCCTCGATCATCGCCAATATCCTGCGCGGCAAGCACAAGCCGAGCTACACCCCGCACGTCGATTGCGGCGATCATGTCGTCGTCATCAACGCCGACAAGGTGAAGTTCACCGGCAAGAAGCTGGCCGACAAGATCTACTGGCGCCACACCGGCTATGCCGGCGGGATCAAGGGCGTCACCGCCGGCAAGGTGCTCGAGGGACGCTTCCCCGAGCGCGTCCTCGAAAAGGCGGTCGAGCGGATGATCCCGCGCGGGCCGCTGGGCCGCGACCAGATGCGCGCCCTTCACCTCTACAACGGCACCGAGCATCCGCACGGCGGCCAGAATCCCGAAGCTCTCGATGTCGCGGGCATGAACCGCAAGAACAAGGTGGGTGCCTGATGACCGACAATCGTCAATCGCTGGCGGATCTCGCCGCGCTGACCGGCGCCGCCGCCGAAGCTCCGGCGGAAGCGCCCGCCGCCGCCACCGAGGCCGCGGCCGCGCCCGAAGCCGCCGCCGAAGCGCCGGCCGGGGACGACCATGGAGTCTCGACCCAGGGTCCGCAGATCCAGGCGGTGCTTCGCGAGCAGCAGCTCGACAAGCAGGGCCGGGCCTATGCGACGGGCCGCCGCAAGGACGCCGTCGCCCGGGTGTGGCTCAAGCCCGGAAGCGGCAAGATCACCGTCAACGGCCGCGACCAGGAAGTCTATTTCGCGCGTCCGACGCTTCGGCTGATCATCAACCAGGTGTTCGACGTCACCGAGCGCCGCGGCCAGTATGACGTGATCGCGACCGTCAAGGGCGGCGGCCTCTCCGGCCAGGCCGGCGCCGTCCGCCACGGGATCTCGACGGCTCTGACCCGCTACGAGCCGGAGCTGCGCACCACCGTCAAGCGCGAGGGCTTCCTGACCCGCGATCCGCGCGTCGTCGAGCGCAAGAAGTACGGCAAGGCCAAGGCCCGCCGGAGCTTCCAGTTCTCGAAGCGCTAAGCGCAAGGCCGCCGAGCGCGGCGAAGCGGCGCGAAGAGACGGCCGGCGCCGGCCGGCCTGCCCCGGACTGGGTCCGGGGACAGGACCGACGTCACGCGGATTCACTCCGCGTGACGCCAGCGCCCGGCGAATCGGACTCGGGCTGATAAGGCTCGTCGGGTCTCGGCAAGGTCCCGGCCTTAGCCGGGAAGCCATCAACGGTTGATCGTCGCCATCCCCGCAGCGTGGTAGCGCGGGCCCGAAGCCGCGCCGGGGGGAAGCACCCGGTCGATCCGCTTCAGCTCTTCGGGCGAGAGGCGGACGTCGAGGGCCCCGATATTCTGCTCGAGATATTTGCGCCTCTTGGTGCCCGGGATCGGAACGATGTCGTCGCCGCGGGCGAGGACCCAGGCGATGGCGAGCTGGGCGGCGCTGCAGCCTTTCTCCGCGGCAATCGCCGTGATCTCGCTGACCAGAGCGATGTTGCGGTGGAAATTCTCGCCGGTGAAGCGCGGATGAAAGCGGCGATAATCGTCGTCGGGGAAATCGGCCGGGCTCTTGAACTGGCCGGTGAGGAAGCCGCGGCCGAGCGGGCTGTAGGCGACGAAGCCGATCCCGAGCTCGCGCACGGTCGGAAGCACCTCGTCCTCGACGTCCCGGCTCCAAAGCGAATATTCGGTCTGGAGGGCGGCGATCGGATGCACGGCCTGAGCCCGCCTCACCGTCGCCGGCGCCGCCTCGCTGAGGCCGAGGAAGCGGACCTTGCCGGCCTCGATCAGCTCCGCCATCGCGCCGACCGTCTCCTCGATCGGCACGTCGGGGTCGACCCGGTGCTGGTAATAGAGGTCGATCGTCTCGACTCCGAGGCGCTTCAGGCTCGCCTCGCAGGCGCTCCTCACATAGTCGGGCCGGCCGCACACGCCCTTGAAGCTGCCGTCCTCGCCACGGACGTTGCCGAACTTGGTGGCGAGGAAGACCCGGTCGCGGCGGTCGGAGATCGCGCGTCCGACCAGCTCCTCGTTGCGGCCGACGCCGTACATGTCGGCGGTGTCGAGGAAGTCGATCCCGCTCTCGATCGCCTCGTGGATGGTCGCGATCGATTCCGCCTCGTCCCCGGCGCCGTAGAATTCCGACATGCCCATGCAGCCGAGCCCGATCGCCGAAACCTCCGGACCGTCCCGCCCAAGCCGCCTGCGTGCGATCATCGTTTTTCTCCTCGCCGAATGCGCGGCCTGTAGGCTCGCCGGTACTCGTCCTCAAGCCACTGCGTGGGCTCCACTATCCCGGTTTCACGCGAAGGGCGCGAAGGAAGCCAAGATCGCGAAGCGATCAATCAAGGCTGCCGGTACCTTTCCGCCGCGTCGGGATGCCGAATCCTCCTCGCGCCCTTCTTTCCTTCGCGTCTTCGCGTGAAACCAAAAGGCCGCTGACGCGGCCGGGCGAGGTCGGCGACACGATGAGCAAGGGTTGCCGAACGACGGGACAGCGGCCATCAAGGCGGCGATGTACGCCCTCTCGTCCTTTCTGCTGCTTCTGCTGGCCCCCGCCGGCATCCCGCACGGCCTTCCCGGCACCGTCTTCCTGAGCCCGATGGGCGAGCCGTTCCGCTCCACCGATCCGGCCGAGGATCTTGTCGGAGCCTGGTTCAGAGGCGCCGACCGCGACGGCGACGGGCGGATCGTCCCGGCCGAAATGGAGGCCGACGCCGCCCGCTTCTTCGCCGGCCTCGACTCCGATTCCGACGGCGAGATCGGACCGGCCGAAATGGCCCGCTACGAGGAAGCCACGCCCGAGGTTCAGCTCGGCCTGCAGATGCGCAACATGGGCCCCGACTGGCGGAGGCGCCGGGAGCGCCGCCACAACCCCCGCCCGCACGAATATGACGAGGGCATAGAAGGCGCCGGCCGCTATTCCTTCCTCGACATCCCGCAGCCCGTCATGCAGGCCGATTCCGACCTCAACCGAGGCGTTTCGAAGGCCGAGTTCATTGCCGCGGCCGGCCAGCGCTTCACCCTTCTCGACAAGGATAGCGACGGAGCGCTGACCCGGGCCGAGCTTCCGCCCCTGCCCGAGCCGAAAGCGCACCCACGGCGCTACAAGGAAGGCAGTGGGCGCTGGGCTCCGATCCCCAAGAGCGATTAGGCGGTTTCGGCGGGCGCCTTCGAGCGCCGAAGCCGGCGTCGCCGGCCCGGTGGAGCGTCCAGGCCCACCCACTCCTTCCAGACCAGGAACAGCGCCGCCATCAGCGCCGGCCCGACGAACAATCCGACCAGCCCGAAGCTTTCGAGGCCGCCGAACGTCGCCACGAAGGTCCACAGGAAGGGAAGCTCGACGGCATTGCCGATCAGCGCCGGCTGGACGAGATTGTCGCCGATCAGCATCACCGCCGCTCCGAAGACGAACAGGACGATCGCCGCCACGGCGTGGCCCTGGACGAGCAGGACGAGCGCCGCCAGGCCGAACGCCGCCCAGGCGCCGAACGGAAGCATGGCCACCGCGATCGTGGCGAGCGTGAAGAGCACCGGGCGCGGCACGCCCGCGACGGCATAGCCGAAGCCGATCAGGGTCCCTTCCCCGATCGCGACGAGGACGGTGCCGTTGACCGCGCCGCGCACCGCGTCGCCGAGACGCATCACGAAATGCTCGCCGAACTCGCCGTAGAAGTGCCGAGCGGCGGCCACCGCGTTGCGGGTCAGCCGGTCCCCGTCGCGTAGGATCAGGAACAGGGCCAGGAGCGTGACCAGGAAGAATATGGAGCCCGAGACGACCTGGGCGGCCGCGGCGCCCAGCCAGCGCGCGAGGGCGCCCGCGTCGACCCGGCCGAGCAGATTGGCCGCGCCGCGCGGATCGGCGAGGTTCACTCCCCACCAGGAAGCCGCCCGGGGGCCGAGCAGGGGCAGGCCCTGCAGCCATGACGGCGTCTGCACCCCCTGCTTCTGGGCGGCCGCCACCCATTGCAGCGCCGCGTCGCTGTCGCGGGCGGCTTCGACTGCCACGATCGCGAGCGGAAGCATCAGCACCAGCGCGGTCGCCAGGGTGAACGCCATCGGCAGCAGGATCGGCTCGCGGCCGCCTGCCTGGACGGGCGCGGCCCGGCGGTAGAGCGGCCACAAGGCCACCGCCATCGTCACCGCCCAGGCCAGCGGCAGAAGGAAGCTTCGGGCGATCCAGAGGCCGACCAGGGTTAGAAGCAGGACGAGCAGGCGCATCGGCACCGGCCGGGCGCCGGCTTCATTCGGGTCCTGCCGGGGCGGGCTCATGCGGGTCTCCCTGTGACGGGCGGGAGGATGCCTGTCTCTGGGGCCGAAGTCGAGCGGCGCGGCCGCTCAGGCGCCGGCGCGCTCCAGCGCGGCGCCGACCGACCGCTCGAGCAACGCGACGTCATAGGGCTTTCTGACGATCTCGAACTCGGCTCCGGCGGCACCGACGATCTCCTCGCTGTAGCCGCTGGCGAGCAGCACCGGGAGCGACGGGAACCGCTTGCGCGCCAGCCGCGCCAGCTCGACTCCGCTCAGCCCGGGCATCACCACGTCGCTGAACAGGAGGTCGACCGGCTCCTTCTCGAGGATCTCGAGCGCGTCCTCGGCGCAGGCCGCGCTGAGCACCCGGTAGCCGAGCTCGTCGAGGAGATGCTCGGCGAATTCGCGGACATGGTCGTTGTCCTCGACGAGGAGGACGCAAAGATCGCGGCGCGGGGCCCGGGCGGTCGGCGCTTCGGCGGCCCGGCCCGGCGCCTTCTCGGTGGCCGGAAGATAGATCCGGATCGCCGTCCCCTCGCCCTCCGCCGAGCGAATCTCCGCCCGTCCGCCCGCCTGCGCGGCGAAGCCGTGGATCTGCGAGAGGCCCAGGCCGGTCCCTTCGCCCACCCGCTTGGTGGTGAAGAAAGGTTCGAAGGCCCGGTTGCGAACCTCGTCGCTCATCCCGGTGCCGGTGTCGGCGATCTCGACCAGCACCTCCGCCCCCGCCGGGCGGGTTCGAAGGGTCAGCTTTCCCCCTGTGGGCATGGCGTCGCGCGCGTTGAAGGCGGCATTGAGCATCGCGGTTTCGAATTGAGCGAGATCGACCTCCACCGGCGGCAGAGCGGGCGCGAGATCGAGCTCGACCTCGACCTGCCCGCCGAGCGTCCGGCCGAGCATTTCGGCGAAGGCGTCGAGGCGGAGGTTCAAATCGACCACTTCGAGCTTGAGCGACTGGCGGCGGCCGAAGGCGAGCAGGTGGCTGGTCAGGGTCGCGGCGCGGTCGGCGGTATCGACGATCGCCTGGAGGTAGCGTTCGCGCTTCTCCTCGGTCAGGCCGGGCCGGCGAAGCAGATCGGCGGCGCCCCGGATCACCGTCATCAGATTGTTGAAATCGTGGGCGACTCCGCCGGTCAGCTCGCCGAGCGCCTGCAGCTTCTGCGACTGGAACAGGGCAGCGCGCGCCTCCTCCAATTCTTCCTCCGCCCGGCGCCGGTCGGTGATGTCGCGGGTGATCTTGGCGAAGCCGACCAGCCGTCCCTCTTCATCGTGGATGGGATCGATGACGACGTTGGCCCAGAAGCGCGTGCCGTCCTTGCGGACCCGCCACGCCTCCTTCTCGAATTTGCCCGCCGCGATCGCCGTGGCAAGCGCCCGCGCCGGCTCGCCCCTCTCGCGGTCCTCCTCGGTGTAGAAGCGCGAGAAATGCTCGCCGACGATCTCCTCCGCCTTGTAGCCCTTGATCGCCTCCGCCCCGGTGTTCCAGTTCGTGACCCTGCCCTCGGGATCGAGCATGTAGAGGGCATAATCCTTCACCCCCTGGATGAGCATCCGGAAGCGCCGCTCGCTCTCCTGCAGGGCCTGCTCGCGAACGCGCTTCTCGGTATTGTCGCGGGTGATCTTGGCGAAGCCGAGAAGCTTGCCCTTGTCGTCGCGGATCGGGTCGAGCACGGCGTTGACCCAGAAGCGGCTGCCGTCCTTGCGCAGGCGCCACCCTTCGGCCTCATAGCGGCCCTCTCGAACGGCGGCTTCGAGCGCCTGCTGCGGAAGCCCGGCTTCGCGGTCCTCGGGGGTGAAGAAAGTGGAATAATGGCGGCCGATTATCTCGTCGGCCTCATAGCCCTTGAACCGCTCGGCTCCGGGGTTCCAGGTCGCGACGTAACCGTCGGGATCGAGCATGTAGATGGCGTAGTCGGTGACGGCGTTGACGAGCAGCTGGAAGCGCTCGGCCGAGACATGGGTGTCGAAACGCGTGCCGTCGGCCATCGACCATCCTGTTGCGGAAACGGCCCTAGTCGCCGCCAAAGTGGCGGCCCTACGCCCCTCGTTCCGCCCCCGCAACCGGGAAAAAGCGATGCAGCGCACCGACTTGGGTCAGTGTGCTAGTCCGCCAGCACGGGCGGCCCGCCCGCCGCCGCCTTCGGCTTGCGAAGCAGCCAGACGAAAGGCAGCGAAGCCAATGTCACCAGCATCATCAGATGGAAATCGTCGAGATAGGCGATCATCAGCGCCTGACGGTTGATCTCCAGATCGAGCATCGCGGAGACGCTGTCGCCGACCTGGCCGAGTCGCTCGACGATCGAGGGATCGGCCATCGGCAGGCTGTAGGGCGTGATGTGCGCGGCGAGGTCGGAATGGCTGACCTGGAGGTTGCGGGCGAGAAGGCTGGTCACCACCGAGATTCCGACCGAACCGCCGATGTTGCGCGACAGGTTGAGCAGGCTTGCGCCCGTGGTCCGGTAGCTCGGAGCGAGCGAGGCGAAGGCGAGCGCCTGCAGCGGCACGAAGATGAAGCCGAGGCCGAGGCCCTGGACGACCCCGCTGACGATGATCTGGCGCGAGCCCATGACGAGCGTGAAGCCCGACATCTGCCAGAGCGACAGAGCGAGGCAGGAAATGCCGAAGAAGATGAGGAGCCGGGCGTCGACCCTGCCGGTGAGTCGACCCGCCAGCATCATCGAGATCAGGGTGCCGATGCCGCGCGGCGCGGTGAGGAAGCCGGAATCGAGCACCGAATAGCCGAACAGGCGCTGGAGCAGGGGCGGAAGCAAAGCGAGGCCGGCGAGGAGCAGGACTCCGGTGATCACCATGAACAGCAAAGCGAAGCTGAAATTGCGGTCGACGAACATCTTCGGGTCGAACAGCGGCTGCCGGGCGGTGGTCAGGTGGACGATGAACATCCAGGCGCAGGACGCCGAGATCCCGGCCTCGATCCAGATCTCCCAGCTCTCGAACCAGTCGAGCTGTTGACCGCGGTCGAGCATCAGCTGGAAGGCGCCGAGGGCGAGCGCGAGCAGTGCGAAGCCGAACAGGTCGAAGCCCCGCCGGGCGATTTCCCCCTTGGGCATGAAACGGATGAGCATGAAGGTGCAGATCACGCCGACGGGAAGATTGACCAGGAACACCCAGCGCCAGGAATAATTCTCGGTGAGCCAGCCGCCGAGCACCGGGCCGAGGATCGGCCCGATCATCACCCCCATTCCGAACATGGCCATTGCCCGGGCATGCTTGTTCGGCGGGTTGATGTCGAACATCACCGCCTGGGCGATCGGCACCAGGAAGGCTCCGGATATGCCCTGCAGGGCGCGGAACGCGACCATCTCGCTCAAATTCTGAGCCATGGCGCACATCACCGAGGCGACAGTGAAGGCAATCACCGACCAGACGAACAGCCGCTTGCGCCCCACCCGATCGGCGAGCCAGCCGGTGATCGGGATGGCGATGGCGGAAGCGACGATGTAGCTGGTCAACACCCAGTTGATCGTTTCCTGGGTGGCCGACATCGACGCCATCATGTGCGGCAGAGCGACGTTGGCGATCGTGGTGTCGAGCACCTGCAAAAGCACCGCCATCATGATCGCGACGGTGAGCACGCCATGCTCGAACCGATCGAGCCTCAGCGTCGCCGGAGGATGTGAGGCGGCGGCGGTCGCCACGCGTCAGTTCCCCGGCGAAGGCCGGGGCCCAGCCGGAGCCGTCGAAGCGGTCTGGGTCCCGGCCTTCGCCGGGACACCAAGCGGCGCCTCCTTGGTATCGACCTTCACGTTGGCGGAGAGGCCGGCGATCATCGGTCGGCCGGGATTGTCGTCGATCGCGATCCTGACCGGCACGCGCTGGGTCACCTTCACCCAGTTGCCGGACGCGTTCTGGGCGGGCAGGACCGAGAATTCGGAGCCCGTGCCGCGCCCGATGCTGGCGACATGGCCGCGGATCCGGGTGCTCGGATAGGCGTCGAGGCGGATTTCGGCCGGCTGGCCGGGCGCCATCTTGTTGAGATCGGTTTCCTTGTAATTCGCCTCGACCCACGCGTCTTCGCTGCGCACCACGGTCACCATCGGCAGGCTGGGGACGACGGCGGCGCCGACCTGAAGCCGCTCGGTCTGGCTGACATAGCCATCGATCGGCGAGCGCACTTCGGTCCGCTTGAGATCGAGCAGCGCCTTGTCGCGGGCCGCATAGGCGGCCGCCACCGCCGGCTGGGCGGCGACCGGGCCCTGGGCAAGCGCGGCCTGCTTGATCTGGGCGTCGGCACGGGCATTGGCGAGCCGCTCCTTCGCCTCCTGCACCCCGTGCAGCGCCTCGTCGTAACGGGCGCGAGTCGTGAAGCCGCGCCGCATCAGCTCCGCCTGCCGCTCGAACGCGCGCTGGGCGAAGGTCACGTTGGCGGTGGCGCCCTGGATGTCGGCGCCGGTGCCGGCCGATTCGGCCTGCAGCTTGCTGACCGAGACCTGGGCTCCGGCGATCTGCGCCTCGGCCTGCTCGAGCGCGATCCGGTACGGCCGCGGGTCGATCCGGAAGAGAAGGTCGCCTTTCTTCACCCGCTGGTTCTCGCGCACCGCCACCTCGACGATCGGGCCGGCGACCTCGGCGCTGACCGACACCTTGTCCTGCTGGACATAGGCGTTGTCGGTGGAGAGATAGCGGCCGGAGGTCAGCCACATATAGCCGCCGACCAGCAAGATCAGCAGCGGGACGGACAGCATGAGGATGAGCCTCAGCCGTTTCTTCTTCGGCTGGACGACTTCCACTTCCTCGGCAGCCGTGATGGGGCCTTCCTTCGTCATGCTCTCCGCCTGTCATTGCCGGCACGGGCGAGGTTCGACCGCACCCGGGCCAGAACGTCGCGCACGCGCGCCTGCTCCGTCTCGCTGACGCCGTCCAACGCTTCGTCGAGGAAATCCGATGCAACGCCGCGCAATTTGGCGAGCACCGGCCCGGCCTTTTCGGTCAGGTGGATTCGCCAGGCGCGGCGATCCTCCTCGTCGCGGCGGCGCTCGACGAGCTCGGCGTCGGCGAGCCGGTCGATCATCCGGCACAGCGTGATCGGCTCGAGATCGAGCGCATCGGCGAGCTCGACCTGGCGCAGGCCGTCGTTATGGCCGAGCCACGCCAGCACCCGCCACTGGGCGCGGGTTACGCCCAGGGCCGCGGCGCGCCGGTCGAACGCCCGGCGAAGCGCCTGGGCCGTCTCGGCCACGTCGAAGGCGAAATTGCGATCCATCGACGGTACATATAATAAGCATGCTTATTATATGCAAGCCGCCGTCATTGCGAGCGAAGCGAAGCAATCCAGTGCCGCTTCGGAAGGCCCGCTGGATTGCCGCGTCGCTACGCTCCTCGCAATGACGCTACTTCGCGAGATCCGCCATGAACGCCCGCACCCGCTTCGCATTCACGCCGACGTCGCTCACCCCGACCCGGCTGACCGAGCGCATGTCGACGAGGCTGCCGCCGTCGGGCGCGGGCCGCACGCGGACGACGACATCGTCCTTGAAGCGGAAGAAGAGGCTGGTGTCGGTCGCCTCGACCGTGCCGGACTTGTCGTCGACCAGAGCGAGATTCCAGCCGCGCTCGCGCGCCAGCGCCGCGACCCGGCGCACCGTCTCCGCGGGAGGAGTCGGGAGGTGGGCTGTATGCAGGTCTCCGTAATGGGCGCGGTGGAGGGCTTTCCAGCGCGCTTCGGGCGCCATCGCCTTGAGCTCCGCCTTGCCCTCGTCGGGGATGGTCTCGAGATTGTCGGCGCGGACGCTCAGGCGGGTGAATTGCGGCACGTCGTCGAGGTTGGTGGTGACGTCGTGGATCGCGGGCACGCTCTTGGCGATACGGACGAGATTGCCGAGATAGAGGACGAAGCCCAATGCGACGACGATCGCGAGCAGGTTGGCGAACATCAGCTTCGCCCGACGCCGGGTCATGACCAGCCCGATCAGCCCGAGCACCGCCCCGGCCGCGGCGGCGAAGAAGAGGTAGCGAAGAGCGGTCAGCCCGGCCCGGAAGCTCCACAGGCCGGTCGCGCTTCCGATCGCCGCGACGAGCGCCGCCAGAACCGCGCCGATCCCGAAGAAGACGGCCGCCCGGGTGACCAGCCGCGCCCAGTCCCGTTTCGAGTCCGCCATCTTGCCCTCCCTGTCTGTCCTTCGATACGGGCCTTCGGCTTCGCTCAGTCCCTACTCAGGATGAGCGGAAAAGCACCGCCGCTCATCCTGAGTAGCCGGTGAGCTTGTCGAACCGGCGTATCGAAGGACCATGCTGCGCCCGCGGCGGGCTTATCGCAAGGGCGGCGCCTTGCAGTAGAGGTCGATGAAGGCGGCATGGCCGGGCATCGCCTGCGCGGCTTCGGCCGCGACCCGGCGGATTCCGGCGAGGATCGCGGCCGCGTCGACATTGGGCCGCTCGTCGACCAGCGGATCGTAGCGCTCGGGCCAGTTGAGCTGTCCGATATGGACGGCGAGCCAGCTCGGATTCTGGAACAGCTCGAGCCCCGTCGCGACCAGCCGGCCATGGCGGCGGAAATGGTCGATCTTGTATTGCAGCGGCTCGGGCACCTCCATCGCCGCGCATTCGCGCCAGAGCGGCGAATCGTCGCGCTCGGTCAGGTGGTAATGGAGGATGAGGAAGTCGCGGATCCGCTCATATTCCTCGATGGTGATCCGGTTGAACTCGGCGGCCCCGAGCGGATCGAAGTCGCGGTCGGGCCACAGCGCGAGCAGGCGCGTGACGGCGGACTGGACGAGGTGGAGGCTGGTCGATTCGAGCGGCTCCATGAAGCCTGCGGCGAGGCCCAAGGCGACTGTATTCTTCTGCCAGAACAGGTCGCGACGCCCGGCGGTGAAGCGAAGCGGCCGGGGATCGGCGAGCGCTTCGCCGTCGAGATTGGCGAGCAGGGTCGCCGCCGCCTCGTCGTCGGAGATATGGCGGCTCGAATAGACGTAGCCGTTGCCGATCCGGTGCTGGAGCGGAATCCGCCACTGCCATCCCGCCTCCCGCGCGGTGGAGCGGGTGTAGGGCGTGAACTCGCCGCCATGGGCGCAGGGCACGGCCATCGCCCGGTCGCAGGGCAGCCAGCGGGTCCAGTCCTCATAGCCGACGCCGAGCGCCCGGCCGATGAGGAGGGCTCGAAAGCCGGAGCAGTCGATGAACAGGTCGGCCTCGATCTCGCGGCCGTCGTCGAGCACCAGCCGCTCGACGAAGCCGTCCTCGCCGCGAAGCCTGACGTCGACCACCTTGCCCTCGTGCCGCGTCACTCCGCGCGCTTCCGAAAAGGCTCGCAGGTAGCGGCCGTAGAGGCCGGCGTCGAAATGATAGGCGTAATCGTAGGTCGACTGGATCATCCGCCGGTCGGCCAGCGGCCGGTCGAACCGCCCGCGCGCCGCGGCCGCCCAGGCCATCGAATAATCGTCGAGCGGCGTCTCGTCGCCATTGGCTCGGGCACGGAGCCAGTAATGGTGGAGCGGGACGGCGTCGAAATCGGCGGCGAACGGGCCGAAGGGGTGGAAATAGCGATGGCCCAGCCGGGCCCAGTCGACGAACTGGATTCCGAGCTTGAAGCTGCCCTGGGTGGCACGGAGGAAATCCGCCTCGTCGATCCCGAGCGACTGGTTGAACAATTTGATCGGCGGGATCGTCGCCTCGCCGACTCCGACGATCCCGATCTCGTCGCTTTCGACCAGCTCCACCTTGCAGCCGCCGCGCAGGGTGTTGGCCAGCGCTGCCGCCGCCATCCACCCGGCCGACCCGCCGCCGACGATGCAGACCCGGCGGATGTTGCGATTCATTTCTCCTCTCCCGCTTTCCGCGGGAGAGGGGGGACCCAAGCCGGAGGCTTGGGGGGTGAGGGTCTTGCTGAGTCCGGTTTACAGACCCTCTCCTCCCAACCGCTCCGCGGTTGGGCCCCTCCTCTCCCGTAAGGACGGGAGAGGGGTTTCACGGCGTGCTCTCCGCGGTCAGCAGCCGGTAGGTCCAGGGCGCCAGCGCGAACTCGGTGGAGGCGTTCACCGTGACCGCCTGACCGCCGTCGAAATCGCGATAGTCGCCGTCGGCCAGCCGTTCCTTGAAGCTCACCCTCTGCGGCTCGCCCGACAGGTTGAAGACCGCGAACACCCGAGCCCCGTCCTTCTGCCGGACGAAGGAGAAGACCTTCGACGGCGCGCTGTTGACCACGCCCACCATGCGCGCGCCCCAGGGCGCGTTCCACAGCGCCTTGTTCCGGTGCTTCAGAGCGAACAGCCGCCGGTAGAGCTCGCCGATCGGATGCTCCCGCCATTGGATCGGATCGCGCTCGAAGAAGGCCAGACGCTTGGGATTGCCCGCTTCCTGGCCGTTATAGATGAGCGGGACGCCCTCGCCGACCACGGAGAGCACGATGGCGTCCGTCAGAGCCGGCCCGAACACCTCGAACTCGGTGCCGTGCCAGGCATTCTGGTCGTGGTTCTCGACATAGGCCATTCGCATCGCGCCTTCCGGCCAGGCGCTCTCATTCTCGCTGTAATAGCCGAACAGGGCGCCGACATCGGCCTTGCCGTGGGCGATCTCCTCCATCGCATTGTACCAGCCCCAGGCGTAGCTGGCGTCGAAGGCGCGGTAGTGGAGGTCGCGCATCTGCGCCTCGGCGAGCATGAAGACCGGCTTGTCCTGGTCCAGGTCCGCCCGGATCCGCTCCCAGAAATCGAGCGGGACGTAGGCCGCGACATCGGCGCGGAAGCCGTCGACGTCCGCTTGCCTCTCCCACCAGAGCATCGCGTCCGCCATGTAGCGGCGAAGGCCGGCCTGGCGATAGTCGAAGTCGATGATGTCGGACCAGTCCCACCAGGGCGTCGGCCGGAACTGCCCCTTCCAGTCGCGCTCGTACCAGTCCGGATGCTGGGTCACGAGCGCATTGTCCCAGGCGCTGTGGTTGGCGACCCAGTCGAGGATGACATGCATTCCGAGCTTGTGGGCCGCGGCAACGAAGGCCCTCAGATCGTCCATCGTCCCCAGCTCGCGGTTGACGGCATAATAATCGTGGACGCTGTACGGGCTTCCGAGCGTCCCCTTGCGGTTCTTCTCGCCGATCGCCTGGACCGGCATCAGCCAGATGATGTCGACGCCCAGCGCCTTGAGCCTCGGCAGCTGCTTCTCTGCGGCGCGGAAAGTCCCTTCCGGCGTGAACTGGCGCGTGTTGAGTTGGTAGAGGACGGCGTTCTTCGACCAGTCGGGATGCTTCACGCCGCTGAGATCGACCGGGTCGTAGGGATCGGCCCAGGCGGCCGTGCCGCAGAGGATCAGCAGGGCGAAAAGAGCGCGAAGGATCACTTGGCCGGCTCCTGAACCCTCAGCATCGCCAGCGCCGCGAGCGCCATCACGCCGGCGGCGAAGGCCATCGTCCAGATCGGATCGGCCGGGAAGAAGCGCTTCATGATCGAGCCCATCACGGTGGCGACGAGCAATTGCGGAACGACGACGAAGACGTTGAACAGGCCCATATAGATTCCGAGCTTCCTCTGCGGCAGCGCCGAGGCGAGGATCGCATAGGGCATTGCGAGGATCGAGGCCCAGGCGATCCCGACTCCGATCTCGCTGGCCATGAGAAGCTTCGGATCCTTGAGGAAGAAGAAGCTCGCATAGCCGAGCGCCCCGCAGAGCAGGGCGGCGACGTGGGTCCGAACCCGTCCGATCCTGCCGGCGAGGAATGGGAGCAGCGTCAGGGCGGCCAGCGCCGCGACCCCGTTATAGGCGGTGAAGAGGACTCCGACCCAGTTGGCGCCGTCCTGATAGCCGGGGCTCGCGGGGTCGGGCGAATGGTAGAAATATTGGGCGACGACCGGAGTCGTGTTGATCCACATGATGAACAGCGCCGACCAGCTGAAGAACTGGACGAGGGCGAGCCGCTTCATCACGTCGGGCATTCCGGAGAAATCGCCGACGATATGGCTGAGCATGTTGCTGGTGCTTCCGCCCCGGGCCAGCGCGATGGCAAGGATGCTGGCGAGCCCGTAGGCGATGAGCAGCCCTCCCAGCAGATAGACCTCTTTCTCCAGCCCGAGCTCGGTCACGGCGGAGACGACCGCCGCCCCCGCCGCCAGCCAGATCAGGCTCGACGCGTAGCCGCGGGCGGCGAGGACCCGCATCGTGTGGCCCTCCTCCTCGGCGCGCGCGCCGTCGAAGGCCGCCATCTCGTCCGGGCTGTATTCGCGCGTGGTCAGGACCGTCCAGAGCACGGCGAGAATCAAGGCCCCGCCCCCGAGCCAGAAGGCGTAGCGGACGGTGTCCGGTATCCCGCCGTGCGCAGCGACGTTGGAGACGCCGATCTGGTCGAGCGCCCACGGGACGATCGAGCCGACCACGGCGCCGGCGCCGATGAAGGCGGTCTGTACCGCATAGCCGGCGCTGTGCTGGTCCTTCCTCAGCATGTCGCCGACGAAGGCGCGGAACGGCTCCATCGAGATGTTGAGCGAGGCGTCGAGCACCCAAAGCATCATCGCCGCGAACCACAGCGCCGGCGATTCGGGCATGACGAGCAGAGCGAGCGCGGCGAGGACCGCGCCGGCGAGGAAATAGGGCCGGCGGCGGCCGAGGCGGCCGAGCCAGGTGCGGTCGCTCAAATGGCCGATCACCGGCTGGACGAGGAGGCCGGTCAGCGGCGCCGCGACCCAGAGCGCGGGAAGATCGTCGAGGCTGGTTCCCAGCGACTGGAAGATCCGGCTCATGTTCGCATTCTGGAGCGCGAAGCCGATCTGGATCCCGAAGAAGCCGAAGCTGATGTTGAAGAGCTGCGCCCAGCCGAGCCTCGGCTTCGCGTTCGTCGCCGACATGTCGTTCAACATCCTGCTCCCTGGCTGGCGAGCGCGAGCGGCTCGGGGATGGCGCAGTGGCGCGCGATGAAATCGGCATGCCCGGGCAGCTGAGCGACGACATGCTCGACATGCTTGCGGGCGAGGCCGAGGAACTCGGCGAGCTGGTCCGGGCTCAACTGGTCGGCGAGCGGGTGATAGCCGGCGGGGACGACGCCCTGCCCGGTCATGACCTGGAGCCAGCCGACCTCGGCGAACAGTTCCTCGCTGTTGCGGAAGATGCGGCCGTTGGCCCGGAACAGCTCGACCCGCCGGGCCAGGGCTTCGGGCACCTCCATCTCGCGGCAGGCGCGCCAGAATTCGCCGTCGCGGCGGTTCGCCCAGTAATGGAAGACGATGAAATCGCGCACCGAAGCCCATTCGACGTCGGTCTGACGATTATATTCGTCCACCTCCGCCGCCCGGAAGCCGCGGCCCGGGAAGAGCTGGAGCAATCGCGCGATCGCCGACTGGACGAGATGGATGCTGGTCGATTCGAGCGGCTCAAGGAACCCGCTCGCAAGCCCGAGCGCGACGACGTTGCGGTTCCAGCCCTTGCGCCTCTTGCCGGCCGTAAAGCGGAGCGGGCGGGGATCGGCGAGGGCGGGGCCGTCGAGGTTGGCGAGAAGCGTCCGTGCCGCCTCGTCGTCCGACATGAAGGCGCTGCAATAGACATGGCCGTTGCCGGTCCGGTGCTGGAGCGGAATCCGCCACTGCCAGCCGGCCTCGCGCGCGGTCGAGCGGGTGTAGGGCGTCAGCGCTCCGCCCGGCTCGCAGGGCACCGCAAGCGCGCGGTCGCACGGCAGCCAGCGCGACCAATCCTCATAGCCGGTCTTAAGCGCCTGCTCGATGAGCAGGCCGCGGAAGCCCGAGCAGTCGATGAACAGATCGCCCTCGATCCGCTCGCCGCTTTCCAGCACCACCGCCTCGACGAAGCCGTCCCCGCCGCGCAACTCGACATCGCTCACCTTGCCTTCGGTCCTGCGAACGCCGCGGGCCTCGGCATAGCGGCGAAGATAGGCGCCGTAGAGCGAGGCGTCGAAATGGAAGGCGTGAGCGAGCCCGCTCGGAAGCCGGTCCGGCCGCTCCTCCCAGCGCGCGAAGCGGTCGAGGCGGCACGCTTCGGCGCTCGCCGAAAAGTCCCACAGCGAGGCGCTCCCGCCCTCGGCGCGGTGACGAAGCCAGTAATGGTGGAAGGGGATCAGGCCGAAGTCGCGGCCGATCGTTCCGAAGGCGTGGATGTAGCGTTCGCCCGGAGCGCTCCACCCGACGAACTCGATTCCGAGCTTGAACGTCCCGCACGTCTCGCGGACGAACTCGTCCTCGTCGATCCCGAGCCCGTGGTTGAACAGCCGGATCTGCGGGATCGTCGCCTCGCCGACCCCGACGGTGCCGATCTCGTCCGACTCGACCAGCCGGACCTCGATCCGCTCGCCGAAGAAGCGGGCGAAGGCGGCGGCGGCCATCCAGCCGGCGGTCCCGCCGCCGACGATCACGATCCTTCGGGCGGCCTCCGCGCTCATCGCCGCCGCCTAGCACGAAACGGGCCGCGCCTCCCCCCCGAAGACGCGGCCCGTCCCATCGCTTCGCGGCGACGTCAGAACTTGTAGGTGAAACCGGCCAGGAAGCGCCGGCCGTAGATCTGATAGTCGATGACGGTCAGCGGATTGGCCGGATCGAAGACGGTGGAGAAGCGCTCGTCGGTCAAATTCTGCGCCTGCAGGTAGACGGACAGCCCCTGGAGCCTCGAGCCCTGCTGGAAGTCATAGCCGACCTGAGCGTCGACGATCGTCTCGCCCAAAGCCTGGCGGCGGGTGCGATTGCCGCCGAAGCCGGAGAGCTCGCCGAGGAAGGTCGAGCGGTGGCGGACGCTGCCGCGCGCCGAGAAGCCGTATTTCTCGTAATAGGCGGTGCCGTTCATCACCCAGCGCGAATAGCCCGGGATATTCTCCGGATTGCTCGTCGGGGTCTCGCGGATCCGGGTCTTGGTCCAGGAGATTCCGCCGGTCACTCCGAAGCCGTCGAGGGCGTCGGCGAACACGCTGAACGGAAGCGTCGCTGCGGCCTCGGCGCCGTACAATTTGCCGCCGCTTCCGTTTACCGCCGTGCTGAGCCTTCCGGTCCGGGTGGTGACGAGGGCTTCGTCGGACGGGCTAAGCGGATAGCCGCTGAAGTCGAACGCCGTTTCGCGCGGATCGTAGATGAAGTTCTTGAGGTCCTTGTAGAAGAGCTGGAGCGCGACATAGCCGCTTCGGCCGAAATATTTCTCGACGTTGAAATCGATCGCGTTGGCGCGGGTCGGCCTCAGGAACGGATTGCCGCCGCTGCCCTGGATGATCCCCTCGGTGAGGTTGAGGCCGTAGCTGACCGCGATCCGCATCTGGTCGAGCCGCGGCCGCTGGATCTCGCGGGCGAGAGCGAGGCGAAGGACGAAGTCGCTCGGGAAGCGAAGCGAAAGGTTGAGGCTTGGAAGGATGTCCCAGAACTTCGCGCCGGCCTCGGCGGGGGTGAGCTTGCCGCCGGTGATGACGTTGCCGCTCGACGACTGATCGGTATGGATTGCCTGGACGCCGATATTGCCGGTCAGGGTGGCGCTTCCGAGCTCGGTCTTGATGTCCGCCTGGACGTAGCCGGTCAGCAGCTTCTCGTTGACCGTATAGGCTTTGGCCACGACATCGGGGTTCGCGGTGTTCGAGACCAGGCTGTAAATGCCCCCGGCGGCGAGAAGCGCGCGCGGATCGTAGCTCACCATCGGGCCGAGGCCGAGATAGTCGAGGTTGGTCGGCCTGAGCAGGAATTGCGCGGGAATGGGAGTCTCGAGCGCTCCGTTGGCGAGACGGATGAGGGCCTCGTCCGGATCCAGGCTCTTGTCGCGGATGGTGTAATTGACTCCGGCCTTCACCGCCGAGAGGAAGCCGTTCTCCAGCTCCTGCTCGACCTGGCCGCGGAACTGCCAGAGCTCGTCGTTGACGATTCGGTTGTTGTAATAGCCGACTTGGGGAAGGACTCCGCCGCCCCAGCCCTGCGGGTCGGTGAGCTTGATCAGGTTCGTATCCGAATAGTTCAGTGTCGGGTCGAAGACGATGCCGTGCGTGCTCGCCTGGAAGGCGATCGTGTCGCGGGCGCCGTTGTTGGCGCCGAAGCCGGTGCCCGAATAGCTTTCGAGGATGAGCTCGTTTCGGTCGGTGCGCGAATAGCCGATGTCGAACAGGCCGTTGAGGCCGTTCTCGCCCTGATAGTTGAGGTTGAGGCCACCGGAATAGAGATTGGCGTGGCGCTCGAACGCGTCGTTGCGGACCACGCCTTCGACTCCGGTGGCGATTCCCGACACGAGGAAGCCGTTCTCGATCTTGCCCGAGCCGGGCTGGAGGCCGGCATTGCCCCAGGCGAGCGGAAGCTCGATCCCGCGCTTGATCTGGTCGTCCTTGAAGTTCGAATAGAAGGCGTCGAGCGTGGCGGTGAAGGTCGGCGTCGGCTGGAACTGCAGGGTGCCCTGCATTCCGAGGCGCTTGAGGTCGGTCGAGGTGACGTAGGACTTCGATCCGCCGATCACATAGGGATCGGCCTGGGTGCCGCTGCCCGGATAGCCCCAGGCATTATATTCCTGCAGCTGGTAGGGCTCGTCGACATAGGAGGCCGCCAGCGCGATTCCGAAGGTGTCGTCGGCATTCTGGTCGACGAAGGTCGCGTTGACCCGATAGCCCTTGTCGTGGGAGCCGGCGTTGAGCTTGCCGAGATCGGCGTAGGAGCCGCGGGCCCCGACCGCGAGGATCCGGTGGCCGCCGACTTCGAGCGGCCGGATGGTGCGGATGTCGACGGTTCCGACCAGGCCTTGGCCGACCAGGCTCGCAGTCGGCGACTTGTAGACGTTGACGCTTCTGACGACCTCGGAGGGATATTGGTCGAACTCGACGGCGCGGTTGTCACCCGTCGAAGTCTGTTCGCGCCCGTTCAGCAGGGTCATCGAGAAATCGGGCCCGAAGCCGCGGATCGAGATGACGTTGGCTCGGCCGGAGAGGCGCTGCGAGGTGAGGCCCGGGAGGCGCGCGATCGATTCGGCGATCGAGGCGTCGGGAAGCTTGCCGATATCCTCGGCGGAGACCGATTCGAGGATCTGGTCGCGCTGCTTCTTCTCGTTGACGGCATTTTCCAGCGACCGCCGGAAGCCGGTGACGACGATGTCCTGATCGTCCGGCTGATCGTCGGCGGTGGAGTTGGGATCGGCGCTCGCGTCGGCGGCCGGCTGATCATTGGCCTGCGCGAAAGCGGGCGCGGCGCCGGCCAGCGCGAAGACGGCGACACCCCCAAGCAGGGCCCATCGGCGCGAGTCGAAGCGATTGGTCATTCTCGGGTCCTCCAATCCAGCCGCCGAATGCCCCCATCCGGACAACCCGTTTGCATCATCAGGGAGATTGGACGCGTCGCCCGGCAAGGCGGAACGCGCGCACCCATGCATCCCCTATTCGATCCGCATCGGAAAATGCCTGGACGGGCTTTCCCGCGCGAACGGCGCCGCGATTGGCTCGCGGTCTCCTGGCTTTCGCAAATTACTGCAAACTTATCGCTCGGCTGGCAAGTGAGAAATTTTCACGCGCGGCGAGATGTCACCTCACGGCAACAGTTTTGTGAGAGGGAAGTCGCCGTCTCGGCCGCCCTGCGCAGGCCGCTGCGCCACTTGACCGGGCTCGCCACGTTCTGCAAAGAATTGCAAAAAGCGGCTTGGCTTGGATTGGAGCGGTTGAGATGCGGCCGGATCGGACGAGGTTGTGCGCTGCGCTGGCCATGGCGATCTGCGCCTCGGGCCCGGTCTCCGCCGCGGACACCTATCTCGACCGGCCGCCGTCCGACGAGATCGTCTATTTCGTCCTTCCCGACCGGTTCGAGAATGGCGATCCGGCCAACGACCGGGGCGGCCTTGCTGGGGACCGGCTCCAGACCGGCTTCGATCCCGCCGCCAAGGGCTTCTATCACGGCGGCGACCTCAAGGGGCTGACCCGGCGGCTCGATTATATCGCCGGCCTCGGCGCCACCGCCATCTGGCTCGGCCCGATCTACCGTAACAAGCCGGTCCAGGGCCCGCCTGGGCAGGAATCGGCCGGCTATCACGGCTACTGGATCACCGACTTCACCGACGTCGATCCCCATTTCGGCACTCGCGAGGATCTCAGGCGCTTCGTCGATGCCGCCCATGCGCGCGGCATGAAGGTCTATCTCGACATCATCACCAATCACACGGCGGACGTGATCAGGTATCGCGAATGCCCTAATAACGACTGCGCCTACCGAAGCCTCGCCGACTATCCCTACGCGCGGCGCGGAGGCGTGGGCGGGGCGGCGATCAACGAGGGCTTCGAGGGCAGCGACGGAGTCGCCCAGCGCCCCGACAATTTCGAGCGGCTGACTCGTCCCGATTACGCCTACACGCCCTACGTCCCGCCGGCCGAGGCCAATGTGAAGAAGCCGGCCTGGCTGAACGACCCGATCTACTATCACAATCGCGGCAACTCGACCTTCGCCGGCGAGAGCTCGACGATGGGCGATTTCTCGGGCCTCGACGACGTGTTCACCGAGAACCCCCGGGTGGTCGAGGGCTTCATCGAGATTTACGGCAAGTGGATCGACGATTTCGGAATCGACGGCTTCCGGATCGACACCGCCAAGCACGTCAATCCCGAATTCTGGCAGGCCTTCGTTCCGGCCATGCTCGAGCGCGCCAGGGCGCGCGGAATCCCGAACTTCCACATCTTCGGCGAGGTGTTCGATCCCGATCCCGGAACGCTCGCCCGATTCACAAAGGTCGATCGCTATCCGGCCGTGCTCGACTTCGGCTTCGCCTTCAATGTCGTCGACGTCGTCGCCAAGAACCAGGGCACCGACCGACTCGCCCGCCTGTTCGCGGCGGACCCGCTCTACGAGGGTGGGGCCGAGGCGGCGAAGAGCCTGCCCACCTTCATCGGCAATCACGACGCCGGCCGCTTCGCCTTCTTCGTCCGCCAGGCCAATCCCGGGGCGAGCGAGGCGGAGGTGCTCAAGCGCGTGATCCTCGGCCACGCCCTGATGTTCATGAGCCGGGGAACCCCGGTCGTCTATTATGGCGACGAGCAGGGCTTCGGCGGCGACGGCGGCGATCAGGATGCCCGGCAGGACATGTTCGCGAGCCGGGTCGCCTCTTACAATGACGATCCGCTGGTCGGCTCCTCCGCGACCACGGCGCAGGCGAACTTCAACCGCGATTCGACGATGTACCGGGCGATCGCCGCAATGGCGGCGATCCGGCGGAGCGATCCCGCCATCCTGTCGGGCGACCAGGTGGTCCGCGCCTCCGGCGACAAGCCCGGGCTGTTCGCAATCTCGCGCCTCGCGCCTTCCGGCGGCGGGGAGACCCTGATCGCCTTCAACACCGGCACTTCTCCGCTCGAAGCCAATGTCGTGGTGGAGAACGGCTCGGAGCGCTGGACCGCCGTCCGCGGCCGCTGCACTCCGGCTTCGGGGGCGCCGGGCAGCTACCGTGTCGAGGTCCCGGCGCTCGACTATATCGTCTGCAGGACCGCTCGGTGAACCAGATAGCCCTCGACGGGTTCGGCGCCGCGCCCGCGGCGGCCGGATCCGAATGGTGGCGCGGCGCCGTCATCTACCAGATCTATCCGCGAAGCTTCGCCGATTCGAATGGCGACGGAGTCGGCGACTTGTCCGGGATCGCCGAGCGGCTCGACCATGTCGCCTCGCTCGGGGTCGACGGGATCTGGCTCTCCCCCTTCTTCACCTCGCCGATGAAGGATTTCGGCTACGACATCGCCGATTATCGCGGAGTCGACCCGGTATTCGGGACGCTCGCAGATTTCGACCGGCTGCTCGAGCGCGCCCATAAGCTCGGCCTCAAGGTGCTGATCGACCAGGTCTATGCCCACAGCTCGGACCGGCATCCCTGGTTCCGGGAGAGCCGGTCGAGCCGGAGCAATCCCAGGGCCGACTGGTACGTCTGGGCGGACTCCAAGCCCGACGGTTCGCCCCCGACCAACTGGCAGTCGGTCTTCCACGGCCCGGCCTGGACCTGGGACACCCGCCGCGGCCAATATTATCTGCACAATTTCCTCTCGGCCCAGCCCGACCTCAACCTCCACAATCGCGACGTCCAGGACGCGCTTCTCGACGTCGCCCGATTCTGGCTGGAGCGCGGAGTCGACGGCTTCCGCATCGACGCGATCAACTTCGCGATGCACGACCCGCTTTTGCGCGACAATCCGCCGGTGGCGGGGGCGCTCGGGCCGCGGCCGTTCGACTTCCAGCACCATCTCTACAACCAGTCGCACGCCGACATCCCCGCTTTCCTCGGCCGGCTGCGCGCCGTGGCCGACGGCTATGGCGCGGCCTTCACCGTGGCCGAGGTCGGCGGCGAGCAGGCCGACCGGGAGATGAAGCTCTACACCGAGGGTCCGGACCGGCTGAACAGCGCTTACGGCTTCAACTTCCTCTATGCGAAGGCGCTGACCCCGGACCTGATCGACTCGGCGATGCGGCTTTGGCCGGGCGAGCCGGGCGAGGGCTGGCCGAGCTGGGCCTTCTCCAACCACGACGCGCCCCGGGTCGTCTCGCGCTGGAGCGCCGGCCGTGACCCGGCAGCCTTCGCACGCATGGCCCTGCTGCTGCTGATGTGCCTGAGGGGCAATATCTTCCTCTACCAGGGCGAGGAGCTGGGCCTGCCCCAGGCGGACCTGCCGTTCGAGCGGCTTCGCGATCCCGAGGCGATCGCCAACTGGCCCGAGACCCAGGGCCGCGACGGGGCCCGCACTCCGATGCCGTGGCGCTCCGAAGCGCCCCATGCCGGCTTCTCGGACTCCGAGCCCTGGCTTCCGGTGGATGCGGCGCATGTCGCTCTGGCCGTCGACCGGCAGGAGGCGGACGCGGGCTCGACGCTTCATTTGACTCGGCGGCTGGTCGCTCTCCGCAAGGCGCGGGAAGCGCTGCGCACGGGCGCGATCCGGCGGGTGGACGCGCCGGCGCCGCTGCTGGTGTTCGAGCGCGGCGAGGGCGACGAGCGGATGCTCTGCGCGTTCAACCTCGGCGACGAGGCGGCGGACTGGGCGCTCCCGTCCGGCTGGCGGATCGTCGAGCAGGTCGGTGAGCCGATGGCCGCGCTCTCCGGCCTCGTCGCGGAACGCGCCCCTTGAGGTCAGCCGCCGCAGGTCTCGCGGACGATGAGATCGGTGGGGAGCCGTTCGGAGCGCATGTCGCCCGAGCCGGCGTCGAGCAATTTGGCGACGAGAAGGCGGCCCGCCCGGGCGGTGTCCTGCTTGACCGTGGTCAGCGCGGGACGGCTGTAGCGGGCGAAGGGGACATCGTCATAGCCGACCACCGAGACGTCGCGCGGAACCTGGATGTTGTGATGGAGCAGGGAGCGGATCGCGCCCAGCGCGATGAGGTCGCTAGCGGCGACGATGCCGTTGAACCGGACTCCGCGCGCGAGCAGGGCGTCGACCGAGGCTTCGGCGGATTCGACGGTGAAATGGGCCGGCACCATCAGCGCCGGATCGAGCGGCCAGCGCATCTGCTCGTGGGCCTCGACATAGCCTCGAACCCGCTGGGCGACTTCGGGCGCCTCGGTATCGCCGAGGAACACGATCCGCTCCCGCCCGAGCCGCATGAGGTGGAGGGTCGCACGGCGCCCGCCGGCGATATTGTCCGAGCCGACCGAGCAATAGGCCTGGTCGGGCAGCTGGGCGCCCCAGACCGCGAATCGCGCGGCGCTGGCGGCGAGGCGATTGAGGGCATGGTGGATCGAGCTCTGGCCGAGGAAGATGACCCCGTCCGCCCGGCTCGTCGTCATCGCCGCCGAGAGATCGTCGAAATTGGCCGGCGCGAAATGGCTGACGAGAAGGTCGCAGCCGCGCTCGCGGGCGGCGTCGCTGATCCCGGCGAACAATTCGAGCAGGAAGGGATCGTCGATCTGCGCCTCGCGCCCCTGGGGCGGAGGGACGATGAGGGCGATCGTGCCCGTGGCGCCGATCGGCCCGGCCGGCATGTAGCGGCGGAACGGATAATCATGCTCGCGGGCGAGCTTCCAGATCAGCTGCTTGGTTCGCGAATTGACCGCCGGGCTGTCGTTGAGCGCGCGCGACGCGGTCGATATGGAGACGCCGGCCAGAGTGGCGAGGTCTTCGAGGCGGGTGGTTCGGTTGGTCATCGAATGCAAACTTTGCTGCAAAAGTTGCGGATTAGGCAAGAGGGGCTGAGGCGATGATCCGGATTCTCCTGTTCCTGCTGGTTCTCGTCGCCACCCCGACCCTCGCCGAGCCGATGACCGTGTCGTCGCCGGAGGGCGTTCTCGCCGTCAGCGTCGACGTCAACGGCGAGGGCCGGCCCGAATATAGCGTCTCGCGCCTCGGCCGGCCGGTCATCCTCCCCTCCCGGCTCGGCTTCATCCTCACCGACGCTCCGAAGCTCGAGCGCAATTTCGCCATCGCTTCATCCGAGCGGCGGAGCGCCGACGAGATCTGGGAGCAGCCGTGGGGCGAGCGGCGCTTCGTCCGCGACCGCTACAACGAGCTCCGGATCCGGCTGACCGAGAAGGGCGAGCTGAGGCGGAGCCTCGATATCGTTTTCAGGGTCTATGACGACGGAGTCGGCTTCCGCTACGAATTCCCCGACCAGGCGGCGCTCCGCGAGGTGAATATCGGCGAGGAGGTCACCGAATTCGCCGTCGCCGATCCCGCCACCGCCTGGTGGATCCCGGCCTTCCAGTGGAACCGGGAGGAATATCTCTACAACCGGACCCCGCTCGCCGAGGTGGGGGTCGCCCAGACTCCGATGACGATCCGGACCGCGGGCGGCCTCCACATCGCTTTCCACGAGGCGGCGCTGGTCGATTATTCCGGAATGAATCTCCAGAATGAGGGCCAGGGCCGCTTCCGCGCCGTGCTGACGCCGTCGTCGGACGGTGCGAAGGTGAAGCGGACCGCGCCTTTCGCGACCCCGTGGCGAACGATGCAGATCGCCGACAGCGCCGGCGGCCTCGTCACCAACAACCTCATCCTCAACCTCAACGAGCCCAATCGGCTGCCCGACATCCGAAGCTGGTTCAAGCCGTTCAAATATGTCGGCGTGTGGTGGGCGATGCACCTCGACAAGGAAACCTGGGGGCCGGGCCCGAACCACGGAGCGACCACCGCCAACGTCAAGCGCTACATCGATTTCGCCGCCAAATACGGCTTCCGGGGCGTGCTGGTGGAAGGCTGGAACGAGGGATGGAACGACGACTGGTTCGCCAACGGCCGCGACTTCAGCTTCACCAGGCCCTATCCCGATTTTGATATCGAGGAGCTGGCGCGCTACGCCCGTGCCAAAGGCGTCCATCTGATCGGCCACCACGAGACCGCCGGCAACATCGCCAATTACGAGCCCCAGCTCGAGGCGGCGCTCGACCTCTACCAGAGACTGGGGATCGACGCGGTCAAGACCGGCTATGTCGCCGACATGGGCGGGATCCAGGCGCGCGGCGAGGACGGCAAGATCCATTACGAGTGGCACGAGGGCCAGGTGATGGCCCGCCACCACCTCAAGGTCGTCGAGGCCGCGGCGGCCCATCATATCGCGGTCAATCCGCACGAGCCGATCAAGGATAGCGGCCTCAGGCGCACCTGGCCCAACTGGGTCGCCCGCGAAGGCGCTCGTGGGATGGAGTATAACGCCTGGGGCCAGCCGCCCAACCCGCCCGAGCATGAGGCCAATCTCGTCTTCACCCGGATGCTCGCGGGGCCGATGGACTTTACCCCGGGCGTCCTCAGCCTCGAAGGCCGCGGCCAGCCGATCCTCTCGACCCAGGCCAAGCAACTCGCCCTCTACGTCGTCATCTATTCGCCGATCGTTATGGCCGCCGACCTGATCGAGAATTACGAGAAGGAGATGAAGCCCTTCCAGTTCATCCGGGACGTTCCGACCGACTGGGCGGAGACGCTGGTCCTGAACGGCGAGATCGGCGATTTCGTCACCATCGTGCGGAAGGACCGCAATAGCGAGAATTGGTATCTCGGCTCGGTGACCGACGAGAATCCGCGCGTGCTCAGCGCTCCGCTTTCCTTCCTGACTCCGGGCCGGAAATACCGGGCGCAAATCTATCGCGACGGGCCGACGGCCGATTATCGCGGGCACGGCAAGGAGATCGTCATCGAGGAGAAGGACGTGACCAGCGCCGACGTCCTGACGCTTCGGCTAGCGCCCGGCGGGGGCGAGGCGATCCGCTTCGTGGCGGGAAGGAAGAAGTGACCGCCGCACAAATCCCCTCTCCCTGCAGGGGAGAGGGACAGGCGGAGCGAAGCGACGCCAGGGTGAGGGCACGGCGGTGCGTCCCGATCTGCCCTCACCCTCCCAAAGCTTCGCTTTGGGCCCCTCCCTCTCCCCTGCAGGGAGAGGGGTTACTGGCGGCCCTCCTCGCCCTCCTCCTGCTTTTCCTCCCCGCTCTGGCCCAGGCCGCGCCCGGCCCCGGCCGGCTCGATCATTACCGCGCCTTCCCCTCCCGGTACGCCGACCCGCGTAACGTCACGATCTGGCTTCCGCCGGGCTACGATCCCAAGGGGCCGCCCTACGCCGTTCTCTACATGCACGACGGCCAGAATCTGTTCGATCCGGCCACCTCGTTCATCGGCAAGGAATGGGGCGTGGACGAGGTCGCCGCGAAGCTGATGGGCGAAGGGGCGATCCGGCGCACGATCGTCGTCGGAATCTGGAACACGCCCAAGCGGCTGCGCGAATATGTCCCCGCCAAGGCCTTCGCCCACCTCCCGGCCCACTACATGGACCGGGTTCGCGGGCTCTATGGCGGCGAGCCGCTCTCGGACGGCTATCTCAAGTTCATCGTCCGCGAGCTCAAGCCCTTCGTCGACCGGAGCTACAACACCGCTCCGGAGCGGCGGAGCACCTTCATCATGGGCTCGAGCATGGGCGCCCTCATCTCGCTCTACGCGCTCACCGAATATCCGGACGTGTTCGCGGGCGCGGGCTGCCTCTCGACCCACTGGCCGCTTCTGCTCCCGCCCGAGGGTCAGGAGCTTTCGGACGCGGACCGCGAGGCCGTCGCCAGCGCCTTCGAGGCCTATTTGCGGCCCGCTTTGCCGCGCGCGGGAACGCACCGGATATGGTTCGATCACGGCTCGGAGACGCTCGACGCGCATTACGCCGCCTATCAGGCGCGGATCGACCGGCTGGTCGCGGGACGCGGCTGGAAGAAGGGCCGCGACTTCGAAAGCCGCAACTTCCCGGGCGCGCCTCATAACGAGGAAGCGTGGCACGCCCGGGTGGACCAGCCGCTCATGTTCCTGCTCGGCGAGACGCGCCGATGAGCGCGATCGTCGCCATCGACATCGGCGGCACCCACGCCCGCTTCGCTCTGGCGGAGATCGAGGGCGGGCGGGTGGCGCGTCTGGGCGAGACCTGCACTCTGCGGACCGCCGAGCATGCGAGCCTGGAGACGGCCTGGGAGGCGTTCGGGGCCGCCCTAGGCCAGCCGCTGCCCCGGGCCGCTTCGCTCGCCGTGGCGGGTCCGGTCCAGGGCGAGGTGCTCAAGCTCACCAACAATCCCTGGGTCATCCGCCCGGCCTCGATCCGCGAAAAGCTCCGGATCGACCGCTTCACCCTGGTCAACGATTTCGGCGCGGTCGCCCATGCGGTGGCGCAGCTCGACAACGCCCACTTCGTCCACCTGTGCGGGCCCGACCGGCCGCTGCCGGAGGAAGGCGTGATCAGCATCGTCGGCCCCGGCACGGGGCTCGGAGTCGCCCAGCTGCTCCGCCGCGCGGGCCGATACGAGGTCGTCGAGACGGAGGGGGGACATATCGACTTCGCGCCGCTCGACGGCCTCGAGGACCGAATCCTCGCCCAGCTGCGCACCCGCTACCGGCGGGTCTCGGTGGAGCGGATCGCCTCGGGAATGGGCCTCGCCAATCTCTACGAGGCGCTCGCCGCGATCGAGCGCCGCGACGTCCGCTATCGCGACGAGAAGGCTTTGTGGCAGGCGGCGATGGCCGGCGAGGACAGCCTCGCCGCCGCGGCGTTCGACCGCTTCTGCCTCTCGCTCGGAGCGGTGGCAGGCGACATCGCGCTCGCGCAGGGGGCGCAGGCGGTTGCGATCGGCGGCGGCCTCGGACTTCGCCTCGCCGGCCATCTCCCCCGCTCCGGCTTCCGGGACCGGTTCATCGCCAAGGGGCGGTTCGAACGGCGGATGGACGAAATGCCGGTCAAGATCATCACCCAAGAGCAACCCGGCCTGTTCGGCGCCGCGGCGGCCTTCGCGGCGGAGCATGGCGGCTGACCAGGCGTTTAACGTTCGAAGGAGTGTCCCCCATGCGTCTCCTGCCCTTACTGCTCCTCACCTGCGCCTGCGCCGCGACCGCCGGCGCACCCTCCGCCCGCGACGAGGCGGGCCTGGCGCGCGAGCTCGCCGGGCGGACCGCCGGAGAGCCGCGCGACTGCGTAACAGCGGACTCGGGCCGAAGCCTGGTCGCCCGCGACCGCCAGACCCTGGTCTACGAAACCGGCAGGACCCTATGGGTCAACCGCCTCGCCGCCGAATGCCCCGGCCTCGATCCGACCAGCACGCTCGTCCTCGACCTGCATGGCGGCCAATATTGCCGAGGCGACCATGTCCGGTCGGTCGAGCCGGGCATGACCATCCCAGGCCCGGTCTGCATCCTCGGACAGTTCACGCCCTACCGCCGGTAGGCACCGGCTCGACAAGCGCCGCCGCCTTTCCTAGATATCGGCCGGCCGGGCGGGTGTAGCTCAATGGCAGAGCAGAAGCTTCCCAAGCTTACGACGAGGGTTCGATTCCCTTCACCCGCTCCAGTCCAGGACCATCCGGGGGATGGTCCTGGACTGGAGCGCAGGCCAAGCGGGGGCGACCCTGCGTCGGGCCGCCGTAGGCTCCGGCCACCACTTCCTGCCATTTCGGTTCATCTTTGCCCCGCGCCCGCGCACCTTTTCGCTAGACCTCAGGCGGGGCGAGTCGTGCGTCGATCCACCGGCTCCATGGCGTCACGTGGCGCAACCGCAAGGAGGAGCTGGGCATGACCGGCGACGACTATGACTATGTGGTGATCGGCGCGGGCGCCGCGGGCTCGATCGTCGCGGCGAAGGCGGCCATGGCGTCGCACAAGGTGCTTCTGCTCGAGATGGGCCTGGGGCCGGACCTCGCGGAGAGGGACGTGTGGGATCCGACCCGCTGGTACGAGGTGCTCGCCAACACCGCCTACGAGATCGGCTATCATTCCACCAGCCAGCCGAACCTCGACGATCGGGTCATCAACCTCCTGCAGAGCCGCGGCCTCGGCGGCTGCCAGCTTCACAATGCGATGGTCTATGTCCGCGGCGGACGGGTGACCTACGATTATTGGGCGAGCCATCTCGGCTGCACCGGCTGGGACTATGCCAGCCTCAAATCCTATTTCGAGGGACTGGAGAGCGTCGTCGGAATCCTCGACGGGGCGCAGGATGCCTTCACCGCCTCGTTCGTCGAAGCGGCCGGGCGCCTCGGGCTGCCGAGCAATCCGAACTACAATGACGGGCCGAGCGAATATGGCGCCGTGCCCTTCCAGTTCACCATCTATGAGCGCCCGGACGGGACGCTGGCCCGCACCACCAGCTACCAGTCCTTCATCGGCCGCCAGCGGGCCAGCCTGTCGACGCTCACCATCGAGACCGGCTGCTATGTGCACAAGGTCGTTCCCGCCTCGGCCGGCTCGCCGCCCGCGGTCGAATATCGCAATCGCTTCGGCGAAGTGGTGACCGTCCACGCCCAGCGCGACGTCGTCCTGAGCGGCGGCGCGATTGCGAGCCCGGCAATCCTGCTCCGTTCCGGAATCGGTCACCCCGACACGCTCACCAAACTCGAAATCAAGCCGGCCGCCGAGCTTCCGGGGGTGGGCCAGAATTTCTACGACGATCTCGGAGTCGGAATGCTCGTCCTGCCGACGAAGGCGCTGCCGCCCCAGCCCTACGGCTATATCGCGGCCGGCGCGTTCGCGACGTCGGATGGAACCGATCCCGGCCCCAACCCGGCCTATGCGAAGGTCGATATCGAGATCCAGCTCAGCACCACCGCCATGGCCGGGGCGCCGATCCTGCCGCCGCCGCTGCCGCCGGGCCCCTATCTGATCATCGGAGCCTCGGCGCTTCACCTCAAGAGCCGTGGCAGCGTCACGCTCGCCTCGGGCGATCCCTATGTCGCTCCGGTGGTCAACCCGAACTGGCTGAGCGACCCGGCCGACCTGCCGCACTGCATGGCGACGCTCGGCCTGGTCTACGAATTCGCCTCGGACTCCCAGATGTCCGCCCAATGGGGCTGGCAGCCGCCCGCCGCGCCGCCGCCGCCCGATCTCTTCCCGCTTTTCCCGGTCGAGGTCGCCGAATGGTGGATCCGCAAGACCGGCCTCACCGTCCAGCATTATATCGGCTCGTGCCGGATGGGCACCGATGCCGGCGCCGTCGTCGATCCGGCGACGATGAAGGTGAGGGGCGTCGACGGAATCCGGGTCATCGACGCCTCGGCCGCACCGACGCCGGTCACCGGCAATACCGCCGGCGTGTCGATGGTGATCGGAGCGCGAGGGGCGGAGCTGCTGCTGACGACCTGAGCGGTCAGATCCCGTCCCTGACGACCTCGCGCCCGTCCTCCTCGAGCCGCGCCGCGAGCGTCGTCTCGCAGGCGGCGAGCGCGTCTTCCTCGGTCGAGCGGATGACGAAGTTGGCGCCGACGCGGCCTTCGCGGAAGAAGGGGTAGGAGCCGATCTGGCAGCCCTCGTGGGCGCGTTCCACCTCGGCGAGCAGCTCGGCGACCTCGCTCTCCGGCACCCAGCAGCCGATCGTCCGCGAGAGGAGCGGCTTTCCGCCCTCCAATTTGCCCGACAGGGCCTCGAGCATGAGGGTGGCGATGTGCGGCACGCCTGCGAGGATGAAGATGTTGCCGAAGCGGATGCCGGGCGCGCCCGACATCGGATTCTCGATCAGCTCGGCGCCCTCCGGCACTCGCGCCATTCGAAGCCGAGCGTCGGTGATCCCGCCGCGGGTCGAATAATAAGCTTCGAGCATCGCCCGCGCCTTGGGGTGGACGACCACTGGAACGTCGAGCGCGTGGGCGATCGCATCCACCGTCATGTCGTCATGGGTCGGCCCGATCCCGCCGGTGGTGAAGAGATAGTCGTTCTGGCCCCGGAGCGCGTTCACCGCGGCGGCGATCGTCTCGATGACGTCGGGCACGACGCGGACCTCGGCGAGCCGGATGCCCTGCAGGTTGAGCCAGCCGGCCACCTGGGCGATGTTCTTGTCCTGGGTCCGGCCCGAGAGGATCTCGTCGCCAATGACGAGCAGGCCCGCCGTCCAGATGCGTTCTTCCGTCACTTCCCGGCGCTTAGCCGTCCGGAGCAGGGTCGCCAAGTCGCGCCTGCGCGCCTATATTCATGCAATGACTCAATATCAGGCCGTTGCCGGAACCGAAGTGATCGGGCGCTCGGGCGCGATCAAGCTTCATGGGCCCGAGGCGTTCGAGGGCATGCGCCGGGCGGGACGGGCCGCCGCCGAGGTGCTCGACGCCCTCGTCCCCCATGTCCTCCCCGGAGTGACCACCCAGGCGATCGACGACATCGTCTATCGCGAGATGCGCGCGCGCGGCGGAGTCCCGGCGACTCTGGGCTATCGCGGCTTCACCGGAAGCTGCTGCACCTCGATCAACCACGTCGTCTGCCACGGCATTCCGGGCGACCGGGTGATGAAGGAAGGCGACATCGTCAACATCGACGTCACCATCCTCCTCGACGGCTGGCACGGCGACACCAGCCGGATGTTCCTGATCGGCGACGTTCCGATCCGGGCGCGGCGGCTGGTCGACATCACCTACGAATGCATGATGCTCGGGATCGAGCAGGCGCGGCCGGGCAAGTATCTCGGCGACGTCGGGCACGCCATCCAGGTCCATGCCGAGAAGCACCGCTACGGGGTCGTCCGCGACTTTTGCGGCCATGGCCTCGGCCGGCTGTTCCACGACGCGCCGGAGGTCGTCCATGCCGGCCGGCCCGGCACCGGGCCCGAGCTGAGGCCGGGAATGTTCTTCACCATCGAGCCGATGATCAACATCGGCAAGGCGGCGGTGAAATTGCTCGAGGACGGCTGGACCGCCGTCACCCGCGACCGCTCGCTCTCGGCGCAGTTCGAGCACAGCGTCGGGATCACCGAGGACGGCTGCGAGGTCTTCACCAAGAGCCCGGCGGGGCTGGACCGGCCGCCTTACTAGCTCGTTATCTCTTTGCTCCGCTTGAATTTTCTCTCGCCCATCCCATCTCCTCCTCACTGTCAAACAAGCGAAAGGAGGTGGTCTGATGTCTCATTGTCATATGCCCAAAGCGGCGAGTTCGGTGAGCGCGGCCTCCGCGGAGGCTCGCGCCTGACGAACGAGGCCGCTTCCCCGCTGACAATGGAAAGGCCGTCCCCAAAAGGGGGCGGCCTTTCGCAATCCGGGGCAATTGAATTAGGCCCCGGGCGCGCTTAGCCTCCCGCCTTTCGGGGAGAGGGACCATGCGGCGATTGTTGGCGATCACCCTGGCGCTGAGCGCCTCAACCGCCTGGGCGCAGGTCCCCGCCGACCAGCTCGCAAAGCCCCCCGCCGACGCCCAGCATTTCGTCATCATGTCGACCGCCGGCAAGCATGGCGAGGCGAGCGAATGGACGGCGTCCGACGGCACCCGCATGGGACGGCTCAGCCTCGTCCTTCGCGGCCAGGTCTGGGAAGAGGACGAAGCCACGCGCTACGGCCCCGACGGGATGATCGCCGATTATGCGCTTCGCGGGTCGAGCCCGCAGGGCGATGTCGGCGAGACCTTCGCCGTCGCCGGCGGACAGGCGCGCTGGAAATCTCCCGTCGACGGCGGCAGCGCCGGCTATTCGGCGCCCGCTTTCTATCTCGCCGCCGGGTCGAGCATCGGCAATTTCAACGATCTGCTCGAGCGGTCGATCGCGGCGCCCGATCACAGCATCGCCCTGCTTCCGGGCGGGCGGGCGCGGCTGGAGCCGCTGACCACCGCGACCGTCGGCACCGGCGCCGCGCAGAAGAAGGTGATCGCCTATGCGATCACCGGGGTCAGCAACACGCCGATCCCGATCTGGGCGACCGAGGACGGCAAGTTCTTCGCCTCCGTCGGCGCCCTCTCGACGATCCCGGTCGGGTATGAGGATGCCCAGCCGATCCTCGAGCACGCCCAGGACGAGGCGCTCGGAGCGCGCTCGCCGGTGCTGGCGCGCAAGCTCGCCACGACTCCGGCGGGGCGGGTGGCCTTCACCAACGTCCGCGCCTTCCTCGACGGCAGCCGCTTCGCCGAAGGCCAGACGGTGGTCGTCGACAAGGGCAGCATCGTCGCGGTCGGCCCGTCGGCGAAAGTCCGAGTGCCCGCCGGCGCGCAGGTGTTCGACGGCCGGGGCAAGACCCTCGTCCCCGGCCTGTGGGATTCGCACATGCATTTCGGCGACGACAGCACCGGGCCGATGCTTCTCTCGCTCGGGATCACCTCGGCGCGCGATCCCGGCAACATCATTCCCCTGACCCTGGCGCGGCGCGAGCGCCGGGCGAAGGGCGAGCTGCTCAGCCCCCACGTCTACGCCTCGATGCTGATCGACGGCAAAGGCCCGAACACCGCCCAGGTCGCCGAGGTCGTCACTTCGCAGGACGAGGCGATCGCCGCGGTCCGGCGCGCCAAGGCCGACGGAATGACCGGAGTGAAATTCTACGGCACGTTCAACCCGGCCTGGCTCCCCGCCTCGACCGCGGAGGCGCACCGGCTCGGCCTTCACGTCCACGGCCATTTGCCCGCGGGCATGCGGACGCTCGACGCCATCAACGCGGGCTATGACGAGGTCACCCACATCTATTTCGTCATGATGCAGGCGATGCCGGACGAGGTCGTCAACCATTCGAACGGGATCCTGCGCTTTCAGGGGCCGGGCCGCTACGCCAAGGACGTCGATCTCAACGCCGAGCCGATGAAGGGCCTGATCGCGACCATGGCACGGCGCCACATCACCGCCGACCCGACCCTGGTCGTCGCCGAGAGCCTGTTCGTTCCGGAAAACGGCGATCTCTCGCCGGCCTATGCGCCGTTCGTCGGAACCCTTCCGCCGGCGACCGAGCGCGGCTTCCGGCAGGGCGGCTTCGCGGTGCCGGAGGGGCTGACCCGCGCCGACTGGCGGGCGAGCTTCCGGAAGCTGAGCGAACCTCGTCGGCGCCATGCACAAGGCCGGCGTGCCGATCGTCGCCGGAACCGACGGCAGCGGAATGGAGCTGGTCCGCGAGCTCGAACTCTATGTCGATGCCGGCTTCACGCCCGCGGAGGCGCTTGCGGCGGCGACGATCGCTCCCGCGCATCTGGTCGGCGTGGACGGCACGACCGGCTCGATCGCGGTCGGCAAGGCCGCCGACCTCGTTCTGGTCGACGGCGATCCCTCGAAGCGCATCGGCGACCTTCGGCACACGAAGGTGGTGATGATGGACGGCAAGCTGATGGACGCCGACGCGCTCAGAGCCGCCGGCGGCTTCGCCGGAGTCCCCAGGTTCGCGGAATAGCCGTCATTGCGAGGAGCGAAGCGACGAAGCAATCTACACGTTTCCGCCGCCGCGGACTGGATTGCTTCGCTTCGCTCGCAATGACGACGGGGGGTTAAGCGCTGCCGACCGCGCGCTCGACGTTGAGGGCCGCTTCGACCATCCGCTCCCAGGTCGCGGCGTCGCCGGCCGCGGCCATGACCTGATCGGGCTCGCGCATCGTCCGAAGGATCGACAGCGCGTCCTGGACATATTCGTGCCAGGTCTCGTCCACGGTCGGCCCCGCGGAGGGGTCGTCGCCCTCCGCATTGCTGCTGTGATAGCGGCCCGCGAGCACTCGGGCGATGCGCTCGACGAGCGTCAGGTTGGAGACGGGCATTGACGAACCTCCTTCGTTTCGCGGGGACAACGGAGGAAGCCGCGCCGGGTTGCCTCGCCGCAGCGAGTTGGCGACATTCGAAAACTGGATCATGATGCGCTTCCGAATCGCCGCTCAGCGGGGGAGAAGCGAGATGAAGCCAAGTCAGAATTGCGTGAGCCTGGTCCAGGAATTCGAAGGCTGCGCGAAGCGGCAGCCGGACGGAAGCTTCGCCGCCTATCCCGATCCCGGTTCGGGCGGCGATCCGTGGACGATCGGCTGGGGAACGACCGGGCCCGACGTCAGGAAAGGCGTCGTCTGGACTCAGCAGCAATGCGACGACCGCTTCTCGGCCCATCTCGACGAGTTCGCCGAGAAGGTCTCGAACATCCTCGGCGACACGCCGACGACCCAGAACCAGTTCGACGCGATGGTCAGCTTCGCCTACAATCTGGGGCCGGGCGCCCTCTCATCAAGCACGCTGCTCAAGAAGCACCGGGCCGGCGACTTCGCCGGCGCGGCCGAGGAATTCGCCAAGTGGATCAAAGCGGCGGGCCGGGTCCTTCCCGGCCTCGTCAGGCGGCGGGCGGCGGAGGCGGCGCTCTACGCCAAGCCCTGAACCCTCGCCCCAGACGAACTGCTACAGAACCTCGAACAGCCCGGCCGCGCCCATTCCGCCGCCGACGCACATGGTGACGACGACCCACTGGACTCCGCGGCGCTTGCCCTCAATCAAAGCGTGTCCGGTCATCCGCGCGCCCGACATTCCGTAGGGATGGCCGATCGAGATCGAGCCGCCGTCGACGTTCAAGCGGTCATCGGGGATTCCGAGCCGGTCCTGGCAGTAGAGGACCTGGACGGCGAAGGCCTCGTTCAGCTCCCAAAGGCCGATATCGTCGACGCTGAGGCCGAAGCGGGTGAGCAGCTTGGGCACCGCGAAGACCGGTCCGATGCCCATTTCGTCCGGCTCGGTACCGGCCACCGCCATCCCGACATAGCGGCCGAGCGGCTTCAGGCCGCGCTCCGCGGCGAGGCCGGCCTCCATCAGGACGCAGGCCGAGGCGCCGTCCGACAGCTGGCTGGCATTGCCGGCGGTGATCATCGCCTCCGGCCCCATCACCGGCTGGAGCTTCTGGAGATCCTCCAGCGTGGTCTGCGGGCGGTTGCCCTCGTCCTTCGCCAGCGTGACCTCCTTCATCGAGGTCTCGCCGGTCTCCTTGTCCTTGACCAGCATCTTCGCCGTGACCGGCACGATCTCGTCGTCGAAGCGGCCCTCGGCCTGGGCCTTGGCGGTGAGCTGCTGGGAACGAAGGGCATAGGCGTCCTGGCGCTCGCGGCTCACCGTGTAGCGCTTGCCGACCACCTCGGCGGTCTGGATCATCGGCATGTAGACGCCGTTGTGCATCGAGAGCAGCTCCGGGTCCGGCCCGACCCGCATCTCGGCGGTCTGGACCATCGAGATGCTCTCGACGCCGCCGGCGACGCAGATCGGCATCCGGTCGACGATGACCTGCTTGGCCGCCGTGGCGATCGCCATCAGCCCCGAGGCGCATTGCCGGTCGACCGACATTCCCGAGACGGTGACGGGGAGGCCCGAGCGAAGCGCCGAGGTGCGCCCGATCGTCGTCTGCACCCCCTGCTGCAGAGCCGCGCCCATGACGACGTCCTCGACCTCGGCGGGATCGATCTTCGCCCGCTCGACCGCCGCCCTGATGGCGTGGCTTGCGAGGGTCGGCGACGGCGTGGCGTTGAACGCGCCGCGATAGGCCTTGCCGATCGGCGTTCGGGCGGTTGAGACGATGACGGCTTCGCGGGTGGCCATATTGGGGCTCCTGTTGATCAGACGAAGATGAGACCGATCCAGTCGGCGACAAGGGCGGGCTTCTCCTCGCCTTCGATCTCGACCGTTACTTCATGCATAACCTGCCACTGGCCCGGCCGCTTCTCCTCGAAGCGCAGGAGCGTGAAGCGGCCGCGGATCCGCTTGCCGGAGCGGACGGGCGCCATGAAGCGCACGCGCTCGAAGCCGTAATTCACCCCCATCTTCACGCCCTCGAGCCGAACCATCGAGTCGGCCGCCATCCGGCTGAGCAGCGACAATGTGAGGAAGCCGTGGGCGACGGTGCCCCCGAACGGGGTCTTGGCCGCGGCCTCCGGGTCGATATGGATGAACTGCGGATCCTCGGTGATCGCTGCGAAAGCGTCGATTCGGGCCTGGTCGACCAGGATCCAGTCCGACACTCCAACTTCGGAACCAACCTTGGCTTGTATGTCTTCGATGCTGGCGATGGGCATGGAGGCGGTCTAGAGCGCAGCCGATGGCAGACTCAAGCCCTGCGGGGACGAAGATTATGGCGGACGCTACGGCAACCGCGCGTGCGGAACTGAGGCGGCTCCACAGAGCGCCCGAACCGGAGGTGCTGAAGCCGCTGCTGCGAGACGCGGCGCTCGACGCCGATTCGCGCTCGCGGGTCGAGAAACGGGCGCTGGCGATGCTCGGCGACCTTCGCGCCGCCCAGTCGTCGGGCTGGGTCAACCAGTTCCTCCAGGAATATCGGCTCAACACGTCGGAGGGCATCGCCCTGCTCTCGCTCGCCGAGGCCTTCCTTCGAGTTCCCGATCCGGAGACCGCCGACCAGCTCATCGCCGACAAGCTCGGCAATGCCGACTGGCGCGCGCACAGGGGCAAGTCGCATTCGACCCTGGTCAATTCGGCGACCTGGGGGCTGGTGATCGGCCGCGCCCTGGTCGCCGAGAGCGAGCAGGCGAGCGTGCTGAAGCGCCTCGTCGCCCGCGCCGGCGAGCCGTTCGTCCGCCAGGCGGTCGGCGCGGCGATGCGGCTGATGGGCGAGATCTTCGTCATGGGCCGGACCATCGACGAAGCGATCAGGCGGATGGAGAAGCGCGAGAATGCCGGCTTCACCGCCAGCTTCGACATGCTCGGCGAGGCGGCGCGCACGTTCCCCGACGGCGAGCGCTATTTCTGCGCCTATGAGGAGGCGATCCGGGCCGTCGGGAAGGTGGCGGAACGCGGGCACAGCATCTCCGTCAAACTCTCCGCGCTCCATCCCCGCTACGAGGTCGGCCAATATGATCGCTGCGTGCCGTCGCTGATCGAGCAGGTGGAAGCGCTCGCCCTCCTCGCCAGGGACAAGGGAATCGCCTTCACCGTCGACGCCGAGGAGAGCGAGCGGCTCGAGATGAGCCTCGACATCATCGAGGCGGTCGCCGGCCTTCCGTCGCTCAAGGGCTGGGACGGCCTCGGAATGGCGGTTCAGGCCTATGGCAAGCGCGCCCGCCCGACCATCGCCTGGGCGGATTCGGTCGGCGCCGCGACGGGCCGGCGGATCGCCGTCCGGCTGGTCAAGGGCGCCTATTGGGACAGCGAGATCAAGCGCACCCAGGAGCAAGGCCTCGCCGATTATCCCCTGTTCACCCGCAAGGCCGCGACCGACGTCTCCTACCTCGCCTGCGCGAAGGACATGCTGAAGGCCAAGAGCATCTATCCCGCCTTCGCCACCCACAATGCGCTCACCGTCGCGACCATCCTCGAATGGGCCGGCGAGAGCCGCGACTTCGAGTTCCAGCGGCTGCACGGCATGGGCGAGGGCCTCTACGAGACCCTGGTGCGCGAGCGGGGCTACCATACAAGGATCTACGCGCCGGTCGGCGGCCACCGGGACCTGCTCGCCTATCTCGTCCGGCGCCTGCTCGAGAACGGGGCCAATTCCAGCTTCGTCCACCAGCTCGCCGACGAGCGGCTTTCGGATGCCGACCTGATCGCCGATCCCGTCGCCCGGATCGCCGCCGTCGGCGGGACCCGCCACCCGTCCATCCCGCTTCCGACCGAGCTGTTCGCGCCGGAGCGGCGCAACAGCCAGGGGCTCGACCTCAACGATCGGCCCGAGCTGGAGCGGGTCGCCGCGGCGGTGGCGCCGGCGCTCGATTTCGCGACTCCGACCAGCCCCGACGCGGGCGAGCTCGTCGAGCGCGCCCTGGAGGGCTTCGAGGATTGGTCGCGGCGGAGCGTCGACGAGCGCGCCGGGGCGCTCGAGCGGCTCGCCGACCTGCTCGAAGAGGATCGCGACATGCTGATGCGGATCGCGGTCCAGGAGGCCAAGAAGACGATCCCCGACGCGCTCGCCGAGGTGCGCGAGGCGGTGGATTTCTGCCGTTACTATGCCGCCCAGGCGCGAAAGCATCTCCAGCCGGTCGAGCTTCCCGGGCCGACCGGCGAGCGCAACGTGCTGAGGATGGAGGGGCGCGGCGCCTGGGTGTGCATCGCCCCCTGGAACTTCCCGCTCGCCATCTTCCTCGGCCAGGTCTCGGCGGCGCTCGCGGCGGGCAACAGCGTCATCGCCAAGCCGGCCTCCCAGACCCCGCAGATCGCCGCCTACGCGGTCGGCCTCGCCCACGAGGCGGGCATCCCGGAGGACGCCCTGATCCTCGCCGCCGGGCGCCGCGACATGGGCCAGAAATTGATGGAGGACGTCCGGATCGCCGGGGTCGCCTTCACCGGCTCGACCGCGACCGCCAAGACCATCGCCCGGACGCTGATCGCCGACGATCACCGCGACATCATCCCGCTGATCGCCGAGACCGGCGGGGTCAATGCGATGATCGTCGATTCGACCGCACTTCCCGAGCAGGTCGTCCAGGACGTCGTCACCTCCGCCTTCCGCTCGGCCGGCCAGCGCTGCTCGGCGCTCCGCCTGCTCGTTCTCCAGGAGGATATCGCCGAGCGCACGCTGGAGATGCTGGCGGGAGCGATGGACACGCTCATCGTCGGCGACCCGGCCGATCCGCGCACCGACGTCGGTCCGGTGATCGACAAGCCTTCCTTCGACAAGCTGATGGGCCGGCGCGAGGCGATGAAGGACCGGATCGTGAAGACCGTCGCGGCGCCCGGCGAGGGACTGTTCGTTCCGCCGACCCTGATCCGCATCGACGCGATCGAGGACCTTCGCGAGGAATGGTTCGGTCCCCTCCTCCACGTCACCACCTGGAAGGGCGGCGACCTCGCCGGGACGGTGCGGCGGGTGAACAGCTCGGGCTTCGGCCTCACAATGGGCCTTCACAGCCGCATCGCCCGCGCCGCCGAGACGGTCGAGGAGACCGGGACGGTCGGCAACCTCTACGTCAACCGATCGATGATCGGCGCCATCGTCGGCTCTCAGCCCTTCGGCGGCGAGGGCCAGTCCGGAACCGGGCCCAAGGCGGGCGGCCCCCACTACCTCCCCCGCTTCTGCGCCGAGCGCGTGACCAGCACCGACACGACCAGCGCCGGCGGCAACGCGACCTTGCTGTCGCTGGAGGATGTGGGGCTGTAGATGGCGCTGCACGTCCACGAATTCGACTCGAGCGCCATCGACCGGGCCGCTTACGAAGACGAGGAGCGGACCCTTGACATCTGGTATGCCGGCGGAGACCGCTACCGCTATTTCGACGTGGCGATGGAGATGTACCGGGCCTTGTGCTCCGCCCCGTCGGCGGGCGAGTTCGTCAACCGCGAGATCAAGCCGAACCATCGTTTCGAGATCGAGGCGCGACGCCGCCGCTTTCGTCCGGGCTGAAGCCGGTGTAGCCAGCGGTCATGACCGATCTAAACGCCTTCATCGCCGGCCTGCCCAAGGCGGAGCTGCACATGCATATCGAGGGCAGCCTCGAGCCCGAGCTGATGTTCGAGCTGGCGCGCCGCAACCGCGTGGAGATCCCCTTCCGCAGCGTCGAGGAAGTGCGGGCGGCCTACAGCTTCTCGAACCTGCGGGACTTCCTCGACATCTATTACCAGGGCGCGGCCGTCCTTCAGACCGAGGAGGATTTCCGCGACCTCGCCTCGGCCTATTTCGATCGCGCCGCGGCGGACTCCGTGACCCACTCGGAAATCTTCTTCGATCCCCAGACCCACACCGACCGCGGCATTCCTTTCGGCGTGGCGATGAAAGGGTTGCTGGCCGGGATGGCGGAGGCGGAGCAGCGGCACGGCCTGACCTCCAAGCTCATCCTCTGCTTCCTCCGCCATCTCGACGAGGACGCCGCCTTCGCCACCCTTCGCGAAGCCGAGCCCTGGCTCGACCGGATCGAGGCGGTCGGGCTCGATTCCTCCGAGCTCGGGCACCCGCCGGAAAAGTTCGCCCGGGTCTTCGCGGCCGCGGCGGAGCGGGGGCTGAAGCGGGTCGCCCATGCCGGCGAGGAGGGCCCGCCCGACTACGTGCTCCAGGCGCTCGACGTCCTCCATGTCGACCGGCTCGACCACGGCAATCGCTCGATGGAGGATCCGGCGCTGGTCGAGCGGCTGGCGCGCGAGCACATGACGCTCACCGTCTGCCCGCTCTCCAACCTCAAGCTGTGCGTCGTCTCCGACCTCGCGGCGCACCCCATTGCCCTGATGCTCGCGGCGGGGCTGCGAGCGACGATCAACTCCGACGATCCGGCCTATTTCGGCGGCTATGTGAACGACAATTACCGCGCGGTCGCCAGCCTGCTCGACCGCGACGCCCTCGCGACGCTGGCGCGCAACAGCTTCGAAGGCTCGTTCCTCGGCGAGGATGAGAAGGCCGCGCAGATCGAGCGGCTCGACGCCTACCTCTCCTCCGCTGGCAGCCTCGGCTCCGCATAGGGCATGATCAGGCGGCCGTCGGGGGCGGCGGTGAAGGTGGTCTGGGTCGGGTAGGCGAATTCGATGCCGAGCTCCGCGAAGCGGCGCAATATGTCGAGCATCACCGCCTGGCGGACGTCCATGAAGGTCGCGTAGTCGGGAGCCTCGGCGAAGAAGACCAGCTCGACGTCGATCGAGGAGGGGCTGAAGGCGGCGACGTGGGCGCGATCGAAACGCGCGCGGGGCTGGCGCCCGACGATCGCCTTGAGCTCGGCGGGAAGCGCGGCGAGCTGCTCGGCGGTGGTTCGATAGACCAGGGCCAGGGTCATCACCATGCGCCGGTGCTGGAGCCGGGTCATGTTCTGGAGACGCGTATCGAGCAGCTTGGCGTTGGAGATGATCACCTCCTCGCCGTTGACCGAGCGGATTCGGGTGCTCTTGAGGCCGATCCGCTCGACCGTCCCGGTCGTCCCGTCGAAGCTGATCGTGTCGCCTCGGCGGAACGGCTTGTCGAACAGGATCGAGAGCGCCGCGAACAGGTCCGAGAAGATGCCCTGGGCGGCAAGGCCGATGGCGATTCCGCCGATTCCGAGGCCGGCGATCAGGCCGGTGACGTTGACGCCGAGATTGTCGAGGATGAGGATGATGGCGATGGCGAACAGGGTCACCGTCACCAGCAGCCGGATGATCCCGATCGCCGAGGCGAGCGTGCTGTGCTCGTCGTCCACCCCGGCGCGGTGGGAGACGTAGCCGAGCACCAGCTCCCGCCCCCAGATCGCCGCCTGGAGGGCCGCGGCGATGACGAAGCCGGCGTGGATCAGGCTCATCAGGGAAGGCGGCGTGAAGGCGTGCTCCGCGACGAGCTGGGCCGAGGTGAAGATGATGAAATAGAGCTTCGTCCGAGCCAGAACGCGGGCGAAGATGGCCGGCCAGTGCGGATCGCCGCCGAGCCTCGCGATCAGCTTGCAGCCGAGCGAGCGGACCGCCAGCATGGCGAGCGCGATGGCCGTCCCGATCGCGACCGCGATGAGGATCCCGACCAGATTGCCGCTGAACCAGGCCTGCGCCTCGGACCCGAGCGCGCTCGTCTTCTGGGCGAAATTGGTCGTCGCGTTCCCCGCCATCAGGCGGCCTTTGCAGCAGCTTCGGCCTTTTCGTCCAGCGTTTCGAGGAATTCGCCGAGCCCGCGCTCGGCCGAGCTCATATATTTGGACCCGCGTGGAAGCCTGCACGCGCCGAGCACTCCGGCATCCTTGGCGGCCTCGATGAGGGCGGGATGGACGTAGGATTTGCGGCTGATCGCGGCGGTGTTGCCGAGCGCCTCGGCGACCGGCTCGATCACGCTCCTGAGCTTGACCCGGCCGTGCTTCTTCGCCCGCCGCACCGTCTCCTCGAAGGCGATCGTGCTCGCCCCCCATGTGCGGAAGTCCTTGGCGGTGAATTCGTCGCCCATCGCCTCCTTGATGTAGGCGTTGACGTCTCCGGAGGTAACGGGGCAGGTCTCGCCGTCTTCGGTGACATATTCGAACAGATTCTGCCCGGGCAGGTCCTGGGTCTTTCGGGCGATGCGGACCAGGTTGCGGTCGGTCAGGGTGACGGTGCGCTTGATGCCGTGCTTGCCGGCATAGCTGATCCGAAGCTTGCCGCGCTCGACCTTGGCGTGCCGGTTCCTCAGCGTGGTCGCGCCGAAGCTCTTATTCTCCTTCGCATATTCCTCGTTGCCGACGCGCATCCTCGTCTCGTCGATCAGCCGGACCACCGCGGCGAGGACGGTGTCGCGGGCGGTCGGCTTGCCCTCGAGATCCTCCTCCACCCGCTTGCGAAGCTTCGGAAGCGCCCGTCCGAAGGCGGCGAGCCGCTCGTACTTGCGCACTTCCTGCTGCTCGCGGAAGCGCGGATGATAGCGATATTGTTTGCGGCCCCGGGCGTCGTAGCCGGTGGCCTGGATGTGGCCGTTCGGCTTCGGGCAGAACCAGCAGCGCTCATAGGCGGGCGGCATCCCGATCGCGTTCAGCCGGTCGATCTCGTCGCGGTCGGCGATGCGGCTTCCGTCCGGCGCGAAATATTGCCAGTAGCGGCCGCGGCGCTGGCGGGTGATTCCGGGAAGGACCGAATCGTCGACGAAGCTGAGCATGGGCCGGATAAGCGCCCGCCCGGGCGGTTCGTTCCGGGAACGCTTGCGTCCGCCGGGCGGTTGAACGCTCGAAGGAGATTATTGAATGCCCAGCATCGCCAACGCCCGGATCCTGTTCATCGCCACGGACGGCTACGAGGATTCCGAGCTGCTCGAACCTCGGCGCAGGCTGATCGAGCGCGGCGCGAAGGTGACTCTCGCTTCCCTCGAGAAGGGCGAGATCAAGGGCGACAAGGAAGCGAGCATAGAGGCGGACTGCACGATCGGCGACGTCGACGCGGCGGATTATGACGCGCTCGTCCTTCCCGGCGGCACCAAGAATCCGGACAAGCTGAGGATGGACGAGACGGTGGTCGCGACGGTCCGCGCCTTCGCCGACGCCGGCAAGCCGGTCGCCGCGATCTGCCACGGGCCGTGGCTTCTGGTCGAGGCGGACGTGGTTCGCGGACGCCGGGTGACCGGATGGCCGTCGATCCGGACCGACCTCAGGAATGCGGGCGGCGAGGTGGTAGACGAGGAAGCGGTGGTCGACGGCAATATCGTTACCAGCCGAAAGCCGGAGGATATCCCCGCCTTCACCGCGGCGCTGATCGCGCTCTACGAGAAAGCGGACGCCTCGCTCGAGACCGCCTGAGGCCGGAGGAAGGGCCGCTTCGCCTCCGCCTTCGAGCGCCGGGCGAGGGTGAGGTCGAAGCCGATCTGAACGGCGAGAAGCATCCAGACGAACGGCTGGAAGGCGATCCCGACGAAGAGCGAGCCGACAAGGTATATGATCTGCCCGGACTGGAGCGCGGTCGCCAGCGGCGCGATCCAGGCCTCGTCGCCGGTCTCGCGGCGGAAGCGGCGGCGCACTATCTCCATCCTGACGAGGCCGCCGAGCTGGATCAGGAGGAACAGGAACAGGCCTGGGAAGCCCTGCTCGCCGAGCATCTCGAAATAGCTGCTGTGGTAGGCGCGGCCCTTGTCTTCGAGCACCTTCCAGTCGACCTCGGCGACGGGGCCCGCGCCGTTGGTCGCGACGGTGTGGACCTGGAGGCGGTTCTGCCGGTAGGCCTCGAACCCGCCGCCCAAGGGATGCTCCTTGGCATAGTTCCAGGTCCAGCCCCACACCGCCAGCCGCGAGGCCGCCGAGCTGTCCGCCTCGTGATTGGAGATGGTGTCCATCCGCGTCGAGAAGCTCTCCGGGAGGAAGGGCACGGCGACGAGGCCGAGCAGTGCGACGCAGCTCATGTAGAGGAAGCGCCGCTTGACGTCGCGAAGCAGGAGCACGGCGAGGACGCCGATGCAGACGAGGCCGGTCCGGGCCTCGGTCCCGACCGGGATGAGCAGGCAGGCGAAGATCAGCGCCGCGGCGAACAGGCGTACCCGCCAGTCGCGCGGGAAGACGGTTCCGAAGCGGCTCAGCCAGAGGATCACCGGGACGATCGCGATGGCGACGGTCGAGATGGTGCTGCCCTCGTAGAGGCCGCTGTTGCTGGTCACCATCAGGTTGAGCACGCCGTAGCCGCCGCCCGACGCGAGAGTCTTGATTCCGCCGACGATGACGATCGCGCCGGCCGAGAGGACCATGAACAGAAGGGTCGCCTCGAGCCGGAGACGGGTTCGAAGCGCCAGCGGCATGAACATCGCCCAGATGAGCGATTTCGACACCCAGTCCCACTTCTCAAGCGCCTCGACGGGGAAATCGGCGTGGGTGGTGGTGAAGAAGGCCCAGCCGAGCAGCATCAGCATCAGGCCTTGCCGGGGCGCGATCCGGAACTGCCTCTTGTCGTCGGCGAGCAGCCAGCCGCCGATGGCGAAGGCGGCGACGTACATGGAGAGCGGGATCGAGTTGATCAGATAGTAGGACAGGCGCTGCGGCGAGACGGTGTCGACATAGACGTAGAGGAGGACGAACAGGAACGGCCGCCTCAGGCCGAGGCCGAGCAGCGCGAGGATGAAGCCGATGAAGGCGAGGTCACGCACCGGGCGCGCCCTTCAGGAAGGGCAGCTTGCGGGGCGCGGCCAGCGGCGGCGGCGCGACCGTGTCGTCGTCGAGATCGGGGCGGCTGAGCAGGCGCCAGGCGGCGAGCAGCATCAGCCCGTGGGTCAGCGCCAGCGCGAAATTGTCGATCATTGCCCGGACCGTCTCCTCGGGCTCGCTTTAGAGGGCGCCAGTTGACGGGCCGTTAAGCTTGTCGTGGCAGAGCCGCGGGCATGCGGATCCTGCACGTGCTCGACCACAGCCTGCCGCTTCACAGCGGCTACACGTTCCGCACCCGCGCGATCGTGACGGCTCAGAAGGCGCGCGGCCTCGACATCGCCTGCCTGACGGGGGCGCGCCACTGGCGCGGCGGCCCGGATCCCGAGACGATCGAGGGCATCGACTTCTACCGAACGCCTCTGCCCGCGCCGGCGCCTTCGCCGCTGAGGGAGTGGCGCGAGATACGGGCGTTGCGGGCCCGGCTCGAGGCGCTGGCGGAGGAATGGAAGCCCGACCAGCTCCACGTCCACTCGCCGGTCCTGAACGCCCTCGCCGCCTTGCCGGTGGCGAAGCGCCGGGGACTTCCCCTGCTCTACGAGATCCGCGCCTTCTGGGAGGATGCGGCGGTGGGCAACGGCACCGGGCGCGAAGGCTCGCCGCGCTACCGCTTGATCCGCCGGATCGAGACTTGGGCCGCGCGCCGCGCGGACGGGGTGGCGGTGATCTGCGAAGGCCTCAGGCGCGACCTCATCGAGCGGGGAATCGCGCCGGAGAAGATCATGGTCGCGCCCAACGGCGTCGACCTCGGATTGTTCGGCAACCCGCTCGGCGCCGACCGCAACCTCGCCCGCAAGCTGGGGCTCGGCGGCGCGGACGTGGTCGGCTTCATCGGCTCCTTCTACGATTATGAGGGGCTCGACGATCTGATCGAGGCGATGCCGCTGCTTCTGAAGCGCCGGCCCAAGGCGCATCTGCTGCTCGTCGGCGGCGGCCCGGTGGAAGACGCGCTTCGAGCTCAGGCGGAAGCCTCGCCGGCGCGCGGGCGAATCCATTTCGTCGGGCGCATCCCCCATCACGAGGTCGACCGCTATTACGGGCTGATCGACATCCTCGCTTATCCGCGCAAGGCGATGCGGCTGACCGAGCTGGTCACGCCTCTGAAACCGCTCGAGGCGATGGCGCAGAGGAAGCTGGTCGTCGCCTCCAATGTCGGCGGGCATCGCGAGCTGATCGAGGACGGCGTGACCGGGACGCTGTTCCCGGCCGGCGACCCGCAGGCCCTGGCCGACGCGCTCGACACCCTGTTCGCCAATCGCGGGCGATGGGAGGAAAGGCGCGACACCGCCCGCGCCTTCATCGAACGGGATCGTAACTGGTCGTCAAATATTTCCCGTTACATCCCCGCTTACCAAAAGCTTACGGGCAAGGCGGTCTGATGGCTAACCTCTCCTCTCACGGCGCCAAGGCGTTCAACACCGGCCTGGCGGCCCTCGCCGCGGTCTCGGCCGGATTCGTCGCTTTCGCGATGCCCGAGCCGGTCCTCTCCGGACTGGTCCAGGCGACAGGGCTGCCGCACCTGCTGCCGGCCGCCCAGCCGCCGCTCGGCGACACGGCGCGGCTCGCCGTCGTCGGCGCCGCCTTGCTGTTCGCCTTCGCCGGCGTGTGGCTGCTGATGAGCGCGCTCGACCGGCTGCCTGCTCGCCGAGCGACGCCGCAGGCCGAGCCGGAGCCCGAGGCCCCCAGGGTCCGGCGCGCCGATGCTCATCCCGACGCGCCCGCCCGGCGCCCGCTGCTGGCGGCGCGCGATCTGGGCGAGCCGCTCGAGCTCGAAGAGGCGATGGAGGCTCCGGTCGTCGAAGCGCAAGTTGCCGATGAACCGGTCGCCGAAACCGAGCACCGCCCGCTCCCTGCCTTCCTCGTTCCGCAGCCCGCGGAAGCCGAGTTGGAGCCGGAGGCCGAAGAGGTGGAGCCAGAGCCGCTACCGGAATCGGAATCCGAACCCGGCCCGGTGCCGCTGGCCGAACTCGCCGACCGGTTGCCCGAGGCCGAGGCCGAGGACGACCAGCCGCTGACCCAGCTCGTCAGCCGGATCGAATTCGGCCTGAAGAGCAAGCGCCAGGCGCTCCCCGCCGTCGAGCTTCCGACCGAGGAACCGGCGGCCGAGGAGGAGCGGGTCGGCCATCGCCTGCGCAGCGCGATCAACGATCTTCAGAAGATCGCCTCGACCGGAAACTGATCCTCAGGCATCCTCGACCGTCAGCGCTTCGAGGCGGATCCGGGCGGAGCCCGCCCGCCGTTCTTCCGCGACGAGCGTGAGGTGCGCGACCAGGTGACCGGGCATAAGGAGGTCGCGGGCGGCGAGACCGCTCAGGAACTGCCCGGCCGCGTCCTCGGCGCCCTCCCCCTCGAGCCGGAAGACGAGCTCGTGGCGAGCGCCGCGGAAGGTCAGGCTCGCCCAGGCGCGGCTTCGTATCTCCTCGACCGCGAAGCCGGCAAAGTCGACGAGGCGGATTCTGATCGCCCTCAGCAGCGCCGTCGTGGCATCGGTCAGCGGCGGGGAGGCCATGGCCCGTCTCCCAGCTCCCGTTCCATCCGATCGAGGAAGGCCTCGACCCGCAAGCGGGTCAGCGGCCGCAAGATCCGGCCGCGTCTCAGGTCGTGGACCAGGTGAGGATCGCGCACGGCCAGGCGCCCGAACGTCGTCGGGCGCATCCGCGTCCTTTGCATGAAAGACTCCACCCTGCGGATCAGCAGCAGCCCCACGCCTGCCCTCCGAATCGTTGTTCCCTGTGTGTTCTCTTATCGACGAATCTTTCCTACTTGTCTAGGACGATTCCTATCATTATAAGGAGCCCATGAGCGACAGCGACCCGCGTGCGCAGCTCGAGCGCCTGATCCGGGAACGGGGGGAGGATTATGCCGGCCTCTCGCGCCTGCTCGGGCGTAACGCCGCTTATGTTCAGCAATATATCAAGCGCGGAACCCCCCGCAGGCTGGCCGAGGACGACCGGCGGCTGCTCGCCCGCTATTTCGGAGTCGAGGAAGGCCTGCTGGGCGGGCCCGCCCCCGCCCCGTCGAGCGAGCAGGGCTTCGTCTCCGTGCCGCGGCTCGACGTCCGGGCCTCGGCCGGGCCGGGCGCGCTCGATGCCGAAGAGCGCCGCCTGGGACGGATCGCGTTCGACCCGGTCTGGCTCCGGCGCCTCGGCCTCGGTGGAGGCAATGCCGACCGGCTTTCGGTGATCAGCGTCGAAGGCGATTCGATGAGCCCGACGCTCTCGGACGGCGATGAGATCCTCGTCGATCGAGACGATTCGGCGGAGCGGCTTCGCGACGGCATCTACGTGCTTCGATCCGGCGGCGCGCTGATGGTGAAGCGGCTCAGCCTCTCCCCGCAGGGACGAATCGCGGTTCGCAGCGACAACGAAGCCTATCCCTCATGGCCCGACACCGAGCGCGATTCGATCGACGTCGTCGGCCGGGTCGTCTGGATCGGACGGCGGCTTCGCTAGCGCCTGCGCTCCTGGAGCCAGAACAGCAGCGCGATCAGCACTCCGGCGCCGAGGCCGATGAGAAAGCCGATGCTCGGCTGGCCGACGATCACGCCCGCCACCGCGCCGGCGATGATGCTGATCGCCAGCACCGAGCCGGCTGCCTGCGTGTATCGGGTGCGCTGAGCCATGGCGGCGGTCATGGCAGGAAGGCGGAAAGCCTTCAATTCCTCTCCGGGGAGGAATTTAGTGGTGAACGCTTCGTCAAGCATGGCCTTCCGCCGTTTCGAAACCCCACGGCGCTAGAAGCCGGCGCCACAGGGATCGCCCGGGGGAAAAACTTGAATCACCAGAACGTCTTTGCCGGCCGCGCCGCTTTCGCGGAAGCGGCCGCCCTGATCGAGCGGTTCGGCGACTATGCGGGATCGGAAGCCGCGCTTCGCGCCGGCAAAAGCCGCGATCTCGGCAACTTCATCCATTTCTGCCGCTGGCGCGAGGTCGGCCGGATGATCGAGCTGATCCGCGACGAAGCGGTGACCGGGCCGGTCCACTGACGACGGCGCGGTAATTTCCCGGCTGGCGGCGCCTGAGCGCGACCGCTAGATTCGGCGAGATGTTCCAGATCGTAGCGGGGCGGGGAATGGCGGCCGCGTTGGCCGCCTTTTTTCTGTGCGCCTGCCCCGCGGCGCTCCTCGCGCAGGCGCCGGCCCCGCCGCCGGATCCGCTCGACCAGCCGCCGCTCGACCCCTCGGCGCCGCTCGACCCGCTTCCCGATCTCGGAGTCGAATGGCCGGACATGGAGCAGGGGACGGGCGATACCATCGCCGATGCGCCGGATGCCGGGCTCGCCGACGCAGCCGCGGAACGCCGCTACGCCGTCCGGATCGAAGGGCTGGACGCCGACCTGACGGCCGCGGTGCGCGCCCAGTTCGAGCCGCTCTCCACGCTCGAGCAGAACGGCCGTGAGGCCGCCAACGCCGCCCAGATCGACCGGCGCGCCCGCGACGACGCGGACCTGCTCGCCGAATTGCTCCGCGCGCGCGGCTTTTACGACGCCCTGGTTCGGACCCGGATCGAGGCCGGGGCGGCGGGCGGTCAAGCGACGGTGATCCTGGAGGCGGAGCCCGGCCCGCTCTATCGTTTCTCCGAGGTGCGCCTGCCCGGGCTCGAAGGCGCCGGCGAGGATGAGGACGAGCTTCGCCGCGCTTTCGGGGTTGCGGCGGATCAGCCGGTGGACGCGGCCCGGGTGACGGCGGGCGAAGCGGCGCTGCGGGCCGAGCTCGGCAAGCGCGGCTATGCCTTCGCCGAGGTCGGGACGATGGACATCGCGATCGACCATGAGAGCCGGACCGCCGCGCTCGTCCTTCCGGTCAACCCGAACGGATCGCGCACCTTCGGCCGGGTCGTGGTCGAGGGCCGGCCGCTGTTCAGCGCCAAGCACATCCAGACGATCGCGCGCTGGAAGCCAGGCGAGCCCTACCGGGCGCCCCTGGTCGACGACCTCAAGCGGGCACTGATCGCCACCGGCCTCGTCTCCGCCGTGGCGATCCGGCCGGTCGCCGGGGCGAGCGCGAAATCGGTCGACATCGCCGTCTCGCTCGAGCGGGCGCCCATGCATACGATCGCCGGCCAGGCCGGCTACGGCACCGGCGAGGGCGTCAGGCTGGAGGCGAGCTGGCAGCATCGCAACCTCCTCCCGCCCGAGGGCGCGGTGACCTTCAGGGGGGTCGCCGGGACCCAGGAGCAGCTGGTCGGGGCGGTGCTGAGGCGCGCCAACTACCTTCGCCGCGATCAGGTGCTCAACGCCCAGTTCGCGGTGAGCCACATCGACCGGGCGGCCTATGCCGCCCGCACCGCCCTTCTCGCCGGCTCGATCGAGCGGCAGACCAACCTCATCTGGCAGAAGAAATGGACCTGGTCGCTGGGCGGCGAGCTGGTCGCGACCGACGAGCGCGACGTCGACCTCGCCAGCGGGATGACCCGCCGGCGCACCTTCTTCATCGGCGCCCTGCCCGCAAGCCTCAGCTACGACGGCTCGAACGACCTGCTCGATCCGACCAAGGGCTACAGGCTGGCGATTCGCTTCTCGCCGGAAGCCTCGTTCCAGTCCGGGACCTTCGGCTACGCGCGGACCCAGATCGACGGCAGCTTCTACCAGCCCTTCACGCCCACCGTGACCCTCGCCGGCCGGGTCCGGCTCGGAACCATCCTCGGCGCCAATCGCGACCGCATCGCGCCGTCGCGGCGCTTCTACGCCGGCGGCGGCGGATCGGTGCGCGGCTACGGCTTCCAGCGGCTGGGCCCGCGCGATCCGGTGTTCGACGATCCGATCGGCGGCCGAAGCCTCAGCGAATTCGCGATCGAGGCCCGCATCCGCTTCGGCAATTGGGGGATCGTCCCCTTCCTCGACGGCGGCAACATCTCGACCTCGTCGCTGCCCGAATTCGACAACCTCCGCTTCGGCGCCGGCCTGGGAGTGCGCTACCACACCCGCTTCGGGCCGATCCGGATCGACGTCGGAACCCCGCTCAACCCGCAGAGCGGCGATGCCCGGGTGGCGGTCTACGTCTCGCTCGGCCAGGCCTTCTAGATGGCCCGGCGCTGGCAGTCGCGCGCAGCCAAGGCGGTGGTCGTCGCCGCTCTGGCGCTGACGCTGCTGGCGGCGGCGCTCGCAGTGCTTCTCGACACCGGGCCGGGCCACCGATTCATCGCCGACCGGATCGCCGCGATGGCCCCTCGAAGCGGGCTCAGGATCCATATCGGCCGGATCGAAGGCTCGATCTGGAGCGACACCAAGCTTCGCGACGTGAGGCTCTACGACCCTCAGGGCCTGTTCGCGGAATCGCCGCTGATCGCCGTCGACTGGGAGCCTTTGGCGTGGATCGGCAACCGGCTCGTCATCCATCGGTTAGACGCGGACGTCGCCACGCTCCATCGCCTGCCCAGGCTCAGGCCGAGCGAGCAGCCGGGCCCGGTCCTGCCCGGCTTCGACATACATATCGGCCGACTCCGCGTCGGCCGGCTCGCAATCGGCAAGGCGGTGACCGGGGAGGCGCGGGTCGCGAGCCTCGCCGGCGAGGCGGACGTGCGTTCCGGCCGGGCGCTGGTCGACCTCAAGGCAATGGTCAAAGGCGGCGGCGACCGGCTCTCGCTGCTGCTCGACGCCGAGCCCGACCGCGACCGCTTCGATCTCGACATCCGACTCGCCTCGCCCGCGGGCGGGGTCGCCGGGGCGATGCTCGGAACGAAGCGGCCGATCCTCCTCCTCGTCGAGGGCGACGGCCGCTGGGCCTCGTGGAAAGGCTCGGCGCGGCTGGACCTGTCGGGCCGGCGCACCGCCGATCTGGCCCTGAGCGCCCGGAGCGGCCGCTACAGCCTCGGCGGCCGGCTCGCGCCCGCGCAATTCTGGACCGGGAAGAAGGCGCGACTGACCGCGCCCTCGCTGCAGGTCGGGGGCCAGGCGACGCTGGAGAACCGCCAGCTCGACGGAAAGCTCACCCTTCGCTCGCCGGCGATGAACCTGGTCGCCACCGGGATCGTCGACCTCGCCCGAAGCCGCTTCCGAGCCCTCAAGATGGGCGTCGACCTGCTTCGCCCGCCCGCCCTTTTCCCCAACATGACCGGCCAGCGCGTGCGCGGGGTCGCCCTGCTCGACGGGCCGTTCAAGACCTTCGCCTTCGCCTACCGGCTGACCTCGCCGCACATCGCCTTCGACCAGACCGGCTTCGAGGATGTCTGGGCGCAGGGACGCGGGCGTTTCTCGAGGGCGCCGGTGACGGTTCCGCTCGTCATGTCGGCGCGGCGGGTGACCGGAGTCGGCGACGTCGCCGGCGGGATCCTCGCCAACCTTCGGGTCGAGGGCCTGCTCAAGGTGACCGGCAAGCAGCTGACCGGCGAGGGGCTCAGCCTCACCTCGGACAAGCTCAAGGGCAAGCTCGCTCTGTTCGTCGACCTGATCACCGGCCGCTTCGACGTCGTCCTCTCGGGCGGTCTCACCCGCTATCTCATCCCCGGCCTCGGGATCGTCGACGTCACCAGCGAGCTGAAGGTCGTGCCCAATCCGAGCGGGCATGGAACGCTCGTCACCGGAAAGGCGCGGGCGTGGGTGCGGCGGTTCGACAATAGGTTCCTGGCGGGGCTGGCGGGCGGCCTTCCTTATCTCGAGGCGGACCTGCTGCGCGGCAACGACCTCATCCTCCATTTCTCCAACCTCGTCATCACCGCGCCGAAGATACGGATCGCGGGCGCCGGCTACCGGCGCCGCGACGGCACCTTCTGGTTCGAGGGCGGCGGCACCCAGGGAACCTACGGCCGCTTCGCGATGAACCTCGACGGGCGGATCGAGAAGCCGAAGCTCGCGATCCGGCTCGCCCGCCCGAGCGACGCGCTGGGGCTGGCCGACGTCCTGCTCAACCTCGACCCGACCGACGCCGGCTTCGCCTATCGGGCGGCGGGGACGTCCTATCTCGGCCCGTTCACGTCGCGCGGCGCGATTCTGCTTCCGAGGGACAAGCCCGCTTTCATCCAGGTCGCGGCGATCGACGTCTCCAACTCGACCGCCTCGGGGCTATTGCGCTCCGATCCGGGCGGCTTCACCGGCCGGCTCGACGTCAAGGGCGGCGGCCTCGCCGGGACGCTCGCCTTCAGCCCCTATAACGACATCCAGCGCATCGCCATCGATCTCGCCGCCGACAATGCCCGCTTCGCCGGGCCGCCGCCGATCATGATCCGGAGCGGCCGGCTCGAAGGCGTCGCCCTCCTCGACCCGGCGGGGACGTCGCTTAGGGGAACGCTCGCGGCGCGCGGATTGAGCCGGGGCGCGCTTTCGATCGCCAGCCTCAACGCCACCGGCGAGCTGCGCGGCGGCTCGGGCCAGGTCCGAGCGCGAATCGCCGGGACAAGGGGCCGCGACTTCGCTTTCGATACGCTCGTCGACGTGGCGCCCGGCCGCTACAGGCTGAGCGGCCGCGGAACCGTCGACCGCCGCCCGCTGGCGCTCAGCGAACCGGCCCTGCTCACCCGCGAGGGCGACGGCTGGCGGCTTGCGCCGACGGCATTCAGCTTCGCCGGCGGCAATGCCAAGCTGAGCGGACTGTTCGGCGGCTCGACGAGCGAGCTGACCGCGCAGCTGGAAGCGATGCCGCTGTCGGTGCTCGACATCGGCTGGCCCCAGCTCGGCCTCGGCGGGACCGCGTCCGGGAGCCTTCGCTACCGGTTCGGAGCGGTCGGCGAGCCGAGCGGCGACGCCGATCTTCGGGTCCGCGGACTGACCCGCTCAGGACTGGTCCTCTCGTCACGCCCGGTCGATATCGGAGTCGTCGCCAAGCTCGCCGGGGGCAATGCGGCGATGCGGGCGATTGCCGTCAGCGAGGGGCGGACGATCGGCCGGGCGCAGGCGCGGCTGGCACCGATCGGTCGAAGCGGCGATATCGGCGAGCGCCTGTCCGTGGCGCCCCTGTTCGCCCAGCTCCGCTACAACGGGCCTGCGGACACATTGTGGCGGCTGACCGGGGTCGAGCTTCTCGACGTCTCAGGCCCGGTCGCCGTCGCCGCCGACGCGCACGGGACCCTCGACGATCCGCAGATACGCGGCTCGGTTCGGGCCGAGCGGGCGCGGGTCGAGAGCGCCGTCACCGGAATGGTGATCGACAACGTCAAAGCGAGCGGCCGCTTCGGCGGCTCGAAGCTGGTCCTGGACAGCTTCGCGGGGACGACCAAGCGCGGGGGCACGGTCACCGGGCAAGGCGCCTTCGACCTCGCCGGGCCGAAGGGCTTCGGGATCGACATCGCGCTGCAGGCGCAGTCGGCGCAATTGCTCGACCGCGACGACATCAAGGCCCAGGTGACCGGCCCGATCGCGATCCGCTCCGACGGCGAGGACGGGAGCATCTCCGGCAAGGTCGATCTGGTCAGCGGCAGCTTCAAGCTCGGAAGCGTCACCGCCTCGACCCAGGTGCCGCGCCTGGCGGTGCGCGAAGTGAACCGCCCGCCCGACGAGCGGCCGGTGCCGAGGCATCTCTCGCCCTGGCGGCTCGATCTCGACGTCGACGCGAAGAGCCGGCTCACCGTCACCGGGCTCGGGATCAACAGCGAATGGAGCGCCGGCCTCAAGATCGCCGGGACCGTCACCGAGCCCCGGATCACCGGGCGCGCCGACCTCATCCGCGGAAGCTACGATTTCGCCGGCCGGCGCTTCGACCTCGAGCGCGGCCAGATACGCTTCCTCGGCGAATCGCCGATCAATCCGGTGCTCGACATCACCGCCGAGGGCGGAGTGCAGGGCCTCAATGCGGTTATCCGGGTGACCGGCCGTGGCCAGCAGCCGGAGATCAGCTTCGCGAGCACGCCGGCGCTCCCGCAGGACGAGCTTCTGAGCCGGCTGCTGTTCGGAACCTCGATCACCAACCTCTCAGCACCGGAGGCTCTCCAGCTCGCCGCGGCGGTCGCCTCGCTCAACAATAGCGGCGGCGGGCTCGATCCGATCAACGCGGTGCGCGCGGCCACGGGGCTCGACCGCCTGCGAATCGTGCCCGCCGACATCACCACCGGCCAGGGTACCGCGCTCGCCGCCGGCAAATATCTCGGCCGCCGGGTCTATGTCGAAGTGGTGACCGACGCCCGCGGCTATTCGGCGACCCTCGTCGAATATCAGATCACCCGCTGGCTTTCCTTGCTGTCGAGCATCTCGACGATCGGGCGGGAGAGCGTGAACGTGAGGGTGTCGAAGGATTATTGACCGTCGTCATTGCGAGCGAAGCGAAGCAATCTACGCGTCTCCACCGCCGCTGACTGGATTGCCGCGGCGCTACGCTCCTCGCAATGACGGCCTAATCCCCCCGCCCCTGCCAGGGCGGCGGGGAGCCGAGGCTTTGGGGCTCGGGCCGGGTCACCTCCCAATTGGCGCGCTCGATCTGGCCGGCGATATGCTCGGCGATCGCGGCGTGGACGTCGGGCCTTCGCTCCGGATCGTGCCGCTTGTCCCGGGCGGCCGCCTCATAGCTTTCGAGATCGCGCCAGACCCGCCTCGGCATGATCCGGAGCCAGACGAGCAGGGCCTTGGCGAGCTCGGCCGGCGTGACGGGAAGGCGAATCGACATATGAGAACAAATAACGAACATTCACATATCGAGGAAGCCCATTTTCGAATGGGCGGCCAGACAGGGGGCGGCGGGATTGATCTATGTTTACAATCACTCTCGGGCGGAGGCAGCAATTCGTTAACGCCGATGCGCTACGGCTTTCCCCACCTCAACTTGGGGATGGGGAACTATGGAGTCCGACGACCAGACCGGTAACGGCCGGCAGGCGGAACGACTGCCGCTCGACGCGGAAGCCCGGCTCCGGCCGAACAACTGGAGCAGCCTGCAGGTCAGGATGCTCGACCTTTCCTCCTCCGGTTTCCGCGCCCAGTGCGACGCGCGGGTCCAGCGCGGCGGCTGCGTCTCGCTCGACATTCCCGGAATCGGCGCCGTCGAAGCGCAGGTGGAATGGCAGCGCGCCGACCAGTTCGGCGCCCGCTTCTTCGTCCCGATCGAGGTCCAGGCCTGCCAGTGGACCTTCCGTGAGCGCCATCAGACGCTCGCCCGTCTGCTCGTCCAGCGGGCAGCCGCAAAGCGCGCCGGCCGAGGCTTGGCGGAAGTGCAGTTGAAACGCGAAATCCTCTCGGCGCTGCCGATGCGCAAGGGCTGCGCGTCGGCCTGACTCGGGAAGCGCGCGGATAAGCGCTTTCTTAACCTGGATCAGCCAAGGCTCCCTCAGCGGTTCAGGGGAGCCGGCCGATCTTCGAAGGGACGCTGACGGATGCGCAAAGGGCGGTTCGCCGGGCTGAGTGACAGGGGGCTGGATTTGATCGCTCCCCCCGCCCTGGCGGAGCTGTTGCTGTTCGATTTCGCGGCGCCCGGTCACGAGGACGATGAGCGCGCCGCCCAGGAACGGGCCCGAACCCTCCAGCTCTCGCTTCCGGTGCTGATGGCCTCGAACCTGCTCTGGGCGATGGTGCTGCTCGCCGGCCTGATCGATTCCTCGTCGCGCGCTCAGATCGTGCCCGTCGCGATCCTGCTTTCGGGAATCCTGCTTCTCGACGGCCTGCTCTGGTTCGCGCTTCGCCGGCTCGCCCTCCAGCCCTACCAGGCGATGCGCCTCACCGCCGCCCAGGCCGTGGTCAAGTCCGGCCTCTGGCTGGCCGCGGCGGCGACCGTGGCGACCCTCCCGGCGGGGCAGTCCGTCGTCGTCAAGGCCGCCCTGATCGCCGGGGCCGGGGCCGCCATCCCGATCTTCTTCCTGGTGCCGGCTTTGATGACGATGACGTGCGCCGCGGCGATCGGGGTCGCCGCCTTGCTTCCGAGCGAGGAGCCGCTCGTCCCGCTCGGGGCGGGGGTCGCGTTCGTGCTCGCGTGGCTGAGCTTCGCCCGCTCGCGCCACATGCTGTTCGCGGCGCGGCAGCGGCTCGCGCTGGAATGGGAGGCGAAGAAGGCGCGCCGGTTCGTCGCCGATTTCGAGGCGAGCGGCCGCGGCTGGTTCTGGGAGACCAATGCCGACGGCGCCCTCACCCATGTCTCCGAACCCCTGGCCCGGCATCTCGGACTGACGGCGGGAGAGTTGCTCGGCCGACGCTTCGAGGACGTGCTCCTGCTCGACCGCGGAGAGGGCGAGGAAGGCAGCCGAAGGACGCTCGGCTTCCATCTCTCCGCCCGCTTCCCTTTTTCCGACGTCGTCGTCCAGGCGCCCGCTTCGGCCGACATCTGGTGGTCGCTCTCCGGCCAGCCCAATTTCGACGAATATGGCCGCTTCCACGGCTTCCGGGGCCTCGGCACCAACCTTTCGGAACAGCGCCGGAGCGAGGCGGAGACCTCGAAGCTCGCCCGGCACGACAGCCTCACCGGGCTTCCCAACCGGGCGATGATGCGCGCCATGCTCGACGAGGCTCTGGCCAATGCCGACGCCCGCCGCCGCGGCTGCGCGCTGATGATGATCGATCTCGACCGCTTCAAGCAGGTCAACGACACGCTCGGCCACCCGGTCGGCGACAAATTGCTGAAGAAGGTGGCGGCGCGGCTGACCGACGTCCTCGGCGAGGACGGCCAGGTCGGCCGGGTCGGCGGCGACGAGTTCGAGGCGATCCTTCCGGGCTGCGAGGAGGAGGGACGGCTTTCGGAGCTCGCCCGGCGGCTGATCGCCGAGGTCTCGAGCCCCTACAAGGTCGACGGCCACGAAGTCCGCATCGGCACCTCGGTCGGGATCGCGGTGGCGCGGCCGGGCAAGACCCTGGCCGAGGCCCTGATCAAGGACGTCGACGTCGCGCTCTACGCCGCCAAGGCCGACGGCCGCGGCACCTTCCGCTTCTTCGCCCAGGAGATGCACACGCTCTCCGCCGAGCGGCAGATGCTCGAGCGCGATCTGAGGGAAGCGCTCGCCTCCGACCAGCTCGCATTGCTCTACCAGCCGATCGTCGATTCGGTGTCGGAGGAGGTCGTCGCCTTCGAGGCGCTGCTGCGCTGGAACCATCCGCTGCACGGGCTGGTGCCGCCGTCGGTGCTCATACCGCTCGCGGAAGAGACCGGGCTGATGCCTCGGATCGGCGACTGGGTGCTTCGAAGCGCCTGCGCCGAAGCGGTCAAATGGCCGCGCCACATCCGGGTGGCCGTCAACCTCTCGCCGCTCCAGTTCGCCGACGCGGCGCTCGCGGCGACGGTGACCGGGACTCTCGCCGCCTCGCGGCTCGATCCGGAGCGGCTCGAGCTCGAGATCAACGAGGCGGTGTTCCTCGCCGACCGTCCGGCCACCGAAGCGATCCTGGCTCGGCTTAGAGCGATCGGCGTCCGCCTGGCCCTCGACAATTTCGGCACCGGCCATTCCGGCCTCGGCCATTTGCGCGACGCGCCGCTCGACAAGATCAAGATCGACCAGAGCTTCGTCCGCGGGGCCGCCGCGACGGGAAGCCGCAACGGGGCCATCGTCAGGGCCATCGTCGTCCTCGCCGAGAGCCTCGGAATGGACACGACGGCGGAAGGGGTCGAGACGGTCGAGGAGCTCGCTCTGGTGCGCAGGCTCGGCTGCTCGCAGCTGCAGGGCTTCCTGTTCTCGAGGCCGGTTCCGGCCGAGGAGGCGCTGGCGCTCGCCACCGAGAGCCGTCCGGTCGCCGAAGTGGTCGGATTCAGCCGGCCGCCGCGACACCGGCTGATCCGCAACGGCACCCTCGTCTGGGGCCGCCGGCGCGAGGCCGTGCGGCTCCGAAACATCTCCCGCGGCGGGGCGATGATCGAATGCGACGAGAGCCTCCGGCCGGGAAGCGCGGTCGAGCTCGACCTCGACGAGGCCGGATCGCTCGCCGCCGAGGTGCGCTGGTGCCAGCGCGGCCAGATCGGGCTCCAGTTCGCCGAGGAATTCGCGCTCGGCCAGCTCGCCCGAAGCCACCGCCCGCCGCCCGCCGCGAAGGTGCGGCGGGTGCGCTGAGGCTCCCTACGACGAATAATAGAGGTCGTATTCGACCGGGCTCGGAGTCGTCTCCCAGCGCATCTGCTCTTCCCACTTCAATTCCATATAGGCGTCGATCTGGTCGTCGCTGAACACGTCGCCCTTGGTGAGGAAGGCGCGGTCGTTCTGGAGGGCGATCAGGGCCTCGCGAAGGCTTCCGCAGACGGTCGGGACGTTGACCAGCTCCTGCGGCGGCAAGTCGTAGAGATTCTTGTCCATCGGATCGCCGGGATGGAGGCGGTTCTGGATCCCGTCGAGGCCGGCCATCAATATCGCGGAATAAGCCAGATAGGGGTTGGCGAGCGCGTCGGGGAAGCGGAACTCGACCCGCTTCGCCTTCTCGCCCGCGCCGTAGGGGATCCGGCAGGAGGCGGAGCGGTTGCGGCTCGAATAAGCGAGCAGCACCGGCGCCTCGAAGCCGGGGACGAGGCGCTTGTAGCTGTTCGTCGTCGGGTTGGTGAAGGCGTTGAGGGCCTTGGCGTGCTTGATCACCCCGCCGATGAAGTAGAGCGCCGTCTCGCTGAGGCCCGCATAGCCGTTGCCGGCGAAGAGCGGCTTGCCGCCGTTCCAGATCGACATGTGGGTATGCATGCCCGAACCGTTGTCCGACTTGATCGGCTTGGGCATGAAGGTCGCCGTCTTGCCGTAAGCCTGGGCCACCATGTGGACGACATATTTGTAGATCTGCATGCGGTCGGCGGTCTGGGTGAGGGTACCGTAGGTGAGGCCCAGTTCGTGCTGGGCGGCGGCGACCTCGTGATGGTGCTTGTCCATCGGGAGGCCCATTTCGAGCATGGTCGAGACCATCTCGCCGCGAATGTCCATCGCGCTGTCGACCGGGGCGACCGGGAAATAGCCGCCCTTGGCGCGCGGCCGGTGGCCGAGGTTGCCGACCTCATATTCGCGCCCCGAGTTGGTCGGAAGCTCGACGTCGTCGATGCGGAAGAAGGACGAATTGTAGCCGTCCTCGAAGCGGACGTCGTCGAACATGAAGAATTCCGCCTCCGGGCCGACGAACGCCGTGTCGCCGATGCCGGTGCCCTTGAGATAGGTCTCGGCGCGCTTGGCGGTCGAGCGCGGGTCGCGGGCGTAGAGCTCGCCGGTGCCGGGATCGACGATGTCGCAGAAGATGACGAGCATCGGGGTGGCGCTGAACGGGTCGAGATAGACGGCGTCGAGGTCGGGCTTGAGGATCATGTCGGATTCGTTGATCGCCTTCCAGCCGGCGATCGACGAGCCGTCGAACATGAAGCCGTCGACCAGCTGGTCCTCGTCGACCACCGAGGCGACCATCGAGAGATGCTGCCACTTGCCGCGCGGATCGGTGAACCTGAGGTCGACCCACTCGATCTCCTCGTCCCCGATCCGCTTCAGGATTTTGCCCGCGTCGCTCGCCATGATGCCCTCGCTGTCGTGAAGTGCGTCCGTCCGACTCGGGCGGAAGCTCGGGATGAGCCTTCCCGAGCCCGGCCGGGTCGGTCCAGCCGGGCGTGAACAATTCACGTGGGAAACCGTCATTGCGAGCGAAGCGAAGCAATCCAGCGCCGCGCTGGATTGCCGCGTCGCTTTGCTCCTCGCAATGACGGCTAGAACGCCCGGCGCTGGGCCGCGATCAGCATTCGAAGCAGCATCGCCACCGGCCGCGGAACGCCGACCTTCCCTTCGAGCCACAGGCTGACCGCCGAGCGGCTGACTCCGATCGCGGCGGCGAGGTCGTTCTGGGTGCGGTAGCCCAATGTGCGCATCGCCGAGCGAAGCTCGTCGGGCGACATCGAGGCGAGGCGGGGGTCGTCCACGGGACCGGCCTTTAGCGCGGCTCGACCCTTCCCGTCACCCCAGCGTCCTACGATACGCCGCTTCGACTTCGCTCAGCGGCTACTCAGGATGAGCGCGGTTGAAGCGTCGCCAGCCGCTCATCCTGAGTAGGACTGAGCGAAGGCGAAGGCCCGTATCGAAGGACAATCAGATCGCGTCGGACCCCCGCTCGCCGGTGCGGATGCGAAGGACTTCCTCGACCTCCATGACGAAGATCTTGCCGTCGCCGATCCGGCCGGTGCGCGCCGCGCTGGCGATCGCCTCGACGACGCGCTCGGCGAGACCGTCCTCGACCACGACCTCGAGCTTCACCTTGGGCAGGAAATCGACGACATATTCGGCGCCGCGGTAGAGCTCGGTGTGGCCCTTCTGGCGGCCGAAGCCCTTGGCCTCGGTGACGGTGATCCCCGAGACCCCGACGTCGTGAAGCGCCTCCTTCACCTCGTCGAGCTTGAACGGCTTGATGATCGCCTCGATCTTCTTCACCGGCGGGGGCTCCTCGAATCTGTTGCAGTGCAAATACCCCACCGGCGCCGCTGTGCAAGCGCTGCCGCTGGCAGGACTTTACCTATTACGTAGGAAAATAATGAAGCTATGGGGTTGAAGCGCAGGATTGAGCCTATTATGTTCGCTCTCCGTTCCACCCGCGCGAAAGGCGTTCCCCAATGTCGACCTCCCTGTTCACCAATCTCCAAGGCTCCTCCATCCCGTCCACGACCGACAGCGTCCGCTCGAGCGGCTACCGGACCATCGGCAAGGGCGCGGCGGATTATGCCAGGGCCTCGACCGCGCTCGCGGCGACGCTCCCGTCGTCCGGCCAGAACATCTGGTGGTTCGCCGCCGCCGACGGTTCCAAATTCTACCTGTCGACCGGGCAGGACCTCTATATCGAGATGTTCGGCGCCTATGGCGACTATGTCGTCGGCTCGGGCGGAACCGACGACTTCCCGGCCTGGCAGGCGGCGGTCGACTATCTCAGCTTCTTCAAGCAGAGCGTCGAGCATCCCTGGTATAACGGCCTTTTGCCGCTTCACTTCACCTCGGCCCGCTACCTCATGTCCGACACGCTCGATTGCGCGGCGGGCACGTTCACGCTGATCGGCCCCAATCGCGGCGCGCCCTATGGCGGCCACGGCGCCATCATCTACACGGCCGCCGGCAAGACCGGAATCCTGGTCAGCGCCCACAATACGTCGGGGCTCACCGGCACCAAGGCCGACGGCAACCCGACCGGCATCGGCACGACCATCACCGGACTTCACTTCAACTCGCTCGGGAACGGCACCGGAAGCAACGCCTGGCAGCAGGACGGGGCCCGGATCCGCGCCTTTGCGACGCTTCGGGACTGCACCTTCTCCGGATTCTCGCGCCACGGCGTCAACATCACCGCCAGCTCTGGCGGCGGCGGAGCGGTGGAAGGCAATGCCAACACCTTCGCGCTCGAGCGGGTCTTCGCCATCGGCAACCGCCAATGCGGCATCTTCGTCGACGGGGCGGACGCCAATGCCGGCTACGGCCTCGCCTGCAACGCCTCCAACAACGGCACCTGGGGAATCAAGGACAGCTCCTTCCTGGGCAACAGCTGGATCGCCTGCCATGCCTCCGACAACGGCAACAAGGACCTTGCCGCGGGCTGGGTCCCCACCGCCGACCGCGTCGGCGCAATGACCCGCTCGGGCGGGATCGTCTATTATGTGAAGAACGGCCAGGCCGCGCTCGCCAAGACCTACCAGCCGGGCGTGACCGCGGGTTGGCAGAATGTCTGGGGCGTCATCGGCGCGCAGAACGCACATCCCTACTGGCCCGAATGGGTCGACGAGACCGCCTTCGTCGACGGCGGTCCCTATTGCACGGAGGATCTCAACGCCGCCTCGGTCTTCATCGGCTGCTATGCCGAAGGCGCCCAGCCGCCGTCGCAGATCAGCCAGCGCTCGATGGTGATCGGCGGCCTCCACGGGCCTGGAGTCACCGACGCCGGAGCGTCGGGCAAGGGGCCGTATCTGCGCGCCAATGGCGGCGGCGCACTGGTCGCCGACAGCTTCATCTCGTCGGCCGTCGATCCGTCGAGCAACAAGGCCGTCACCGTCTCGTTCGGCAATGCTTTCAACCACGCCGTGTTCGACATTTTCGACGAGCAGTATCTCGGCCAGTATAACTGGTCCCTCCAGGTCCGCGACGGCGGCACCCTGCGCTGGAGCCACGCCAATCTCGACAACCGGGTTCCGCTCGAATTCACCGGCGAAACCACGACCAGGACGTTCGGGCGCTCGGCGACGGTCCCGTTCATCACCGCCGTCGGAGTGCTCGGCCTCGGCTTCGGAAGCAATGGAAGGCTGCTGGGCTTCAACGGCGCTCATTTCGGCAACGGCGCGGCGAGCGGCGAGACGGTGTTCAACAGCTTCGCCAGCACCGCCCAGGTGCGCGGCTGGCAGTGCGTCAGCGGCGGCACCACTTCCGTCTGGGAGCCGATCCTGAGGGAGATTGCGGGAAGCGCGGCCTACGATCCCCCATCGATCGCCGCCGGAGCCTCGACCACGACGACGATCACCGTGACCGGCGCCGCGGTAGGCGACATGGCGGTCGCGGCGTTCAGCGGCAACGTCCACCCGATCGTGATCAGCGCCTATGTGAGCGCCGCCAACGTCGTGACGGTGGTGCTGAGCAATCCGAGCGCCTCGGCGCAGGATCTCGGCTCCGGCACGCTCTTCGCCAAGGTGACCAAGCAATAGTCGGACCGAGGCCCGGGCGTCACAATAGGGTGGCGCCCGGCCTCAGCCGTCGTGCCTGGCGATCCAGGTCTCGACCACCGGCGCGATGCGGTCGCGCCACTTGCTGCCGTTGAAGATGCCGTAATGGCCGACGTCCCTGGCGAGATGATATTGCTTCATCCCGCCCGGCAGCTTCGTCGAGATGTCGAGCGCCGCCTTGGTCTGGCCGATGCCCGAAATGTCGTCGCGCTCGCCCTCGATGGCGAGCAGCGCGACGTCGGTCAAAGCGGCGGGATCGACCCGCCGGCCGCGGTGCATCAGCTTGCCCTTGGGCAGAAGGTGGCGCTGGAAGACGGTGTCGACCGTCTGAAGGTAGAATTCGGCGGTCATGTCGCAGACCGAGCGATATTCCTCGTAGAAGGCCTTGGTCGAATCCGCGCTCTCGCCGTCGCCCTGGACGAGATGCTTGAACATCTCCCAATGGCTGGTGAGGTGATCGCCGAGGTTCATCGCCATGAAGCCGGCGAGCTGGAGGAAGCCCGGATAGACCTTCCGGCCGCCGCCCGGATAGAGATAGGGGACGGTGGCGATGACGTTCTGCTGGAACCAGGCGTGGGGCCGCTGGGTGGCGACGGAGTTGACCGCGGTCGGCGCCTCGCGGGTGTCGATCGGGCCGCCCATCATGGTCAAAGTCCGCGGCCGCGCCGGATTTTTGTCGGCGCTCATCAGCGCTGCGGCGGCATAGCAGGGCACCGACGGCTGGCAGACGGCGAGCATGTGCGCGCGCCCGTCTTTCCCCTCCAAACCCCCGATATGCTCCAGGAACTCGATCAGATAGTCGATATAATCGTCGAGGTCGAAGCGGCCGGAGTCGAGCGGGACGAGCTTGGCGTCGCGCCAGTCGGTGATGAAGACGTCGTGGCCGGGCAGCATCCGCTCGACCGTGCCTCGAAGCAGCGTGGCGTAATGGCCCGACATCGGCGCGACGATGAGCAGCCTGGGGCCGCCCTTCACGCCCTCGCGGCGGAAGTGCTTCAATTGCCCGAACGGTTTCCGCAGCACGATCTCCTCGCGGACCGCCACCTTGCGACCGCCGACCCGGGTCGAGTCCAGGCCGAAATCCGGCTTTCCGCGCGGCGCCGAGGCATGGGCGAAGACGTCGAGCGCCGAGGCGACGATCGGTCCCATCTGGCTGTAGGCGAAGGGATTGGCGGGATTCTGCATCCAGCCGGCGCCCATGTTGGCGAGCGTGCTGGCTCCGGCGAGCAGCGAGCGCTGCATTTCATAGGCATCATAGAGCATGTGGCGTCCTAGATGGTGCGCTGCGGCATGGGCGTCAACGAAAAAGGGGTTGCGGATCAAAACGATCGGTAATTGGTGCCTGACACCAATACCGATCGCCCCAGCGCAGGCTGGGGCCCCGGCGGGCGAAAGGCTCCGGGGGTAGCATTCGCTGGGGTCCCAGCCTGCGCTGGGACGACGAGCTTTCGCCGGGATGACACCCTCTGTTACCTGCGATCATTGAGCCCCCTCCCCGGCCCTGCTACCCCCTCGCCATGCCCGCCCCCGCCGCCGAGCCCGCGTCGCCGCGCAAGATCGCCAACCTGATCCTCGTCTGGCGGTTCACCGCGCGCTACAAGGGCCATGTCGCCGGAGCTCTGCTCGCTTTGGTCGTCGCGGCGGCGGCGACGCTCGCCATCCCGAGCGCGTTCAAGCTGATCATCGACCGGGGCTTCGCCGGCAGCGGCGGCGATATCGGCCGCTGGTTCAAAATCCTGCTCATGATCGTCGTCGTCATGGCGATCGCCACCGCCTTCCGCTTCTATTACGTCTCGTGGCTCGGCGAGCGGGTCGTAGCCGATCTTCGCGAGGCCGTTCAGCGCAACCTGCTTCGCCTCGCTCCGAGCTTCTTCGAGGAGAACAGGCCGTCCGAGATCGCCTCTCGCCTCACCGCCGATACGACGATCATCGAGCAGGTGGTCGGGACGAGCATCTCGGTGGCGCTGAGGAACGTGATGATGGGCATTGGCGGGATCGTCTATCTGCTCGTGCTCGCGCCACGCCTCACCGGCATGCTTCTGCTCGGAATACCCGTGATCATCCTTCCCCTCACCTTCTTCGGCCGGCGGGTCCGCAAGGTCTCGCGCGCCGGCCAGGACCGGATCGCGGAGATGGGGGCGATGGTCGACGAGGTGCTCGGAGCGATGAAGGTCGTCCAGGGCTTCGGCCAGGAAGGCCGGGAGGCGAGCCGCTTCGAGTCGGCGGTCGAGCGCGTCTTCCAGACGGCGAGGCGCCGGATCACCATGCGGGCGGTGATGACGGCCGGAGTCATCGGCCTCATCTTCGGGTCGATCACCATGGTGATGTGGCGCGGCGCGATCGACGTCCAGTCCGGGCGGATCAGCGGCGGCACGATCGCGGCCTTCGTCCTCACCGGAGCTCTGGTCGCCGGGGCGTTCGGGGCCCTGACCGAGGTCTATGGTGACCTGCTTCGCGGCGCGGGCGCCGCGGGCCGGCTCGCCGAGCTGCTTCGCGAGGAGCCGGAGATCAAGGCGCCGGCCGATCCGGCGCCCCTGCCCTCGCCCGGCCGCGGAGCGCTCGAATTCCGGGCCGTCACCTTCCGCTACCCGACCCGGCGCGAGGTCAGCGCGCTTCACGATTTCACGCTCAAGGTGGCGGCGGGGGAGACTCTCGCCGTCGTCGGGCCCTCGGGCGCGGGCAAGTCGACCCTGTTCCAGCTCGCCCAGCGTTTCTACGACCCGGAAGAAGGCGACGTGCTTCTCGACGGAATCCGGCTTCCCGATGCCGATCCGGCCGAGATCCGCGCCCGCATCGCGGTGGTGCCGCAGGAGACGATGATCTTCGCGGCTTCGGCGCGGGACAATCTGCGCTACGGACGCTGGGAGGCATCGGACGACGAATTGTGGGCGGCCGCCGAGGCGGCCAACGCGGCCGAGTTCCTTCGCAAGCTTCCGGAGGGGCTCGACACCTATATGGGCGAGAGCGGCGCGAGGCTTTCGGGCGGCCAGCGCCAGCGGCTCGCAATCGCCCGCGCGGTCCTTCGCGATTCGCCGCTGCTCCTGCTCGACGAAGCGACTTCGGCGCTTGACGCGGAGAGCGAGCGGCTCGTCCAGGCCTCGCTCGAGCGGCTGATGGAGGACAGGACGACGATCGTCATCGCCCACCGCCTGGCCACGGTTCGGGCGGCGGACCGGATCGTCGTCATGGACCAGGGCCGGATCGTCGAGGAAGGCACCGACTCCGCGCTTCGCGCCCAGGGCGGCCTCTATGCCCGGCTGGCGCGGCTGCAGTTCGACGGGATCGCAGCCTGATCATCCTCCCCACGCTAAGCGTGGGGAGGGGGACCACCCGCAGGGTGTTGGTGGGGAAACCGGCATAAGCCTCGTCAGCTACCCCTCCACCAGGCTTCGCCTGGTCCCCCTCCCCGAGCGAGCTCGGGGAGGATAAAAAAAAGGGCGGCCCCGAAGGACCGCCCTTGAGAGAAAAGCAGGTTCGAGCCCTAGAAGGTCGCGTAGGCCTCGTTGCCGACGAAGCCCATCTTCTCGACCCGGGCGCGCTTGGTGACGGCGAGGACTTCGTCGACCAGCTCGTAGCGGGCGTTGGGATCGGGCTGGAGGTGAAGCTCCGGGATCGGGTTCATCGTCTGGGTGACGTCGAGATACTGCCTGAGCCGAAGAAGGTCGATCGGCTCGCCGTTCCACAAGATCTGGTTCTGCGGGGTGACGACGACCTTGTTCTTGACCGGATCGATCGGCGGCGGAGTCTGGTTCGGCTGATCCTGGGGAAGGTCGAGCTTCACCGCATGGGTCTGGACCGGAATGGTGATGATGAACATGATGAGAAGGACCAGCATGACGTCGATGAGCGGCGTCGTGTTGATGTCCATCATCGGCTCGCCTTCGGCGCTCGCCATTGCCATTGCCATAAGCTTCTAACTCCTAATCCCTGTACCCGTGCCGCCTAGAGGCGGGCGCCGCCGCCCTCGGGAGGCGGTTCGGAGATGAAGCCGACCCGGGCGAAGCCGGCCCGCTGCATCGTGTAGATGGCGCCGCCGACGCATTTGTAGGGCGTGTTGATGTCCGCCCGGATATGCGCCTCCGGCATATTCTCCTCGGTCATGTTATTGACCCCGCCCAGCCGCTTGATCTCGGCCTCGAGCTTCTTGACGGCCTTGTCGAGCAGCTGATCCGAATTGACCCTCTCGAGGCCCCAATAGACCTCGCAGCCGCCGCCCTTGCCGCCGCGCACGGAGAGAGAGACGTTCTCCGGCTTGGTGGTGGTCGGCTCGAAGCTGACCTTGGGCAGCTTCATCGGGATCGTCTGGATGACGACCGGCACGGTGATCAGGAAGATGATGAGCAGCACCAGCATGACGTCGACGAGCGGCGTCGTGTTGATGTCGGACATCGGCGATTCTCCGCCGCTTTCACTCTCTTGGCCGACATTCATGGCCATGGTCGTTATTCCTATCCTGGTGCGGGGGCCGCTGGAGCCGGCGGAGCGGGAAAGCTCCGCCGGCGCCTGACTTTAGACCTTCTTCGGGCCGGAATGGGTCGCCCCGATGGCGCTTCCGGTGGCGGTCGTCCCACCGGGCGAGGCTGCGCCCGGCTGGGCGGCGCGAGTGGCGCTCGCGGCGCCGCGGCCGGGCTGCACCGGCGGCTTCACCGTTCCGCCGGACATCATGTAGCCGTGCACGTGGTTGGTGAAGGAGGCGAGCTCCTCGACGATGACCTTGTTGCGGCGGACCAGCCAGTTGTAGGCGAGCACCGCCGGAACCGCCACGGCGAGGCCGAGCGCGGTCATGATCAGCGACTCGCCGACCGGGCCGGCGACGGCGTCGATCGAGGCCTGGCCCGCGGCGCCGATCCTGATCAGCGCCCGGTAGATGCCGACGACGGTTCCGAACAGGCCGACGAACGGCGCGGTCGAACCGACGGTGGCGAGGAAGGCGAGGCCGGTGGAGAGCTTGGCCGCGATCGCGCCCTGGCTGCGGGCCAGCGAGTTCAGCATCCAGTCGTGCTGGTCGATCGGATCGGTCAGCTTGTCATGCTGCTCGAGGGCGAGGATGCCGTCGTCGACGATCTGGCGATAGGCGCTGTTCTTCTCGAGCTTCGAAGCACCTTCGCGAAGGTTCGCCGATTGCCAGAAGGAGCTGCGCGCCTTGCGGCCCTGGTTGATGATCTTCTGCTGCTCGAACAGCTTGACGAAGAGCACGTACCAGGATCCGGCCGACATGATGACGAGGACCGTGAAGGTGGCCCAGGCGATCGCTCCGCCCTGATGGAGCGCGGCGAAAAGGCCGTAGGGGTTCGCGCCGCCCGCGGGGGCTGCGCCGGGTGCTGGGGTGGCCATAGTCTCTACTTTCCTCTCAGATAGAATTGAAAATCGTGAATTCGCTTCATCGTCAATCGGCCGGGAGACGCCACACGATTCGGCCGCTGTAGGTGTCGCTGGTCGCGGCCCCGGTATCGTCCTTTGCGGGCGTGAACCGGGCACGGGCCCTGAGCAGCCGGCAGGTGGTCGAATCCAGTGCCGACGAGCCGCTCGACGAGGTCACCGTGCAGTTGGTGACCCGGCCGTTGGCGCCGATCTCGAGCCGGAAGCCGGTGGCACCCGACTCGCCCGCCCGGACCGCCGAGGCCGGATAGTCCTCGTCCGAGAAGAGCGAGGGCAGGTTCGCCTTGGCGTGCGCCGGCTCGACCTTGCGGGGCGGCGGCGGCGGGGGCGGCGGTTTCGGCGGCGCCGGCGGTGCCGGCGGCGCGGTCGGAGTGATGACCGGCGGCGGCGCCACGTTCACCGAGACGATCGGCGGCGGCATCGTGTTGGTCCGGACGATCGGCGGCGGAGCGACCACCGGCGGCGGCGTCTGCGGCTGATCGGGCGGCGGGGGCGGCGGTTTATCCTCGGGGGGCGGCGGCTCTTCCTCGACGTTGAACGTCTTGAGGTCCGCGGCCACCTTCTTGACCACATTGTAGGCAAGGCCGGTGACGAACGCGTAGCCGAGAATTGCGTGGAGGATGGCGACGATGACGATCGCCGTCACTCGGCTCCGGCTCATCCTGTTGTCAGCATATGCCATTAATTAGCCACGCTCCCTCTCCTGGACAGGCTCGCCGGGGTGTTCGGCGCCACCATCAACGCGGCTGATCCCCAACGGCTCCATCCGATGCGCTATGTATCAACATATCATCGACTGGAAGGCGGACCTCTATCGTGAGAGAAGGGAGTACGCAATCCTCCTGTGACGAAGCGGGTTAATCGGGTAAAACCGCTGAAATCCGCCGTTCATGCCGCTAAGCATATGGGATTCGACGGATAAACTTACGGAGCCGCAACGGTGATTCGGTCTCGAACTTTTTGTCGAACGGCGCTGGCCGCGGCCCTGCTCGCGATCGCGGCCGCTCCGGCCGAATCGCAGACGAGCGCTCCCACCTATGCCGATCTTGCCGATCTCGCGCTCGCCGCGCCGGTCGCCGCTCAGGTTCGAGTCGTCGATGCGGCGGCGGTCAAGGCCGAGCGCGCACCGGGGCTGAGGCCCGGAATGGCGCGCTTCTATGTCGAAGGCGATCTCGTCTCGCTGATCCGGGCGCCGCAGTCGCTACCGGCGCGGCTGAGCTGGCTGGTCGATCTTCCGCGCGACTCGAAGGGCAAGGCGCCCAAGCTCCGCAAGGGCAGCGAGCTGCTGCTCCTCGCCGCCCCCGTCGCCGGCCGTCCGGGCGAGCTCCGGCTGATCGCCCCGGACGCCCAGCTTCCCTTCACCGCGGAGCGCGCGGCGACCCTGAGGGCGATCGTTCGCGAGGCGAGCTCGGCGACCCCGCCGCCGCGAATCGCCGGGATCGGCCGCGCCTTCCACGTTCCCGGCGCGATCAGGGGCGAGAGCGAGACCCAGATCTTCCTCCAGACGGCGGAGGGCACCCCGGTCTCGCTGACCGTGCTTCGCCGCCCGGGCGAGACTCCGCAATGGGCGGTGGCGCTCTCCGAGATCGTCGACGAGGCGGCGGCCCCGCCGGCACCCGACACCCTGCTCTGGTATCGCCTCGCCTGCGGCCTTCCGCGCGCTTTGCCCAGGCAGAGCCTCGCCGAGGCGGACTCCGATGGCGTGGCGGCGATCCAGGCCGACTACCGGCTGGTGCTCGACCGGCTCGGGCCCTGCGTGAGGACTCGCAGCTAAGCCGTCAGAACGACGCCAGCTCCACCCCCACCCCCGCGCAATCCGGATAGATGTCCGGCTTGCGGGTCGAGACCCGAAGCGCCGTCACGCCCTTGCGGGCGGCGACGAGATCGTAAATCTCCCGAACCACCGTCTCCTGGAGGTTGAACCGCCGGCCGGCGGCGAGCGCGCCGATCTCCCGCCTCAGGAAATCGTAATCCCAGGCGGACTCGGCTTCGTCGACGGTCGGGAAGGACGCGTCGTCCACCCACACTTCCACCGTGACCAGCAGCCGCTGCGGCGCTCCGACCTCGAAATCGTGAAAGCCGATATCGGCGGCGAGGCAATAATCCTCGAGCACGATCTTGCGGCTCCTGGGCGCGAGGTGCGCGGGCACCAGGCCGTCGAGCTTCGCCGCCTCATCCATCCTTGGGCTCCAGGAACTGAACGTCGCGGCCGAGCGCGAGGAAGCGCTGCCCGCCGTCGAGCGTGATCGTCTGCCCGGTCAGGGTGGGCGTTGCAATGATGAAGCGAAGCGCGGCGACGATCTCCTCCACCCTCACCCCGCGGCCGAGAGGATTGAGGCCGTGGACCCTGTCGAAATTGTCGGCGGTCTGGGCGCCCGAGAGAAGAGTGACGGCCGGAGCGATCCCGCACACCCGGATCCCGCGCCCGGCCCAGGCGCGAGCGCACAATTCGGTGAGGCCCGCGAGGCCGAAGCGAGAGACGGTGTAGGTGAAGAAATCGGGATTGGGCGCGGCGAGCTTGGCGTCGAGCAGGTTGACGATCAGTCCGCCGCCGGGCGCGTGGCGGGCGAAGGCCTGCGACAGCAGGGCCGGCGCGCGAAGGTTGACGTCGAGGCTCGAATCCCACTGCTCGACCGCGAAATCGTCGGCGTCGTCGAACACGAAGCGCGACGCATTGTTGACCAGCAACCGGACCGGCGGGAGCGGAGCGAGCGCGCCGAAGATGCGCTCGGCGGAGTCGGCTTCGGCGAGCTCGGCCCGCACCACGGCGGCCCCGGGAAGCTCCGCGGCGAGCGCTTCCGCCTCGTCGACGGAGCGGTTGCAATGGATGAGGAGAGTCCAGCCGTCCTCGGCGAGCGCCCGGCACAATTCCGCGCCGATCCGTCTCGCGCCGCCGGTGACGATCGCCGTCCGCGGCCCCTCGAACTCGCTGGCCATGGCGCCGCGATAGGATGGGAGGGAAGAGGCGGCAAGGCTTGCACGGCCGCAAGCCGTTCCCCGGCGCAGGCCGGGGCCCAGCCTTGAGTCCGCCTGGATCCCGGCCTTCGCCGGGAAACAAGCAAGGACGGTGCCTTATCTACGACAAGCCGATCCCGGGCTTGCCCCCACAGCCCGCCCTCGTCAGAGTCGCGCGCCATGCCGATGTCGCCCCTTCCCGAGGACCTCGCCGGACTGTCGCTGGCCGAAATCGCGCGGCTCGCGGAGGAGCGCAGGCTTCCGCCCGTCGAGCAATGGAATCCCGACCATTGCGGCGACAGCGAGATGCGCATCGCCCGCGACGGCACCTGGTTCCATCAGGGCAGCCCGATCGGCCGCGCGGCGATGGTCCGTTTGTTCTCGACCATCCTTCGCCGCGAAGAGGATGGCCGCTTCGTGCTGGTCACGCCCGCCGAGAAGCTCGACATCGAGGTCGAGGACGCCCCGTTCGTGGCCGTCGAGCTGAAGGCCGAGGACGAGGGGGAGGCGACGACTCTCGCCTTCCGGCTCAACACGGGCGACGTCGTCGTCGCCGGCGCCGACAATCCGCTGCGCTTCGAACCCGGCGACGACGGCCCGCACCCCTATCTCGAAGTCCGCCGGGGCCTCGACGCCCTCGTCGCCCGGCCGGTCTATTACGAGCTGGCCGAAATCGCGCTCGCCAATGGCGACCCGCCTGGTCTGTGGAGCGGCGGCGCCTTCTTCCCGATGGAGCCGGAGCGATGAACCTCGCGGCGCGGCTTCGCGAGGCGCTGGAGCAGGGGCATAGGCGAACGCCGATCCTTCTCGAAGGCGACGTGCTCGAGGGGGCCGAGGGCGACCTCATGCCGGCGGCGGTGCTGGTCCCCGTCGTCGACCGGCCCTCGCCGACCGTCATCCTCACCGAGCGCCCCAAGACGATGCGCAAGCATCCCGGCCAGATCAGCTTTCCGGGCGGGCGTATCGATCCTGGCGATGCCGATGCCGTCGCCGCGGCCTTGCGCGAGGCGGAGGAGGAGATCGCCTTGCCCCGCGAGGCCGTCGAAGTGATCGGAATCGCCGACCGCTATCGGACCGTCACCGGCTTCGAGGTGACTCCCGTCGTCGGCGTGGTGCCGCCGGACCTCGACCTCGCGCCTCAGCCGGGCGAGGTGGCGGCGATGTTCGAGGCGCCGCTCTATTATCTCCTCGATCCGCGCCACCAGGCGGTCCGGACCGCGACATGGCAGGGGCGTGAGCGCTCCTATTACGAGATCGAATGGGAGGGGCGGCGGATCTGGGGCGCGACCGCGGCGATGATCGTCAACCTCTCCCGCCGGCTGGAGCTGGTGGGATGAAGCTGCCCAAGGCCGCCTGGCAGCGCCGCGACGGGATGAAGCCCCTGCTCGCCGCCCTCGACGCCAAGGGCGGCGCGACACGCTATGTCGGCGGCTGCGTCCGCGACACCCTGCTCGGCCTTGAGGTCAGCGACATCGATCTCGCCACCCGCCTCACCCCGCAGGAGGTGATCGAGCGGCTCGGCAAGGCTCGAATCAAGGCGATTCCGACGGGAATCGCGCACGGCACCGTCACCGCCGTCGCCGCGGGCCAGCCGATCGAGGTCACCACTTTGAGGCGCGACGTCGCCACCGACGGCCGCCGCGCCACCATCGCCTATACCGGCGACTGGCGCGAGGACGCCGCCCGCCGCGACTTCACCATCAACGCCCTGTTCGCCGATCCGGTGAGCCTCGAGGTCCACGATTATTTCGGCGGCGAGGCGGATCTCGCTGCCCGCCACGTGCGCTTCATCGGCGATCCGCTGACCCGGATCGCCGAGGACCATTTGCGCATCCTGCGCTTCTTCCGTTTCCACGCCCGCTTCGGCCAGGGCGAAGCGGACGCCGAGGCGCTCGCCGCCTGCACCGATCGCGCCAACGACCTGATGGCGCTGTCGCGCGAGCGGATCGCCGACGAGCTCACCAAGCTTCTGGCCCTTCCAGCGCCGGTCGCGGCGGTGGCGATGATGGTCGAGCGCGGAATCCTTCGTCCGGTCCTGCCCGAGATCGGGGCGGAGGGCGTCGCCCGGCTCGAGCGCCTGGTGCGCCGGGAGGCGGAGGCGGGAATCGCTCCGCACCCTCTGCGCCGGCTCGCCGCCTTGCTTCCGCCGGAGCCGGAGACGGTCGCCGCGGTGGCGGCCCGGCTGCGCCTGTCCAACCGTTCGGCCAAGCGGCTGGCCACCGCCGCGAAGCGCTCGTCCACCGAGCCGGACTCGCCCGAGCGGCTCGCCTACCGGATCGGCACCGACGAGGCGGCCGACCGGATCTTGCTAGGGGACGGCGATCCCGCGGCGGTCGCGGCGCTCGGAACCTGGCAGCGCCCGCGGCTGCGCCTCGGCGGCGGGGACCTGCTCGCCATGGGGCTGACCGCGGGTCCGGTGGTGGCCAAGACGCTTCAGGCGATCGAGCGAGAATGGATGGAAGCCGGTTTTCCCGGCGAAGCTGGCACCCAGCGGGCGATCGCCCGCCGCCACGTCGATCAGGCCTTGCGGGACCGCCAGTAAGCGAAGGCGGAGTCGGGCTCGAGCGGCCTGGCGAAGTGGAAACCCTGGCCGTGCGAGCAGCCCATTTCAGCCAGCGCCTCGGCCAGCTCGGGACTGTCTATCCCTTCGGCCGTGGTCGCCATTCCGAGCGCCCGCGCAAGCGACAGGATGGCGCGAACGATCGCCACCGAATCGCCGTCGCCGAGCATTGCGGTGACGAAGCTGCGGTCGATCTTGAGCATGTCGATCGGAAGCCGCTGGAGATAGGCGAGCGAGGTGTAGCCGGTCCCGAAATCGTCCATCGCGATGCTGACGTCGAGCGCCTTCAGGCCTTCGAGGACCGCCGTCGCGCGGCGCGGATCCTGGACGATCGCGCTTTCGGTCAGCTCCAGGGTCAGCCGGCTTCCGGACAATCCGTGACGGGCGAGAGCCGAGGAGACCAGGCCGGCAATGTCGTCGCGGGCGATCTGGAGGGCGGAAAGGTTGACGCTGACCGAGAGGGGGAGCGGAGCGCCGGCGGCCGAATCCCATTCGCTGAGCGTCGCCAGCGCGCTTTCCAGCGCCCAGCGGCCGAGCGGGACGATCAGCCCCGATTCCTCGGCGACAGGTATGAATTCGACCGGCGAGATCGGGCCCCGGCGAGGATGGGTCCAGCGGGCCAGCGCCTCGAAGCCGGAGATCGCGCCGGTCCTGAGGTCGATCAGCGGCTGATAGGCGAGAGCGAGGTCGCCCGCCTCGATCGAGCGCCTCAGCTCGGTCTCGATCCCGAAGCGGCGCCGTGCCGCGCGGGCTTCGTTGGGCTCGTAGATCTGGACGTCGCCGCTCGCCTTCGAGCGCTTGAGCGCGAACTGGGCGTTGCGAAGCACCTCCTCGGCGAGCGCCTCGCTGCCGCTGAGCAGGGCGCAGCCGACCGAACAATCCACCCTTATCTCGAGCTCGGACAGCCGGAACGGCGCGGCGAGCTCGGCCCGGATGCGGTCGGCGGCCTGCAGCGCCTCCTCGAGCCCACGGTCGAGGCGCATGAGGATCCCGAACTCGTCGCCGCCGGTCCGGGCGAGCAGGTCGCCGCCGCGCAGCGCGGAATAGAGCCGGCGGGCGAAGGTGATGAGAAGCTCGTCGCCGGCGAGCGAGCCGACGCATTCGTTGACCCGGCTGAAGCGCCGCATGTCGACAACCAGGACGGCATGGCTTCCGGGCTGGAAGCCGCGCTCCTCGAGCACCGCCTCGACCTGCTCGTTGAAGGCGGTCCGGTTGGGAAGGCCGGTCAGGCTGTCGCGGAGCATCTCCGCGCGAAGGCTGCGCTCGGTTTCGATCTGGGCGGTGCGGTCGTTGAGCGAGACGAGACAGCGGGCGCCGAGCGCGGGCACCCGGTTCAGGCGTCCGAAGCGAACGTCGAAATACCGGCCGCCGACCGGCCTTCCGTCGCTGGCCTCGAACTGGCGCGCGCGTTCGGAGCCTTCGAGGAAGTCGGCCACGGCTTTGGCGAGCCGGCTCTCCTGCAGGAAGGGGATCGCCTCGACCGCCGAGCCCGGGATCGTCTCGATCCCGCCGGTGAGATCGCGGAAGCGCTCGTTGGCGATGTCGATCCGGACCAACCCATCCTCGGCCCGGGCGGCGACGAAGGCCGGGATCGGCAGGGCGTCGAGATAGTCCCGCCGGGCCTCGGCGAACTCGAGCTCGGCGGGCGTGAGCGCGCACGGCCCGGCGCCGGTCGCCGGACGGCGTCCGCGGGACGAGCGCTTGGGCGCGCGGGAGGCTGCCGCCACCATGACAAGGGGGCTAAGCCAAGTTGGTTAATTCTTCCTTCAGCCGCCCGAAAAGCGGTTGCTCCTCGGAAAGCCGACCGGCGGCATCCGTCCGGCGGCGCCTCGGGCGGTTCGCCATGGGTTGAGGTCGGTCTCGGTACGCACCCGCCCGCTCTCGCCGCCCATCCCCCAGCTCAGCCCCTGGGCGAAGACGAAGCTGGTCGCGTCGGAGAGTCCGCCGTCGCGGTAGCGCTGGAGCTGCACGCCCTGGCCGCGGCCCATTTCGGGCAGCTCCTTCAACGGGTAGACGACCATCTTACGATTGTCCCCGATCACCGCGATATAATCCTCCTCCGCGTTGATAGCGCGGACAACGGCGAGCTGAGCGCCCGGCCGCAGGTTCACCACCTGCTTGCCCTTGCGGGTCTCGGCGAGCGCGGCGTCGACGGAGGTGACGAAGCCCCGGCCGTCCGACGTGGCGAGGAGCAGCTTCGTCCCCGGCACCGCCTTCAGCAGCGCCGCGATATTCCCCTCGCCTTCGATATCCACCATCAGCCTCACCGGCTCGCCGAAGCCCCGCCCGCCGGGAAGGCGATCGGCGGCGAGCGTGTAGAAGCGGCCGTTGGCGGCGGCGAGCAGGAGCTTGTCGGTGGTCTGGGCGTGGAAGAAGAAGCGCGGGCCGTCCCCTTCCTTGAACTTCAAGGCGTCGGGGTTCGACAGCTCGACATGGCCCTTCATCGCCCGGATCCAGCCGCGTTGCGACATGATGACGGTGATCGGCTCGCGCTCGATCATCGCCTCGAGCGGGATCTCGCGGGCCGGGCCGGCTTCCTCGAGGGACGTCCGGCGCCGCCCCAGCGGGGTGGTCGGACCGTAGCGGTCGCGAAGCGCGGTCAGGTCCTTCACCAGCCGCCTGCGCTGCAATTTGGGATCGTTGACCAGAGCCTCGAGAGTCTCGCGCTCGGCGCTGAGCTGGTCCCGCTCTCCCCTCAGCTGCATCTCCTCGAGCCTGCGCAGCGAGCGCAGCCGCATGTTGAGGATGGCCTCGGCCTGGCGGTCGTTGAGGGCGAATTCGGCGATCATCACCGGCTTGGGCTCATCCTCGGTGCGGATGATCTCGATCACCCGATCGAGGTTGAGGAAGGCGATGATATAGCCTTCGAGCAGCTCGAGCCGGTCGTCGATCTTCCCGATCCGGTATTGCGAGCGCCGCATCAGGACGCTGAACTGGTGCGCCACCCAGGCCGAGAGCACCTCCCTGAGGCCCATCACCCGCGGCGTCCGGTCGGCGTCGAGCACGTTCATGTTGAGCGGCACCCGAACCTCGAGGTCGGTGAGCCGATAAAGGCTCTCCTTGAGAAGCTCGGGATCGACGGTTCGGCTTCGCGGCTCGATCACGATGCGGATCTCGGCGTCCGATTCGTCACGGACGTCGGACAGGATGGGAAGCTTCTTCTCCGAGATCAGGGAAGCGATCTGCTCGATCAGCTTGTTCTTCGGCACCTGATAAGGGATTTCGGAGATGACGAGCTGCCACATTCCGTTGGGAAGCTTCTCGATTCCGGTGGGCTCCCATTCCGACTCCGGATTCCTGCCGATCGAGAAGCGGCCGCGCACCCGGAACGCGCCGCGGCCGGTCGCATAAGCGGAAGCGATCGCTTCGGGGCTGTCGACCAGAACTCCGCCCGTCGGCAGATCCGGCCCCTGCACTTTCTCCATCACTTCGGCGTGGCTCGCCTTGGCGTCCTTGATCAGGACGATGGCCGCATCGACGATCTCGGCGAGATTGTGGGGCGGGATCGAGGTCGCCATCCCCACCGCGATCCCGCTCGCGCCGTTGGCGAGGAGGTTGGGGAACAGGCCGGGGAAGACCTCCGGCTCCTCCTCCTCGCCGTTGTAGGTGGGGCGGAAGTCGACCGTGCCTTCGTCGAGCCCGGCCATCAGCTCGATCGCGGCGGGAGTCAGCCGGGCCTCGGTGTAGCGGTAGGCGGCGGCGTTATCGCCGTCGATGTTGCCGAAGTTTCCTTGGCCGTCGACGAGCGGATAGCGAAGCGAGAAATCCTGGGCGAGGCGGACCATCGCGTCGTAGACCGACTGGTCGCCGTGGGGATGGTATTTGCCGATCGTGTCGCCGACGACCCGGGCGCATTTCTTGTAGCCGGCGGCCGGATCGAGGCGGAGCAGGCGCATCGCCCATAACAGGCGGCGGTGGACCGGCTTCAGCCCGTCGCGGACGTCGGGCAGCGAGCGGGCGGTGATCGTTGAGAGGGCATAGACCAGGTAGCGCTGCGAAAGCGCCTGGCCGAAGGGCTGCTTCTGGATCGGATCGATATCGTTGACGGCGTCGGACATGCCCTCGGATAGCAGCCCGATTCCGCCTATGCGAGAGCCGTCTTGCCCTTTCTCTACCAATAGGATAATGTTACATCAGAGGCGGCGTCAGATCGCCTCGGATGAGAGGAGATGACGATGCGCAAGGCATTCCTGATGCTTCTCCTGTGCGGAACCGCGGCCTGCAACAGCAGCCAGAATAGCCGCGAAGCCACCCAGACGAGCTCCGAAAATGCGACCGCCTACGACGTCGCCGAGGAACCGGCGCCGCCGGCCGCCCCGGGGCAGCCGCCGGCGATCGGGCCCACCTCGGCGCCCGGAGTCGCATTCAACTATCGCTACGCCTTCCGCCTCGCCGGCGCGCGCATCGCCCAGGTCCAGGAGCAGCATGCGGCGGCCTGCGAGAAGCTCGGCATCGCCCGCTGCCGGATCACCGGAATGCGCTACCGGCTGGTCGGCGGCGACGACGTCGAGGCGATGCTCGCCTTCAAGCTGGACCCGGCGATCGCCCGCGCTTTCGGCAGGCAGGGCATCGACGTCGTCACCCATGCCGAGGGGATGCTGGTCGACTCGGAGATTACGGGCGAGGATGCCGGCGCCCGGATCGCCGCCGCGACCCGAGGCGAGGCCGATCTCGGCGAGGAGCTGCAAAAGGTCGAGGCGCAGCTCGCCCAGCGCGGCCGAGGCGCGAGCGAACGCGCCGAGCTTCAGATCCGCGCCGACCAGCTTCGCGACCAGATACGGGCGACCCGCTCGGAGAAGCGTGACCAGCAGGAATCGCTGGCGACGACTCCGGTGGTGTTCAATTACGGCTCCGGCGACCTCGCCCCCGGCTTCGACCAGCGGCCGAGGCTGAGCCAGGCGCTCGACGATGCGCTCGACAATTTCGTCACGGGCCTGCTCTGGATCCTGGTCGCCTTGATCACCCTTCTGCCCTGGGCGGCGCTGATCGCCCTGTTCGTCTGGATCTGGCGCCGGATGCTGCCGAGGATCAACCGGCTGGGCGTCACTCCGCCTCGCGAGGCGCCTCCGGAGGCCTGAAGGCGGCGGCGGGGCCCGCCGCCGCTTCGGCGGCGATCTCGGCGAGCAGCCATTCGCGGAAGGCGCGGATCTTGGCGCGCGCCCTTTTGTGCTCGGGATAGACGAGCCAGTGGGCGCGCCGCTCGCAGGCGATGAGCGGGAAGGGCTGGACGAGCCGCCCCCCGGCGAGCTCGGCCTTCCAGAACATCGGGGTGAGCATCCCGAGGCCATGGCCGGCCATCGCCGCCTGTCCTTCCGTCGCCTGCGAATCGAGGCGGATTCCCGGGCTGCGCTCCGCCGGCACCTCGACCCCCGCCGAGTCCAGCCAGATCTCCCACCAGTCGTCGTCCGGGGTGAGGCGCGGCACCCGAAGCACGTCGGCGGGTTCGGCGAGGCCGTGCCGGTCCCGGAACTCGGGCGTGCACATCGGCGTGAAATGATGGTGGAAGAGGAAGTGGGCGCGAAGCCCGGGCCATGGCCCTTCGCCCATCCGGATCGCCACGTCCGCCTCGTCGCGGGCGAAATCGACCAGGCCGTTGCTGGTCTGGAGCCGAACCGCGAGCTCGGACCGGGCGAACTGGAAGGCGCCGAGATGGGCGGCGAGCCAGTTGGAGGCGAAGGTCTGGGCGGTGCTGATCGCGAGCACGCTCTCATCCTCGTCGATCACGCCCGAGAAGCCTTCGCTCAGCCGGTCGAAGGCGTCCGACACGACCGGCGCCAGCCGGCGGCCGGCGTCGCTCAAGGTCACCCGGCGCTTCGAGCGGACGAAGAGCGGCACGCCGACCCGCTCCTCGAGCAGCCGGATCTGATAGCTCACCGCCGCCTGGCTCATCCCCAGCTCGCTTCCGGCGAGCGTGAAATTCTCGTGGCGCGCGGCCGCCTCGAACACGCGGATGGACGGCAAGGGCGGAAGCTGGCGCATCGCTGGACATGATAAAGCCAGCTTATCACCTCCGTCCAGCCTTTAGTTGGACGGAGCCCGCCTCCAGAACCTATCTGCTCCTCATCGAAAGGCCGCTTGGAGCGGCCGCGAACAGGGAAGGAATGATAAAATGCGCGACGAAATCGACAGCCGCTTCTGGGTCGAGAACCACGAAGCCTTCGGGCGCGAGATCAATGCCGGAATCGCCGCCCTGCGCGGCTGGCTGGGACGGACCCTCGATCCCGACGGGGCCGCCCGGATCTTCGCGGTGGCCGCGGCCTTCGCGATCACGCTCCTCACCCTCAACACCGCCACTTTGACCTGAAAGGAAAACCGCCATGAACCGCTTCCCCGCCTTCGCCGCTTTGGCCCGCTTCGCCGAGACCCTCCGAGTCTCGCTGTGCAAGCAGAACGAGATCGAATTCGCCGCGCCGTGGAATCCGCGCCGGCCGGCCTGCTGAACGCGGCGACAGTCACGCCGCCGCGCGTCGAGCGAGCGCCCGCTTGCCGCCCCCTCTCCGGCCGGCGCTCGCTCGACATCCTTTTCGGGAGATGCCCGATGACCCGCCTGCCCCCGCAGCTCGCCGGCTTCGTCGCCGCGGCCCTTCTCCTCGTCAGCGGAGTCGGCCTCGCGGCAGCGAAGGGCGGCTCCCCCCTGACGACGGCAATCGCGCCCTTCGGTTGCGGCGCCTGACGTTTCCCGGCGAAGGCCGGGATCCAGCCCCTCCGTCCGCGCCGCTGGGCCCCGGCCTTCGCCGGGGAGCAGGGTCGATTGCCACCCACCGGCCGGGCGGCTAGGTCCGCGCCAGTGCGCACCGCCCTTGCCCTCGCCTTCGCCGCGGCGCTAGCCGGATGCTCGATGTCCGAGCCGCCCGCCCCGCCCGCCTCCCAGGCGCCGTTCGAGCCGATGAAGTGGCCCGCTTTGCTGACCCGCGAGCGCCCCACTCCGGACACCACCATCGCCTACGGGCCGGACCAGATGCAGAAGGCCGACCTTTGGCTCCCCGCCGGGAACGGCCCGCATCCGACGGTGCTGATGGTCCATGGCGGCTGCTGGCAGACCGAGATCGCCGACCGCCGCATCATGAACTGGATCGCCGACGATCTCAGGAAGCGCGGGATCGCAGTCTGGAACATCGACTATCGCGGGGTCGACCGCGACGGCGGCGGCTATCCGGGTACCTTCGCCGACGCGTCCGCCGCGGCGGACGCGCTGAGCGAGGCGGCATCGAAATACCGGCTCGATCTTTCGCCCCTGGTCGCCGTCGGCCATTCCGCCGGCGGCCATCTCGCCTTGTGGCTGGCCGCGCGCCGGGCGCCGAAGGCCAAGGCGACCAACGCCCTCATCCCGCGCGGCAGCCCTTTGCTCGGCGGCAATCCCCTTCCGATCGACACCGTGATCAGCCTCGGCGGCCTCCCCGATCTGGAGCTGGCGGCGACCCCGCCCGGAAGCGGCTGCGGAACCGAGGTGATCGAGAAGCTGGTCGGCCCGCCGACGCTCAATAGCCGCAACGTCTATGCAGACACCTCCGTCCCCCGCCTCGCCCCGCTCGGAATCAGGCAAATCCTGGTCAACGGCGCCCAGGACCGGATCATTCCCACTTCCTATGCCTGGGATTACCAGAAGCGGATGCGGGAAGCCGGCGACAGGGTGAAGGTCCGCATGATCGAGCGCACCGGCCACGTCGAGCTGATCGCGCCGGAGACCCAAGCCTGGGCGGTGACGGTGAAGGAGATCGAGAAGGCGCTCCATCGTCATCCCGGCGAAAGCCGGGACCCATGAACGCTTTCGGCGGAATCCCGGGCAAGGCGAAGTTCCTGGGCCCCGGCTTTCGCCGGGGTGACGAAAGCGCATGACAACCCTCGAACAGGCCCGCGCCCTCGACGTCGCCGATCCACTGCGGCGATTCCGCGACCGTTTCTCGCTGCCCGAGGGCGTCATCTATCTCGACGGCAATTCGCTCGGCGCTCTGCCCAGGGCCGCCGTCGAGCGGCAGCGCTCGCTGGTCGAGGAGGAATGGGGCTCCGAGCTGATCCGGAGCTGGAACACGCGCGGCTGGATCGACGCGCCGCGGCGCGTCGGCGCCAAGATCGCTCGGCTGATCGGGGCCAGGCCCAGCGAGGTGATCGTCGCCGATTCGACCTCCGTGAACCTGTTCAAGCTGATCGTCGCCGCCGCCTCGCTCTCGCCGGGACGCGACCGGCTGGTCACCGAATCCGGCAACTTCCAGACCGACGTCTACATTGCGAGCGGCGCCGCCGAGCTCGCCGGGCTGAAGCTCGACGTGGTCGAGCGCGGCGCGGTCGAGGGGGCGATCGGCCCGGACACCAACCTCCTCCTGCTCACCCACGTCCACTACAAAGCAGGCATGCGCTTCGACATGGCGGCGATGACCGCCCGGGCGAAGGCCGCCGGCGCGCTCACCCTCTGGGACCTCAGCCACAGTGCAGGCGCCGTGCCGCTCGATCTCAACCGCGACGGCGCCGAGCTCGCGGTCGGCTGCGGCTACAAATATCTCAACGGCGGCCCGGGGGCGCCGGCCTTCCTCTACGTGGCCGAAGCCCTGCAGGAGCGACTGCTCAGCCCGCTTCGAGGCTGGATGGGCCATTCCGACCCGTTCGCCTTCAGCGGGGATTACCGGCCCGCGCCGGGGATCGACCGATTCCTCGCCGGCACCCCGCCGATGCTCAGCCTCGCCGCGCTCGAGAGCGGCGTGGAGAGCTTCGAGGGCGTCGACATGGACGCCCTCTGGAGCAAGTCGATCGCCCTGTTCGACCTCTTCGCCGAGCTGGTCGAAGCGCAATGCCCCGACCTTGCCTGCATCTCGCCCCGCGAGCCCGAAGCGCGCGGAAGCCATATCAGCTTCCGCCACCCCCACGCCTTCGAGATCTGCCAGGCGCTGATCGCCGACGGCGTGATCGGCGACTTCCGGGCCCCCGACGTCGTCCGCTTCGGCCTCACCCCGCTCTACCTCGGCTTCGAGGACGTCTGGGAGGCGGTCCGGCGGATCCGCGAGGTGCTCGACTCCGGCCGCTGGCGCGATCCGAAATTCGCGGTCCGGGGCAAGGTCACCTGATTTTCCAGGCTGCATTGGAAACCCACGATCTTTGCACTTGTGTATTAGCTAGGTAACACACTATCGTCGGGCGAATCGTAACGAGAGGTGCCCTTCGATGAATGCCAAGACCCTTCTGCTCGCCGCCTGCGCCGGCCTGACCCTCGCCGCCGTCCCGGCGCTGGCGCAGACCGATGTCCCCCTCATCCCGCGCGAGAAGATCTTCGGCAACCCGTCCAAGGCGGCGGGCCGGCTCTCGCCCGACGGCAAGTGGCTGAGCTGGATCGCGCCGCGCGACGGCGTTCTCAACATCTTCGTCGCGCCCGCCGGCAATCCCGACGCCGCCCGCCCGCTCACCGCGGAGACCAAGCGGCCGATCCGAAGCTATTTCTGGAGCCCGGACAGCCGCCGGATCCTCTACATCAACGACAAAGGCGGCGACGAGAATTTCCTGCTCTACGGGGTCGACGTCACCGGCGGCGAGCCGCGTGCGCTGACTCCGTTCGAGAAGACCCGGGTCCAGATCGTCAATATCTCGAACTCGGTGAAGGACCGGATCCTGATCGCGGTCAACAACCGCGACGCCAAGTGGCACGACGTCTACAGCCTCGATCTCGCCAGCGGAAAGCTGACCCCCGTGCTGATGAACATGGGCGGCTATTCGAGCTTCATCGCCGACGAGCAGCTCAACGTCCGGGTCGCCACCAAGTCCCGGCCCGACGGCGGAAGCGACTATTTCCGAGTGAACGGCAACCGGATCGAGGATCAGCCCTTCGAGCAGGTCGGCCTCGACGACAGCCAGACGACCAGCCCGGCCGGCTTCACCGCCGACGGCAAGACCCTCTACTGGCTCGATTCCCGCGGCCGCGACACCGGCGCCCTCGTCGCCCAGGACGTCGCCACCGGCCGAAAGACGGTGATCGCCCAGAACGCGCGGGCCGACATCGGCGGCGCCATGGCCAACCCGACGACCGGGCGGATCGAGGCCTATGGGGTCAATTACCTCAAGAACGAATGGCTGCCGGTCGGCAATGCGGTCAAGGCGGACCTCGCTTTCCTCAAGAGCAAGATGAAGGGCGAGTTCTTCGTCGCCTCGCGAACCGAGGCCGACGACAAGTGGCTGGTCGCCCTCGATCCGGGCACCGGGCCCTCGAGCCTCTGGCTCTACGACCGCAAGGCGAAGGCGCTGACCAAGCTCTACACCACCCGCCCCGAGCTTGACGGCCTGCCGATGGCGGCCATGTACCCCGTCGAGATCAAGACGCGCGACGGCCTCAACATGGTCTCCTACCTCACCCTCCCGCCCGGCTCCGATCCCGACGGCGACGGCCGGCCGAACCATCCGGTGCCGCTGGTGCTGTTCGTCCATGGCGGGCCTTGGGGCCGCGACACTTACGGCTTCAACGGCTACCACCAGTGGCTTGCCAATCGCGGCTATGCGGTGCTCTCGCCCAATTTCCGTTCCTCGACCGGCTTCGGCAAGAAGTTCATCTCCGCCGGCGACCTCCAGTGGGGGACGAAGATGCACGACGACCTGCTCGACGCGGTCGACTGGGCGGTGGCGCGAGGCGTGACGAGCCCGGACAAGGTGGCGATCATGGGCGGCTCCTACGGCGGCTATGCCACCCTCGCCGGACTCGCCTTCACCCCCGACCGCTTCGCCTGCGGGGTCGACATCGTCGGCCCGTCCAACCTCAACACGCTCTTGAAGACCATTCCGCCTTACTGGGAGGCGATCCGCGCCCAATTCTACAAGCGCATGGGCGATCCGACCACGCCGGAGGGCCAGGCTCTGCTCCACGAGCGCTCGCCTTTGTTCAAGGCGGACCAGATCCGGCGGCCGCTCCTCATCGGCCAGGGCGCCAACGATCCCAGGGTCAACGTCAACGAATCGCAGCAGATCGTCGATGCCCTCAAGGCGAAGGACATCCCGGTCACCTACGTCGTCTTCCCCGACGAGGGCCACGGCTTCGCCCGCCCGCAGAACAACATCGCCTTCAACGCGGTGGCGGAGAACTTCCTCGCCAAATGCCTCGGCGGGCGCGCCGAGCCGATCGGCCCCTCGCTCAAGGCCTCGACGGCCGAGGTTCGCTACGGCGCCGAATATGCGCCGGGCCTGGCGGAGGCCTTGCGGGACTAGGGCCCGTCATTGCGAGGAGCGCAGCGACGCGGATGCGCAGGTCACCATGTCCCCCGGACATGGCTGCGGCCTGCGGGGCAGGCCGCACCTGCGCATCCAGCGGGCCTCGGAAGGCCGCACTGGATTGCCGCGCTTCGCTCGCAATGACGGAAGTCGGGGCTAGACCCCCACGTCCTCCCACTCCTCGAACACCGCCCTAGGCACCTCCACCCCCTCGCGCTCGTCGTCCCAGATGAGGTGCATCAGCCACCAGCGCCGGCCGTCATTGTAGAGATGCGCGCAGTTCATCCCCCGCTTGATGAGCTCGCCGCCCTCCGGCGCCGTCCGCGCCTCGTAGGCGGAGAAGACCTGGGCGATGTTGCCGAAGCGGACCACCCGCCGCTCGGTCTCGACCTCGTAGAAGGCCCGGTCGGCGAGCAGCGCCCTGGCGTTGGCCTCATATTCATCGCCCGAGAAGGAGTAGGCGACCGGCCGCCCCGCCTCGTCGAGCCGGGTCCGCACCATCCGAACGTCGGGATGGCAGAGCCGCCTCGAAAGCGCCCAGTCCTGGCCGCCCGGAGGCCCGGAGATCGAGCTGTAGAGCGCGCTCATCAGCGCCTCGATCGTCGCGAATTCTTCCGTATCGTCGGTCATCAATCCCTCCCTCGGGCGGCCGCCACATTGCACAAAGAAGGGGGCTGGGCTATGGGCCGGAGCCCGTCCGCCGCGCCGCGTCCGGGACCGATTTTCCCAGTCCCTGTAAGGACCGTCTCGCCCATGTCCCGCCGCCGCCAGATCTACGAAGGCAAGGCCAAGATCCTCTACGAGGGCCCGGAGCCGGGCACCCTCATCCAGTATTTCAAGGACGACGCCACCGCCTTCAACGCCCAGAAGCGCGGGACCATCTCGGGCAAGGGCGTCCTCAACAACCGCATCTCCGAGCATATCTTCACCCTGCTCGGCACGATCGGGATCCCGACCCACTTCATCCGCCGTTTGAACATGCGCGAGCAGCTCATCCGCCAGGTCGAGATCATCCCGATCGAGGTGGTCGTGAGGAACGTCGCCGCCGGAACCCTCTCGACCCGGTTGGGGATCGAGGAGGGCACCCAGCTTCCGCGCACCATCCTCGAATATTTCTACAAGGACGACGCGCTGGGCGATCCGATGATCGCCGACGAGCATATCGCCTGCTTCGGCTGGGCGAGCCAGGAGGAGATGAACGACATCGCCGACATGGCGGTTCGGGTGAACGATTTCCTCTGCGGCCTGTTCGCCGGCATCGGCATACGCCTCGTCGACTTCAAGCTCGAGTTCGGCCGGATCTGGGAGAATGAATATCCCCGAGTCATCCTCGCCGACGAGATCAGCCCCGACGGCTGCCGCCTCTGGGACATGACGACCAACGAGAAGCTCGACAAGGACCGCTTCCGCCGCGATCTCGGCGGCGAGGCCGAAGCCTATCAGGAAGTCGCCCGGCGGCTCGGACTGATGCCCGAGGGCGAGACCAACATGGTCCTCGATCTCGACAAGCACAGGCAGAAGCGCGGCCGCTGATCCGCGGCTTCGGACGGGCGGGGCCGCAAAGGAACCGTATCCCTTCCCATCCGCTTTGTCCCCATGACCAAGGGCAGCTTCGAGGACGGCTATCGCGCCGGCTGGGAAGGCGTCGCCGGCCTTGCGCCCCATCCCGGCCTGCCCGCCGGGCGAGCCCAATGATTATGCCAATGGCTACCAATATGGCCGGGCCGAGGCTCTGGAGCGTTTCCAGCCGCGAAAATAAGGGGGCCGGAGCCCCGTGGTTCAGTGCCCGGCCCCCGCCGCCCGAGGCTTCCTCTGGCGGCGATACATCCAATACAGGATTGACCGCGGCTAGGCCAGTCCCTTGGAAGCGACGAGCCGGAACCGGGCGAGGGTGATTCGAGCGCTCATGCAACCTGCGTAGTTGAACGCCCGCTCGGACGGGTCTACCCGCGCCCCATGCCGCGCTTCTATTTCCACATCTGCAACGGCGACGCTTTACCGAGGATGAGGAAGGCCGTGAGCTGGCCGACCTCGATGCGGCCCGGCAGAATGCCGTTCGAGAGGCACGTTCGATCATGGCGGCCGAAATGCGCGACGGGGTGCTCAACCTGGCGTCCTTCATCGAGATAGAGGACAAGGCCGCCGGAACGTCCGTCACCCTGCCCTTCTCGGAGGCGGTCAGGATCGAGACCTAGTCGCGGCGCGGGAGGAGGGACTCAGCGAAAGCGGAGCTCGAGGTCCGCGAGCTGATCCAGCTCGCCGGGCGCCAGCTCGCCGTCGGAGCTGGAGACGAGGGTTCGGAAGCCCGAAGCCATGCGGGCGTCGTGAAGATCCCGGGCCTCGCTCGCCGAAGCCGTCTCGACCACGAGATACTTTCCGCCTCTGCCCTCGAAACCGTAGACCAGATAAGTGCGGACCTTCATGTCGACTCCATTCCGCATCCGCATAGGCTCGATTTGATGAAAACAAGATGTACGGGCCGAGCCGGTGACTGAGTATCGCTGATCGAGGAGTGGATCAACGATGATGACGCGGCTCCGGCGATCTTTATCCTCGGCCGCTCGCGCGACGGACAGGAGCGTTGACTTCCATCTTGGGAATATTCTCTGCAAGACGTTGCCGGTGCCGCCGCCGAAGCAGTGGTAGAGCGAGCTCAGCCGGAGCGCGACGTCGTAGCCGTACTGCGTGCAGTCGCCGCCCTTCCGGGTGAAATAATAGAGCAGGCCGCCGCTATTGTAGGCGAAGGCGACCATCGGCGTCGACGCGTCGGCGAGCGCGCCCTGATAGCCCATCTTGATCCGGCCGAGCTCGTCGCGGGTGAACCAGGCCCTGGCCAGGTCAGACCAGCTCAGCTCCACCCGCCGCCCGTCGCGGTCGAAGGCGTGGCCGATCTTGCGCGAGAAGCCGCCCATCGTGCTGGTCGCCTCGGTCAGCCGGCCGAAACCGTCAAATTTGTTCGAGATCGCCTCCCCGGTCCAAGGGAACCAGGCGACGGTCTGGAGGCCGCGAAGGTCGTAAGCGTAGCGGACGTGGGCGGAAGGGTCCGGCATGGTCTTGATCGTCAGGCGGTTGAGCCCATCGAAGCCGTAGTCGATCGCCCGCCCGTCGCGCTTCCTCAGCCGGGCGCGGTTGGCCGATAGGCGACGCGGTGACCTACCCCTCAGTCTGCTGGCCTAGTTATTTGCCGTCCAGGATTTTCCGACCTCTGCGGAAATCCGAACGAACATATATATTGGCGGCATGGGAAAGCGCTTTCGCGGGAAGATATGCGCCTATTGCGGCGGGGCTGGCGTAACGGCTGACCACATATTCGCTCGGAAGTTCTTTCCCGTGGAGCACCGCGGGAACCTGCCGCAGATCAGCGCTTGCGCGCCGTGCAATCGGGCCAAGTCACACCTCGAGCATTATCTTTTAAGCGTGCTACCATTCGGAGGCCGCAATAAGGCCTCCAACGCCATCCTTGAACGCGAAGTGCCACGGCGGCTCGCCAAGAATCGCAAACTGTATGCTGAGCTTGCTCAGGGGCGCCGCGACGTGCTGCTGCGCGAGAACGACCAACTCCATAGCACGCTCACGCTCCCGTTCGAGTCTGACAAGCTCTCAGCACTCTTTGCGTTCATCGCTAAGGGCCTTGCGAGCTTCAGCTGGAACGTGGTGATTCCGCCCAATTACTTTGTAGGTGCCGGCTTCCTCAGTCGCGAGGCGGAGCAGGTTTTCGAGCGATTTATGATGCACCCTTCACGCCGCGAGACCCGAGGCAATTTGGGTGACGGGATCATCTTGTACCAAGGTGTTCAGGCAATCGCCGACGAGTGCCGGACGCTATGGCGCTTCCGACTATACGGCGGCATTCTGTTCGGCGGCGATCCCAAAGCCGAAAGCGAGATGCCTTCAAATATATGGGCATCAACCTCCCGGCTGCCCGTACTGGGATTCTCCGAGTCGAACACGGCCTGACATGTCCATCTTCAAATATTTCATGCTGGAGGCGCACGCTCGAGCCTTCATGAACAAGGGAGAGTTGCTGCTGCGGCCGCTCTCCTATTTTCGCGCGCACGAGGATGGCCAAGTCCGGGGGGATCCCCGCGATGCGCTTCTTACCTATGCGCCAATCTCCGGTCTCGAGGTGACCAAAGAAGACGGGACATCCCTGACCCTCGAGGGTTGGCGCTTCACCTCCTCCGCCAAGCATGACAACATCTTCGTCTACTGCGCCAGCAGCCATTTATCCATCGAGCTGGCCGCACGCTTCGAAAGCTCGTTCTGCGTGGAGATATGCTCGGAACATCTCGTCAGTCGCCTTAAGAGGCGAGCCTCCCGAACCTCAACGCTAGATTACGAGGGCTTGGTCAGCGGACCAGTCGAGTATCGAAACCCCGAAAAGAAGCCGGGCGCGGATTGGGCCCTTCCGGAAACGGTCGCCTTCATCAAACCAGAAGGCTACGCGTGGCAGGAGGAGTTCCGGATCGCCATAGGCAAGCGTGGCGCCTTCGAGGCCGAGAACGTCGACTGCGCGCTGGAATCGGGACAAGCCGCACGGGCAGCCTCCTCGGATGCCCCACCACCATTGATCTTACGCATCGGCAAGCTGGCCGATTTCACCCAACTGCATCGCTTCTAAGCGGCTCAAAGATCGCGATCTGTCCAAGGAAGTGCGCCCAAACCGACCCAATCTTGCGATAATATCAGTTGGGTAAGGGGCCCGCGGTGAGATTGCTCCAAGAGCAACTACGCTTTCTTTCTAGGATTTCATGCGCATCGGATTTCCACGTCACTTCGTTACCGAAGCCAGCAGACTTGTAGACGTTATACCAGTACTCGGCTCGATATATATCGGTGCAGTCGGTTGAGCGGAGAAGGGATATCATTTTAATTTGCGCTGCTGTAGGACTTCGATTCTGCAGTCCGATTTCCAGCCATTGCTCCGCCGCCGTAAGGCAGAAGGATCGCTTTTTAACGTCACGATCATGACCGCTACATTGGTCATAGATATCAATCAGTTCGCTTGCTGCTTTTGGTGAGCCCCGCAGTGCATCAATGACAAGTCGTCGGTGCTTTGCTTCGGGCAGAGATGAGCGGTCGATAGAGGGGGCGACTGTCACAAGCTCGGATTTAACAGGTGCGAGCGGCCTAAGCCAAAGAGCCCCGAGAACCACTGATATGGCGGCTCCGCTAACCGCCGCTGTTACTTTTCTCGTCCTTGGCCGCATTTTTCTGGGTCCGAACAGACTGTTTTCACGTCTCGTATTCTCGTGCCGGTCTGGCGATCGGTGTATATCCGCGTTGCACCCGTTTTTACATTGTAAGTGATCCTGTTGCCGAGGAGTTCGGGATTGCGGCCCTCTCGATATAGAAAAAATCCGTCGTCGGCACGCAGATCGATCTGCTGGGCCTTTGGATTTGCGAAGGCATCTACGAAGCCTGGTGTAGCGATGACCGGCCCCCCGGATTCCTTAGCGTACTCCTGTGCAAAAGAAGGTTTAAACGCCCTTCCAGTCCGGCCTGAGAAACAACTCATGAGGAATGTAAGACTTCCTCGCTCGTAGTGCGCAGCGTGGGCATAAGAAAGTAGGGCTTTAGGTGTTAAGCGTATGTAGTTATCGCCGCGAGCGTCAGCCGCACCGCCAGTTATTGGGCTTCCATGGGCGGATATCGTGAAGGCACCCGGCATGTCTATATTCTCTGCCGTATAGTCATTGGGATCGACAAGGTTAACATCCGCCAATCCTTTCGGGTCGGTTTTGTCGACTGGATCGTTCCCCACATAGGCGTAAAGGTTGACCTGATCGTCATACCCGATCGGATCCGTCTGCAGGAACCGACCCAGCCTCGCCGAATAGAACCGGGCCTTGTAGTAATAGAGGCCGAGCTCGTCGATCCAGGCCTGGCCGGTATATTGGAACCGCCCCGCATTGCCGGCGCCCGGCACGCCATATTCGTCGTAGGTGTTGATCCAGGCGAGCGCGTAGCCGGGCCCGGCGACCGAGACGATCGAGCCCTGGCGGTCGGCGTGCGGGAACCGCGGCTGGCTGAAGTCGCCGCCTTCGTACCAGTAGAGCGGGTCGTCGTCTCCGTCGCCGTGGACGTAGCGGCGGGTGAGCGTGCCCGAGGCGTTATACTCGGCCGCGAGCTCGTCTCCGTCCCACAGGAACCAGGTCGTCCCCGCCGCGCTGCCGACGCCGGCGAGGCGCCCCAAGGGATCGTATCTCAGCGTCGCATTCTTGTCGCCGGTCGCGGAGACCAGCCGGTTCTCGATGTCGTAGGCGAAGGCGATCAGGCCGGTCGAGGTGAGGTTGCCGTTGGCGTCGTAGCCGAACGCGGCGCCCGAGACCGAGGTGTAGCGGTTGAGGCCGTCGGCGGCGAAGGGCCTGGCGGCGAGGACGGGCGCATAGGCATAGGCGTCGTTGTCGCGGACCTCCTGGCTGAGCTGGCTCGCCGGATTGTAGGCGAAGGTCGAGTTGACGTTGCCGGTGCCGCCGCCGAAGCAATGGTAGAGGGAGCTCAGCCGAAGCGCGACGTCGTAGCCGTACTGCGTGCAGTCGCCGCCCTTCCGAGTGAAATAATAAAGCAGGCCGCCGCTATTGTAGGCGAAGGCGACCATCGGCGTCGACGCGTCGGCGAGCGCGCCCTGATAGCCCATCTTGATCCGGCCGAGCTCGTCGCGTGTGAACCAGGCCCTGGCCGCATCCGACCAGGTCAGCTCCACCCGCCGGCCGTCGCGGTCGAAGGCGTGGCCGATCTTGCGCGAGAAGCCGCCCATCGTGCTGGTCGTCTCGGTCAGCCGGCCGAAGCCGTCAAATTTGTTGACGATCGCCTCGCCAGTCCACGGGAACCAGGCGACGGTCTGGAGGCCGCGAAGGTCGTAAGCGTAGCGGACGTGGCCGGAAGGGTCCGGCATGGTCTTGATCGTCATCCGGTTCAGCCCGTCGAAGCCGTAGTCGATCGCCCGCCCGTCGCGCTTCCTCAGCCGGGTGCGGTTGCCGTCGGCGTCGTAGCTATATTCCTCATAGTCGGCGGCGTTGGCGGTCCCGGTCGCCGTCGGCGACGGGAAGATCCAGCGCTGCCGGCGGCCGAACCCGTCCCAGCTCATCTCGGCCCTGAAGCCGCGGGCGTCGGTCAGGCTGATCTTGCGGCCGGCCGAATCATATTGATAGGCCGCCTCGCGGCGGGCGAGCGCGGTGCCGACTCCGTCCCACGATTCGAGGAGCTGGCCGGCAGCGTCGTAATAATTCCTCGACACCCGGTCGTGGCCGAAGGTGGCGTGGGCCGGGCCGGGGACGCAGGGATCGGCGAGCGGGGTCGCCCAGGCGTCGGGGTTCATTCGCACGTTGGTGCAGACGAGCCGGTTCTCCTTGTCGTAGCTGTATTCGGTGACCCCGACCGGCCAGCCGCTGCCGTACGCGACCTCGCGTATCTTGCGGTCGAGCGAATCGTACTGGGTGTCGAGAGTCTTGAAGACGAGGAACCCCGTCCAGGCCGAAGGCGCCACATCATGGCTCTTCCAGGCGTTGATCTGGCCGCTCTCGACCCGGGTCAGCCGGCCGGCAGGATCGTAGCTGTTGCGGGTCGCCGGAAAGCCGCCGAGGCCGTCGGCGGGGCCGATCGTTCCCGTCACCCGGCCCATCGAATCGTAGCGCGTGCTCGTCGTGTAGGGGAGAGCGGAGGTTGGGCGAGTCGTCGGGCAGGAGGAGAGGGCGGCGGTGCCGTTGGGGCTGGTCTCGCTGATCCGCCGGCCGTTCGAATCGTAGGCGTAGCAGGTCCTCAGCGTGACGTTGTCGGCGGTGACCGCCTGGCCGAGCGGGAGGAGGTTGCCGGCGCCATATTGGTAGGTGGTGAGCACCTCGTCATTGGCGGCCTGGCAGGGATTGCCGGTCGGCGCGCTCGTCCGGCACTGCGACAGGGCGGTGAGGACGTAGACGTTTCCGCCGGATGCGGCGCGAAGCTCGTAGGAATAGCGCTTCTGCGGCGTGATTCCGGCCTCGTCCTGGGGCCAGGTCTCGAGGGTCACCCCGCCATGGACGGGCGAATATTCGCGATGGACGGTGAGTCCGCGGCCGTCGGTGACGGTGAGCGGCTTGTCCCCGGATTTCGGGTGGGCGGTGTCGTAGACGGCCGAGGTGACGATGTCCGCCGGGACGGCGCCGTTCGTATCGAGGGCGCCGGGCCGCGGATGGCGGCGGACCTCGCTGATGTTGCGGTTGCCGTCATATTTGAGCTGGGTGCGGGTGCTGTCGGGCTCGATGAACTGTTGCGCCACGGGCAGGACGATGCAGCGATTATGCTCCCAGCCGGGGAGGTTGGCCATCGCATTGGCGTCGCAATAATCGATGTAGGTCGCCCGATTGATCGGGTCGATGATCCCGATCGGCCCCGAGGTCTGCTGCCAGACGATGGTCGGATCGTCGACCGTCGGCGGCGTGCAGGGGAATTGGCGGCAGGGGCTTCCCGGCGTGTTTCCGTCCGGGGCGATGAACCAGCCGTAGATGACGTCGGTGCGGCCATTGTCGGCGTCGTAATAATGGCCGCCGGCGATGGTGGGCGGTTTGTCGCTCACCTGGGGGCTGCTGTCGAAGAGATAGGCGTAGCTCGGGTCGACGGGCGTCTCGGTGCGGCCGTCGTTATAATCCTGGCGGTCGATTATCTCCTGCGCCACCTCGTCCTCGTCGGGCTGGACGTGGAGGCTGTTGACCAGCCACGGCGTGGTCTGCCCGGGCTTGATGAAGCTCATCGTCCCCGTGCCGCTCGACCCGGTCGTATAGGCGAAGCTCTCGGTCTGAGCGTCGGCTCGGGTGACGCTGACGAGTCGGCGGGAATTCAACGCGCCGGTATAGGTGTAGGTCGTCGTCGGGAGCCCGGCCACGCAGGATCCCAACGCCCCCGCCTCGACGACGTTGACGACGCACGCCTTCGTCACCTCATGGTCGCTGCCCTCGAGCAGGAGCGCATAGCCGCGCGAGCTGGTCACCTTGGAGAGGCGGACGTTGCCGCCGCCGCCGCCCGCGCCGACATAATCGAAGGTGAAGCGGGTCCCGTCCGCCTCGATTATCTCCGACACGAAGGCGCAGCGCCGGTTGGTGTCGCTGGAGCAGTCGCCGTTGCCGGCGTTGCCGAGCGGGCGGAAGGTCGCCACCGTTCCGTCGCCGGCGGTGTACGTGTAGACGATTGTGGCGCTTTCGCGGGCGCCGTTCGCGTAGGTCAGGGTGCCCTGGCCGTCGGAAAGGAGCGCGAAGCCGTCATAGATGGCGCGCGACTGGAAGGTCTGCGAGCGGCCGCCGAAATGGACGTTGATCCTGTAGTCGTTGCCGAGCTGGTTGGGATTGTCGTACTGGATCCGCCGTTCGCTCAGCATCACGTCCCAATTGTGCGAGAGATTGGCGAACGGATTGGCGTGGCCGCTGAGGCCCGCCGTCATCAGCCGGGTCAGAGCGAGGCCGCCGCTCTCGCCCTCGCCGCCGATCGAAAGATCGGTCTGCGAATAGGCATAGCGGCCGGTGCGCATGTCGACCCCGCCGGGGGCGACCGCATATTTCTCCGCCGGCGTGTTGATGAGCTTGTCGCTGCCTTGCGCGAGCGCGGGCTGCGCGGCGGAAAGGCCGAAGGCGGCGAGCGCGGCCAGAGCGAGCCGGCGAAAGGCGCGGCGGGGGCTCACGGGCCCTTCTTCGGCTTGGTCGGCGCCGCCATAGGCTGGACCGAGCAATTGCCGCCTGTGATCGTGACGTTGAGATTGCCGTTGGTCATCGCGCCGTGGCTGTCCGAGGCCGTGTAGACCAGGGTTTCGCCGCCGGTGACCGAACCGGCCTCGTAGCCGATCTCGCCGCCGCTTCCGATGAAGGCCGAGCCCTTGGTCGCTTCCGACAGGGCGACGACGCTCAGCGGATTGCCGTCCGGGTCGCTGTCGTTGGCGAGTAGGTTGACCGTGCCGGTCGTGCAGCGGGCGAGGATGAGGCTGTCGGCGACCGTCACCGGCGGATGGTTCGGCGGCGGCGGCGGCCCTGGCGGTGGCGGCGGCGTGGGTGGCGGGGGCGCAGGCGGCGGAGGCGGCGGCGGAGGTGGTGGCGGGGACGGCGGCGGCGACGGCAGAGCGCCGACGACGACGTTGACGCTGCTGCGGTTGTCGGCGGAATCGTAATTGTAGCCGGCGTTGACGTTGTTGTTCACCGTCCCGGAATGCGAGACGATCGTCAGCCGGCCGAGATCGTCGTAGCTGTAGGTGATGGTCTCGCCGGCCTGGGCCGCCGTCGCCAGAGCGAGGGCGGACGCCGTCAGCAACAATCGATTCGCGGCCCCCATCTTTCCGCCCCCGGATCCGGCGCGGCCGAATCGCCTGCCGCGCCCCTTTTGGAACAGGAGAAGAACAGGAAAACGCGGCGGTGGCAAAGCCTATTGGGTCCAATTCGGGTTCTTCCCCGGCCCGGCGGCGAGCGGCGCGACAAAAAAGCCCCGCCGTTTCCGGCGGGGCCCTTGGGTCCGGGAACTGGGTCCCGTCCCTTCAGCTTCGGATCAATTGGCGGCGGCGGGGCCGCCGATGGCGAGCCGGGTGGCGGCGGCGGCGCGCTGCTGGACCGACTGGAGATAGTCGGTCGACTGAAGGAAGGGCACCGGATTGACCGCCTTGCCGTCGATCCGGACCTCATAATGGAGATGGCTTCCGGTCGACCGGCCGGTCGAGCCCATCAGCGCGATCATCTCGCCGCGCTTGACGTGCTGGCCGGCGGTGACGAGCGACTTGGAAAGGTGGCCGTAGCGGGTCTGGATGCCGTGGCCGTGGTCGAGCTCGACGAGGTTGCCGTAGCCGCCATTGTTCCATTCCGAGCGATCGACGATTCCGTCGGCGGTGGCATAGATCGGGGTTCCGATCGGTCCGGCGAGATCGATCCCGGGATGCATCGCGGCGCGGCCGCGGAACGGGTCGGTGCGAACTCCGAAGCCCGAGGTGAAGTTGATCGCGGCGTGGACGGGCTCGGCCGAAGGGATGGCGACGGTGCCCTGCTCGAGCTGGTCGAGCTTGGCCCAGCTGTTGAACAGGGCCTTGAAGTTGGGATCGGCGGTGCGGACCGTCTCGACCGGCTCATAGGGGCCGCCGACTCCGGTCTCGGCCGACAGGCGGCTGGGATCGAGGCCGAGGCGGCGCACTTCGGCGGAGGTGAGAAGGTAGCGGCGCTGGGCCGCGTCCTTGATCACCGCGACGTCGGCCTGCATCGCGTGGAGCTCGCGCTGCATCTGGGCCACGTCCGCGTAGGAGGGCGCCTGGGCGGCGGCGGCGAGCTGGGTGGCGGAGAAAGCCGACCAGAAGAGCAGAAGGCCGGCGGCGAACGCGCCGAAGGCCTGGAGGCCGGAAGAGACCCGGATCCGCCTCAAAGTCTTGCCGTCGTGGAGGAAAATATCGCGAGCCTTGAAGACCTTGCGGAACATTCCGGTGAGCCCCGCATTGTTCGTTTTCGTCAGCACCATCTCATCCCCGACTGGCCGCCCCGCACTGGGCGCGACCACGCGCAAGCGCGGCCCAAAAAACAAAATCTAAGGCGGTTACCGCCCCCTCGAAACGACGTCAGGGAAGGCCCCCTCCGCGACGTGTGGCTGGAGACTGTTAAACATCTCCTGCCGCGGCAAGGGCGGCGTAGTAATCCCGGGACAGACCGGCTTCATCGCGCGCCGAATCGTTGAACGGCGGCTTAACCGCACCCCTGAAATGCATCCCGACCAATCGTTGCCAGGCCGAAACAGGCTCGATTCTCCGCGATTCACAGGCCCATTTGAACCATTTCGTGCCGGCCGCGACGTGGCGAATCTCGTCGCGATAGATGCGCCCCAGGATCGCCGCCGACCGGCTGTCTCCGGCGGCCCCGAATCGCTCGACCGTCGCCGGAGTCACGTCGAGCCCGCGCGCCTCCAGGACCATCGGAACCACCGCCAGCCGGGCGAGCGGATCCAGCGCCGTGGCTTCGGCCGCCTTCCACAATCCCTCATGGGCGGGAAGAGCACCATAATGCGCGCCGAGCGAGCGAAGCCGCCGGTCGAGCAAAGCGAAGTGCATCGCCTCGTCGGCGCCCACCGAGAGCCAGTCGTCGACGAAGTCGCGCGGGAAGTGCTCGCCGAAGCGGCCGGCCATGTCGAAGGCGAGGTCGATCGCGGAGAATTCGATATGGGCCAGCGCATGGAGCAGCGCGATCCGGCCGCGCTCCGAGCCGCCGCGTCGCCGCCTCGGCATTTGCGACGGCGGCAGAAGCTCGGGAGCCGGCGGCCGCGCGGGAGCATCGGGCATCGCGACGTCGAAGGCATGGCCGAGCTCGCCGCGGCGCCAGGCGCGGGCGGCGGAGCGCGCGGCGCGGACCTTCGCGGCCGGCTCGGCGGCGAGCAGAACGCCCCGGCAGGCGGCGGCGACGGTGTGGGGTATTCGATCCATAACGCGCCTTGTTTCATCCTTGGCGACGAGTGGAAACCGGTTCATGATCCGATGGCCGGATAAAGTGGGGCGAACGTCGCGCGGCCGGCTTCGGGGGAAAATCATGACCGACCTGGACGTTGCGATCATCGGCGGCGGCTGCGCCGGCACCTATTCGGCCTGGCGGCTTCAGCAGGAAGTGGGCGCCGACTCCAGCATCGCCCTCTTCGAATATAGCGATCGGATCGGCGGCCGGCTCTATTCGGTCAGCGTTCCCGGCATTCCGAGCATGAAGGCCGAGCTCGGCGGGATGCGCTACATCCAGGAATCGCACAAGATGGTCGCCGACCTCGTCGAGCATCTCAAGCTCGCCACCCGCGACTTCCACATGGGCGCGCCCGATCCGGTCGGCGCCAATTGCAACCTCTTCTACCTGCGCGGCCGCCACCTCAGGCTCCACGAGCTCTCCGATCCGGACAAGGTCCCCTACAATCTCGCCTGGTCGGAGCGCGGTCTTGGGCCCACCAACCTCCAGATCCAGGCGATGAACAACATCTACCCCGGAATGGCCGATCTCAGCCTGTGCGACCTCATGAAGCTGAAGGTGTTCGGGCGCCCGCTGTGGAAATACGGCTTCTGGAACCTGATGTTCCGGGTCCTCTCCAACGAGGGCTACCAGTTCATGAAGGACAGCGGCGGCTACGACGCCAACGTCGCCAACGCCAACGCCGTCACCCAGCTCCCCGCCACCGAATATGGCGACGACACCGAGTTCCTCACCCTGTGCGAAGGCTATCAGCATCTGCCGCTGACGCTCGCCAAGCAGTTCGACGAGGCGAAGGGCGGCAAGCTCGAGGCCGGCAGCCGGATCCACCTCAACCATTGCCTGACCGAGATCACCGCGGGCGACGGCGAATATCGCTACACGCTCCACTTCCGCCCGACCGTGACGACCAATGCCCAGACCAAGGTCGACCGCGCCGCCGAGCCGATCGTCGTTCGCGCGAAGAAGATCATCCTGGGCCTGCCGCGCCGTTCGCTCGAGCTGATCAAGTGCGACGCCCTCGACGGCAACAAGCAATATCGCCGCGACCGCAAGTCGGTGCTCATCCAGAGCGCCTTCAAATTGTTCATGGCCTACGAGCAGCCCTGGTGGCGGACACTGGGCCTGGTCGCCGGCCGCTCGGTCACCGACCTGCCGATGCGCCAGATCTATTATTTCGGGACCGAGGGCGAGCAGCGCGGCGGCGAGCCCTTCCTCAACTCGCTCGTCCAGGCGAGCTACAACGACATCTCGACCGTGCCCTTCTGGAAGGGCCTCGAGCGGGGAAATCCGTACAAGGGCTACATGCCCGCCTGCGTCGAGCCGGGGGTCACCAATCCCATTCCCGTCACCGAGCATTGCGCAACCCAGGAGATGGTCGAGGACTGCAACAAGCAGATCGCGCAGGTCCATGCGCTGCCCGAAATCCCGATGCCCTATTCGGCGGTCTACCACACCTGGAACGAGGATCCGTACGGAGGCGGCTGGCACGAATGGAAGGCCGAATACCGGCTCGACCAGATCATGTGGCGGATGCTCAAGCCGGTCGCGAGCGAGGACATCCACATCTGCGGCGAAGCCTATTCGATCGGCCAGGGCTGGGTCGAGGGCGCCTTCTGCACCGCCGAGCAGATGCTCGAGAACCATTTCGGGCTGAAGCGGCCGCGCTGGCTCGACAAGGATTACGACATCATGCCCTGCCCCGAAGGCGGCTGCAAAGTCGTCGCCGAGGACGATGACGACAATAAGGGCCTGTGCGTCTCCACGCCCGACACCGCGCAGCTGGTCGAGGAGCTCAACGACCTCACGCCAAGCTGCCTCGTCAAGAGGAGCATCAGCTGATGGCCGCGCCCGCCTACACCGTCGCCCAGTATCTCGTCGATCGCCTCAAGCAATGCGGCCTCGAGCATATGTTCGCCGTTCCGGGCGACTATGCCGCCCACATCCTCGACGCGGTCGACGACACCGCGGGGATCGTCCGGGTGCCCAACATCAACGAGCTCGGAAGCGGCTACGCCGCCGACGGCTATGGCCGCTTCAGGGGGATCGGCGCCGCCTGCGTCCAATATGGAGTCGGCACGTTCAGCGCGCTCAACTGCGCGGCGGGCTCGTTCGTCGAGCGGGTTCCGGTGGCGATCCTCTCGGCCAGCCCTTCGACCAAGGACCGCCTGCTCGAAAATACCGAGTCGATCCTCTTCCACCATTCGACCGGCGATCTCGACGCCGACCGCGACATCTTCGCCCACGTCACCGTCGCCTCGGAGATCATCGACGATCCCGAGACCGCGCCCGAGATGATCGACGCCGCCATCGTCGCCATGCTGACCTTCAAGCGGCCGATCTATATCGAAGTGCTCGCGGACGTTCAGGTCATGGCCTGTGCCGAGCCGGTCGGAACGCTTGAGCCCGTCGTGGTTCCGAGCGATCCCCATTCGCTCGCAGCCCTGCTCGACTCCGCCTGGGCGCGGATCGCCGCGGCCGAGCGGCCGGTGCTTTGGCTCGGGATCGACATCCAGCGCTTCGGCTTGCAGGACCTCGCCCAGCGGCTCGTCGACGCGAGCGGGCTCCCCTTCACCACCACCAGCCTCGCCAAGACCGTGCTCGACGAGGCGCAGGAGGCCTTCATCGGAACCTATGCCGACGCCGCCTCGCCGAGGGTGACCCGCGAGATCATGAAGGCGACCGACTGCCCGATCGCGCTCGGGACGATCATCACCGACGATTACCTTCCGATCATGGCCTCCAAATACGGCCAGATGATCGAGGTGAACGACGAGGAGGCGCGGGTCGGCTGGGCCTCCTACGAGGGGATCGCGCTCGCCGACTTTCTCGAAGGCCTGCTCGCCCGCTTCGAAGCCGATCCCGGCTTCCCCCGCCGCTGCGAACGCGTCGATCCCGGCGAGGAAGCGGCCGAGCAAGGCCCCGGCCTCACCTACAACAGCTTCTACCGCCAGCTGACCCGCTTCATGAAGGAGGAGGATCTGTTCGGTGAGACCGTGCTGATCCTCGGCGAGAGCACTTCGCTCTACGTCTTCGGCAATCTGTTCGGGCTTCCGCGCGACAGCTTCGTCGCCCAGGCCGCCTGGGGATCGCTCGGCCACGAGACGGGGTGCGCGCTCGGGGTCGCGCTCGGCTCGGGCAAGCGCCCGTTCGTGGTCGCGGGCGACGGCGGCTTCATGATGATCTGCCAGGAGATTTCGAGCCTGGTGCGCGCCGGCGTCAACGCCGCCGTCTTCGTGATGAGCAACAAGGGCTATGCGATCGAGCAGGCGTTCGTGAACCTCGACGCCTTCACCCCCGAAGGCGAGTTCGCGCCGTTCGACGTCCTTCCCGCCTGGGACTATGCGGCGCTCGCCCAGGCCTTCGGTGCCAAGGGCTTCCGGGCGGAGACGGCCGAGGACCTCGCCGGCGTGCTCCGCGCGGTGAGGGACCTGGAGGGCGTCCCCGCGCTGATCGAGGTGGTCGTCCCCGAGAAGGACCTCGCGCCCCAGCTCAAGCGGCTGGCCACCCCGCCGCCCAAGCTTCGCAAGCAGGGCCGGACCGGGCCGATCGACTGACGTCATTGCGAGGAGCGAAGCGACGCGGCAATCTCCCCGTCCACGCTGCCGCGGGCTGGATTGCCACGCTTCGCTCGCAATGACGGCTCAGAGCCCGCGCAGCGTCTCCAGCCCGTCGACGACGAAGTAGCGGGGCTGGAAGGCGTCCGAGCGATACTCGGTGCGAAGCACCCGGCCAAGGTCGAAGGGCAGCCGCTCGGGCCTCGGGCTGTCGAGGGCATAGGCGGCCTCGCCGAAGCTCGACGCGAGGCCGGCGCCGTAGACCTTCAGCGCCCCGTCCTCGCGCGCCAGCCCGAATTCGACCGTGAACCAGTAGAGCCTGGAGAAGACGGCGAGCGACCCGTCCGCCACTGCCTTCAGCCCTTCCTCGCCGAGCTGCTGCATGAAATCGGCGAACCAGGGCTCGGCGAGCATCGGGACGTGACCGAACACGTCGTGGAAGACGTCGGGCTCCTCGAGATAGTCGAGGCTCGAGGCGGGCCGGATGAAATTGCCGGCGGGGAAGCGGCGGCGGGCGAGGTGTCCGAAGAAGATCTCGTCGGGCAGCAGGCCGGGCACCGCGACCACCGTCCATCCGGAGCGGGCGAACAGGCGCTCGTTGAGATCGTCGAAATCCGGGATTCCGGAGCGCGAGAGCATGAGCGTGTCGAGCCCCTTCTCGAACGCGGCGACTGCCCGCCCGGAGAGCTTGGCCCGCTGGCGAGCGAACAGCAGGTCCCAGACGCGATGCTCCTCGGAACCGAAACGCCCCCACTCTTGCGGGATCGTCCAGTCCTCCGCGGTGCCCGGCGGACGCGCCTGGGGCGGCAGGGTTTCGGTGAAATCGGTGAACATCGGGGTCCCTTTCACATGTGAAAAACCCCGCCCGGAGGTCCGGACGGGGTCGGTTTGAAGCCTGGCTTGTTAAGCGCGTGCTATTCCGGTCCCGCCCGAGCGATTCCGTAATAATAATAGGTCGAAGCCGCGGCGGCGGGCGTCGCAAGAGTGCAGGCAATGGCGCGCATCGGCTTCATCCCATCAAGCTGAAGGACGGGGAGCATTTTGTCAACGCGCGGCTGAGCGGGGGCTGAATGCACCCGTCATCCCGGCGAAAGCCGGGACCCAGGAACACCGTCAATTTCGAGCTCGCCGCGTTCCTGGGCCCCGGCTTTCGGCGGGGTGACGGCTAGGGCAGCGCCCGCGCCGCCTCCAGCACTTCCTCGGCATGCCCGGTGACCTTCACCTTGCGCCACACCCTTTTCACCACCCCGTCGCGGTCGATCAGGAACGTCGCGCGTTCGATGCCCATATATTTGCGGCCGTACATGCTCTTCTCGATCCAGGTGCCGAACGCCTCGCAGACCGATCCGTCGGAGTCGCTGCCGAGCGCCACCTTGAGCCCGTATTTGTCGATGAACTTGGAATGGCTCTTCACATCGTCCTTGGAGACTCCGAGGATCCAGGTGCCGGCATTCTTGAACTCGTCGGCGAGCGCGGTGAAGGCCTGCGCCTCGGCGGTGCAGCCGGAGGTATCGTCCTTGGGGTAGAAATAGAGGACCAGCTTCTGCCCCGAGAAATCGGCCGGGCTGATCGCCTTGCCCTCGACGCTGGTCAGAGTGACGTCCGGAACCTTGTCGCCTTCGCTCAGCATGCTCATCCTCCACTCGCCACCCGGCGCCACAGCTCAGCCACCCTCTGCCGCGCCGCGTCGTGCGCCGCAAGCAGGCTGTCCCAGTCGGAATGGCCGCAGGCCGCCGCCACCAGCGGCTTGGTCTCGGCGGGCGGCTCGTCCGAGCCGGGCGAGACCAGCCGGAACATGACCAGCATCCGGGTCAGAAGCCGAAGCGCCGGATCGATCTCGTCCGAGACCAGCCCCGCCGCGACCAAAGCCTCCAGCGCATGTTCGAGATGCGGATCGAGGCCGATGCCGTGCCTCAGCTGAAGGGTGTGGACGGCGAATTCGAGGTCGACGAGCCCGCCCTCGCCGAGCTTGATGTCGAACCGGCCCTTCGCCGCCTTGTGCGACGCCATCTCCTCGCGCATCGCGACGGCATCGGCGACCAGCCGGGCGGGATCGCGCGGGCGCGACAGGGTCGAATCGATCACCGACTGAAGCTCCGCCCGCGCCGCCGCCGAGCCGAAGACGGGCCGCGCCCGGGTCAGCGCCATATGCTCCCAGGTCCAGGCTTGCTCGCTCTGGTAGCGCTCGAAGCTTTCGAGGCTGACCGCGAGCATTCCGTCGGTGCCGGAAGGCCTCAGCCTCGTGTCGACATCGTAGAGCGGTCCGGACGCGGTCGGAACGCTCAGCGCCGCCGTCACCCGGGGCGCGAGGCGGTTGAAATAGTCGGTCGCCCGGAGCGGCCGCCGGCCGTCCGATTCGGCCTCGTGGGTGCCGCTGAACAGATAGACGAGGTCGAGGTCCGAGGCGTGGGTCAGGGCCTCGCCGCCGAGCCGGCCGAGGCCCATGATCAGAAGCTCCGATCCCGGCACCCGGCCGTGCAGCGCCTCGAACTCGGCGATGGCGGCTCCGGCGAGGACGTGGATCGCCGCCTCCGCGATCCGCGAATAGCCCTCGGCCGCCTCGATCGGATCGCTGTGGGCGACGATCAGCTGCACTCCGAGCGCGAAGCGCCGCTCGTTGACCCGCCGTCTTACCCGGTCGAGCACCAGCTGGTAATCCTCGCCCTCGCGGTCGGAGCGCGAGAAATCCTCGATAAGCGCCTCGACCGGCGGCGCAGGCGCGAAGGCGGTCGAGTCGACCAGCCCGTCGAGCAGCTGCGGCCGGCGGCCGAGCTGCTCGGCCAGTGCCGGGGCGTGGCTGAGGATCGTTCCGAGATGCTCGGTGAGGCCCGGACGCGCCTCGAGCAGCCGGTAGAAATTCACCCCGCTCGGAAGGCGCGTGACGACGTCGTCGAAGCGGTTCATCGCCCGCATCGGATCGGGCGCCCGCCCGAACGCCTCGATCAGCACCGGAAGCATCGCCTCGAACGCCTCCCCCGCCGCCGCGGTTCGAAGCGAGCGCGCCTTGCCGCCGCGCCAGCCCTCGATCCTCAGCCGCGCCGAGACGGCGTCGTCGAAGCCGGCCGCGGCCAGATGCGCCTCGAGCGCCCTCGGATTGAGGGGAACGCGCTGCTCGGTCTGCCCCGCAAGCCCGTCATAGAGCTCGCCGCAGCGCGCCACCGGTCCCGCCAGCAGGTCGAGCAGCGCCGCGGAGGAGTCGAGGCCGTGGAGCCGCGCGACATTGTCGAGCGCATCGGGATCGGCAGGCAGGATGTGGGTCTGGCGGTCGTCCACCATCTGCAGCCGGTGCTCGACGGTGCGCAGAAGCCGGTAGGTTTGGGCGAGATCGCGCGCCGCCTCCCCGTCGATCCGCCCCGACGCCGCCAGCGCGGCCAGTGCATCGAGAGTCGCCGGAGCGCGCAGCCCGGCCTCGCGGCCGCCATGGATGAGCTGGTGGATCTGGGCGAAGAACTCGATCTCGCGGATCCCGCCGCGCCCGCGCTTGACGTCGAAGCCGGGGCCGAGAAGCTGGCCCTGCGAATAATGGTCGCGGATCCGGCGGGTGATCGCCTGGACCTCGCCGATCGCCCCGAAATCGAGCGAGCGCCGCCACACGAACGGATGCAGCGCCTCGAGGAAATATCCCCCCACCGCCGGGTCTCCGGCGACGTGGCGGGCGCGGATGAAGGCCGCCCGTTCCCACGGCAAAGCCGAGGATTCGTAATAGGAGATTGCGGCGTCGACCGGGAGAGCGATCGGAGTCACTTCGGGCGAGGGCCGAAGCCGAAGGTCGACCCGGAAGACATAGCCGTCCGGCTCGCGCTTCTGGAGCAGCTCGACGAGGCGGTTACCGATCCTCAGAGCGCCCTGCCCGGCCTCCTCGCGCGGCTTCAGCGGAAGCGTGGCCGGATCGTAGAGGAAGATGAGGTCGACGTCGGACGAGTAGTTGAGCTCGCGGCTGCCATGCTTGCCGAGCGCGATGACGGCGAAGCCGCGCCCCTCCTCGCCGGGCGTCCGCTCCTCGAAGGCGGCGGCGAGCGAGCGTTCCAGCGCCCGGTCGGCGAGATCGGCGAGCGTCTCCATCAGCCGCTCGAGCGGGATGGCGCCGGCGAGGTCGGCCACCGCGAGCGCGGCGGCGAGCGCGCTCCGCTCCCGCCTCAGCGCCGACTGCAGGGACTGGGCCTCGTCGCCGGCGCGCGCGGTTCGGGCGATCGCCTCCCCGGCACGGCCCGCCTCCAGGCTCTCCGCTATTTCGGGGAAGCGTTCGAGCTGCTGCCTGAGGAAGGGCGAGTGGTCGCGCGCCCGGCGGAGCGCATCCTTAACCGCTTCTTCACTTTGTGTCTCATCCATACAACAGGCCAAAACAGTTCCGTTTGGGAGGCGCAACAGTTGAAACCCCGGCGTTCGAAGGGCGTTCTTGGAGCGTGAATACCCTCAATCCCAGACGAGAAGCCATGATTCAGGCTTCGTCGCGGCGCTTCGTGAAGGTGGCGCCACCGACGGTCCACGCCGGCGTCGGGAATGCTCTGCGCCAGGCCTTCGCCATGGACGGCGAAGTGCGTTCGCTCGACATTTTCGAAGAGCTGCTGGCGAGGCTGGACCAGCACTAGGCGTCATTGCGAGGAGCGAAGCGACGCGGCAACCTACGCGTTTTCGCTGCCGCAGACTAGATTGCTTCGCTTCGCTCGCAATGACGAATGAAGGGAATCGCTCCTCTTCCCTTGTCAAATCCCCGGATCTCGGTCCCGGCTGAGGTCGTCCACTTCGCTCATGATGCTCTGGAGCGCCGAGCGGCCGCCCTCATTCTCATGCTCCCGGCGCGAGGGCAGCTTGCCTTCGGTGAGCAGGGCCTCGAGCGCGACCCGGCCGCGGGCGACCCGGCTCTTGATCGTCCCGACCGCGCAGCCGCAAATCTCGGCGGCTTCCTCATAGGCGAAGCCGCCGGCGCCGACGAGGATGAGCGCCTCGCGCTGCGGCTGCGGAAGGTGGAGCAGGGCGCGCTGCATGTCGGTGAGCTCGACGTGGCGATCCTGGCTCGCCGGTGCGGCGAGCATCTTGGAGGCGGTGATCTCGTCCCACTCGCCCTTGAATCGGGCCCGGCGCATCTGGCTGAGGAACAGGTTCCTCAGGATGATGAAGGTCCAGGCGCGCATGTTGGTGCCGGCCTGGAAGCGCTTCCGCGCCGCCCAGGCCTTGAGCAATGTCTCCTGGACGAGATCGTCGGCGAGGTCGCGGCTTCCCGACAGCGAGCGCCCGAAGGCGCGCAGATGCGGGATGACCTGGGCGAGCTGGTCCTTGAACTCGTCGTCCGGGAGGGGGACGGGCTCGAAACGGGTCTCTTCGACCTCCGCCTCGTCCTCGTCCTCTGATGTCGGCTGGTGCGTCAAGCTTTCCCCACGCGATACGCTTTACTGAATAGGCTCACGCGAGCGGGCTGCCCCCAAGCCACCTCGTGCCGTTCCAAGATGTAGGCCTCTACCGCCAGATAAACAACAGAAGCACGAACAGAAGGATCACCAGCCCAAGCGAAATGGGCAGGATGTAGCGGGTCATGTGCGGAGTCGCGCCCGCCCTCGCCCGGGTGGTGTCGATATGGGTTTCGCCCTCGTCCATAGGATCTTCGGTTCCGCTCGTTCTGAGGGCGCAACGCCCGCTTGCCGGGCCGGTTCCGTCCTAGGGTCTGTACAGACCCTATGATTCCAGCGGCACGGTCGCCTGGTTGAAAAACAATGCCTGGCTGATCGAGGCACGGACCGTCGCCCGCTGGAAGGGCTTGCTGATCAGGAAGGTGGGCTCGGGCCGCTCGCCGCTCAGCAGCCGCTCGGGGAAGGCGGTGATGAAGATGACCGGCACCTCGAACTCGCTGAGGATATCCTTCACCGCGTCGATCCCGGAGCTGTCGTCGGCGAGCTGGATGTCGGCGAGGACGAGGCCCGGCCGGCGCGCCATCGCCTGAGCCACCGCTTCGTCGCGGGTCACCGCCACTCCGGTCACCGTATGGCCGAGGTCGCGGACGATCGTCTCGATATCCATGGCGATGATCGGCTCGTCCTCGATGATCAGCACCTCGGCGCGGGTCTGGCGCTCGATCTCGCTATGGGCCTCGGTGACCAGCCGGTCGACGTCCTCGGCGCTCGCGCCGATCAGATAGCCGGCATCCTCCGAGGTGAAGCCCTCCATCGCCGTCAGCAGAAGCGCCTGCCGAGACAGCGGCGTGATCCGCGCCAGCCGCGCCCGGGCGATCGCGGCGTCGCCGTCGCCCGTCCCTTCGGGATCGTCCTCGATGTTCGCCGAGGACCAGATGGCGTGGAACGTCCGGTAGAGGCCGAGCCTGGGATCGACGTCGCGCGGGAACTCGCCGGGCGCGGCGACGATCGCTTCGAGGGTGGCCTTGACGAAGGCGTCGCCATGGCCCTGGGTGCCGGTGAGCGCGCGCGCGTAGCGCCTGAGGAAGGGAAGATGCGGCGCGAGATCCTGACCAAGCGACATGTTCGTTACGACTCCTGTTCGATCCGGGTCCTATTGAGGACGTGCCCGACCCTTTGCAAGCCGCCTGAGCGGCGTCGCGCAAAGTGTCGCACAGGAGGATTTTTCGGCCCGGCCCGCTCCTCACGCGGCGTTGGAACCATTCAGCGAGTTTTTTGTTTCCACGGCGACTGCGGGCCAGTATCTGGCCGCGGGTGGGTCCTGCGCGTCGTGTTCGGCCTCGGTCGGTCCAGCGGGGGTGCCTGGGTGCAGCAGCGGGCGCGGCATGGCGTCGCGAGGGGTAGAGATTTTGAGCGTCGAGAATGAAAGCGGCCGCCGGCGCGAACCTGACCCTTCCTCTTCCACCGACAGTGACGATATGCCCAAGAGCCGGAAAAAGCGCGGCCCCAACGCCGAGATCGGCCAGGCCCTGCGCAAGGCCTATAGCGATGCGGTGGACGAAGATATTCCGCCCGAAATGCTCGATCTGCTAGGCAAGCTCGGCTAGGGCACTCCCGAGCTATCGGAACGCCGTGACGACACAAAGACAAGGCTGGCTTGCGAACCGTTGGGCCCTTCTCTCCACCGGGCCGAAGATGCTGCTCATCCTCAGCGCGGCGCTCTTTCCGCTGGGGCTGATCGCGATCCTCGCCACGGTTCAGAGCGCCCAGCAGAAGAACGAGGACCGGCGCGAGGAAACCCTCCAGCGCCTCGAGCTCAAGGCCGGCACGCTCGACGCCGCCTTTTCGCGCGCGGTGCTGACGATCAGCACGGCAAGCGCCGCCGTCTCGCTCACCCCGGAAGGGTCGGACGTCTGCCGGACGACCCTTCGCCGGCTCGAGCAGGCTTCCCATAACGCCCGCTACGCCCTTTACGGCACCGGCAGCAGGCTGCGCTGCGCGAGCGCCGGCTTCGATCCTCCCGCCAGGCTCCCGCGCGCCTCGGGCGAGGGCATGGTCGCCCGGATATCCCAGGACGGCGAATCGCTCGTCCTGTTCGTCTTCGGCGAGGGCGGAGGGCTCGAAGGGATCGCTCAATATAACCGGGAGGGGCTTCGCGAGCTGACCTACATCCCCGGCACCAGCCCCGATTTCAACCTCGATCTCCTCCAGGGAAACCGGCGGATGGTGCTCCGCGCCGACTTCAAGGGCGGACGCTGGCGGCAGAGGGTGCCGGGAAGCGAATCGGTCGCCGGCGGCCAGCTTCAGCTTCGAATCCTGCTTTCCGCGGTTCCGATCACGATCGCCGACGTCCTTCTCATCCTCCTTCCGGTGCTGATGTGGATGTTCGCCGCGGCGATCGGCTGGATGATCGTCGATCGGCTTCTGCTTCGACCGCTGGTTCGGATGCAGAGCGCCGTCGCCGCCTACCGCCCCGGCGACCGGGCGCTCGACCTTCCCCGGGTCGCGACTCCCGCACGCGAGATCGGGGAGCTCGGCGAAGCCTTCGACCAGGCGGTGCGCACCGTCGCCCGCCACGAGGCCGACCTGGAAGCCGCGGTCGAGCGGCAGACCAAGCTGGTGCGCGAAGTCCATCACCGGGTGAAGAACAACCTCCAGGTCGTCGCCTCTTTGCTCAACATCCATTCGCGCGGCTCAGCGAACGAAGAGGTCGCCGCCGCCTACGCCTCGATCCAGCGCCGGGTCGACGCGCTCGCCGTCGTCCATCGCAACCATTATGCCGAGCTCGAGGAAAATCGCGGAGTGGCGCTGAAGCCGCTCATCTCGGAGCTCGCCGCCAATCTTCGCGGCACCGCACCGGCGGCTGCGCTCGGGATGACCATCCGGCTCGGCCTCGAACCTTATTATTGCACCCAGGACGTCGCTGTGTCGGTCGCCTTCCTGATCACCGAGATCGCGGAATATGCGATGCTGTGCGGAGCGGCCTCGGTCAGCATCTGGCTGGGCGACGGCGCCGCGCCCGGAACCGCCCAGCTCAGCGTGGAGGCGGACAGCCTGCGCGGCAATGCCGGCTGCGAGGAGCTTTTGACCGAGCGGTTCGAACGCATCGTCACCGGCCTCTCGCGCCAGCTCCGCTCGACGATCGACCGCGACCTCGAAGCCGGCCGCTACGCCCTCGCCATCGCCGTCGTCGACAAGGCCGAGCGCTGAAGAGCGAGCCGGTAAGAGGATGTTTCCCGGCGAAGGCCGGGATCCAGCCTTTCAGCCGTGAAACTGGACCCCGGCCTTCGCCGGGGAACAGCCGCTTCAATGTCAGCAGGACAAACTCTAGCGGCTGCGGTCGTCGCGATTCTTCACGCCGTCGGAATGTTCGGGTTTCGCCGCCGCCTCGTCGCGGGCGAGGGCGAGATTCTCGGTTCCCTGCCCCGCCTCGACGGCGCTCTCGACATTGGGCTTTTCGTCGCGATGCACTCCGTGGATATCGCTGTGCGGGGTGGATTTCGGGGGCTGGGTCACGGTTCGAGGCTCCTCTTTCCACTCTGAACCGGCAGCGGCGGCGGCCGGTTGCGAAAAAAAAATCGCTGCACTGCACTTTTTTTCGGATCGCAGGGAACCCGACCGCGCCTCCTCCGTTATGCAGTTCGGATAGTGACCTTTTGCCCCCCCGCTCTCGCTATCCACGACATGGGCCCGGACGCGCTAACCTCCCCCCCCCCCGGTAGCGCCTCCGGGCCCAAATTTGTCTGGGGCATCCTCGCTCACAGCCGCATCGCAGAGACTCGGAACCGGCAGCGGCGCTCCCGCATTGAGGCTCCACCTTGCACGCCCAACGCGACGCGCTTGGCCGTAGCAGCCCAGGAGACGGAACATGCGTAAGCTTATCACCCTCGCTCTCATCGCCACCGGCTTCACGCTCAGCGCGTGCAACACGGTCCACGGCGCCGCGAACGACGTCAAATCGACCGCCGACTGCGCCGACGGCAAACCCGGCAATTGCTAGCCGAAGCTTCGAAAAGGCCGCCTCCGGGCGGCCTTTTCATGCCCGGGGCGCGGCGACCATCTCGACGATTGTAAGGATCCCGGGCGCGGAAGCGGGCAGAACCAGGCGATAGCGGAAGTCGCCGAGCCGCTCGACCAGGCCGGCCGAATCGCTTGCGGGAGATTCGCCATAGGCCGCGGCCGCCTTCCCCGTTCCGGCTGCGAGGGCGCCCAGAAAGACCAGCCCCTCGCTTCCCTTGAGCTCCCAGAGATAGCCGCCCAGGTGGAGGCCCTTTATCTCGGTGGCGAGGGTGAGCTGGCCCTGCTCCACGCCGACGAAGCAATAGCCCGGCGCCGAGGCCGTCCATCGCCGCTCGCCGAGCCGGATCGAGCGGCAGCGATAAGTGCCCGGGGCCGGCGCGGCGCGGGCGAGCCGGGCCGCCGGCAGCAGCAAGGTCCGTTCGGCGTCGACTCGCCGCGACAGGCCCGCCGCGCGCGCCGCCGCGAGGGCCGTTCCCCAGCGGGCGGGGAGGCCGTCCAGCAGCGCGGAATCGCGGGGCGAGGCGACCTGCCGCCACGCTTCGGTCTCCTCGACGACGACGCTCGGCCGGGCCGCTCCAGGGGCGCCCGGAACCGGAGTCTGGCAGGCGGCCAGGCCCAGCATCGTCAGTGAAGCGGCAAGACCCCGCCCTCGCATTCCAATCCCCTCCTTAGAGCCGCTTCCGGTCAGGCCGCCGCGGCGCCCCTTTTGCTTCCCGCCCGAGCCGCGGCGATCGGCACCACGCCTTCGCCCTCGCCGCCCATCAGCCACGGCACCAGCTGCCAGCCCTCCATCGGGCTGGCGATGAAGAATCCCTGGGCATGGTCGCAGCCGAGCTCCGCCAGCAAGGCCAGCGTGTCCGAATCCTCGACGCCCTCAGCCGTGGCCGCGAGGCCGAGGCCGTGGGCGAGGTCGATCACCGCCTTGACGATCAGCCGCGATTCGCGCGAGCGCACCGCCTCCGAGACGAAGCAGCGATCCACCTTGAGTTCGGTATAGGGCAGCTGGCGTAGCTGAAGCAGCGAGGAATAACCCGTACCGAAATCGTCGAGGGCGAGGCCCATGCCCTTCAGCCGGAAGCGGGTCAGCGTATCGAGCAGGCGAACGATATGCTGGGTGGCGCCTTCGGTGACCTCGATCGTCACCGCATGGGCGGGCACCCCTTCCACCTGACAGAGGCGATGGAGATAATCGGGGAAATAGACGTCGCGAAGGCTCAGCGCCGAGACGTTGAAGGCGATGTTGGTTCGAACCCCCTGCTCGGCCCAGATCGCCCATTGCTTCAGCCCGCGCCTCAGCAGCCAATCGGTGAGCTCGTCGATCAGGCCGTAGCGCTCGGCGATCGGGACGAAGGCGGACGGGCAGATCAGGCCCAGGGTTCGGTGCGGCCAGCGCGCCAGCGCCTCGACCCCGACCAGCCTGTTGTCGGCGAGGGTGACCTTGGGCTGGTAGAGCAAGGACAGCTCGTCGCGCTCGACGGCGAGCTGGAGCTCGGTGAGCAGCTCGGATTCAGAAACCGATGCAGCCAGCATCCTGCGCCTCCCGGCCTTTCATCGCGTCCATCAGCTGGTTGAGCCGTATCGGCTTCTGGAGCGGCCCGGCCATTCGCAGGCCGAGCGCGGTTCCAAGCCGCATCGCCGCTTCGAGGACGCGCTCGTCGAAGCCGCTGATCGGAAGCACGAGCGCCCGGCTCTTTTCCTCGGCGAGGAAGCGGAGAAGCTCGACCCCGTCGCTCCTCGGAAGCGCCAGGTCGAGCACGACGACGTCGGGATCGCAGCTCTCATACTGGCTCCGGAAGCTCTCGGCGGTGACGGTGATGACCGCCTCGAAGCCGGCTTCCTCGGCGGCATGGGCGATGAACTTGGCCACCGACAGCTCGTCGTCGATGAGCAACAGCCGCCGCCGCGTTCCGGGCGCCTTCAGGAGCCCGCGGCCGACGATCGGCCTGGGAAGGAGGTTGTCCTCAGTCATGGCGAAGCCGCGGGCCCATGCGCAGGCCGTCGACTCCGGAGCGATAGAAGCGGCGCTTCCAGAGGCTGAACTCCTCGATGCTGAGATCGTAGCGGCGAAGCGCCACGTCGAGCCGAAGGATGCCGCTCTGGACCGCCTCGACGACCTGCGCCTTGCGCGCGGCGACCCAGCGGCGGGTGCCGGCGGGCGGGATGGTCGGGATAGCGCCGGGGCTCTCCGCCGGCGCGGGGTTGGGGGAGTTGCGATGGGCCATTTGGGGCTCCTTCAGCTTCAGCCCCCCGGCTGATCCGCCACCCACGCGCGCGAAAGGTTAAGAATTTCCTAAGAGGGATGGTTTACGGCTTCTTACCCCGTCGAGACGTTGGGCTGATGCGACGGAACGCCACCTAGCGCGCGCCACTCCGCCTTGGTCTGGCCCCAGATATCCATCGGCGTCTCGTCGAACGGGGCGGGTAGATAAGCCTGGCCGCGCAGGCGAGCGCCAAGCCGCTCGGCGACTCGCCGCGAATTGGCATTGGCCGGGTCGATGCAATGGATGACTTCGTTCCAGCCGAGTGTCTCGAAGGCCCAGTCGATCGCCGCGGCCACGCCTTCACTGGCATAGCCTTTCCCCCATGCGGAGCGGTCGAGCCCGTAGCCGATCTCGGGGCCGGGCCAGCCTTCCGGCACCCAGGGGCCGAGCCGGCCGACCCAGCGGCCGGTCTCCTTCTCGATCACCGAGAACATGCCGTAGCCGTGAAGGGCCCAGCTGCCGGCGACGATCGCGAGGACCCGCCAAGCGCCGGCCCGCTCCATGACCCCGCCGACGAAGCGGGCCGCCTCCTCGTCCGCCATCATCGCGGCATAGCCGTCGAGATCCTCCTCAAGCGGCGGGCGCAGGATCAGCCGGGGCGTGTCGAGGACGGGCCCGTCCATCAGGGCAGATTCCGGCGGACACGCATGGGCTCTCCCCCTGACATTATGTTCTCTGCGCGAACTCTATCAGGGGCGCCCGGCCCGGCAAGGGTCGAAAAATGCTGTGCATAAAGCTGCGATTTGGCTTCGCCTCTCCGCCCCCAGCCCTTAACCTGCTCCCATGGAGAGCGAGGCCTTCGACGAATTCGAGACCGCGGCGCCGGTTCGCGAGGCCGACCGGCTGACGCTCGACCTCGACGGCTGGGAAGGCCCGCTCGACCTGCTCCTCACCCTGGCGCGCGGCCAGAAGGTCGATCTCGCCAAGATCTCGATCCTCGCCCTCGTCGAGCAATATCTCGCCTTCATCGCCGACGCGAAGAAGCTGAAGCTCGAGATCGCCGCCGATTATCTCGTCATGGCGGCCTGGCTCGCCTACCTCAAATCCTGCCTTCTCCTGCCGCGCGACCAGGAAGCCGACCCAAGCCCCGAGGAGCTGGCCATGCGGCTCCAGCTCCGCCTTCAGCGGCTGTCGGCGATGCGCGAGGCGGGGGCTCGGCTGCTGGCCCGGGACCGGCTCGGCCGCGACGTCTTCCTGCGCGGCGCGCCTGAAGGCCTGAGGGTCATCCGCAAATCGCTTTGGCAGGCGGAGGTCTACGACCTCATCGCCGCCTACGGCGCCGTCAGGGCGAGGAACGAGCCCGCTTTCCACGTCGTCGCCCGGCGTCCGGTGATGACTCTGGAAGAGGCCCTGCTCCGGGTCGAGCGGATGGTCGGCACCAAGCTCGAATGGACGCGCATCGAGGCCTTCCTCCCGGAGACGCAGGACAGCGAGTTCCGCAAGTCGGCGCTCGCTTCCAGCTTCGTCGCGGCGCTCGAGCTTGCCCGCAAGGGCCGGATCCAGATCGAGCAGAAGGCGGCCTTCGCCCCGCTCTTCATCCGCGCCGCATGATCGGCATGGACGACAGCCTTCGCGCCGTCGAGGCGGTGCTGTTCGCGGCGGCCGAGCCGATGAGCGCCGAGGATATCGCCGCCCATGCCGGCGAGGGCGTCGACGTCGAGGCGGCGCTGGCCGAGCTTGCGCGCCATTATGACGGGCGCGGAATCGAGCTGGTCGAGCGCGGCAGGCGCTGGCATTTCCAGACCGCGCCCGACCTCGCCTACATCCTCCGGCGCGAGCGCGACGAGACCCGGCGGCTGTCGCGCGCCGCGGTCGAGACGCTGGCGATCATCGCCTATCACGAGCCGGTCAGCCGAGCCGAGATCGAGGCGATCCGCGGAGTCCAGATCTCGAAAGGCACTCTCGACGTTCTGATGGAAGCGGGCTGGGTGAGGCCGGCGGGGCGCCGCGAAGCGCCGGGGCGGCCGCTCATCTACGCCACCACGCCCGCCTTCCTCGCCCATTTCGGCCTCGAGAGCCGACGCGACCTGCCCGGCATCGACGACCTCAAGGCCGCCGGCCTGCTCGACCCGATCGATGCCGCGATGGAACAGCTCGGGCAGCTCGAGCTGGAGGATGAGAGCGAGGAGGACTGACTTCCCGTCATTCCCGTGAAAGCGGGAATCCAGTGTCCCAGTCCGAGCTGGATTCCCGCTTTCGCGGGAATGACGGGGAAGGTGGGCTGGAAAGTGGGGCTTGGGAGGACTAGGTGTCCTCCTCGAAGACATTGGAGACGGATCATGGGCGGGTTGAGCATTTGGCACTGGCTGATCGTCGGCGTGATCATCCTTTTGCTCTTCGGCAAGGGCCGCTTCTCCGACATGATGGGCGACGTGGCCAAGGGCCTCAAGAGCTTCAAGAAGGGAATGGCCGAGGAGGATCCGCCGTCGCCCACCCGCGCCGAGCCGCCGCGGCGCCTGGCCGACGAGCGCACGCTGGAAGTCCCGCCCGTCGCTCCGACCGTTTCGCCCGCTCCCGACGAGACTCGCGAGGGCTGAGCGGCTGACGGGCTGAGGACCGGCCATGTTCGGTGTGGATTCGACCGAGCTCCTGCTCGTCGCGGTCGTCGCGCTCGTCGTCATCGGCCCCAAGGACCTGCCCAAGGCGATGCGGGTGGTCGGCTATTGGGTCGGCCGCGCCCGCGGAGTCGCCCGCCAGTTCCGAGCCGGCTTCGACACGATGATGCGCGAGGCCGAGCTCGAGGAGATGGAGAAGAAATGGCGCGAGGAGAATGAGCGGATCCTGAAGGACCATCCCTTCGCCCAGCCGCTCGCCGATCCCGAGGCGCTCGCGCCGCCGGCGGAAGTGCCCGGAGAAGCCCCGCCCGTGCCGCCGCCGCCGGTCGCCCCGCCGGCTCCGCCCGAAGAGCCGAAGCCGTGAACGAGCTCGACGAGACCCGCGCGCCCCTGCTCGAGCATCTGATCGAGCTTCGCCGGCGGCTGCTCTGGTGCATCGCCGCGCTCTCCGTCTCGTTCGGCATCTGCCTCTATTACGCAAAGCCGATCTTCGCCTTCCTCGTCCAGCCTTTGCTCAGGGCCGGTCAGGGACGGCTCATCTACACCAACATTTTCGAGGCCTTCTTCGTCAACGTGAAGGTCGCCTTCTTCGCCGCCCTGATGCTCTCCTTCCCGGTGATCGCGACCCAGATGTGGCGGTTCGTCGCTCCCGGCCTCTACGCGACCGAGAAGAAGGCCTTCCTGCCCTTCCTTCTGCTCACGCCCGTGCTGTTCCTCGGCGGCGGCGCGCTGGCTTATTACATCGCGGTTCCGACGGCGCTTCATTATCTGCTCGGCTTCCAGGGCGATGTCGGCGGGGTCGAGCGGCTCGCTTTGCCCGGGATCGGCAATTACCTCGATTTCACCACCCGCTTCATCTTCGGCTTCGGAGTGGCCTTCCTTCTCCCGGTCCTGCTCATGCTGCTCGAGCGGGCCGGGATCGTCAGCCGCCAGCAGCTCAAGCGCGGCCGGCGCTACGCCATCGTCGCCGCCTTCGCCGCGGCGGCGGTGCTGACCCCGCCCGACATCGTCTCCCAGCTCATCCTCGCCATCCCGCTCTGCGGCCTCTACGAAGTGTCGCTGATCGCGATCTGGTTCACCGAGCGGCGCCGCGCCAGGGGCGCGAAAGCCGCGACGCCGGCGGAGAGCCCAGCCTCTCCCGATTGAGCCGGCCGTCAGGCCAGCGCCAGCAGCCGGTCGCGCTTGTCGGCGAGGCTTTCGTAGGACGTGTCCGGCGCGACGCCCGCCACGCTCGCCATCGCGCGCGCCAGCCGCTCGCCGCCGAGCTCGCCGAGCGATCCGGCCTCGCTCGCCACGGCGACCATCTCCGTCATGTCGCCCGAGCAGTGGAGGACGACGTCGTTCCCCGCGTCGATCGCCGCGCGCGTCCGCTCGGCGAAGCCGCCGGCGAGCGCGCCCATGCCGATATCGTCGGTCATCAGCAGGCCGTCGAAACCGATCCGGCCGCGGATCACGTCCGCGATCACGACCGGAGACTGGCTCGCCGGGCGCTGGGGATCCCAAGCGGTGAAGACGCAGTGGCAGGTCATCGCCATCGGCGCCGAGACCAGGGTCCGGAACGGCTCGAGGTCGACCTCGAGCTCGGCCTCGCTGGCGCGGACGAAGGGCATCTCCTTGTGGCTATCGACCAGCGCCCGGCCGTGGCCGGGAACATGCTTGACGACTCCAGCGACGCCGCCGGCGGCGAGCCCGTCGAGCACCGCCCGGCCGAGCGCCGCCACCTGCATCGGCTCGCTGCCGAGCGCGCGGTCGCCGACGATGTCGGTGGCGCCGGGCTGGCGGACGTCGAGCACCGGCAGGCAGTCGACATTGACCCCGACCTCGCGGAGCAAGAAGGCGATCGCCCCGGCATTGGCGCGCGCCGCCTCGATCGCGCTCATCGGCGCCTTTTCGTAGAGCCTGGCGAAAGCTTCCCCGGCGGGAAAAGCGGGCCATTCGGGCGGCTTCATCCGGGCCACCCTTCCGCCTTCCTGATCGATCAGGATCGGCACGTCGTCCCGGCCGTGTATGGCACGAAGGCCATCGGTCAGCGCCCGCATCTGCCCGCGGTTCGAGCAGTTGCGCGCGAACAGGATATAGCCCGCCGGGTCCGCCTCGCGGAAAAAGGCGCGCTCGTCGTCGGTCAGCTCGAGGCCGGAAAGGCCGTAAATCGCGGCTTGCATGCCGGGCTGTTTAACGGCCCCTCCGGCAAAGTACCACTTTGCCGGATCAGACCTTGAAGCAATTCTCCCCGGCGACCCGGAGGCGCCCGCAAATTCCGGCGGCGTCGGGGCCGCTGGCGCGGAGGCGGAAGTAGGTCTTGCCGTTGACGTTCGCCGAGACGACGCTGTGGCTCAAGGGCGCGAGATAGGAGAAGCGTCCGGCCATCGCCTTCCACGCTTTCTCCGCCGCCGCCTGGCTCGGGAAGGCGCCGAGCTGGATGCTCGCTCCGCCGGCCGAGGCAGCCGGGGCTTCGGCCGCGGGCGCGTTGGTCGGCGCGGGCGCGTGGAGAAGCGGGGGCTCCGCCTTGGTCGCCGGCGCCGGCGCAGGCTGGGCCTTGGGCTGCGGAGCGACCGGAGCTTCGGGAACCGCGCTGGTGTCGATCGCGCCCTTGGGATCGGCGCCCTGGGCGGCGTCGAACGCCGTGTCGCCTTCGCCCTCGACCGCCATTCCGCCCTTGTCGGCGGGCTTGACCTTGTAATCGCCCTGCGGCGCGCGGATCAGCTCGGGCGCGCCATGGCCGCCACCGTCGCGGCTGCTCATCCAGAACACGCCGCCGACGATCCCGCCGATCGCGGCGAGGCCGATGAGGACGGCGACGATCAGCTTGACCGCCGAAGGTCCGCCTTGCTCGCCTTCCTCCTCGACCGCCTCGAGCCAGGGCAGGCGATCGTCCTCGTCGGCGCGAATGTCGGTCATCACTGCATCTCCTCGGCGGCGGTCACGCCCATGATCTGAAGTCCGTTCCTGATAACCTGAGCAACCGCGGCCGCCAACTCTAGCCGAGACAAGGTTAATTCCGGATTATCTTCGATCAGGAAACGCCGCGAGGGATCGTCGTTGCCGCGATTGTACAAAGCGTGGAAGGCGGCGGCGAGGTCGCCGAGGTAGAAGGCGATGCGATGCGGCTCGTGCGCCTGCGCCGCCGCTTCGACGATGCGCGGGAATTGCGCCGCGGTCCTCACCAGCGCCAGTTCCTCCGAATCGAGCAGGGCAAGCTCCGCCTCGCCCGCAATCCCCGCGGCCGCCGCCCGCCGCTGCACCGAGCGGATGCGGGCATGGGCGTACTGAACGTAGAAGACGGGATTGTCCTTCGAAGCCTCGACCACCTTGGCGAAATCGAAATCCATCTGGGCGTCGTTCTTGCGGGTGAGCATTGTGAAGCGGACGACGTCCTTGCCGACTTCCTCGACGACTTCGGCGAGGGTGACGAAGCTGCCCGAGCGCTTCGACATCTTGACCAGCTCGCCGGCACGCAGAAGCCGGACCATCTGGACGATCTTGACGTCGAGCGCGGGCCGTCCGGCAAGCGCCTCGACCGCGGCCTGGGTACGCTTCACCGTCCCGGTATGATCGGCTCCCCAGATGTTGATCAGCTCGTCGGAGGCCTCGAGCTTCTGCAGGTGATAGGCGGTGTCGGCGGCGAAATAGGTCCAGCTTCCGTCGGACTTCCTGATCGGCCGGTCCTGATCGTCGCCGAAGGTGGTCGAGCGGAACAGCAGAAGCTCGGTCGGCTCCCAATCCTCGGGCGTCTTGCCGCGCGGCGGAGGCAGGGTGCCGCGATAGACCAGGCCCTTCTCGTCGAGCAAAGCCAGCGCGCGGTCGACGGCTCCCGATTCCTGGACCTCCCGCTCCGACGCGAACAGGTCGTGATGGACTCCCAGCTTGGCCAGGTCCGAGCGAATGAGGTCCAGCATCGCCGCCACCGTCCGGAGGCGGAAGATCTCGAGCCAGGCGCTTTCGGGCGCGTCGGCATAGGTGTTGCCAAATTCCTCGGCGAGCGCGGCGCCGACCGGCTTCAGATAGTCGCCCGGATAGAGCCCTTCCGGAATCTCGCCGATCTGCCGGCCGAGCGCTTCCTGGTAGCGAAGGTGCGCCGAGCGGGCGAGCACGTCGACCTGGGCGCCGGCGTCGTTGACATAATATTCGCGGATGACCGCATAGCCGGCATGTTCGAGCAGGTTCGCAAGCGCATCGCCGACGACCGCGCCGCGGCAATGGCCCATGTGCATCGGCCCGGTCGGGTTGGCCGAGACATATTCGACGTTGACCCGCCGTGCTTCGCCGAGGGTAGAGCGGCCATAGGCCTCGCCCTCCGCGAGGATCGCGCTCAGCTCCTCTTCCCAGACCGAGCGGTCGAGCCGGATGTTGATGAAGCCGGGTCCGGCCACCTCCGCGGCCTCGACCTCCGCGAGCGCCGCCAGCTTCGGAGCGATCGCCTCGGCGAGCGCGCGCGGATTGGTCCCGGCGGGCTTGGCCAGCACCATCGCCGCGTTGGTCGCGAGATCGCCGTGCGAGGGATCCCGCGGCGGTTCGACCGCCACGGCCTTCCGGTCGAGGCCCGCGGGCAAAGCCCCGGCCGCTTCCAGCGCGTCCAGGATGGAATCGATATGCGCGGCAAAGCGGGCGTAGAGGGTCACCTTGGTTTCCATGACGATAACGGGAAGGCGGCGCCTTAGACCATGGCCTCGTCGATTTGAAGGGTCAGGCCGAAGTCAGCGGCGCCCGCGAGGGATCGCCACCCATCGAAGCTGCCGTGGGCGGTACATAGACCGGCGTGAGATCAAGGAAGTCGTTGACGGCTCCCGCCGTCAGCGGGGCTCGAGCCTCGCCGTCGCCCCGGATCAGCGAAACCAGCCGCTCGTCACGCGCGAGCCGGAGCAGCTCGTCGCGAAAGCCGGCCGTAACCTGTGCCTCGGCCGCCTCGATAGCCGAGGCGGGATCTTCGTGCGCGAGCAGGTTGAGGAACTGGGGCCGGCTGGCGAGCAGGCGCCAGCTCGCCGGCCATTCGGACATCAGCACAACCCAGGCGGCGAGCGCGAGCGCCGGCCCTTCCTGATCGACCGGGAGTCCCTTCTGATAGGCGATCGCATGGTACATGGTGACCGCGTTGATGATCCGCTTGATCTGCCTGGGATTGGGAGGAAGGCAGGAAGCCAGCGACTGCAGCCGGTGCCGGATTCCCGCCTCCACCTCGGGGCTCGTGGTCGCCGCGATTCCGCGTTCTTCCTGAAGCGCCTGTTCGAAGCCCGCCGGCAGCGCCCGTCCGTCCCGCGCCGCCGCCGCCTTTACCGCGCTGTCCGAGGCTTCGGCGCCGGTCTTGGCCAGGGCTTCCCGAGCCGCGACCGCCGCCGACAGATCGGGCGCCGACGACATTCCGGTCCGTGCCCGGCCGTCGAACAGGATGTCTTCGACGTAGCTTTCCTGGCGCTGGCGATCGATCACGGGAAGCACGAAGGACATCTGGATCGCTTTCGCGACGAAGCGCGCACCGAAATTCTGCTCGAACTCCGCTTGGCCGTCATTCATGGATTCGTGATGCGTTTCGAACGAACGCTCGATCCAGGTGCGGTCGCCGAGGATGACGAACACGACTCGCGGACTTCGCAACAGGGTCTGCATGCCGCGCACCAGGTCGACGACGAATTCCGGCCGGCAGCGGTCGAGATCGTCGACCACCACCATGACCGGCCGGCGTATCTCCTCCAGCATGCGGCGAAAGTGCCGCCGGAAACGGTCGAACGGATCGCCGCTGCCCAGGCTGAGCTTCTCGCTCCAGCTGTCCGTGCCCGGCATGATCGATTCGGTAAGGACGGCGCCGGCCGCCCAGATGAAGCTGATCGTGCCGATGGCGCCGAGTCCAAAGCCGACCCCGTTCTGCACGAGCAGCTCGACCCCGCCTTTCTCGCCGAGGCCGAGCAGCTTGCCCTCGAACAGAAGCCAGACGAGGACCAGGCAGAGCGCGGTGGTCGCGAGCAGGCTGCGAATCTTCGGGTTCCACAGCCTCCACAGGATTTCCTGGAGCCATAGCCAGCCCGCCACCGCTGCGCCGGGAACGAAGGAGAAGGGAGAGCGTCGCCATCCGCCGGGCCGACCGGGATGCATCGCGGCATCGCCTTCCCGGGCAAGCGCTGCGAAACATTGCTTGCGTATCGCCTGGTAGAAGACCCACCAGGGCGGCTTGCAATGCTCCGCCTGCCAGGCGTTGAACCAGACCGTGATCCATGGCCGCCTGTGATCGGCAGGGGCTTCGCGGTCGACGATCAGCTCGGCGAAATTATAAGCGTCGCCGTAGCGTTCCTGGAGAAAGCCTGCGGCGCGGCCGCCGGGGCCGGACGCTGGATTGAGCACCGCCGAGATGAAATGGGCGAACGTGGTCTTGCCCCCGCCCCAGGGCGCATCGACGTGGACGACGAAGGCGGCACGGTCGTCGGAAAGGCGCGAACTGGGCGGATCGGGGTTCGCCTTCCGCCAGATCTGGTGCAGTTGATTGGCGAGCGCGATCGCCATCACCCCCCGGCCGAGCCCGTCCCGCTCCGTCTCCGCATCGTCCGAGACGAAGCGCGTGTCCCGCTTGTCGGCCGACCGGACCTCTTCCTCCTCCCCTTCCTCGACTTCCTCCTCGACTTCCTCCTCGTCCTCCTGCTCCTCCTCGCCGCTTCCGTCCGTCGGAATGGCGCGCGCCTCCCGGACCAGATGGGGAATGGAGTTGAAGCGCGATTCTCCACCGAAACTCGCGATCAGCCGGTCGGCGAGGTCGAGATAGGCGGCGCCGGAGGGTGTGCCCTTCAGCACGATCCCGAACTCCGCCTCGATCGCTTCCTTGGTGTAGCGATCCAGGCTGGGCAACCGCCACGGGCAGACCCAGAACAGGCCGATGCCCAGGTTCGAGCCGACGCCCTTGGACAGTTGAGCGGAGTCGTAGGCAGCAATGAAGCGCGCGCGCGCGGCTTCGTCGTCGGCATTTCTCAGGTCCAGCGCGGCGTGGAGAACCTCCCAGAGCCGATCGATGGTGAGACGGTTACGCTCGCGCACGTCGGCGAAGAAGCGCGTCCGCGCGTAGTTCAGCGTGGGAATGCCAGCGAAGTCGTCGGGCGGGCGCTCGTCGACGTCGAGTATCTCGGCAACGTCCGCCGCAATGCCGCGACGGCGGTCGGACCGGTAGTTGCGGTTGAAGATCCCGATGAATGTGAAGGGATCGATTTCCTCCAGCGGGGCCTGGCTCCCGTCGGGGAGGCGGTCGCCGCCGAAGGCCGCGCCTGCTTCGCTCAGGAGCGCGTGATAATGGTCCGCGAGCCGATCGCGGCGGTCGCTCCAGAGAGACAGCTGGTCGGCCAGGGCCTCGTAGAAGCGGGTCCACGCGAAAGGCTGTGCGCCCTCCCCGTACCGCTCGGCCCAGTGCGGTTGGCTCAGCCACCAGTCGTAATTCTGGCTATCGCCGCCAAAGGCGAAGCTGAGCAGAGCGCGGGCATTTTCGCTGGTGGGCCTGACTCGCCAGACCGTCTGGCGATTGGTGTAGAAGTACCAATCGCGCTCCTCCGTTTGCTGCCACTCGACCGCAACCGAACCCCCAGTACCCGGATTGTCGACGATCGTCCCGACCGCCTTGATGCGCATGACGGAAACCGGGAGGCCGCGGACGTCGAAAGGAAGGTTGTACCTCTGCGTGAAAGTGGACTTGATCGCGATCCGCTCGCCGGGCTGCATGGCCCGGACTTCATCCAGGAAACGGTCGGCATAGCCGTTCTCCCACACGCCCTCCTCCAGGAAGCGCGCTGTCTGGTCCTCGCTGGCGCCGTCCCAGCTGGCGCCGACGAACCAGAAGGATTGGTTCGAAACGTCGCCCGGATCGACTGCGGTCATGATCCCTCCCCCTTAGCCCCGGCATCAGATTAAGCGGGCGTCGAGATCAATCCAAGGCTGACGTGAGGCGAGCGGTCAAAAGCCTTCGGGGAGCTCGATCGGTCCGACCAGCTCGCGATATCGGCGGACCGCGTAGCGGTCGGTCATTCCGGCGATGAAGTCGCCGATGGCGCGCAGCTTTTCGACTTCGCCTCCGCCGGCGGGAGCGCGATCCGGCGGGAGCCGGCCGGGATCGTCGCGGAAGGCGGCGAACAGCCCGGCGACGACGCGCTGGGCTTCGTCGCGTACGGCGCGCACCGGAGGCGCATTGTACATTCGCTCGTTCAGGAAGCGCTTGAGCACCGTCTCCCCGGCAGCCATCTCCGCCGAGAAGCCGGCGAGCGCCCGTCCGGCCCGGCGGACCTCATCCGTCGATTCCGGCCGGGCCTCGGCCAGCCGCGCCCGGGTCTCTTCCAGAACATCGCCGACCATCAGTCCGATCTGGTCCCGCACCAGCTCCGGAGCGAGGCGCCTCGGCTCGACGCCAGGGAAGCGGGCGAGCACGTCCCGCCAGATCCGCTCGGTCAACGGCACCTCGAGCAGCTCCTCCAGCGTGAACAGGCCGGCCCTCAGCCCGTCGTCGATATCGTGATTGTCGTAGGCGATGTCGTCGGCGATCGCCGCTATCTGCGCTTCGAGGCTCGGCCAGCTCGACAGGTCGAGCGGGAATTCCGAGTCGGCCAAAGCGAGCGCCCAGGGCGGGTCGTGCACCGGGCCGTTATGCTTGGCCAGGCCCTCGAGCGTCTCCCAGCTGAGGTTGAGGCCCGAATGGAGCGGATATGGGCTTTCGAGCGCGGTGAGCAGCCGGATTGTGTGGGCGTTGTGGTCGAACCCGCCCGCCGACGCCATCTCGCGCTCGAGCACGTCCTCGCCGGAATGGCCGAACGGGGGATGGCCGATGTCGTGGGCGAGGCACAGGGCCTCGGTCAGATCCTCGTTGAGGCCGAGCGCTCGGGCGAGGGTCCGGCCGATCTGCGCCACTTCGAGGCTGTGGGTGAGGCGGACCCGGAAATGATCGCCGTCGGGCGCGACGAAGACCTGGGTCTTGTGGCGCAGCCGGCGGAAGGGAACGGAATGGATGATCCGGTCGCGGTCGCGCTGGAAGGCGTCGCGCGGCCCCCGCTTGGCGCCCGCCGGCTCGCCGTGCAGCCGCCCCCGCGAAGCCTGAGGGTCGCAGGCGTAGCGCGCGGGCGCCCTCACTTGGCGGGAAGCTTCTCGATCTTCTGGCCTGCCGCGCTGGTCCAGGCGAAACCGGTCAGGCCCGCCGCCTTGAGCTGGTTGATGAAGGCCTGAGCCTCCTTGGCGGTGGCGAAGGGGCCGACGAGAAGGCGGTTGGTCGCGTTGAGCGGCGCCGTCCAGGCGGAGCGGCTGCCGAGCAGCTTGGGCGCCTTGGCTTTCAGCCGGGCATATTCGCGCGGCAGAGCGTCCTTGGCCGCGCCCCCGGCGATCTGGACCCAGATCCGGCTCGGCTCGGCCGGAGGCGCCGGCTTGGCCTTCTTCGGAGTGGCGGCTGCGGCCGGGTGCTGGGCGGCCGGCTTGCCCGACGTCGCCGTCGAGGCGGCGCGAGCCGCAGGCTTGGGCTTGGCCGGAGCCGGCTCGGGGATATCGGCGATCGCCGCGGATAGATCGGCGAGGCGGCTGCTGCCCGCCGGCGCGGATTCCGGCTGCGGCGACGGAACGACCGCTTCCATCTCGGCGGCGGGGACTTCCGCCGGCGGTACCTCGGTCGCCACGGGAGGCTGATCCTCGGCCGCGGACATCGTCTGCGCCGGAACCGGGTCCGGAGCCGCCGGTTCGCTTGGGTGCGGGGGTTCGACAGCCGCGATTTCCACGGGCTTGGGCTTCGGGGTCGTCTGGCGGTGCACCGGCGGCGCCAGCTCGCCGCGCGCCAGCGACCAGTTGCTCGGCAAGGCGCTTCGGCCCGACCGTACCGGCGTCCGCTCCGCCGGCTTGCGCGTCGCCACGGCCGCGGGTTCGACATCGGGCCGGCGGCGAGGCTCGGTCGAGACCGGTTCGGGCGTGACCACCCGCCGCGCCAGCAAGGTCTGGGCGGGATCGGGACGACCGGCGTCGGTGACGGCTTGGGGCACGGGCTCGGTGTTGGCGGCATAAGCGGTGGAGGGGACGCTGCTGCCACCGTTGCCCGGGAAGACGCCGAGATGGACGGCGAGCGCCCGTTCGGCCGGCGACAGCAAGGGCAGCCGCGCCAGGAAGGGCGCCATCGCGGTCGCCCGCGGCCCCGGCATGTCGGCCTGAACGGCGCGGTTCGCGCCCGCCGTGTCGCCGGTGAGCGCAAGGACGAGCGCCCGGGTGCGCTCCGCCGCCGGGTCGCGAGTCAGCAGCTGGTCCTCGAGCAGGCGAAGCGCGGGCTCGCGCTCGCCGCTGATCGCGAGCGACAGAGCGAGCCGCCTTGTGACCTCGTCGTCGCGGCCGCGCTGGAGGGCGAGCCGGTAGTCGCGCTGCGCCTGGCGCGGATTTCCGGCGATGTCGTAGGCGAGCCCGCGATCGCGGGCGACCTCGGCCTCCGCCACGCCCATCGAGGTCGCATCATGGAAGAATTTGAGAGCGGCATGGGGCTGCTGGAGCTGGACCAGGGCCGAGGCGATCCACATCTTGACCCGGCCGTCGCTCGGCAATTGCTCCTCGGCCCGGGCGAAGAAGGTCAGGGCCGCCTGCGCGTCGCCGAGCTCGAGGGCGGCCTTGCCGGCGCCCATCAGAGCGCTGACGTTCTTGGGATCCTGGGCGAGACTTCGAAGATTGCGCGAAAGCGCATCGTCCGGCCGCTCGGTAAAGCCGCCGGTCGTCGCGGTCTGCGCCAAAGCCGGCGCAGCGATCGACAATGTCCCCGCACCCAGTAAGGCCAAGCCGAACCGGACACCCCTCCGCATTGAAGTCATGAGAGGGTTAGAGAGCGTAGCAGCACAAGGGGCAATGCCCGTGCGTTCAGTCGGTTAACAGGGGCGGCGAACCGGTCCCGTCACCTCGGCGTAAGCCGGGGCCCCAGGCCGGAAAGGGCTCAACGAGTCTCCACGAGGCCCCGGCTTTCGCCGGGGTGACGGGAATTACTGGTTGTTCTGCCGGCCGAGGAAGCGCGGGATGTCGAGCGGGTCGCGGCGGAGGCGGGGCTGGGGCTCCTCCTCGACCTGCGCCTTGGCGGCGCCGCGGGCGATGTTGGACATGCGCTCGAACAGCGTGCCGCCTTCGCGCCTCGGCTCGGGCTCGGCCTCGGCCGGAGCCTCTTCCTCGGCCTCGCCGGTGATCCAGCTGCGCGTGCCCGGAGGGCTGCTCTCCGGCCCGCCGATCAGATCGCCTTCCTCGATGAAGCTCTCGCCGTCATCCTCGCCGAGCATGGCGGCGTCGAGCAGGAGCTCGTCGCCCGCGTCCTCGTCGGACTGGGTGTCGAGCGTGAGCTCGTCCCCGGCGGCCGCCTCTTCGGCGATTTCAGGCTCGGCCTCCATCTCGGCGGTCTCGGCGACCGGCTCGGGCGGGGTCAAGGTGATCTTGGGCGCTTCGGCCACGGGCGCCGCTGAGCGGGCCGCGCCGGGGAAGGTGAAGACCTTGGCCGGCTGCGGCGGCGCCTGGGTGACCGCCTCGGCGTCGATTCCGGTGGCGACGACCGAGACCCGGATCTTGCCTTCCAGCTCGTTGTTGAAGGCCGAGCCCCAGATGATGTTGGCGTCCGGGTCGACCAGCTCCTTGATGTGGCTGGCGGCCTCGTCGACCTCCATCAGGCGCATGTCCTCGCCGCCGGTGATCGAGATGATGACTCCGCGGGCGCCCTTCATCGACACGCCGTCGAGAAGCGGGTTGGCGATCGCCTTCTCGGCGGCCTCGATCGCGCGATTGTCGCCCGAGGCCTCGCCGGTGCCCATCATCGCCTTGCCCATCTCGCCCATCACCGAGCGGACGTCGGCGAAGTCGAGGTTGATGAGTCCGGGCATCACCATCAGGTCGGTGATCCCGCGCACGCCCTGCTGGAGGACCTCGTCGGCCATCATGAACGCTTCCTTGAAGGTCGTGTTCGGGTTGGCGATCCGGAAGAGGTTCTGGTTGGGGATGACGATCAGCGTATCGACATGCTGCTGCAGCTCCTCGATGCCCGCGTCGGCGGCGCGGCCGCGGCGGTTGCCCTCGAAGCTGAACGGCTTGGTGACGACCCCGACGGTGAGCACTCCGCGGTCGCGCGCCGCCTTGGCGATGACCGGGGCGGCGCCGGTACCGGTGCCTCCGCCCATGCCGGCGGCGATGAAGCACATATGGGCGCCCTCGAGCGCCTTCTCGATCTCCTCCAGCGCCTCTTCGGCCGCGGCCTTGCCGATCTCCGGCCGCGACCCGGCGCCGAGGCCCTGGGTGATGCGGAGGCCGAGCTGGATCCGCTGGTCGGCGGGCGAGGCGTTCAAGGCCTGAGCGTCCGTATTGGCGACAAGGAAGTCGACGCCTTGAACGTCATTGGCGATCATGTTGGCGACCGCATTGCCTCCGGCACCGCCGACGCCGATGACGCTGATGCGGGGCCTCAGCTCGTCCACTTCAGGCCGGATGAAGTCGATGCTCATGCTTGCTCTCCCCCTGCTTTCGCCCAACGGGACAATCGTTAACTCCTTTTGCACTATGCGAATCTTGGGCGCGAGAAAAAAGTTAACGAACTGGTATTTTTTCGGTGTGGGGACCCCCGTGTGAGTCCCAAAAGTCACGCTTGTGAATCTCAAAAGTCACGGGTGAATCTCAAAAGCCACTCCTCACCGCGTTGATCAGCCGCTGAACGATATTGCCCCCGGTCTCCCGGGGCATGATACGCTCCGGCGACATCACCGATCTGAGGTCCAGTTCGTCCGACGCGGCGAACAGGGCGAGGCCGACGAGGGTGGTGAACCCCGGCCCGGAATGGGCATCGGGAAGCCCCGGCAGATTGGGCCTTCCGATGCGGACCGCCCGGCCGAGAACCCCTTGGGCATAATCGGCGATTCCCTTCAGCTCCGAGCCTCCGCCGGTCAGCACCACCTGGCGCCCGAACGGCCCGCCGAAGCCGAGCTCCTTCAAGGCCGCGGCGATGTCGCCGGTGAGGTGCTCGAGCCGCTGGCGGATGACGGCGATGAGCTGCGCCCGCGTGATCCGCGCCGCCTCCGTCCCTTCCTCCGATCCGGCGATCGGCGACAATTCGATCATGTCGTGATTGTCGCGCGGGCTCGTCGTCGCCGAGCCGTAGAAGCATTTCATCCGCTCGGCCTCGACCCGCCGGGTCCCGAAGGCGGAGGCGATGTCGTCGGTGATGTCCATCCCGCCGACCGCGATCGACTTCAGGCCGACCAGCATTCCACCCGCGAAGACCGAGACGTTGGTCACCCCCGCCCCGAGCTCGACCAGGGCGACGCCCAGCTCGCGTTCCTCGTCGCTGAGGCACGCCTTGCCCGCAGCGACCGGCGAGGCGACGATCGCCTCGACCCCGAGATGGGCGGAGCGGACGCACAGATCGAGGTTGCGCACCGGCGACGGATCGGCGGCGATGACGTGGATGTCTACCGCGAGCTTGTCGGCGTGGAGGCCGAGCGGCTTCTTCACGCCCTCCAGCCCGTCGACCGTGTAGAGGGCGGGAAGCGCGTGGAGGATCATCCGCCCGTCGCCGCTGATCGATTCCCGGCCGATTCCGAGCAACTGGTCGATATCGGCCTTCTCGATCCGGCGGCCGCCGATCTGGAGCTCGACGCTGGCGACGGTGCTGACCAGCCCGCCGGCCGAGAATCCGACATAGACATCCTCGATATTGGTCGCGGCGATCCGCTCCGCCTGCTCGACCGCCTCTCGGATCGCGCCTTCGGTCTTCTCCATGTCGGCGATGAAGCCTCGGCGCACGCCCTGGCTCTGGCGCTGGCCGGTGCCGAGGATCTTCAGGCGGCCGTCCTCGCCCGGCTCGGCGATCAAGGCCGAGACCTTGGACGAGCCTACGTCGAGTGCGGTGACGAGCCTTCGCGGCGCCTGGACGGTGGGGCGCTTCATCAGATCGTGTGCGCCGTGTCGACGGCGGGGGTGCCGGCGGGAGCCGGGGCCGGCGGCGGCGGAACCCGGGGAGTCTCGGGCGCGAGCTCGGCGACGCTGCTCCCCGGCTCGCTCGACAGGCGGATCAGCATCCGCTTGGGATCGCGCATGTCGAAGCGGACGTAATTCTTGCCGAGCAGCTGGACCGACTGGTCGATCTTGGCGAAGCGCGCGAGCGCCTTGCCGGATTCCGCCTCGCCCTCGGGAAGCGCGAGCTCCTCGCCGGTCTCGAAGCGCAGGTTCCAGCGGCGGCCGCCGACCCAGGTGGCGTCGTGGATGGCGGGCTTGAGCCTCAGTGCCGCGTCGAGCAGCCGGGTCAGCTCGGCGGTGTGGAGATTGGCCGAGGGGCCGATGAGCAGGGGCAAATCGGGCATCGCCTCGAACCGCACCCGCTCGAGCACGACCCCGTCGCGGTCGATCAGGGCGAGCCGCTGGTTGAACTGCCAGATGGCGGCGGGCTTGCGCTCGACGATGTCGACGACGAGCGTGTCGGGAAGGCGGCGCGAGACCCGTGCGTCGCGGACCCAGCCGAACTGGAGCAGCCGCTGCCGGGTCGCCTCGAGATCGACCAGCGGCATGGCCGAGGAGGGCTGGTCGAAGGCGATGTTGTAGACGTCGATCTGGCGGATGTGCTGGGCGCCCTTGATCTCGACCCGCTTCATCGCGAAGCCCATCTCGCCGACGCCCTCGCCGAGCGTTCCGCCGACCATCTGCGGGACTCGAAGAACCCAGAGCAGGGCTCCGGCCAAAGCGATCATGAGGACAATGAAGATCCAGCCGCTCAGCCGCCGGACCGCCTCGGGCAGGGCGGAAGGCGGCGGCGCGGCGCGTCCGCGCTGAGCCTTGCCGCGGGCCTGCGACTTTCGCCCCTTCGCCGGGGAACCGCGGGCGATCGCCTTGCTCATAACGCCTCCTCCACGATCCTTTGCACCAGCCCCGCATAATCGAGGCCGCGATAGCGCGCCTGCTCCGGAACCAGGCTCAAGGGGGTCATCCCGGGCTGGGTGTTGACCTCGAGCAGATAGAGCCCCGCCTCGCCCTTTTCGTCGTCCCAGCGAAAGTCCGCGCGCGAGCAGCCGCGGCAGCCGAGCGCCCTATGCGCCTCGAGCGCCATCGCCATCGCCGCCTTCTCGATCTCCGGCGGGATCTCGGCCGGGCAGACGTGCTGGGTCATGCCTTCGGTATATTTGGCGTCGTAATCGTAGAAACCGGATTTGGGCTGGAGCTCGGTCACCGCCAGCGCCTCGTCGCCGAGCACGGCGACGGTGAGCTCGCGGCCGCGGATGAAGGGCTCGGCGAGCAGCCGCTCGAAATGCTTCCAGGGGCCTTCCGTCTCGCGCCCGATCGGATCGCCGTAATTGCCGCCCTCGGCGACGATCGCGACTCCGACCGACGAGCCTTCGTTGACGGGCTTCAGAACATAGGGCCGGGCCATCGGATCGGCCTCGTAGAGGCTCTCGCTCTCGACCATCGTCCCCGCCGGCATCCGGATCCCGCGCGGGACGAGCACCATCTTGGTCAGTTCCTTGTCGATGGCGATGACCGAGGTCTCGACCCCGCTGTGGGTGTAGCGAAGGCCCATCAGGTCCATCATCCCCTGCACGGTGCCGTCCTCGCCGGGCGTTCCGTGGAGCGCGTTGAAAACCACGTCGGGGGCGGTCTCGCGAAGCCGCTCGGCGACGTCGCGGCCCATGTCGATCCGGGTCACCCGGTGGCCGAGCCCCTCGAGCGCGTCGGCGACCCCTGCGCCGCTGGTCAGCGACACCTCGCGCTCGGCGGACCACCCGCCCATCAGGACAGCGATGTGGAGGGAGTTAGTCATGCGCCCGCTCCGGTTCCCCGGCGAAGGCCGGGGCCCAGTTCCGACTTCGTTGCTGGGCCCCGGCCTTCGCCGGGGAACAAAGCCGTTCCCACGCGCTGTATCTCCCATTCCAAGGTCACGCCGCTGTCGTCGAACACCCGCCGCCGCACCTCCTCGCCCAGGGCCTCGATGTCGGCGGCTCTGGCATTGCCCAGGTTGAGCAGGAAGTTGCAATGCTTTTCAGAGACTTGCGCATCGCCGATGGTCAGCCCGCGGCAGCCGGCCGAATCGATCAGCTTCCAGGCCTTGGTGCCGGGCGGATTCTTGAAGGTCGAGCCGCCGGTCCGGCTTCTCAGCGGCTGGCTCGCCTCGCGCTCGGCGGCGATCCGGTCCATCTCCGCGCCGATCGCGGAGCGTTCGCCGGGCACGCCCTGGAACAGGGCCTCGACGACGACCGTGCCCTCGGGCACCTCGCTGTGCCGGTAGGTATAGCCGAGCCGCTGGGCCGGCCAGGTCTCGACCCGCCCGTCGCGCAGGACCAGCGTCGCCTCGATCAATATGTCCGCGACCTCCCGCCCGTAGGCCCCGGCGTTCATCCGCACCGCGCCCCCGGCCGTGCCGGGGATGCCGCGGAGGAATTCGAGCCCGGCGATATGCGCATCGCGTGCCTTCGAGGCGACGGTGATCCCCATCGCCCCGCCGCCCGCGCGCACACGCCAAGATCCTTTGGGGCCCGGCTCGACATGGACGTGGCTCATCGCCTTGGGCAGGCGGACGACGACGCCCGGCACTCCGCCGTCGCGAACGATCAGGTTGGAGCCGACCCCGACCGGCAGCACCGGCACCGCGGGATCGAGCTCGGCGAGAAACCGCGCGAGATCGTCGACATCGTTCGGTCGAACCAGCCACTGGGCCGGTCCGCCCGTGCGGAACCAGATGAAGTCGGCGAGCGAGCCCTGCGGCTCGACCTTGCCCTCGACCCGGGGGATGTCGAGGACGCTCATTTGTTGAGCCTCGCGCAGCGAATGCCGTCGGCGAGGCTAGCGGCCCATTTGGTGATGTCGCCGGCGCCGAGGCAGATCACCATGTCGCCGCGAGCGGCGATGTCGCGCAGGCTGAGGCAGAGATCGTCGAGATCGGCGACGGCCTTGACCGCGCGATGGCCGCGCTGCTTGAGCCCCTCCGCCAGCGCGTCCGAATCGACCCCTTCGATCGCCTCCTCGCCGGCAGCATAGACCGGTGCGACGAAGACGATGTCGGCATCGTTGAAGGCGCCCTGGAACTCCTCCATCAGGTCGCGCAGCCGGGTGTAGCGGTGCGGCTGGACGACGGCGATCACCCGGCCTTCCGCCCCTTCGCGGGCGGCCGAGAGCACGGCCTTTATCTCGGTCGGATGGTGGCCGTAATCGTCGATGACGACGGCGCCGCCGATCTCGCCGACCCGGGTGAAGCGGCGCTTGACCCCGTCGAACTTCTCGAAGCCGCGGGCGATCCGCTCGTCCTCGATTCCGAGCTCGGCGGCGACCCCGATCGCCGCAAGCGCATTCTGGACGTTGTGGCGCCCCGGCATCGGCAGCTCGATGTCCGCGATCGTCCGCACCTCGCCCGCCCGGTTGCGGATGGTGACGTCGAAGCGGTTGCCGCCGGCCACCGGCCGGACATTCTCGCCGCGGACGTCGGCGAGCGCGGCGAAGCCGTAGGTCACCACCCGCCGGTCGCGAAGCCTCGGGATGATCGTCTGGACCTCGGGATGGTCGACGCAGAGCAGGGCCGCGCCGTAGAAAGGAACGTTCTCGACGAACTCGACGAAGGCGTCCTTCACCCGGTCGAACGAGCCGTAATGGTCGAGATGCTCGGGATCGATGTTGGTGACGACGGCGATCGTCCCGTCGAGCCTGAGGAAGCTGCCGTCGCTCTCGTCGGCCTCGACCACCATCCAGTCCGAGCTTCCGAGCCGGGCGTTGGAGCCGTAGGCGTTGATGATCCCGCCGTTGATCACGGTGGGATCGATCCCGCCCGCATCGAGCAAGGCGGCGATCATCGAGGTCGTCGTCGTCTTGCCGTGGGTCCCGGCCACCGCGACCGTCGATTTCAGCCGCATCAGCTCGGCCAGCATCTCCGCCCGCCGGACGACCGGGATCCGCCGCTCATAGGCGCAGACCAGCTCGGGATTGTCCTTCGGGATGGCGGTCGAGATCACAACCACCGCGGCATCGCCGAGATTGTCGTGATGGTGCCCGATGCTGACCGGGATACCGGCCTTGCGAAGCCCCTCGACGACATAGCCCTCGGCCACGTCCGAGCCCTGCACCTTGTAGCCGAGGATATGCATCACCTCGGCGATTCCGGACATGCCGATCCCGCCGATGCCGACGAAATGAATCGTGCCGATGTCCTTGGCGACGCCTTTCATCCCCCTTGTCGGCATCAGGCGAACGCCCCGCCGGGGATCGGGGTGAGGATCATCTCCTCCGCCGGCATCGGATCGGCGCCGAGATCGCGGCCGGTCAGCTCGACGAGGTCGGCGAGGTCGCTCGCCGCCTGCGGCCGGCCGACCGACCAGGCCCGGGCCGCCGCATTGGCGAGCGCGGCGGGCTCGAGGCCGAGCTTCTGCATCTGCTTGGCGAGCTCGACCGGAGTGAAGCTGGTCTGCGCGATCGTCCGCGCTCCGCCCGCCTTCGCCATCTCTCGGGCGTTGAAGGTCTGGTGATCGTCGGTGGCGATCGGGAGCGGGATGAGGATGGCGGGGCGCCCGGCCACGGTCAGCTCGGCGATGGTCGAGGCGCCGGCGCGGCCGATGACGAGGTGGGCCCAGGCGAGCTTGTCAGGCATGTCGGGAATGTAGGTGGCGAGCTCGGCGGGGATTCCGAGCGTCGAATAGCGGGCTCGGACCTCCTCTATATCCTCGGCGCGGCATTGCTGGGTGACCTGGAGCCGCCGCCGGAAATGCTCGGGAAGAAGGCCGAGGCCTTCCGGGACGACCTCGGAGAGGATGCTCGCCCCCTGGCTCCCGCCGGTGACGAGCAGCCGGAAGACGCCCTCGTCGCTGAGCTCGGGATAGGGCTGGTCGCGAAGCGCCAGCACCTCGTCGCGGACCGGATTGCCGACGAGATGGGTCTTGCCCTCATAGGCCTTCTTGAGCCGCTGGATGTTGGGATAGGCCACCGCCACCGCGTCGACCCTTCGCGCGAGCAGGCGGTTGACCCGTCCGAGCACCGCATTCTGCTCGTGGATGAGGGTCGGGATGCGGTCGCGCTGCGCCGCCATCAAGGCGGGAAGCGCCGGATAGCCGCCGAAGCCGATCACCGCCGAGGGATTGAACGTCTCGTAGAGGCGCGAGGCCATGGCGCGGCCGGTGAAGATCTTGGAGATCGCCTTCGCCCAGCCGACCGGCCCCCCGCCCAGCCGTCCCGCCGGAAGGATATGGACCTGGACGCCCTCGAACAGGCCCGGGATCCGGGCGCCGCGATCGTCGGTGACGAGGGCGACCCGATGCCCCCGCCGCATCAGCTCCTCGGCGAGGGCGTGCGCCGGGATCATGTGCCCGCCGGTCCCGCCGGCGGCGAGGACGTAATGGCGGGAAAGGACCATCAGCGCCCGCTCCATTTCACCACATAGGGCGATCGGTGCAGGTAGGGATTGCGCCTCGTGAAGGCGAGCAGAAGCCCCATTCCGATCGACAGCGCCACCATCGACGAGCCGCCATAGGAGATGAAGGGCAAGGTCATGCCCTTGGACGGGGCGATCTGGACGTTGACGGCCATGTTGATGAGCGCCTGGAGGCCGAACTGGCAGACGAGGCCGGCGGCGGCGAGGACGACGAACTTGTCCTCCTCGTGGAGGAGGCGGATGAGGACCCGCGCCACGATGACCAGATAGATGGCCGCGATGGCGAGGCAGGCGATGATCCCGAATTCCTCGCCGATCACCGAGAAGATGTAGTCGGTGTGGGGCTCGGGAAGCTGGAACTTCTTCGAGCCCGCACCGGGCCCGGCACCGAACAGGCCGCCGGCGGTGAGCGTGCGGAGCGCGGATTCGGTCTGGTAGGTGTCGTGGCCGCCGGTGCCGGCGCCCAGGAAGGCGTCGATCCTTACCGTCGCCACCGGGTAGAAGAGGTAAGCGAGGACGATCCCGACCAGCCCGGCGAGGGCGAGCAGTCCGAGCATGCGCATCGACGCGCCGGAGAGGGTCAGGAGCATCACCCAGGCCGAGGCGAAGATGATCGTCTCGCCGAAATTGGGCTGCTTCATCAGCAGCAAGGCGATGATCCCGGTGCAGATGCCCGAGAGGGGGACCACCGGAAGGCTCTCGTCCTGCTCCTTCAAGGACAGCATCCAGGCGATGCTGACGATGTAGAGCGGCTTGAGGAACTCGGACGGCTGGAACTGGGTGAAGCCGACGCCGAGCCAGCGAACCGCGCCGTTGCGCTCGACCCCGAAGATCGGGACGAGGAAGAGGAGGGCGGTGAAGAACAAAGTCCCGACCAGGCACCAGCGCCGGGCCGTCGCCCTCGGAAGCATCGACACCCCGATCATGACCGGAAGCGAGACCATGATCCAGACCAGCTGACGGTAGAAATAGTAAAGCGGCGCGTAGCTCACCCCGCCGCCCGAATAACGCTGCCCGGCCGCGGGCGAGGCGGCGGCGACGGCGATGAGGCCGATCGCGATCAGCACCGCGACGAAGAAGAGCAGGACCCGGTCGATCTCCCAGAACCAGCGCCCGAGCGCGCTCCGGTCCGACCGGCCCAGCCGGTTGGCGCTCCTGCTCCTGAAATCCGCGACTACGCCCATTACAACGCCTCCACCGCCGCGCGGAAGGCATCGCCCCGCGCCTCATAATCCCTGAACTGGTCGAACGAGGCGCAGGCCGGCGAGAGCAGGACGACCTCGCCCGGCCGCGCCGCCTCCGCCGCCTCGTTGACCGCCTCGAACAGCATCTCGCACTCGCTCACCGGAACCTTCTCACGGAGCAGCTTCGCGAACATCGGCCCCGCCTCGCCGATCGTGTAGGCTGCACGGACATGATCGAGGAACGGCTCGCAGGCGTCGAGATCGTCCGACTTGGGAAGGCCGCCGACGATCCAGTGGACCGCCGGATAGGCGGCGAGCGCCGGCGCCGCCGAAGTCGGGTTGGTCGCCTTCGAATCGTTGACGAAGAGGACCCCGTTCTTCTCCGCCACCCGCTCCATCCGGTGCGGAAGGCCGGGATAGGTGGCGAGCGCGATAGCGATCGCCTCGTCGGCGACCCCGAGCGCGCGCGCCGCAGCCACCGCCGCGGCGACGTTCTGGGCGTTGTGCGGTCCCTGGAGCGAAGGCCAGCGCGATTGGTCCTTCACCTGGTCCGAGGAGACCAGCACCTTGCGCCCGGCGACCTGCCCGGCGATCGCGCGCGTGTAATCGTCCTCCGCCGCGATCACCGCGACATGATCGGGCGACTGCATCGCGAACAAACGCGCCTTGGAGGCGGCATAATCGTCCACGCCGTCATAACGGTCGAGATGATCGGGGCTGATGTTGAGCAGGACCGAGACGTCGCAGTCGAGCCCCTGGGTGAGGTCGATCTGGTAGGAGGAGAGCTCGAGCACGTAGACCCCGCCTTCGGAAAGCGGCTCCTGGCCGAGGATGGGATAGCCTATGTTGCCCGCCATCGTCGCCGGGCGTCCCGCGGTTCGGACGATGTGGTGGATGAGCGCCGTCGTCGTGGACTTGCCGTTCGTCCCGGTGATCCCGACCACCCGGTGCGGCGGCAGCGCCGCGCGCGCCTGGGCGAAGAGCTCGATGTCGCCGACCAGCGGCACTCCCGCCTCCCGGGCGCGGGCGGCGATCGGATGGCGGTTGAGCGGGACTCCGGGCGAAACGACGATCGCCTCGTGGCCGTAAAGCGAGGTGGTAAGCGGATCGGCGAGTCGGACCGGCCTGTCCTTCGCTTTCTCCCGCGCCGCCTCGTTCTGGTCCCAGACCGTCACCTCGGCACCGCTGGCGACGAGCGCCTCGACCGTCGCCAGGCCCGAACGGGCGAGCCCGTAGACGGCATAGCGCTTGCCGGCGAAGGCGGGGCTCGTGATCATCTCAGCTTCAGCGTCGAAAGGCCGGCGAGCGCCAGGACGAAGGCGATGATCCAGAAGCGGATGACGACGGTCGGCTCGGACCAGCCCATCTGCTCGAAATGGTGGTGGATGGGCGCCATCTTGAAGACGCGCTTGCCCGTCCTCTTGTAGAAGAAGACCTGGATGATCACGCTCATCGCCTCGACGACGAACAGGCCGCCGACGATCCCGAGAACGATCTCGTGCTGGGTGGCGACCGCGATCGCGCCCAGCGCCCCGCCGAGCGCGAGGCTACCGGTGTCGCCCATGAAGACCGCCGCCGGCGGCGCGTTGAACCACAGGAAGGCGAGCCCCGCGCCGACGATCGCCGAGCAGAGCACGGTGAGGTTGCCGACGCCTGCTATGTACGGAATGCCGAGATAGGTCGCGAACTTGGCGTTGCCGGCGAGGTAGGAGATGACGAGGAAGGCGAGGCTGGCGATGATCACCGGCATGGTCGCGAGGCCGTCGAGCCCGTCGGTGAGGTTGACCGCATTGCCGAAGGCGACGACAACGAAGGCGGCGAAGACGACGTAGAACATGCCGAGATCGACCACCGGCCCGTTGTACAAGGGGATGTAGAGCTCGGTCCCCGCCCCCCAGGTGATGATCGTGCAGCCGATCCCCGCCACCAGGAACTCGGCGAGAAGGCGGGTGCGCCCGGAAATGCCCTTGTGGCTCTTCTTGGTGACCTTGTCGTAATCGTCGAGGAAGCCGATCAGCCCGAAGCCGACGGTGATGAACAGGCACGCCCAGAGATAGGTGTTCCTGAAGTCCATCCACAGCAGCATCGAGACGGTCAGCGAGGTCAGGATCATCAGCCCGCCCATGGTCGGCGTTCCGCGCTTGGCGAGATGGGTTTGAGGCCCGTCGACTCGGATCGGCTGGCCGTGGCCCTGGCGAACCCGAAGCCAGCCGATGAACTTGGGCCCGATGATGAGGCCGAGGAAGAGCGCCGTCGCCGTCGCCGCCCCCGCGCGGAAGGTGATGTAGCGGAAGAGGTTGAAGACCCCCGGAAAGTGAAGCTGTTCGGCAATCCAGAGAAACATCAGCTTTTCCCGCCCGCCAGCGCCTCGACCAGGGCGGCGAGGCCGATCGAATTGGATCCCTTGACGAGCAGGGCGTCGCCCGCCCGGACCTCTCGGCGGGCGAGCGCGATCGCCGCCGCCGCGTCCGGCACATGCGCCATTTTAACCTTTGCGCCAAGGGCTTTCGCCAGCGATTCCATCTCCTCGCCGACGAGGATGGCGGAAGCGATTCCCGCCGCCTCGACCGGGCCGGCGAGGCCGGCGTGGAAACCCTCCGAGCTCTCGCCGAGCTCGCGCATCGCCCCGAGCACGGCGAGGCGCCGCCCGGCCACCGAAAGGGCGCCGAACGTCTTGAGCGTGGCCGCCATCGAGGCGGGATTGGCGTTGTAGCTCTCGTCGATCAGAAGCGCCTCGCCGCCGTCGACGGCGATGCGGTGGCGCTCGCCGCGGCCCTTCAGCCCGGGCAGGTCCGCGAGCGCGAGGCCGGCGGCGGCGAGGTCGCCGCCCATCGCCTCGACCGCGCCGAGGACGGCCATGGCGTTCGACACCCAATGCTCGCCCGGCTGGGAGATGGTGAAGGTGAGCTCGGCCTCGGGCAGGATGGCGGTGACCAGCGAGCCGCCGCCCGGCGCCGGGACGACGTCGCGGGCGCGGATGTCGGCGCCCTGGCCGAGTCCGAAGGTGAGGATGTGCGCGGCATGGGGGCGTGCCGCCGCGATCAGCGTCGCGATGTGCGGGCTGTCGTGCGGAACGAGCGCGGTTCCGCCCGGCTCGAGCCCCTGGAAGATCTCGCCCTTGGCGTCGGCGATCGCCTCCTCGCTGGCGAAGAATTCGCGATGCGCCGGGGCGATGGCGGTGACGATGGCGACGTGGGGGCGGACCAGCCGTGTCAGCGCTGCGAGCTCGCCGGCATGGTTCATCCCCATCTCGAGCACGCCGAACCGGCTCTCCCGCGGCATCCGGGCGAGCGAGAGCGGGACTCCGGTATGGTTGTTGTAGCTCTTGACCGACCGGTGCGCCGAGCCCGGCGCCGAGCGGTCGAGGGCGGCATAGAGCGCTTCCTTGGTCCCGGTCTTCCCGGCCGAGCCGGTCACGCCGCAGATCCGCGCCGCGGTCCGGGCCCGGGCGGCGCCGGCGAGAGCGTTCAGCGCCTCGGCAGTGTCGGCGACACGGACGTGGGGGCGGTCGGTTTCCTCGCTGACGAGCGCACCGGCGGCGCCGGCGGCAAAGGCCTTGTCGAGGAAGCGATGCCCGTCGGTCGCCTCCCCCTTCATCGCGACGAATAGATGCCCGGCCTCCACTTCGCGCGAATCGAACGCGACTCCGGACGCCTCGAACGCCCCATGCTCGCGCCCGCCCGTCGCTTCCGCGATCTCCGCGGAGGTCCACAGCGCGCTCACGCCGCGCACTCCCTCGCGACCGTGACGTCGTCGAAGGCAAGGACCTGGGAGAAAATGGTGGAGAAAATGGTGACAGTCACCGATTTAGGCGAGAAAACGGTGACAGTCACCGATTTACGCGCGCAGGCGAGCCAGCGGGCCGCCCGGCCGCGAAATTGGTGACAGTCACTGATTTCCGCCCGAAATTGGTGACTGTCACCGATTTCCGCGTCACCGATTTCCGCTGAACTGGTGACGGTTACGGATTTACCGGCGCAAGTCAGCGGGATGGTGGCAAGGTCGCGAAAGCGGTGGCCGCGAAATAGGCGACCGTCACCATTTTCCGGGCGGTTGGATCTGCTCATGCCGCGCACTCCCTGGCGACGGCGACGTCGTCGAAGGGAAGAACCTTGTCCCCGACGATCTGGCCCTGCTCGTGGCCCTTGCCGGCGAGGAGGATTAGGTCGTCCGCGCCCGCTTCGGCGATCGCGGCGGCGATCGCCTCGCGGCGGCCGGGCACCTCGCGGGCGCCCGGGGCGCCCTCCAATATGTCGCTCCGGATCGCGGCGGGATCCTCGCTTCGCGGATTGTCGTCGGTGACGAGGACGAGGTCGGCGAGCCGGGCCGCGACCCGCCCCATCTCGGCCCGCTTGCCGACGTCGCGGTCGCCGCCGGCGCCGAAGACGATGATCAGCCGCCCCCGCGCGTGCGGCCTCAGGGCCTCGATCGCCGCCTCGATCGCGTCGGGGGTGTGGGCATAGTCGACATAGACCGGCGCTCCGGCGCGGGTCAGCACCGCCCGCTCGAGCCGCCCGCGCACCGGCTGCAACCGCGACAGATTGGCCAGCGTCCGGCCAAGCTCGCCGCCGGTGGCGACGACCAGCCCCGCGGCGGTCAGGACGTTGGCGGCCTGATAGGCGCCGATCAGCGGCAGAGCGACCGTGTGGCGCTGCCCTTCCGCCTCGACGACGAAGCGCTGGCCGAGCGGAGTCGTCTCGCGCTCGACCAGCTTCAGGGTCTCGCCGCGGGTGCCGACGCTCAGGATCCGCAGCCCCCGCGCCTCGGCCCGCGCGCGAACCTCGTCCGACTTGGGATCGTCCATCCAGATCACCGCGGCGCCGTCCGGCTCGACCACTTCGTCGAACAGCCGCATCTTGGCCTCGAAATAGGCCTCCATCGTCTCGTGATAGTCGAGATGGTCGCGGCTGAAGTTGGTGAAGGCGGCGGCGTGGACCGGCAGGCCTTCGGTCCGGTACTGGGCGAGGCCGTGGCTCGAGGCCTCGAACGCGGCGTGGGTCACGCCCTCGCGCGCCAGGCCGGCCATGTTGGAGAGGAAGGTGACGATGTCGGGCGTGGTCAGGCCCGTCGTCACCTGATCGTCGGCGGTGGTGACCCCGAGCGTTCCGATCGAGGCGGCATGATGGCCGCTCATCCGCCACAGCTGGCGGGTGAGCTCGACGTTCGAGGTCTTGCCGTTGGTTCCGGTCACGGCGACGATCTTGCCGGGGAAGGGCTGGAAGAACTTGGCGGCGAGGCGGGCGAATTCCCGCCTCGGCTCGTCCGCGCGGAGGTGGGGCGCGCCCTCGACTTTCGCTTCGGGCCGCGCAACCACCGCGACCGCTCCGGCGCCGACCGCGTCGGGGATGAAATCCTCGCCGTTGAAGACGGTGCCGCGGAACGCGCCGAAGATCGTGCCCGGGGCGACCTTGCGATGATCGATCGCGAAACCCGTCACCCGGGAATCGCCGCCGATGCCCGCGAGATCGACGAGGCGCATCGATCAATCTTCCTTGTGAACGTAGGGGAGAACCTCCGCCATGTTGACGTCGCGAGTCTCGTCCGGCTGGACTCCGAGCAGGGCCCCGATCCGGCCGATCACCCGCGACACGACCGGCGCGACGTTCCAGCCGGCGGTGTGGAAGCCGTAGGTCTCGGATATGGCCTTGGGATCGTCGAGCATGGCGACGACCACATAGCGAGGCTCGTCCATCGGGAAAACGCCGGCGAAGGTGGTGACGACCGAGGCGCCGGTATAATGGCCGCCGACGATCTTCTCGGCGGTTCCGGTCTTGCCGCCGACCCGGTAGCCCGGCGCGTTCGCCTTCTTGCCCGTGCCGTCGGTGACGACGAGCCGGAGCAAAGCCCGCATCCGGTAGGACGTCTCCTCGGTGAACACCCGATGGCCCTGAGGCACGGGATGGCTCGAATCGGTCTTGATCAGGGTCGCAGGCCGCCAGATGCCGCCGTTGAACAGGGTCGCGTAGCCGGTGGCGAGGTGGAGCGGAGTGACGGCGATGCCGTGGCCGTAGCCCACCGTCATCGTCGCGACGTCGCCCCAGTTCGCGCCGGGTGTCAGGGTGCGCCCGCGCTCGTTCAATTCGATCGAGACGGGATCGAGGAAGCCCATCTGCTTGAGGAACGCCTGCTGCCGCGCCGAGCCGACCTGGGCGGCGATCTGGGCGGTTCCGATGTTCGAGCTTTCCTTCATGATCTCGGCGACCGAGCAGGCCCGGCCGAACGGATGGGTGTCGGTGATGGTGAAGCCGCCGGCCTGGAGCGCGCGCGGGCAATTGTACATCTGGCCGAAGCTCTTGATGATCCCCGAATCCATCGCCATCGCGACGGTGAACGGCTTGAAGGTCGAGCCGAGCTCGTAGACCCCGAGGGTCGCCCGGTTGAAGCCCGCCGTCGCGGCGTCGCGGCCGGGCTTGTTGGGGTTGAGCTGCGGAAGCGAGGTCATGGCGATGACCTCGCCGGTCTTGATGTCGAGGACGATCCCCGCCGCGCCGATCGCGCTGAACTTGGTCATCGCGGCGTAGAGCTCGCTCTCCATCACGCCCTGGACGCGGGCGTCGATCGAGAGGGCGACGGGGGTTCCGCGCTGGGCGGGATCGCTCAGCCGGTCCTGGAGCACGCGCTCCATTCCGGCGACCCCGTTACCGTCGAAATCGGTCCAGCCCAGCACGTGGCCGGCCATGGCGGTCTGCGGATAGAGGCGCTGGGGCTCGCGGCTGAACTCGATCGCCGGCTCGCCGAGCGCGTTGACCGCCGAAACCAGCTCCGGGACGGCTCGGCGGCTGAGGAAGACGAAGCTCTTCCCCGAGGTGAGCAGGGCCTTGTACTCGGCGGCGCTTCGCTCGGGCATCAGGCCGGCGAGCTTGACCGCGAGCTCGCCCGGATCGCCGAGCAGCCGGTCGGGGTGGATGGCGATCGACCAGGCGTCGATGGTGCGGGCGAGCGGAACGCCGTTGCGGTCGACGATGTCGGCCCTCGGCGGGATCAAAGGGTTGCCGATCTGGCTCGCGCCGGAGCGGTCGGTGAAGAGCTGGAGGTAGAGCAGTTTGCCGGCGATCAGCATCGTCACGCCGGCGAAGACCAGCATGACCAGCATCAGCCGCTGATAGGTCAGCGACAGGCCCTGCGGCCGGTGGCCGGCGCCGCCGAAGCGGCCGGCGGGGATCGCGGCGGTCGCCATCAGTCGGTGCCGGCGCCGGCTTTGGGCCTGGAATCGCGCGCCGCCGTCACCGTCTCGCGGAGGGCCTTGGTGCGCGCAGGTGCGGGCTTCGCTCCGGGCTTGGCGGCGGTCGCCGCCGGTTCGGGCTTGGCGGGAGTCGCCGAAGCGATTCGCTGGGCGGCGGGCTTGGTCGGCTTGGCGGCGATCACTGGGGGCGTCGCGACGGGCTTGGTCGGCTTGGCGGCGGTTGCCGCGGGCGTGGCCGCAGGCTTCTTCGGCTTGGCCGCGACCGCCGTCTCCGGCGCGGTGAAGCTCGCCTGGCGGAGAAGGGGCGCGGTCGCGGGGGCGGGCTCGGCGACCGCCTGGACGACCCGGGGCGCCGGCTTGGCGGCCTCGACCGGCGGAGCCGTCTGGACCTCGGCCGAGGCAAGGCGGACCTGGGCCGTGCGCTCTTCGACCGTGGGCTCGTGCCGATCGAGGCGGGCGAGCGTATATTCGTCCTTGAGGAATTGCGCGGAGCTCGGGGCGGAGAGGGCGAGCACCTCGGAGTTCCACTGCTCGAGCTGGGTCATCCGGCCGCGGGTGCCGAGCTCGGTCTGGAGCGAGCGAATGTCGCGGCGGGCGTCGACGATCTGGCGCTCGACCTTGGCGAGATCGTTTCGCTCGGTCGCGACCCGAAGCGAGACCATGTAGCAGCTGAGCGCCGCGCTGCCGACGCAGGCCACCCAGATGACGGACTTGAATCCCCTTGCGATCATGAGGGCATTCCCTTCCCTGTCCATGGCGAGGCGGACGTCCGCCGGGCGACCCTCAGGGTCGCCGAGCGGGCCCGCGGATTGGCTTTCACTTCGGCCTCGCCGGCGCGAACCGGCTTTGCGACGGCCTCGAAGCTGGCCGGCGACGGCGCGGCCCGCTCCGGAAGGTGGCGCGATCCGGCCGGGACGTCGCCGCTGCGCTCCTTGAGGAAGCGCTTGACCAGCCGGTCCTCGAGGCTGTGGAAGGTGACGACGGCGAGCCGGCCGCCGGGACGGAGCACCTGCTCGGCGGCTTCGAGCCCGCCTTCCAGCTCCTGGAGCTCCTCGTTCAAATGGATCCGGATCGCCTGGAAGGTCCGGGTCGCCGGGTCCTTCTTCATCCCCGGATGCCAGCCGAGCGCCTTTCGGACGATCTCGGCGAGCTGGCCGGTCCGCTCGAGCGGCCGGGCGGCGACGATCGCCCGGGCGATCCGGCGCGACTTGGGCTCCTCGCCGTAGCGCCAGAGGACGTCGGCGATCTCGGCTTCGGGGGCGTTGTTGAGGAAATCGGCGGCGCTCTCGCCCTCGCCGCCCATGCGCATGTCGAGGGGTCCGTCGGACTGGAAGGAGAAGCCGCGCTCGGGCCGGTCGAGCTGCATCGAGGAGACCCCGATGTCGAGGGTCACCCCGTCGACGGAGTCGACGCCGTGCGAGGAAAGCGCCTGGCGCATCCGGGAAAAACGCTCCGGAACAAGCGTCAGGCGCCCCCCGCTCGAAGCCGCCAGGGACTCGCCTTCTTGTATCGCATCGGGATCGCGGTCGAAGGCGTAGACCCTGGCGGCTCCTTTTTCGAGGATGGCATTGGTGTAGCCGCCGGCGCCGAAGGTGCCGTCGACATGGGTCTCGCCGGGGGCGATCGCGAGCGCGGCGATCGCCTCGTCCAGGAGCACTGGGACGTGCGGGGCCGGCACGTTCGCGCTCATGGGGCGATGCCCTTTTCCTCGAGACGCCAGGCGGCGATCTCCTTGAGGTCGCGGTCGCCCTCGACGAGGGCGATTCGGGGGTTCCAGATCTCGACGATCCCGCCGATCCCGACGAACAGCGCGAGATCCTCGATCTTGCCCTTGCGGCGCATCATCGTAGGAAGGACGATCCGGCCGCTGGGATCGTAGGGCACGTCCTCGGTCATTCCGAAGGCCCGGCGGGCGCGGGCATAATGATCGTCGAGGGTGCCGCCGCGATCTTCCTCGGCGAGCCGGCGGCGCTCGAGGTCGGCCCACAGAGTCTTCGCGTAGTTGCGGCCGTAGGCGGTCAGGCAGGGGGCGATCTCATGGGCGCCGACGACGATGGCGCGGGCGTCCGAGCGGCGCTCGATGACGGAGCGGACGAAGGCGGGAACGGAGAGGCGCCCCTTGGCGTCCACCGCGTTGAGCGCGCTTCCCTGGAAGAAGTCGTCGACCTCCAACGCCCCTGTCCCGCTCCAAACACGAGCCTTCCCCGTTCGCGGACGCACAAAGTGCACCGCGTGACTCGCCGGTCAGCCGAGAAAGTGCCCCGAAAATCAGGAGGCGTGGATAACATCGCCGAACCCCCAAGGGAAGGGGATTTAATGCCTTTTTTGGGGATTTCATGCCTTTAGAGGTGATTTCGTGGTTTGTTCTTGCTTGTGTTCGGGCGATGTTCGCGATGCCTGGCTCTGTGGATAAGTTTGTGATTAGCGCCGCCGGCGGCGCAGCCGCAAGAGTCCGAGTCCCGCGGCGGCGGCGACCAGAATCGCGGCGAGGGCCGCGAGCCCCGCCTTATCGCCCTTCGGCGGCAGCGAGATCCCGGCCAGCTCGTCCATCCACGCGCCGACGGCCTCGCCATTTTCCTTCCACAGCGAGTCGCGAAGCAGGTCGGCGTCGGCCACCACCCGGACCCGGCCGCGCCCGAGCCGGCACGAGGCGGTCCAGCCTCCCGGATCGACCGCGCAGTCCCCGCTTGTGCTCCGAAGCCGGCCGGGCGAGTCCATCGCGATCCTTTTCCCGTTCCAGCGCGCCTCGATCGCCTCCGGCTCGAGCGGGGCGTCCATCGCCAGGTGCCAATGGGCGAGCAAGGGCCCGAGCAGCCCAACCGGCGGCGGCCGCCTGATGTCGCCGAGCGGAAGCTCGCTCGGCCAGTTCAGCATCGGATCGGTGAGGATGAGCGCCCGCCCGCCGCTGCGGATCCAGGCATCCAGCGCCGCCAGCTCGGCGGGCGCCAGCCGCTGCGGCTGGGCCAGGAGGAGCAGCCGGCCGCGCGAGAGGCTGGCCGGATCGAGCACGTCGACCGGCCGGAAGGCGAAATCCTTGCCGAGCTCGGCATAGGCGGCGGCCGGCCGCGAGGCGGGATCGAACGGCCCCTTCTCGCCCCAGACGAGCGGAAGCCCGGTCATCAGCATCACGGATGGGCGCGGCCTGGCGGGCGCGGCTGTTGACGCCAGCAGCAAAGCCATAGCCAGAATGCTTCCCGGCGAAGGCCGGGACCCAGTCCTTGCGAGGTCGCCGCTGGGCCCCGGCCTTCGCCGGGGAACAAGACGCCCCGGCAACTTCATGCCCCCTCAGCGCCCCTGGGTCGTGGTCGGGCCGGCGGGGGCGGTGCCATTGTCGTCGGCATTGCCCGGGGCGACTCCGATCTCGGCGAGCGGCTCGGTGGGCTCGGCCTGGTTGGCCGCGGCGATATTGCCGCCCGCGCGCTGGGTCTCGATCATGTTGGGCGTGATCGGCTCCTCGTCGCTCGGGCTGGTGAACACCGCTCCGAGCAGGACGAGAAGGAAGACGAAGGCGAGGCCGGTGAGGCCGATTCGAACCCGTTGCACGCTTTTTCCTGCTTTCCACCCGTCAAGCGTCATCGAAGAGTAACTTAAGCCGTTCGGCTTGTCGAACCCCGGGCCGGTATTGCGAATTGTCGAGCCCCGGCCCGGTATTGCGAAAGGCTCGCAGAAAAGCGCTTGACGGCCATGGCCCTGCTGGAGAAGTGATTGGCCATGATGAAAACCCCCGCCCTCCTCGCCGCCGCCTCGCTCGCCTCCCTGCTCGTGCTGGCGGCCTGCGACAAGCAATCCCACACCATCACCGCCGACGACGATCCCCAGTCGGAAGCGCTGAAGAACGCCGCTCCGGTCGAGGCTCCGCCGATGATCCAGGCGAGCAAGACCTATCGCTGCAAGGACCAGAGCCTGCTCTACGTCGACAGCTACACCAACAACACGGTGCGGGTGAAAGCCAAGAAGGACGGCGGCGAGGGCACCACCCTCTCCTCCGCCGGCGGCCAGCCGCCCTACACCGCCGAGGGCTATTCGCTCTCCGGCACCGGCGACCAGGTCAGCTACACCTCGCCCGGCAAGGGCACCCTGAGCTGCCACGTCTGATCTGAAAACGGGGACAGTTACGCTAACTGTCCCCACCCCTTCGACAAGCTCCGCCGCCGCCGCTAACAGGCCGGCCATGGCCGAATCCATCACCCCCGAAACCGTCGCCGAGCACGGCCTTTCGTCCGAGGAATATGAGCGGGTCCTCCACGCGCTCGGGCGCGAGCCCAACCTCACCGAGCTCGGCATCTTCTCGGTGATGTGGTCGGAGCATTGCTCCTACAAGAGCTCGCGCCTCCATTTGAAGAAGCTGCCGACGACGGCGCCCTGGGTGATTTGCGGCCCCGGCGAGAATGCCGGCGTGATCGACATCGGCGACAACCAGGCCGCCATCTTCAAGATGGAGAGCCACAACCACCCCTCCTACATCGAGCCCTATCAGGGCGCCGCGACCGGAGTCGGCGGGATCCTCCGCGACGTCTTCACCATGGGCGCGCGGCCCGTCGCGAACCTCAACGCGCTCCGCTTCGGCCGGCCCGACCATCCCAAGATGCGCCACCTCATCGCCGGGGTGGTCGCCGGGATCGGCGGCTACGGCAATTGCGTCGGGGTGCCGACCGTCGGCGGCGAGGTCGATTTCCATTCCGCCTATGACGGCAACATCCTCGTCAACGCGATGACGGTCGGGATCGCCGAGCAGGACAGGATCTTCTATTCGGCCGCCGCCGGAATCGGCAATCCGGTCGTCTACGTGGGCTCGAAGACCGGCCGCGACGGAATCCACGGCGCCACCATGGCCTCGGCCGATTTCAGCGAGGACAGCGAGGAGAAGAGGCCCACCGTCCAGGTCGGCGACCCCTTCACCGAGAAATTGCTGATCGAGGCCTGCCTCGAGCTGATGGCCTCCGACGCGATCGTCGCCATCCAGGACATGGGCGCCGCCGGCCTCACCTCCTCCTCGGTCGAGATGGCGTCGAAGGGCAATGTCGGCCTCGAGCTCGACATGAACGCCGTCCCCTGCCGCGAGGAAGGGATGACGCCCTACGAGATGATGCTCTCCGAATCGCAGGAGCGGATGCTGATGGTGCTGAAGCCCGGCCGCGAGGCCGAGGCCGAGGCGATCTTCCGCAAGTGGGAGCTCGATTTCGCGGTGATCGGCCGGGTCACGGACAGCGGCCGGCTGGTGCTGAACTGGAACGGCGGAACGGTCGCCGACATCCCCCTCGCCCCGCTCGCCGACGACGCG
>JBJMTX010000026.1:0-19371 GCA_045811485.1 Allosphingosinicella sp.
GCAAGGCCCTTGGCCTCAGGCACATCCGGACCAGGCCATACACGCCGAAAACCAACGGCAAAGCCGAACGCTTCATCCAGACCAGCTTGCGCGAATGGGCCTACGCCCAGGCCTATCCGACCTCAGAGCATCGCAAGGCCGAGCTGCCGCGGTGGCTCCACCAATATAACTGGCACCGCCCGCACGGCAGCCTACAATCCCGAACACCCATCAGCCGTCTCGGCCTGGACGTGAACAACCTGTTGAGGCTCCACAGCTAGCGCCCCGAAAACCCCGCGAGGATCTCGCAGACCCAGCGTCCGGCTGCCAGGGCGCTGATGTCGCCGACGTCGATACCGGGGTCGAACTCGGTCAGGTCGACCAGCTTGACCCGAGGGTCGGCGCCGAGCCGGCGGGCGGCTGAGAAGAACATCGGGGCCGGCATCCCGCCGAGCCGGGCGCCGGGCGCTCCGGGGCATTGGCCGCGGTCGATCACGTCGATGTCGAAATCGACCATCAGCACGTCGAGGTTCACGAATCGGCCGAGCGCGTGGTTGAGGACGGCGAGGATCCCGCGCTCGAGGCACTGGCCGAGCGTGTAGACGCCGATCCCGGCCGCGCAGGCGTCGGAATGCATCTTGGCGGTGTTGGCGAAGGGGGCGAGGCCGATCTGGCAGATGTTCGCGCCCGGCATTCCGTCCTCGAGCAGGCAGCGGATCGGATTGCCGTTCGACGGGCCCTCGTCGGTCTCGCGAAGATCGAAATGGGCGTCGAGCGTGATCAGCCCGACCTTCGCCAGCGGAACGCCGAGCGCGTGGGCGGCGGGCCGGGTCACCGCATTGTTGCCGCCGAGCAGCAAGGTCAGCGGATGATCGGCGACCGCGACCTTGGCGGCGTTTCGAATCGCCTCGAACCCGTCGGCGGGCGTGAGCCCCTGGACAGGGACGTCGCCGAGGTCGCGAATGGAGACCGCGAGCTCGTGCCCGTTCTCGACATTGTAGGTGGAGAAGCGCCGAAGCGCCTTGCGGACGGTTTCAGGGGCGAGATCGCAGCGGCCAGGCGTCACCGAGCCCGCCTCCATCGGCGCCCCCAGCATCGCGACCTGGCCCTCCGCCGCGATCAAGTCGGCGATCGATTTCCAGCTCATGGCGTTGCCCTTAGGCGGCCAAAGGTTAAGAAGCGAGCCATGTGGGATCGCCTTCTGACCGATTGCCATGTCGCCACCATGGATCCGGCGATTCCCGGCGCATTCGGAGCGATACGCGACGGCGCGGTCGGCATCCAGGACGGGCGAATCGTCCGGGTCGGGCGGCGCATCGATCTGGCCGGCTACCGCGCCCGCCAGGTCGAGCCGCTCGGCGGCGCCTGGGTGACTCCCGGCCTGATCGACTGCCACACCCATCTCGTCTTCGCCGGCAACCGCGCCGGCGAGTTCGAGCAGCGCCTCGAAGGCGCGAGCTACGAGGACATCGCCCGCGCCGGCGGCGGAATCCTCTCCTCGGTCAAGGGCGTCCGGCTCGCTTCGCTCGATCAGCTGGTCGACGAGTCGCGGCCGAGGCTCAAGGCGCTGATGCGCGGCGGGGTCACCACGGTGGAGATCAAATCCGGCTACGGGCTCGACGTCCCGAGCGAATTGAAGATGCTCGAGGCGGCCCGGGCGCTGGGCGAGAGCGAGAAGGTGCGCGTCGTTCCCACGCTCCTCGCCCTCCACGCGCTTCCGCCGGAGCATCAGGAGAGCCGCGACGCCTTCGTCCGCCTCGCGGTGGACGAGATGATCCCGGCCGCGGCCGAGGCGGGATTGGCCGAGGCGGTCGACGCTTATTGCGAGGGCATCGGCTTCACCCCCGACGAGGTGCGGCAGGTGTTCGAAGCTGCGGAGGAGAACGGCCTCAGGGTCAAGCTCCACGCCGAGCAGCTCAGCAATGGCGGCGGCGCCGCTCTCGCCGCGCGGTTCGGCGCCCTTTCCGCCGATCATCTCGAGCATGTCGACGAAGCCGGAGTCCGGGCGATGGCCGAGGCCGGAATGGTCGCCGTCCTCCTTCCCGGCGCCTTCTACGCGCTGAGGGAGACGAGGAAGCCGCCGATCGACCTGCTCCGCCGCCATGGCGTCGAGATGGCGGTGGCGACCGACTGCAATCCCGGCACCTCGCCCACGGTCTCCCCGACCCTGATGCTGAGCATGGCCTGCACCCTCTTCGGCCTCACCCCGGAGGAAGCGCTGGCGGGGATGACGGTCCACGCCGCCAGGGCGCTGGGCCTCGATAAGGAGGTGGGGACGATCACCTTCGGCAAGGCTGCGGACCTCTGTGTCTGGCGGGTGAGCCGCCCGGCGGAGCTGGCTTATTGGATCGGGTTGCCGGGGCCCGAGCGGCGGATCGTGGCGGGGGAGGATACTTGACCCGGTCCTTCGATACGGGTCTTCGACAGGCTCAGCCCCTACTCAGGATGAGCGGACCGTGTATATCCGCTCATCCTGAGTAGCCGGTGAGCGAAGTCGAACCGGCGTATCGAAGGACCATTATGCATTCCCGCCGCGACAACAGCCGTACGATCCGCGCCCGGACCGGACCCGACATCGTCGCGAAGAGCTGGGCCACCGAAGCCGCCGTCCGGATGCTCCAGAACAATCTCGATCCCGGCGTCGCCGAGGCTCCGGAGGAGCTCGTCGTCTATGGCGGCATCGGCCGCGCGGCGCGGGACTGGGCGAGCTTCGACAAGATCGTCGAGACTCTCGAGCGTCTGGAAGGCGACGAGACCCTTCTCGTCCAGTCGGGCAAGCCGGTCGGAGTCTTCCGGACCCACCCCGACGCCCCCCGGGTCCTCATCGCCAATTCGAACCTGGTTCCGAAATGGGCGACCTGGGAGCATTTCCACGCGCTCGATCGGAAGGGGCTGATGATGTACGGCCAGATGACGGCCGGATCGTGGATCTACATCGGCACCCAAGGCATCGTCCAAGGCACCTACGAGACCTTCGCCGAGATGGGCCGGAAGCATTATGGCGGCGACCTGAAGGGCCGCTGGATCCTCACCGCGGGCCTCGGCGGGATGGGCGGCGCCCAGCCGCTGGCGGCGGTGATGGCCGGCGCGCATTGCCTCGCCATCGAATGCCAGCCGAGCCGGATCGAGAAAAGGCTCGAGACCCGCTACCTCGATCGCCGAGCGGATTCGCTCGACGAGGCGCTCGAGATCATCCGGACGGCCCAAACCCCTGTGTCGGTCGGTCTTCTCGGGAATGCCGCCGAAGTCCTTCCGGAGCTTGTCCGAAGGGGGGTCCGTCCGGACGCGGTGACCGATCAGACCTCCGCTCACGACCCGGTGAACGGCTATCTGCCGATCGGCTGGACCGTCGAGAAATGGATAAATATGCGTGAGAGCGACCCGGCCGCGGTAGAGGCGGCTGCAAGATCATCCATGGCGGTGCATGTTCATGCAATGCTGGCCTTTCGTGAGATGGGCGTTCCGACCTTCGACTATGGCAACAACATCCGTCAGGTGGCGAAGGACGAAGGCGTGACCCACGCCTTCGATTTTCCCGGCTTCGTCCCGGCCTATGTCCGGCCGCTTTTCTGCCGGGGCATCGGCCCCTTCCGCTGGGCGGCGCTTTCGGGGGATCCCGACGACATCTACCGGACCGACGCGAAGGTGAAGGAACTGATCCCCGACGATCCCCACCTCCACCGCTGGCTCGACATGGCGCGCGAGCGGATCGCCTTCCAGGGGCTTCCGGCGCGGATCTGCTGGGTGGGCCTGGGCCAGCGCCACCGGCTCGGAATGGCGTTCAACGAAATGGTGGCCTCGGGCGAGCTCAAGGCGCCGGTGGTGATCGGCCGCGACCATCTCGATTCGGGTTCGGTCGCGAGCCCGAACCGAGAGACCGAGGCGATGAAGGACGGCTCCGACGCGGTCTCCGACTGGCCCCTTCTCAACGCCCTGCTCAATACCGCCTCGGGCGCGACCTGGGTGTCGCTCCACCATGGCGGCGGAGTGGGCATGGGCTATTCCCAGCACGCGGGGATGGTGATCGTCGCCGACGGCACGCCCGAAGCGGCGCGGCGCCTGGAGCGGGTGCTGTGGAACGATCCCGCCACCGGAGTCATGCGCCACGCCGATGCCGGCTACGAGGAGGCGATCGACTGCGCCCGCGAGCAGGGGCTGGATCTGCCGATGATCGGGTCGTGATCTCGCTCCGCCCCGGCGCCGTCACCCTCGCCGATCTCCGCGCGATCTGGGCCGGAGCGCCGGCGGCGCTGGCCGGCGAAGCGTGGGAGGCCGTCGACAGGGCCGCGCACTGCGTCGAGACGATCGTCGCCAGCGGCCGAACCGTCTACGGCATCAACACCGGCTTCGGGCTCCTCGCCCAGACCCGGATACCCGAGGACCGCCTAGCCGAGCTCCAGCGCAATTTGGTGATGTCGCACAGCTGCGGGCTGGGCGAGGACCTGGCGCGCCCCGTCGTCCGGCTGGCGCTGGCGACGAAGGTGATCGGCCTCGCCCGCGGCCATTCCGGTGTGAGGCGCGAAGTGGTCGAGCGGTTGCTGGCGCTGCTCGACGCGGACGCACTGCCCTGCATTCCGGCCCAAGGCTCGGTGGGGGCTTCCGGCGATCTCGCGCCGCTCGGCCATCTCAGCGCCGCCATGCTCGGCGAGGGGCGGATCGCCCTAAGGGGAAGGATCATGCCGGCGGGCGAGGCGCTTCGCCAGCTCGGCCTCGAGCCGCTCGCGCTCGGGCCCAAGGAAGGCCTCGCCCTCATCAACGGCACCCAGGTTTCCACCGCGATCGCGCTCGATGTTTTGTTCACGGCGGAGCGAGTCTTCGGCTCCGGCCTGATCTCGGGCGCGCTGTCGCTCGACGCGCTCAAGGGCACCGACCGGGCGTTCGATCCGCGGATACACGAAGCTCGGGGGCAGAAAGGGCAGATCGCGGTGGCCGCGGCGCTGACCCGGCTGCTCGACGGAAGCGATATCCGCCACAGCCACGAGGATTGCCCGCGAGTCCAGGATCCCTACAGCTTCCGCTGCCAGCCCCAGGTGATGGGCGCCTGCCTCGATCTGCTCGGCCATGTCGCCCGGACCCTCGAGGTCGAAGCCAATGCGGTCACCGACAATCCCGTCCTTTTCCCCGACAGCGGAGAGGCGCTGTCGGGCGGCAATTTCCACGCCGAGCCGGTCGCCTTCGCCGCCGACATGCTGGCCATGGCTTTATGCGAGGTCGGGTCGATCTCGGAGCGGCGCACCGCGGTGCTGGTCGATCCCAAGATGAGCGGGCTTCCGCCCTTCCTGGTCGAGGACAGCGGCGTCAACAGCGGCTTCATGATCGCCCAGGTGACGGCGGCGGCCCTGGTCTCCGAGAATAAGAGCCTCGCCTGGCCGGCGAGCGTCGACACCGTGCCGACGTCGGGCAACCAGGAGGATCACGTCTCGATGGCGACCCACGCCGGGACCAAGGCGCGGCGGATCGCCGGAAACGCCGCCGGCGTGGTCGGGATCGAGCTTCTCGCCGCCGCCCAGGGCTGCGATTTCCACGCGCCCCTGAAGAGCTCGCCGGCGCTCGAGGCGGCACGGTCCGAAATCCGCCGCAACGTCCCGCATTATGAGTCCGACCATTATCTCGCGGACGAGCTTGAATGGGCTCAGCGCGCGGTGCTTGCGGGGACCTTGTCGGCCAAGGTCGAGGAGGCTTTGTTCGGTCGGTGAGAATTGCCGGCGCCGGGAATGATCGCTTTCCCCACAGCCATCGCCCCAAGTCCCATAATTGCGCACAACTCCCGGCAATTGCGGCTTTTTTTGAGCAAAATAGGGTTTGACATGGGTTAATTTAAAAGGGAGCTTCCGTCCGCGCGCCGTCGTTCGACCGAGTCGCGACCGGAGCGCTGTTCCAGCACCTTTTGGGGAGGGGAATTCACCGTGCCAATTCAAAAACTTTCTTCGCGTCTCGACGGCCTCAGCGGAGCCGATCAGACTCCGAACAACGGCGTCCTCGTCGGCGACGGAGTCCTCGTCGGCGACCTCAATCCGTTCAGGCTCGAGGACTATACCGGAATCGCGACCTGGGCCGGCAAGCCGATCTACAATCATGACCAGGTGATCGGCCAGCTCGATGCGGGTCCGGAGATCGGCGGCAAGACGATCACCTTCAGCTTCCTCGACGGCCCGCACACGATCGGCGTCTACAACAACCCCAATTACGGCTTTCCGGAGCCGGGCGGCTACAGCCCGATGAGCGACGCCGAGAAGGCCACCGCGCGCGAAGCGATGACCCTGTGGGACGATCTCATCCCCCAGCATTTCGTCGAGAAGAACGGCAACGGCGCCGACATCGTCCTCGCCAACACCACCACCGGCCCGGCCCAGGCCTGGGCTTATTATCCGGGCCAGGGCTACAAGTTCCAGAGCGACGTCTGGACCGCCGACCCGAGCGCCAACTGGACCAACCAGTGGCTCAATTACGGCGGCTACGGCCGTACGACGCTGATCCACGAGATCGGCCACACGCTCGGCCTCAGCCATCCGGGCAATTACAATTTCGGGGACGACAATGACGGCGACGGCGTGCCCGATCCGATCACCTATAGCGGCGACGCCTTCTACGCCCAGGACTCGAAGCAGTTCACGATCATGTCCTATTTCAGCGAGACGGAGACCGGCGGTCAGTCGATCGACGTCTCGGTGGGACTCCTCAACGAGCCGCAGACTCCGCTCATTTCGGACATCCTGACGATCCAGTCCAAATATGGCGCGGATCCGACGACCCGGGCCGGCGATACCGTCTATTTCGCCAATTCGAACGCGGGCAATGGGGTCTACGACCTCAACCAGAACCCCTTCCCCTATCTCGCCGTCTACGACGCGGGGGGCAACGACACGTTCGATTTCTCGACGGCGAACAGCGGCGTGTTCATCGACCTCCGTCCGGGCAGCTTCAGCTCGGCCACGGCGGGCTATCTGAGCCTCGCCGCCGCCAATGCCGCGACCGAGCAGTTCAATGCCGCGACCGACGACACCCAGGGCGATTTCGCGCTTTGGGATGCGCCGAGCTATGCGAGCTGGGTCAGCTTCGTCCAGTCGATCGGCGCCAGCCGGGTGCAGGGCGAGACCGGAGTCGCGGGCGTCACCGCCACGTCGGACAAGAACATCTCGATCGCCTACAATACGATCATCGAGAATGCGATCGGCGGCTCGGCGCGCGACTATCTGTTCGGCAACGACGTCTCCAACAAGCTCTCCGGCAACGGCGGCAACGACGTTCTCGACGGCTCGAAGGGCGACGACATCTACACTGGCGGCACCGGCGCGGACGAGTTCCGAATCAGCCAGATCGGCTATAACGACAGGATCACCGACTTCACCACCGGGGTCGACAAGATCCGGCTGAGCGAGATCGACGCCAACACGGGCGTGGCGGGCGACCAGGCCTTCACGTTCATCGGCGGCTCGGCGTTCAGCGGCGTGGCCGGGCAGCTGCGCGAGTTCGTCCAGGGCGGCGACCATATCGTCGCGGGCGACGTGAACGGCGATTCCATCGCCGACTTCACGATCCACCTCGGCAGCGCGGCCGCCGCGGCCAGCGACTTCTTCCTCTAGAAGCCGCCATTGCGACTATTGGAGGGCCTGCCGCGCCGCGGCGGGCCCTTTCTTTTTGCCCTGCGGGTGCGGCATTTTCGCCTCGCCGGGCTGGAAGTGCCTTACCAGCCGCCGCCGCCGCCGCCGCCGCCGCCGCCTCCGGAGGAGCCGCCGCCCCCCGATCCGCCGCTCGATCCGGGCGCGGTCGAGGCCGAGGAGATCGTGCTCGCGAGCGAGGATCCGACGCTGTCGGCGAATCCTCCCGGATTGTCCCAGGGGCTGGAGCTGCCCGAATACCAGCCCATCGTCTGGGTCTGGCCGGCCGCGGCCGCGGCGGCGAGGACGCCCGTGAAGCGATCCGCCCATTGATTCTCGACCTTGAGCGCGATCGCATAGGGAAGGTAGCGCTCGAACAGCTCGGGAGTCTCTTCCGGCGGGTGGAGGGTCTCCAGCCGCTCCCGCTCGGTGATCGAGAGATAATGGCGGAAGCCCGCGATGTGATCGAGCACGGCGCGGCCTTCCCGGGTCGGCGCCGCCATCCAGCGGAAGGCGGTGAGCGCGACCGGAAGGACGAGCAGCGGGATGAGGATGGGCACGATCCGGCCGCTGTCGAAGGCGTTGCCGATGGTGAGGGCGCCGGCGGCGAGCCCCGCGACGCCGACCAAAGCGCCGAGCAGCTTCGCGGCCATCGACGTCGCGCTTCCGCCGCGCCCCGCCCGGACGGAGAGCACGACCGCCGCGGCCAGCGCCAGCAGGGCCGCCCAGGCGACCATGATCGCGGAACGGTCGAAATCGTCGGGCGTGAGGAGGATGAGGGCGGCGGCCGGGAGCACCAGGGCCGCCCCCGTCAGCACGAGCCCCCAGAAGGACCAGCCGAGGTTGCGGACGAACAGGCTGCCCTCGTAGCGCTTCTTGAAGCGCTCATCGAGCGCCGCCTTGGCGGCGGTGAAGATGCCGTGGTTCTCCTGATCCATCAGGACCGAATCCCCGCAGGAGAACAAGGCGGCCATCATTGCCGCCTCCGGCTCCTCAAGGGGTGCCGTGCCCTCGGCCTTCTCGATCGTCGTCTTGTCGCGGTGGAACAGTCCGCCGTCCGTCTCGACGAGCCGGAGGTGGCCGCCGACGCCCAGCTCGACCAGAGCCGCGGCGAAGGCGCGATTGTCGGCGCCCATCTGGGTGACGTAGCGCATCCCCGCCGCCGACAGGCCGTCGGGCGGGACGAAGATGGGAACCACCGTCCCCGGCTTCGGATCGCGGCCGGCCCGGCGCCAAGCGTGGAAATAATAGCCGAAGAGGGCAAGCAGGGCGAGGACGCCCGCGGCGGGCGGGCCGTTGTCCTGGATCCAGAGCCGGGCGGCGGCCGGCGGCGGCGGAGGGGTCACGACCCCTTTGGGAAAAGCGACGGCCACGGTCAGTCCCTCTTCGGGGGCGAGCGGCGCGGTGGTCTGGAAGTCTATCTCGCCCGGCGCTTCCGAAACCACCCTGGCGTTCGCATCCTTCGAACCCTGGGAGCCCGTATAGACGGCGCGCTCGCCGAACTGGGCGGGGCGCGGAAGCCGGATCCGGACCTCGGCCTCGTCAATCGGGAATATCCAGCCATTGCCGGTGGCGTTCCAGTAGAGCTCGTCGAATGTCTTGAAGAAGCCGAGCTGGCGGGTGGTTCGATAATGGATGGCATAGACATGCTCGCCGGGCGGGACATGGGTGTCTGCATCGCCGATCCGGACCCGGACCCCGTTGTCCTGGGGAATCTTCTCCCAGGGCTCGTCATGGCCGTCGCGCTGGACGTCGAGCACCTCGAAGCCGACGCGCACCTGGGAGCCCCAATGATTGCGGTAGCGGGTCGGGAAATCGCGCCAGATGCCGTGATCGATCCGTATCGCTTCCGAGCGCAGCCGGATCGTCTCGGTCACGTCGAGCACGCCGTCGGGCTCGATCGTGACGTCGCTGAGGTAGTGGAGGATCCGCTCTTCCGCTGCGGCCGGGCCGGGAAGGACGAAGGCGAGCGCCGCGATCAGCGGCAGCCAGAGGGGCCGCATCAGCCGGCGCGGCCGAAGCTGACCTTGGGCGCGGTCTGGATGCTTGCGTCGTCGTCGGCGTAGAACGGCTCCTCGCCGAAGCCCATTGGCCGGGCAAGGAGCACGTCCGGGAAAGACTGGACTCGCGTATTCAGGTCGCGAACCGTCGCATTGTAATAGCGCCGGGCGCCCTGGAGCTGCTCCTCGATCCCGGCGAGCTCGTCCTGGAGCTGGCGGAAATTGTCGTCGGCCTTGAGATCCGGATAGGCCTCCGCGACGGCCATCAGCCGGCCGAGCATCGCTCCGAACGCCTGGTCGGCCTGGGCCGTCGCCTGGACCCCGCCCGCCTGGATAGGCGCGGTGCGATGGGCGGTGACCTCGGTCAGCACCTCGCGCTCGTGGGTGGCATAGCCCTCGACGGTGCTGACCAGGTTCGGCACCAGATCCGCGCGCCGCCGAAGCTGAACGGTGATTCCGCTGAAGCCTTCCCTGACCAAAGCTCGAAGCCGAACCAGGCGGTTGTAGACGATGACGGCGTAGAGCAGGGCCAGTACGATCAGGCCGAGCGCGATCCATAAAATCATGGCGCAATTCCCCCTCGCCGTCGGTTCTAGGGACCCTGGCGAAATCCCGCAACGCGCCTGATCCCTCTCAGGCGGGAACCAGGCGTAAGGCCGGGAACATAGTTCCTGTTTCGGATGTAATTATACATCCTGTTACGGCACCAATATAAGTCCTGTTCTGGATGTAATTTCGCGTGCTTTGCCAAGTGGTTCCAAATAGCCTGACCGCCGAGTCGGATCGATTCTCGCTCCGGCATCTTCAGGGGGGATCGGCATATGTTACGTCGTGGTAAAATGACGCTCAGCTGGCGTGCTTTAGCTTTAGGTACGGTGGCGGCTTCGGCGCTTTTGGCGACCGCGCCGGCCTCCGCGCAATCCAGCCAGGACGTCCCCAATCCGCCCGAAATGAAGCATCGGGGCGCGAGCCCGAGGCATCCGCTCGCCCCGTCGATCGACGAGGTCCGCCTCGACCTCGACATCCAGTATGTCGACGGCCACATCTACAATCCGACGACCGGCGTCGACGACAAGGTCAGGCTGCGGGCCTACACCGATGACGGCGAGCCGTTTTCGGATCGCTTCGTGTCGCCGACGATCGCCGTCGAACCCGGCGACACCCTTCGGATCAACCTGCACAACATGCTGCCGGCGACGTCGACCTCCTACGATCCGGGCTGCACCGGAGGCTCGGCTCACGAGCCCAACGTGCCGCACTGCTTCAACGGCACCAACCTCCATGTCCACGGCCTCAACGTGAATCCGGGCGGCAACGGCGACAACGTGCTGCTGTCGATCAATCCGGGCACCAGCTTCGAATATGAATATGCGATCTCGCCCGACCATCCGGCCGGCACCTTCTGGTACCATACGCACCGGCACGGCTCGACCGCGCTCCAGGTCTCGAGCGGCATGGCCGGCGCGCTCATCATCCGGGGCAATCGGCTTCCGACCGCGACCAAGAACGGCGACCTCGACACCCTGCTCAACGGCGTCAAGGACCTCAAGGAGCGGGTTCTGATCTTCCAGCAGATCCAATATGCCTGCTTCGATCAGAATCAGAACATCAAGATCCAGACGAACGCCAACGGCAACATCACCGCCTGGCCTTGCGATGCGGGCGATACCGGCGTCATCGAGACTTATGTCGACCACCGGCCGCCGCCCCAGGGGCCCAACGGCTTCGGCTTCGGCACCTGGGGCCAGTCGGACCGCTATACGAGCATCAACGGCCGGATCCTGCCGACCTTCATAGCCAAGCAGAACCAGGTCGAACGCTGGCGCATGATCCACGGCGGCGTGCGCGACACGATTCGCCTCATCTTCACCAAGGCCAACACCTCCCCCGATCTCCACCCGGGTAACTACCTCAAGGCGGAGGAGATGGACGGGTTCATCAACCAGACCTGCGGGCTGGCGACCATACCCTACGCCATCGTGGCGCAGGACGGTCTCACCATGAACCATATCTCGACGGCGCGCTCCGTCACCATGCAGCCCGGCTATCGCGTCGATGCCCTGGTGCAGTTCGCGCAGGAGGGGGATTATTGCGTGATCGATGCGCTGAGCAATGCCTCCGACAGCGTCGGCGGCCAGCCGGGCAACGCACGTCTGCTGGGGATAGTAAGGGTCCTCCCCGATCCCGCGTCGGTGAATCGCGGGACCCTTACCCAGCAGCTGGTCGACGCCGCTCAGAAGGTGATGCCCGCCGACGTCCGCGACTCGGTGATCGCCGACCTCAACGCCGGCCTGCTCACCCGTTTCGTCCCGCATCCGACGATCCAGGCGAGCGAAGTCACCGGCACCCAGAACATGACCTTCGACATCTGGGGCAATGCTCCGCCGTTCAATTTCGGCGTCGCCAACCAGCTGCCGACGGCGGGCGACTACAATCCGCAGCCTTACAATCCGGCCCGGGTCGACCGGGTCCTGACGCTCGGTTCGGTCGATGAGTGGAAGCTGACCTCCAACGCGGCCAGCCACCCCTTCCACATCCACGTCAACCCGTTCCAGATCGTCTCGATCGTCAACAACAACAACCCGACGTTCGACGTCAGCGCGCCCGGCGTCGTCGATCAGGGCGATCCGCAGTACCGCGACCTTCGCGGCGTGTGGAAGGACACGTTGTGGGTCAAGCCGGGCTACACCGCCACGGTCCGCACCCGCTACGAGAACTATATCGGCGAGTTCGTCCTCCACTGCCACATCCTCGACCATGAGGACCAGGGCATGATGCAGAACGTCGCCATCGTTCTGCCCGGCGGCGAACCCGCCAGCGTCAACGCGACCGCGGAGGAGCACTCGAACCACTGATCGAGGGCACTTTCCGGACGACGAGGGCCCCGCCGCAAGGCGGGGCCTTTTTCGTTTTGGGCGGGGGCGTCGTTCCGGGAGGGACCCCCGGCAGAGGCAAATTGGCGTTGCGCCGTCCCGGGCTTTGTTTAAGCATTTGTTCTCGGGGCGGTTACGGCGAGGACGGGGTGAGCGGGGGCAATGTGCAGGAGGCGGCGAGCGCCGCCGATAGGCTCGCTGCCGCGCACGCCGCCCTCAAGGCCGATTCGTCGATCCAGCTCACCCTCCAGCCGGCCCCGCCTCCGCCCGGGCCGCCGCTTTGGCTCCGCGACTTCGGGGTGTGGCTGGGGAAGGCGCTCAAGCCTGTCGGCCGCTTCCTCGACTGGATAGGCAGCTTCTTTCCCGATGTCCCCTATGCCCGAATCTTCCTGTGGACCGTGCTTGGCCTCGCCGCACTGCTGCTGGCGGTGACGGTCTACCGGCGGTTTCGCCATGACGAGTGGCGCTGGCCCTGGCGGCGCAAGGCGCCGCGGGCCGAGCAGGAGGGGGAGGAAGAGGAGACCTGGACTCCCGAGGCCGCGCCGACGCGCTCGTGGCTTCGCGAGGCGGACGCGCTTGCGGCCGAGGGCCGCTATGCCGAGGCCGTCCATCACCTTCTTTTCCGCTCGATCGAGGATATCGGCCGCCGCCGTCCCCGTCTCGTCCGCCCCGCTTTGACCAGCCGCGAGCTGGCCGCCGCCGAGGCCGTTCCGCCGGCCGCCCGCGACCTGTTCGCCCGGATCGCCCGGCTGGTCGAATCCAGCCTGTTCGGCGGTCGCGGAGTCGAAGCCTCCGACTGGCAGGCGGCCCGGCTCGCTTATGCCGATCTCGTTCTTCCGGGCACCTGGCGGGCATGAGCGCGGCCAACCCCGTCTCGGGCGCCGAAGGGGCCTTCCGGCCCTTCACGATGCTCCTCATCCTTGCCATCGGGATCCTCGCCTTCGTGGCGACGCTGGTTCTGGGCGCCTATGCGCCCGACCTGCGCTCGGGCCACAACGGCGGTGCGCATGCTCTCTCCAATTCGGCCACCGGCTTCAGCGGCATCGTCCGGCTCGCGGAGGCCACCGGGCGCAACCCGCTCGTCGTCCGCAACGCGCTTGGGCTCGACAGCGAAAGCCTGGTCGTGCTGACTCCCGAAGGCGGGGCGACCGACATGACGGCCATTCTCGATCAGCGAAAGGGCCGTCCGACGCTCGTCGTCCTGCCGAAGTGGCAGGTGGTCGCGGACCCCTTGCACAAAGGCTGGGTCAAGGCGGCGGGCCTGTTGCCCAGTCTGGAGCCGGAAGGCGTGCTCACCCCCAAGTACCCACTCTCCGTGGAACGGCGAAGAAGCCGGTTGAGCCCGCTCAGGACCATCCCCGATTACGCGCCCGCCGAGCTTCGCTTCACCGCCCCGGCGGCCCTCCAGACCGTGGAGGGCACGGGCTTCAAGCCGCTCATCACCGACCAGGACGGCCGGGCGGTCCTCGTCCAGTTCGGCGACCAGCCTCTCTACGTGCTCGCCGATCCCGATTTGCTCTCGAACCAGGCGATGGCGGACGTGAAGCAGGCCGCCGCCGCGCTGGCCTTGCTCGACTTCCTCAATTCGACCGATTCCCCGCACGTCATCTTCGACGTCACACTGAACGGCTTCGGCCAGTCGCGAAGCCCACTCAAGCTCGCCTTCGACCCGCCCTTCCTCGCGGCGACGCTGGCGCTCGCCGCGGCGATGCTGCTCGCCGGCTGGCAGGCGATCGTCCGCTTCGGCCCGGTCCGTCGCCCCGAGCGCGCAATCGCCTTCGGCAAGGCGGCGCTGATCGACAATGCCGCGGCTTTGGTCCGCAAGGCCCGGCGCGAGGCCGGGCTCGGCGGGCGCTACGCCGAAATGGTGCGCGAGCGCGCCGCCATCGTCTTCGGAGCGCCGGCGAGGCTGCGCGAGGGCGCGCTCGACGACTATCTCGACAGGCTCGAGGGCAGGGGCCGCTTCTCGGCCCTCGCCGAAGCCGCACGGGACGCGCACGGCCGCAACGAATTGCTCGCGGCGGCTCAGGCGCTGCATCATTGGGAGAATGCCAGGTGACCCTAGAGGAACTTCAGACCTTTGCCGCAGCCATCCGAGCGGAGGTCGCCAAGGCGGTGGTCGGCCAGGATTCGACCGTCGAGCTGATGCTGGTCGCGCTCTTCTCGGGCGGCCACATCCTGCTCGAAGGACCGCCGGGAACCGCCAAGACCCTGATCGCGCACAGCTTCGCCCGGGCGGTCGGCCTCGACTTCGGGCGGATCCAGTTCACGCCCGATCTGATGCCGGGCGACATCATCGGCGCCAATCTGTTCAACTTCCAGACCTCGACCTTCACCCTCACGCGAGGCCCGATCTTCACCGAGCTCCTGCTCGCCGACGAGATCAATCGAACCCCGCCCAAGACCCAGGCCGCTTTGCTCGAGGCGATGCAGGAGCGGACCGTCACCATCGACGGCGACAGCCTTCCGCTCGGCGACCGGTTCATGGTCGTGGCGACCCAGAACCCGATCGAGCAGCAGGGCGTCTATCCGCTGCCCGAGGCCCAGCTCGACCGCTTCCTGTTCAAGCAGAATGTCGACTATCCTTCCGCCGAGGAGGAAAGGCGGATCATCGCCACCCATGGCGGCCGGGCCAGATCGATGGAGCCCGAGCAATGGGGGGTCGAGCGCCGCGGCGATTCGGCCGCCATCGGCGCCGCTCTTGAGCTGGTCGCGACGGTGAAGCTGGTCGACGAGGTGATCGACTATATTGCAGGCCTGATCCGCGGCACCCGCGACGTCGCGGACCTGGAGACGGGCGCGTCGCCGCGGGCGGGCGCGATGCTCGCCGGCGCCGCCCGCGCCCGGGCCGCGCTCGACGGCCGCGACTTCGTCATCCCGGACGACGTCAAGACTCTCGCCCCGGCTCTGCTTCGCCACCGGCTGATCCTCTCGCCGGCGGCGGAGATCAACGGGACGGCGGTGGAGGAGGTCGTCACCGGAATCATCGAGACGATCGAGGCGCCGCGTTGATCTATCCCACCCGCGCGGCGGTGATCGCGACGGCGGCGGGCGTCCCGTTCGCCTTCCTGGTCGCCGCCTCGAGCCCGGAGCGATGGTATGGAGCGCTGGCCTGGCCGGTCGCGCTCCTGCTTCTGACCGGCCTCGACGCCCTGCTCGCCGTGCGCGAGGGAAAGGTGGAGATCGAGCTTCCGCAAAGCGCCTATGTCGGCGCCACCGTCGAGGCGAGAGTGTCGGTCTATCTGGAGAAGGGGCGAGCGCCGGGGACCGCGATGGTAGCGGTCGGGTCTAACGCCTTGCTCGCGCTCGATGATGACGGGCGCCTCCGGATCGAGCTGGAGAACGGCCGCGGCGCCGCGCTGCTGCCGATCGTGATGGCTCGGCGCGGCCTTGCCCGAATCGAGCATCTCTGGCTTCGCTGGCGCGGGCCGTTGGGGCTCGTCTGGCGCCAGCGCCGGACCGAGCTCGACGCGGCCTTTCCGATCCTGCCCGACGTCAGGCCGGTGCACGATCGGGGCGCTCAGGTCTTCCAGCGCCACGCCCTCCAGGGCCTGATCGCCCAGATGAACCGCGGCGAGGGCTCGGATTTCGACGCCCTCGTCGAATATCGCTCGGGCATGGACCGCCGGGCGATCGACTGGAAGCAGTCGGCGCGGCACCTCAAGCTTCACGCCAAGGAATATCGCACCGAGCGCAACAACCAGATCGTCTTCGCGCTCGATTCCGGCCGGCAGATGTCGGAGCCGGTTGCCGGCCTGCCGCGGGTCGACCGGGCGGTGTCGGCGATGCTTCTGACCGGCTGGGTGGCTCTGAAGCTCGGCGACCGCGTGGGGCTCCACGCCTTCGATTCGAGGCCGCGGATCGCCAGCGGCCTCATCTCCGGGTCCGCCGCCTTCCCAGAGCTCCAGCGCCTCGCCGCCGAGATCGACTATAGCGGCGAGGAGACCAATTATACCTTCGCTCTGACCACCCTGGGCAAGCGGCTGACCCGGCGCTCGATGATCGTCCTGTTCACCGAGTTCACCGATCTCATCTCGGCCGACTTCATGGTCCGGGCCGCGAGCCGGCTGATCGAAACCCACCTGCTGCTCGTCGTCGTGCTTCGCGACGAGGAGCTCGAGTCGATCGCCCATCGCGAGCCGGAACATCCCGACGACGTCACCCGCGCGGTCACCGCCGCGGCCCTGCTCAGGGACCGGCGGGTCGCCATCACCCGCCTCCAGCATCTCGGAATCCATGTCATCGAAAGCGAGCACGATCGGGTCGGCGAGCGGCTGGTCGCGGGCTATATCGATCTCAAGCGGAGGAATTTGCTGTGACGGCAAGGGTCGAAGCGAGGCCGGCACTGGTCAACGCCACCCGTTTCCGGGCCGCTCACCAGGCGGACTGGGAGCGGCTCGACTCGCTCCTGCAGCGAATCGAGAGGCGGTCGATCCGGGCCCTCTCCGAGGAGGATCTGCTCGCTTTGCCCGTTCTCTATCGGACGACCCTCTCCTCGCTCTCGGTGGCGCGCGACACGTCGCTCGACCGCGGGCTGATCCAGTATCTCGAGCATCTTTGCATGCGCGCCTATTTCCAGATCTACGGGGTCCAGACCTCGCCCCTTCGGCAGATCGCCGCCTTCTTCCGGCGCGGCTGGCCCGAGGCCGTGCAGGGCCTGTGGCGCGAGACACTGGTCTGCGCCCTGCTGACGGCGGCGAGCGCCGTCGTCGCCTATTTCCTCGTCAGGAACGATCCGGCCTGGTTCTTCGGGATCATCCCCGAGGGGCTTGCGGAGGGGCGCGATCCCTCGGCCAGCGCGGCCGCGCTTCGCGACACGCTCTACGCCCGCCACGACGACATGCTGGGAACCTTCGCCACCTTTCTCTTCACCCACAACAGCCAGATCGCGATCTTCGCCTTCGCGCTCGGCTTCGCCTTCGCCGTGCCGACGATATTGCTGATCCTCTACAACGGGCTGATGCTCGGCGCTTTCTTCGCCGTCTTCGACGCCAAGGGGCTGGGCTGGAATCTCGGGGGGTGGCTGATGATCCACGGCACCACCGAGATCTTCGCCATCATCATCTCGGGTGCGGCCGGGATCCGCATAGGCATGGCGATCGCCTTCCCCGGACGGGAGGCGAGGACCGAGGCCGCCGTTCGCGCCGGCCGCTCGGCCGCCATCGCCATGGCCGGGACGGTGATCATGCTCGCCGTCGCCGGGCTGCTCGAGGGGGTCGGGCGCCAGACCATCACCGACGATCTCACCCGCTACGCGATCGGCCTTGCGATGCTCGCCGGCTGGCTGATCTATTTCTACATGCCGCGGAGGGCCTGGTGAGCGTCCACGACGGGCACCTGCCGTCGATGCGGCGGAGCTTCGTGACCCCCGAGGGCGTCGACCTCAAGCTCGAGCTCGGCTCCGCCGGCGCCCGCGCCGCCGCCTTCATGCTCGACGCGACCATCATGATCGTATTGCTGATCGCCGCCACCATCGCCATCCTCCTGCTGGCCCTGGCTTCGGCAAAGTCGGAATGGCTGGCCGTCTTGTGGCTGCTCGGCTTCTTCGTCCTTCGCAACGGCTGGTTCTCGCTGTTCGAGATGGGCGGCCGAGGCGCCACGCCCGGCAAAAGGCTGATGGGCCTCAGGGTCGTCGCTCGGGACGGCGCGCGGCTCACCGGCGGCGCCGTCATCGCCCGCAACGCGATGCGCGAGATCGAGGTGTTCCTGCCTTTGTCCTTCCTCGCCGCCCAGGCGGCGCAGGGCACGGCGGACGCCTTCCTCATCCTGTTCTCGCTGGTGTGGAGCGGCATCTTCCTGTTCTTCCCCCTGTTCAACCGCGACCGGCTGAGGATCGGCGACCTCGTCGCCGGCACCTGGGTGGTGCGCAACGTCGGCAGCCGGCTCGGAGTCGACCTCGTCGGCGAGGAGGGCGAGCGGCCGCGGCGGCGGACGTTCACCGACGCCGCGCTGGACCTCTACGGAGTCTATGAGCTGCAGACGCTCGAGGACGTGCTTCGCGACGGCCGCGCCGACTCGATCGAGGTCGTCGCCCGGACGATCCGCGCCAAGGCGAGGATCGAGGACGACGGCGACGATTACGGCTTCCTGTCGGATTATTACGCCGCCTTGTGCGCCAAGCTCGAGGGCGGGCTGCTGGTCGGCCGGCGGCGGGCGAACAAGTTCGAGGCGAGCTCCGGGCGCGCGCGCTGAAACGCAAAAAGGGCCCCGTCCGAAGACGGGGCCCTTTTTGGTTGCGGGGGCAGGATTTGAACCTGCGACCTTCAGGTTATGAGCCTGACGAGCTACCGGGCTGCTCCACCCCGCGCCAAATTAATTGAGCCGCCCGCCGTCCCGCTCAAGGCGTTTCGACAGGCGGCTCAATCTTGTGAATGGGTTCTCTCGGGCACCCGTCAAAGTATTACTTTGATGGGACCCCTTCTCAACCGCTCGCCGCAAAGCCTGGCGACGACCTACTCTTCCATCGCTTAGGCGATAGTACCATCGGCGCTGTCAGGTTTCACGGCCGAGTTCGGGATGGGATCGGGTGGGTCACTGACGCTATGGCCACCAAGCTATGAGGCGAGCGGGTGAGAAGGGAACCCATCAAAGTAGTACTTTGATGGGACCCATGGAATTCTAGAAATCGTGCACTGACCGTCTGGCTGAGATCAACCATTCCGACAGCCAAAGCTGTCGTTGATGGTGAGATTCTCAAGCGCGAATAGAGCAATTAGGACCGGTTAGCTCCATGGGTTACCCCACTTCCACATCCGGCCTATCAACGTCGTGGTCTTCGACGGCTCTAAGATAACTTATCTTGAGGGAGGCTTCCCGCTTAGATGCTTTCAGCGGTTATCCCGTCCGTACATAGCTACCCTGCTGCGCGGCTGGCGCCACGACAGGTCCACCAGAGGTACGTTCAACCCGGTCCTCTCGTAC
>JBJMTX010000027.1:0-35779 GCA_045811485.1 Allosphingosinicella sp.
CATGGCACGCGTCAAGCGCGGGACCACCACCAAGGCCCGCCACAAGAGGATCCTCGAGCAGGCGAAAGGCTATTACGGCCGCCGCAAGAACACGATCCGAATCGCCCGCCAGGCCGTCGAGAAGGCCGGGCAATACGCCTATCGCGACCGCAAGGTGAAGAAGCGCAGCTTCCGCGCCCTGTGGATCCAGCGGATCAACGCCGCGGTGCGCCAGGAAGGCCTCACCTACGGCCAGTTCATGCACGGCCTCAAGCTCGCCGGAGTCGACCTCGACCGCAAGGTCCTCGCCGACATCGCGATGCACGAGGGCGAGGCCTTCAAGGGCATTATCGCCCAGGCCCGCGGGGCATTGCCGCAGGAGGCCCAGGCGACCGCCTGAAGCCAACTGAAAACGAAGAAGAGGGCGCGGGACGGGTTTCCGCGCCCTTTTTTCGTGCGCGTCACCAGACCGCGTAGAGGTTCCAGAGGCAGTGCATCAGGATCGGGAGCAGCACCGATCCCGTCCGAAGGCGAGCGCCTCCGAGCAACAGCCCCTGGACGAAGATGATGGCGATAACGAGCGCCGGATAATCCCAGTGGAGCCCGGCCCACACCGCCGAGGTGATCAGGAGGGTGCCCGGACCGGCCAGCCTGGTCCGAAGCAGCCGGCCGAAGATGAAGCCCCGGAAGATCAGCTCCTCCATGGCCGGCCCGGCGATTCCGACGCCCAGCACCCGGAAGAGGGAGTTGAGCGGCGGAGCGGCGCGCCACGGCCCGAAGTCGAACGGTCCGCGCCAGTTCACGATCGCGTCGGTCCCGAGCATCCAGGCGAGGCCGAGGAAGGCCCAGAGCGCGACCGCCGGCCAAGGCGGCCAGAACAGGTTCGGCGCCAATATGTCCTTTCGGCCGAATCGGACCAGGATCAGAGCGCAGCCAGCGAGGGGAATGAGGAGCTTCAGATAAGCGGGTACGTGCAGGTCCATGCCCCGGCACTAGCAAGCGGCGCTGGCATTCGGATTTGGCCGGATTTGCTATTTCAGCCTTCGCGAACGCGCCCACGCCGCCGGGCTCGCGCCCTTCTCGCGGCGGAATGCCCGGGTCAGGGAAGCCTGGTCGGCGAAGCCGAACCGCTCCGCCGCCTCGGCGGGCCTCATCCCGGCTTCGAGCGCCAGCGCGACCTTGTCGATCCGGATCCGCCGGCGATAAGCGGCGGGCGGAAGGCCGTAGACGGCGGCGAAGGTGCGGGCGAAATGATGGACGGCGATTCCCGCGAGCGCGGCCAGGTCCGAAAGGCTGGCGTCGCCCTCGCCGTGAAGCCGGGCCGCGGCACGTTCGAGCCGTTGGAGCAGGCGCCGGCGGGTCTGGAAGCGGACGGACGGGACGGCATCGAGGCGGCTTCTCACCTTCTCGCCGAAGGCCGGCAGGTGGCGGACGACGTGACCGAGCAGCGCCGTCGGGTCGCCGCCGTCGCTCGTCGAGAGCAGGTACCGGCCGAGGTCGGATGTGGGCGCACTGACCACCGCCGTGGCCTGCGGCCCCGTCGGGCCCGGGAGGCAGATGCAGATGGCGCGATTCCCGGCCGGCTTCTCCAGGACGACCCGCATGGGCTGGCCCGCCTCCATCAGGATCATCTCGCCGGCGCGGACCCGGAGACGGGCGCCGTCGACCTCGTAGACCTCCTCCCCTTCCAGCACCAGATTGACCGCGCCGGGCGAGGAAGGGACGAGATATTCGCAGCGGCCGAGGTCGGACAAGATGATCCGGCCGGTCCCGGGCGAGGTGGGTCGGGCCGGCAGCAGGGTGAGGCGATCGACGGCGTCCACCGCCCGGTCATAGGCCCGGGCGGCGAAGTCGCAAACTCAGTGAAGCCGCTCCGCCGCGATCGAATAGCGAACCGTCGCTCGGCCGCTCTTCTCCGGGCAGCAGCTGAGGCGCGTCCATTCGGTCCTCGCCCTGCGCTCGTCCTCGAAGGGGCCGGCCATGGTTTCGGTGCCGGGGATGAGGGCGCGGAAATCGGGGCCCTCATATTCCCCGCCGATCACCCAGAATCGCCTGGTCATTTCAGTCTCTCCTCATTCGGCCGCGACGGCGGTGATGAACTGTTCGGCCTCGGTCGATTCGGCGAGCGCCGTGGTCGACGCCCGGCCGCCCGAGACGGTCTGGGCGACGAGGTCGAAATAGCCGGTGCCGACCTCGCGCTGGTGGCGGGTGGCGGTGTAGCCGCGGCTTTCCGAGGCGAATTCGGCCTGCTGGAGCTCGGAATAGGCGGCCATTCCGCGGTCGCGGTAGCCCGACGCCAGCTCGAACATGCTGTGGTTGAGGCTATGGAAGCCGGCGAGGGTGACGAACTGGAACTTGTAGCCCATCGCGCCGAGCTCGCGCTGGAAGCGGGCGATCGTGTCCGGGTCGAGCTTCGCCGCCCAGTTGAAGCTGGGCGAGCAATTGTAGGCCATCAGCTTGCCGGGATGTTCGCTCTGGATCGCCTCGGCGAAGATCCGCGCCTCCTCGAGATCGGGGCGGCTCGTCTCCCACCAGAGCAGGTCGGCATGAGGGGCGAAGGCGAGGCCGCGGGCGATGCAATGGTCGAGGCCGGTGCCTTCCTTCAGCCTGAAGAAGCCCTCCGAGGTGCGCTTGCCGGCGAGGAAGCCGCGGTCGCGCGGGTCGACGTCGGAGGTGATCAGCTTCGCGCTCTCGGCGTCGGTCCGGGCGACGACGAGGGTGGGCACGCCGCAGACGTCGGCGGCGAGGCGGGCGGAGACGAGGTTGCGGATATGGGCCTGGGTCGGGATCAGGACCTTGCCGCCCAGATGGCCGCATTTCTTCTCGCTGGCGAGCTGGTCCTCGAAATGCACCGCCGCGGCGCCGGCCTCTATGTAGGCCTTCATGATCTCGAAGCAGTTCAGCGGCCCGCCGAAGCCGGCCTCGGCGTCGGCGACGATCGGCACCAGCCAGTCGCGGGTCGCGCCGCCCTCGCTATGCTCGATCTGGTCGGCGCGCTGGAGCGTTCGGTTGATCCGCCGGCAGAGCTCGGGGCCGGCATTGGCGGGGTAGAGCGACTGGTCGGGATACATGGCCCCCGCCGTGTTGGCGTCGGCGGCGACCTGCCAGCCGGAGAGGTAGATCGCCTTCAAACCGGCGCGGACCATCTGCATCGCCTGGTTGCCGGTGACGGCCCCGAGGGCGTTGACGTAATCCTCGGTGCGCAGGAGCTCCCAGAGCCGGTTGGCGCCGCGGCGGGCGAGGCTGTGCTCGACCGGGACCGAGCCGCGGAGCCGCTCGACCTCCTGCGGCGAATAGGGACGCGCGATCCCGTCGAAGCGGCCGGCGGGCGCCGGGACGAGGTGGGTGAAGTCGGTCATCGAAGGCCCTCGAAGTTCAAGAAGTTCACGATTGAAAGCGCGAACCGCGCTTCGAGGCGCGCCGAAAAAGGTCGTGTTGTCACAAGATGACTTGCGACTGATGTCATGTTTTGACAAAATGCGCCCATGCCCGCGCCCGAACGCAAGCTCTATCTCGGCGGCCGCCTTCGCCGCCTCCGGCGCGAGCTTGGGCTGAACCAGAGCGCGATGGCCGGCGAGATCGGGGTCTCGCCTTCCTACCTCAACCATCTCGAGCGCAACCAGCGGCCGGTGACCGCGCAGGTGCTTCTCAAGCTCGCCGAAATCTACGACGTCGATCTCAGGAGCTTCGCCGCGGAAGGGCCTGACGGCACCGGGATCGACCAGCTCGCCGAGATCTTCGCCGATCCGATGTTCGCCGACATCGGAATCCCGCGCTACGAGCTGGTCGAGGTCGCCGACAACGCCCCGTCGGTGGCCGACGCCGTCTCGAGGCTCTATGCGGCTTTGGTCGAGCGCCGCCAGCACCCGGCCGGAGCCGTCCCCGACGAGACCTCATTGGTCACGCCCGAGGCCTGGGTCCGCGACCATATCCAGGCGCAGCGCAACCATTTCCCCTACATAGAGGAGGCGGCGGAGACGCTCGCCGGCGCGATCGGCGAGCCCGCCGCGGCGTTCGACGGGCTGAGGCGGCGGCTTCGCGAAGGGTTTGGGATCGACACAAGGGTGGTCCCGCCGGAATTGCTCGATTTCGCCAGCCAGCATTACGATTTCCACCGCAAGCGGCTGATGCTCTCAGCTCTGCTGAGGCCGGAGAGCCGCACCTTCGGCGCGGCCTACCAGCTCGCCTTGGTCGAGTTCGGCCCGATGCTCCAGCGCATGGTCGAGACCGCCGGAGCGCCCGATCTTCCGACCCGGCGCCTGCTCCACATGAGCCTCGCCAATTACGCGGCGGGCGCGATCATGATGCCCTATTCGCCCTTCGTCGCGGCGGCCGAGAAGCAGCGCTACGACATCGACCGGCTCTGCGCCGATTACGGCGCCAGCGTCGAGCAGGTCTCGCACCGGCTCACCACCCTCAATCGAACCGGGGCCCGCGGGATCCCCTTCTTCATGCTGAGGGTCGACGCGGCCGGAAACATCTCCAAGCGCTTCGCCGGCGAGGCCTTCCCCTTCTCGCGCTTCGGCGGCACCTGCCCGCGCTGGAACCTCCACGCCGTCTTCCAGACCCCCGGCCGGGTCGCCACCCAGATCGTCGAGACCCCCGACGGCGCCCGTTTCTTCACCCTCGCCCGAACCGTCGACCGCGCCGTCCGCCTCGACCCGCGCGAGAGCTCGCAGCTCGCCATCGGCCTCGGCTGCGACGTCCGCCATGCGCCAAGGATCGTCTATGCCGACGGCCAGGACCTGGCCAAGCCCTACGTCACCCCGATCGGCCCCGCCTGCACCATCTGCCCGCGCCTGCGCTGCCCCCAGCGCGCCGCCGCGCCCGCGGGACGGACTCTCGCCCTCAACGTCGAGCAGAAGACGATCTCGCCTTATCCGTTTCTGGGGTAGACCGGGCGAGGCACCCGCGGCTCGCCAAGCTCGCACTCGAGCGCGGCGCGGTCCCACCCGGCGAGGTCGGCCGCCGCCGCGTAGGTGCTTTCGAGGAAATCGAGCAGCGCACGGTCGCCGCCCTCGCGCACCGCGTCGTAGGGCAGGACGAACTCGCCCAGCGCCTCGTCGAAGCGCGCCTGCGCGGGGCGCACGGGCGCGGCGGCGAAGCCGTCGGGCGCGGGATAGGCGTAGGAGTAGAACATCGGCGCCCCGCCCATCGCCCCGCCCGGCCAGAAGCCGGCGCTGGAGACTTCGTGGCTGTACGCCTCGCGGGTGACGTCATCGGGCAGGTTGGGGATTCCGCCCGGGTGGAGCGGGGCCGGGCGGCCGGAGAAGCGGGTGACGGCGAGGTCGAAGCTGCCCCAGAAAAAGTGGACCGGGCTGACCTTGCCGAGGAAGCCGGAGCGGAACAGGCGGAAGACGCGGTCGGCGTTGAGCAAGGCGGCGAGCAGGCGCGAGGCGCTGTCGCGGTCGTAGGCGCGCTCGCCCGTGTCTTCGGCGAAGGGTATGGCGGGCTCTACTTCATTGGGCGCCGGGTGAAGGCGGATCGGGCCGAGCAGGCCGGTCAGCTCGCGATGAAAGGCGGCGACCGACATGGGACGCAGGGGGATGGAGCGCGTTCCGCGGGCATCGGCGAAGATGGCGTCATGGCTGACCAGATCGAGCCCGAGCTCGAAAGGGCCGCCTGGGCCGTAGAGCGGCTCGGTCCTCAGCCCACGTGGATGGACCCGCAAAGTGACGTGCCAACCATGGTTGCGCCACGGCAGCAGCGCCACCGCCGCCTTGCCCAGGATCTGGCTGTAGAGATGGAGCGCGGCGATGGTCGGCCCGTCGCGCGCTTCGCTCAGATCCGGCCAATCTGCCACCTCTCGCGCTCCGCTTGTCATGATGTGTATGATTTGGTAGTTTTATACACATGCGTACCAATATAGAAATCGACGATAAGCTCGTCGGCAGGGCCATGGAAGTTAGTGGTGCTCGCACCAAACGCGAGGCCGTCGATGTCGCTCTGCGCACATTGATTCGCCTCAAGGACCAGGAAGAGATTCGCCGCCTGCGCGGGATCGGGTGGGAGGGGGATCTCGAGGCGATGCGCCTCGAACGATGATCCTCGTCGATTCAAGCGTGTGGGTCGATTACCTGCGCGATCTGGACACGCCGCAGACCGTGGAGCTCGACTCCCTGCTCGGCCGCGAGACGTTGGCCGTGGGCGATCTTATCCTCACCGAAGTCCTTCAGGGGTGCACGACCGATCGCGCCTTCGAGACTGCACTTGCCATATTGTCGAGCCTCGACGTCGTGGCGATCGGCGGTGCCGAAGTGGCGATCGAGGCCGCACGCAATTTTCGCAGGCTTCGAGCCCGCGGCATCACCATCCGCAAGACCATCGACACCCTGATCGCGACGCGCTGCATCCGCGACGATCATCGCCTGCTCTTCAGCGACCGGGACTTCGATCCGTTCGTCACGCATCTTGGGCTGCGTTCGGCGATGGCATGACCCGCGAGGGTTCCATTTCCCGCTCAATCTCGTCTAGACGCGCGCCATGGCCGATCTCGACCAACTCTCCGGCGATCTTCTCGCCCGGATCGCCGCCGCGCCCGCCCTCGCCGCACTCGAAGGCGAGCGGGTCGCCGCGCTCGGCAAGCAGGGCACCGTCACCCAGCTCCTCAAGACGCTTGGCGGCATGACGCCGGAGCAGCGGCAGGCCGAGGGGCCGCGGATCCATGCGCTTCGCGAGCAGGTGGGGGAGGCGATCGCGGCGCGCAAGGCGGCTCTGGAGGGCGAGGCGCTCGAGCGGCGGATGGCGACCGAGCGGCTCGACATGAGCCTGCCGGTGGCGCCGCCGCCGGCCGGGACCGTCCATCCCGTCAGCCAGGTTATGGACGAGCTCGCCGAGATTTTCGCCGATCTGGGCTTCTCGGTGGCGACCGGTCCCGAGATCGAGGACGACTGGCACAATTTCACCGCGCTCAACTTCCCGCCGGACCATCCGGCGCGGGCGATGCACGATACTTTCTATCTGCGCCCGCAGCCGGGTGCGGACGAACGGATGCTGCTTCGCACCCACACCTCCCCGGTCCAGATCCGGGCGATGGTGGCACAGGAGCCGCCACTCTACATCATCGCTCCGGGGCGCACCTACCGGTCGGACAATGACGCCACCCACACGCCGATGTTCCACCAGGTCGAAGGCCTCGTCATCGACCGGGGGATCCATCTCGGCCATCTGAAGTGGACTCTGGAGACCTTTCTCAAGGCCTTCTTCGAGCGCGACGACATCGTTCTGCGCTTCCGCCCCTCCTATTTCCCGTTCACCGAGCCCTCGGCCGAGGTCGACGTCGGCTTCACGCGGGTGAGCGGCCGGCGCGTGCTCGGCGGGTCGGAGGGATGGATGGAGCTGCTCGGCTGTGGAATGGTCCATCCGCGCGTCATCGCCAATTGCGGGCTCGACCCGGAGATTTGGCAGGGCTTCGCCTTCGGCTGCGGGATCGACCGCATCGCCATGCTCAAATACGGGATGGACGATCTTCGCGCGTTCTTCGACGGCGACCTCAGGTGGCTGAGGCATTACGGCTTCGCCGCGCTCGACGTTCCGACGCTGAGCGGGGGGGTCGGAGCGTGAAGTTCACCCTTTCCTGGCTCAAGGACCATCTCGACACCGAGGCCTCGCTCGACGAGATCGTCGACAAGCTCACCGCCATCGGCCTCGAGGTCGAGGGCGTCGAGAATGCCGCCGCAAAGCTGGCGCCGTTCACGGTCGCCAAGATCCTTACCGCCGAGCGCCACCCGCAGGCCGACAAGCTTCAGGTGCTGACCGTCGACGCCGGCACCGGCGAGGCGATCCAGGTCGTCTGCGGGGCGCCCAATGCGCGCGCCGGCATGCTCGGCGTGTTCGGAGCGCCGGGCGCCTATGTGCCGGGGAGCGACCTCACCTTGAAGGTCGCCGCGATCCGCGGGGTCGAGAGCCGCGGGATGATGTGCTCGGTTCGCGAATTGGAGCTCGGCGACGAGCATGACGGGATCATCGAGCTTCCCGGGGACGCGCCCGTCGGCGCCCGCTTCGCCGATTATGCCGGGCTCGACGACCCGGTGATCGACGTCAACGTCACCCCCAACCGGCAGGACTGCATGGGCGTCTACGGAATCGCCCGCGACCTCGCCGCCGCCGGCCTCGGGACGCTGAAGCCGGTCGAGGCCGAGCCGATCGCCGGAAGCTTCCCCTGCCCGATCGAGATCCGGACCGACGATCCCGAAGGCTGCCCGGCTTTCTACGGGCGGGCGATACGCGGAGTCCGCAACGGGCCCTCGCCGGCCTGGCTTCAGCAGAGGCTGAAGGCGGTCGGGCAGAGGCCGATCTCCGCCCTGGTCGACATGACCAACTACATCATGCTGAGCTACGGCCGTCCGCTCCACGTCTACGACCTCGCCAAGCTCACCGGCGCTTTGGTCGCCCGCCGCGCGCGCGAGGGCGAGGAGATGGTCGCGCTCAACGGCAAGACCTATGAGCTCGACCCGACCATGACGGTGATCGCCGACGATGAGGGCGTCCACGATATCGGCGGGATCATGGGCGGCGAGCATAGCGGGGTGACCGAGGCGACGACCGACATATTGATCGAATGCGCCTATTTCGATCCGGCCCATATCGCCCGCACCGGCCAGAAGCTCGCCTTGGCCTCCGACGCGCGCTCGCGCTTCGAGCGCGGGGTCGACCCCGAATTCGTCGGCCCCGGCCTCGATCTCGCCACCCGGATGGCGCTCGATCTCGCCGGCGGCGAGCCGTCCGGGATCGTCCGAGCGGGCGAGCCGCCGAAGCTCGACAAGGTCGTGGACTATCGTCCGGCCCGGGCGCTCGAGCTGGGCGGAGTCGACGTTCCGGAGCCCCGGCAGGTCGAGATTCTGGAGAGGCTCGGCTTCGGCGTCGAGACCGGCGGGAGCTGGCGGATCGCGGTGCCGAGCTGGCGTCGCGACGTCGACGGATCGGCCGACATCGTCGAGGAGGTCGCCCGGATCCACGGCTACGACAAGGCGCCGGCGACGCCGCTTCCGCGCGCGCCCGGGGTCGCCAGGCCGACCGCGACGGCCGAGCAGCTGGTCGAGAGAAGGATCCGGCGCACCGCCGCGGCGCGGGGCCTCAACGAGGCGGTGACCTGGAGCTTCGTCTCGGAGGACGAGGCGGGACCGTTCGGCGGCGCGGCCTGGATCGTCGACAATCCGATGAGCGAGGAGATGAAGGCGATGCGCCCCTCGCTCCTCCCCGGCCTGCTCGCCGCCGCGCGGCGCAACATCGCGCGCGGCGCGCAGAGCGTGAAGCTGTTCGAGCTGGGCCGCCGCTACCTGGCGGACTCGGAGCGGCCGACCCTCGGCCTCGTCCTCGCAGGCCAGCGGGGGCCGCGGCACTGGCGGCAAAGCGGCGCCGACGCAGTGGACGCCTATGACGCCAAGGCGGAAGCGATCGCGCTGCTCGCCGCCGCCGGAGCGCCGGTCGACAATCTCCAGACGCTTAGTCCGGCCTCCTCCGTCTACCATCCCGGCCGCTCCGCCCGCCTCGCGCTCGGACCGAAGAACGTGCTCGCCGAGTTCGGCGAGCTTCACCCGGATATCCTCAAGGCCTTCGATCTCGACGGGCCGGTCGTCGCCGCGGAGATTTTCCTCGACGCGATCCCGCGCCGCCGCGGCTCGGGGCATATGCGCGAGGCCTATGCGCCACCCGCCCTGCAGGCGGTGACTCGGGACTTCGCCTTCCTCCTGCCGCTCGAGGCGACGGCCGACGCCTTGCTTCGGGCGGTGCGCGGCGCCGACAAGGCGGCGATTCGCGGCGTCGCCCTGTTCGACGTCTTCACCGGCGCAGGCGTGCCGGAAGGACAGAAGTCGCTCGCCGTCGAGGTCACCCTCCAGCCCGGCGAGAAGAGCTTCACCGAGGAGGAGTTGAAGGCGATCTCCGCCCGGATCGTCGACGCCGCGGCCAAGGCCGGTGCCCGGCTCCGCGACTGAGCCGGCCGTCCGAGCCGCTTTCGAGCGGCAGGCGGAATGGGCGGTCAAGCTCGGTTCGCCGTTCATGGCTCTTCTGTGCGGATTGCTGGGCGGGCGGCTCGACCGCTCGACCGAGGTCGGCCGCCGCGTGCTCGACTGGCCGGGAAGCGCGGATTCGTTCAGCGACGCGCTTCCGCTGCGGCTGACCGGCGGGCTTCACGCCCTCGTCCGCCGCGGCGAGGCGCCCGACCTCGCCCGCCTCTATCCGCCGAGTCCGCTGCCCGAGGCCGACGCCCTGTGGGAGGCGCTTCGCCCGGTGCTCGCCGAGGCCGACCTGCTGCCCTGGCTGGACAGCGCTCCGCAGACCAACGAGGTCGGCCGCTCGGCGGTGCTGATGAGCGGGCTGCTGGCCGTGGCCGAGCTTTTCGGGCAGCCGGTCGAGCTGCTCGAGCTCGGCGCCAGCGCGGGGCTGAACCTGGTCCTCGACCGCTACGGCTACGATCTCGGCGGGCGGACGGCGGGCGATCCGGGCTCGCCGCTGCAGCTTGCGCCGGAGTGGAAGGGGCCGCCGCCGCCCGAAGCGCCGGTGACGGTGGCGAAGCGGCGGGGCGTCGACCTCAACCCGCTCGACCCGCGCCGCGACGGCGACAGGCTGCTCGCCTATGTCTGGCCGGACCAGCAGAGGCGCCTGGCCCAGCTCGAGGCCGCGCTGGCGATCGCGGCGGAGGACCCGGTCGAGGTCGAGCCGGGCGACGCGGCCGCCTGGACCGAAGCGCGGCTGGCGGAGGCGCAGGGCGCGGGGGCGACCCGGGTCGTGCTGCACTCGATCGCCTTCCAATATTTTCCCGAGGAGACCAAGGCGCGGATCGCCACCGCCCTTGAGGCGGCGGGCGCGGGCGCAACGCGCGAGGCGCCGCTCGCCTGGCTTCGCTACGAGAACGAGCCCGGCGAGGAGCGGATCACCCTGAGGCTGAGGACCTGGCCCGGCGAGGAGCGCCTCCTCGCCGCCTGCCACCCGCATGGGGCGTGGGTGCGCTGGTATTAGCGCCAATCATTCGAGGGCATTGATCGCGGCGTGCACCCTGGCCTCGACCTCGCGCCTCGGAAGGCCGGGGGGGATGGGATCGCCGAAGCGCATCGTCACGATCCCGGGGCGCTTGACGAAGCTCCGGCGCGGCCAGACCCGGCCGCTGTCGAGGGCGAGCGGGACGACCGGGAGGCCGAGCGCCCGGTAGAGGCCGGCGAAGCCCGGCTGCAGCTCCGGCGACTCGCCAGGCGCGACCCTCGTGCCCTCGGGGAAGATGACGACCGGGCGGCCTTCGGCCCGCGCCTCTTCGCCCTGCTTCATCATTCGCCTCAGCGCCGAAGCGCCGCCGGCGCGGTCGACGGCGATCATCCCGTAGCGCTGGGCGAGCCAGCCCCAGAGCGGGATCCGCGCGAGCTCGCGCTTCATCACCACCCGCGGCGTGCCGAGGATGACGACGAGATCGAGCGTCTCGAACATCGACTGGTGCTTGGCCGCGACGAGCACGGCGCCGCTCGGGACCTCGCCCTCGACCCGGGTTCGAACGCCGAGCAGCAGCGCGGCCGAGCCGCGGTGGAAGCCCGCCCAGACGTTGGCCACCGAGCGCACGGCGCCGGTCCCGAGCGGAAGGGCGAGGATCGCGGTGAGGACGAACAGGACCGAGCCGACGTAGAAGACCAAAGCGAAGGCGAGCGAGCGGAGGAGGTTCATCAGATTCCGACGAGGACGGCCGAGCGGCGGAGCAGATATTTGTTATATTCGGTGAAGAGCTGGCCGAAGCTCGGATTGCTCTCGACCGCGTCGCCGGTGACGACGATGTCGCCGCCGAGCCGGCGGGAGAGCTCGAAGCGGGCGCGCGGCATGTGCCAGTCGGTGGTGACGAGGCGCATCGTCCGGAACTTGTTGCGGTCCATCCAGCGCGCCACCTCCTCGGCGTTGGAGCGGGTGTCGACCGATTCGCGGCCGAGATCGATGCAGCAGCCGAACAGGGCCTCGTCGGCCTGATATTGCGCGGCCAGCTCCTCGGGACGGACGGTCCGGGCGACCCCGGAGACGAGCATGCGCTTGGCCCGCTTGCGCTCCATCAAGGCGAGGCCGCGCTCGATCCTCTTGGCGCCGCCGGTGAGGACGACGATGGCGTCGGTCTGGCGCTCGTCGGCGGGCCTCGGAAGCATCACCGCGAACAAAGCGTAGCCGAGGAGGTAGAGGAGGATGAGGGCGGAGAGGGCTCGACGGATCACAGCATCCTCCCCAGCGCCCTCAGGATCGTGCCCCGGGCGACCAGCATGGCGAGGCCGACCCCGAGCACGGGCAGAAGGGCGAGCAGAAGCCAGCTCGCCCAGGGCAGATTGGCCGAGCCGAGCAGGTCCGAGCCGAGCGCGCCGATGCGCTGGCCGATGACGAGAAGCGCAAGAGCGCCCGCGGCGAAGCCGACGATCCCGCCGAACAAGGCGTCGAGCGCGATCCGGCGCTGGAACAGGCGGGCGACCTGGACGTCGGTCGCGCCCATCAGATGGAGCACCTCGATCGTCCCGCGATGGGTGTCGAGCGCGGCCCGGGCGGCGAGGACGACGGTGGCCGCGGTGGCGGCGATCATCAGCAGGACGAGGCCCAGCGCGAGCCACTTGAGCGCGGAGATCAGCCGGCCGAGCGGCGCGAGCCACTCGCCATTGTCGTCGATCCGGGCGGAGGGCGCCGCCGCCGTTAGGGCGGCGCGTATGTCCCCGGCACGGGCGCCGGCGATGAGCTGGGCGTCGATCATCGCCGGGATCGGAAGGTCGCTCTGGGCGGCGCCGGCGCCGAGCCAGGGCTCGAGCAGGCCCTGCATCTCGGCCGCGGAGAGCCGGCGGACGCTTTCGACCTGGGGAAGGCTCCTGAGACGCGCTTCGGCCCGTTTCGCTTCGGCCTCGCGCCGGTCCGGATTGCGCTCGAGCACCTGCACCGTGACCCGGTTGCCGAGGCCGGCGCCGAGGCTCGCCGCCGCCCCGCCGAGGCCGAGGCCGGCCGCCGCGGCGAGGACGGTCAGGAACATCATGATCGCGATCACCCAGGGCATCGGCCCGGCCAGCCGCCCCTCGGGCAGAAGCCTCCGGTCGGCCGCTCCGAAGCCGCCCGCGCTCATGCGTCGGCCCGCCGCGGCGGGTGGCGAAGGGCGCCGGTCGGATCGAGCAGCTGGCCGCGGTCGAGCCTGAGCATCTCCGAGCGGCCGATGCTCGAGATGAGGTGGAGGTCGTGGGTGGCGACGACGACGGTGGTTCCGAGCTTGTTCAAGCTGTCGAACAGGTGGAGCAGCCTTTTGGCCATCTCGGGATCGACGTTTCCGGTCGGCTCGTCGGCGACGAGCAGCTCGGGGCGGGCGATGACGGCGCGGGCGATGGCGACGCGCTGCTGCTCGCCGCCCGAAAGCGTCGCCGGCCGGGCGCTGGCGCGGTGGCCGAGGCCGACCCAGGCGAGCATCTCGCTGACCGGCCCCTGGAGATCCTTCTCGTCGACCCCGGCGACTCGAAGCGGAAGGGCGACATTGTCGAAGGCGGAGAGGTGCGAGACCAAGCGGAAATCCTGAAAGACGACTCCGATCCGGCGGCGGAAGCCGGGAAGCCGCTTCCTTGCCATGGTGACGATATCCTCGCCGAACAATTTGATCAGCCCCCGGCTCGGCCGCTGGGCGAGGTAGAGGAGCTTGAGGAGCGAGGTCTTGCCGGCGCCCGACGGGCCGGTGAGGAAGTAGAAGCCGCCGTGGCGAAGCGAGAAGCTCAAATCGGACAGGGTCTCGGCCCCCGTCCCGTAACGGAGGCCGACATTGTCGAACTGGACGATGTTCCCGCTCGTGCTCAGACCCGCCTCGCTTGCGCTATGCCCCCCGCCACCCATGCCATGGCCGTTGCGGGGCCGTAAACCACTCAATCGGGCGCATTTGCTTGCATGGCGCGCCTGACCTGTGCTTGGATTCACCATAAGCACCAGCCCGTTGGGACTTCCTGTAGCCGATGATCCTGAGCTGTCCCGCCTGCAAGACCCGCTACGTGGTCCCGGACAGCGCGATCGGCCCTGCCGGACGCCAGGTCCGCTGCGCGTCGTGCCGGCATAGCTGGCTCCAGGGCCCGCCGCCGCCGAGGGGCGAGCCGGCAGCCGAGCCGGAGAGGCCCGTCCCGACTCCGCCGCCCCCACCGCCGCCGCCGCTTCGCGAGCCGGCGCCCGCGCGGACCGCCGCGTCGGTGCTCGGACCGGCGCCGCCCGAGCCTCAGGATTATGACGCCTTCGCCCACGAGCCGCCCTTCCGCCCGCGCCGCAATCCGGCGCGGATGTGGACGATCCTCGCCGTCCTCGCCGCTCTTCTGATGCTCGGCGCGACCGCCGCCGTCTATTCGTTCGGCCTTCCCGAGCTCGGAGTCGACATCGCCCTCCCCGGCCGCGGGGCGACTCCGCTGAAGCTCGAATTCACCGCGGAGAACCGGACTCTCGCCAGCGGCAACGCCTTGCTCACCGTGACCGGGCGGATCACCAACCCCACCCAGTCGGTCCAGCGCGTCCCCCAGCTGAGGGCCGAAGTCCGCGACGCCGCCGGCAAGACCATCCACAGCTGGTCGATCCTGCCGCCGGTCACCGAGCTCCAGCCAGGCCAGAGCGCGACCTTCAACAGCGCCGAGACGGACGTGCCCGCCAACGGCGCGAAGCTGCATCTCGGCTTCCCCTCGGCGGCCTGAACCAAGGCATGCGCATCGGGATCCTCACCGGCGGCGGCGACGTGCCGGGGCTCAACCCCTGCATCCGCTCGATCGCGCTCTCGGCCGACGCACTCGGCTGGCAGGTGACCGGCTTCCGCCGCGGCTGGGAGGGCGTTCTCGCCATCGACCCCGCCGATCCGCCCAGCATCGCCGCCAACAGCCTTCCGCTCACCCGCGAAGGCGTCCGCGGAATCGACCGGATGGGCGGGACCATCCTCCACACCTCGCGCAGCGACCCGCGAACGCTCCAGTCCGGCGACCAGACCGAGCGGGTCCTCCAGGTCCTGGAAGGTCTCGGCATCGACGCCATGATCACCTTGGGCGGCGACGGCACCCTGCGCTTTTCCGCCCATCTCGCCGGCCGAGGCCTCCCGGTCGTCTCGATCCCCAAGACGATGGACAACGACGTTTTCGGAACCGATTATTGCATCGGCTTCTCGACCGCGGTCAGCCGTTCGGTCGAGGCGATCAACGCGCTCCGAACCACCGTCGAGAGCCACGAGCGGATCGGCGTGGTCGAATTGTTCGGCCGGCGTAGCGGGGAGACGGCCTTGCTCTCCGGCTTCCTCGCCCAAGTCGACCGGACCGTCATCGCCGAGGTTCCGGCCGATCTCGACGTCCTCCTGCCCTTGCTCGCCGAGGACAAGGCCTCCAACCCCGCCGCTTATGCGATGTGCGTCGTCTCCGAAGGCGCGAGCCTCAAGGGCGCGGACCAGGCGGACCTTTCGAGGCCGGCGAGCGAGCGCGGCGAGATCGGGATCGGCCAGCAGCTCAGCGGCGCGATCAAGAAGCGGCTCGGCTGCGGAACGATCGTCCAGGAGCTCGCTTATCTGATGCGCGCCGGCGAGCCCGACGCGATGGACCGCATGGTCGGCTTCGCCTTCGGCGGCCTCGCCATCCAGCTCCTCCAGCGCGGCGAGAAAGCGGCGATGGTCGCCCTCACCAGCGGCAATTACGACCATGTCCCGATCGACACCTTGCTCAAGGGCAGCAAGAGCGTGGACGTGACCGGCCTCTACGACCCCGCCGCCTACCGCGCCCGGCTGATGCGGATCGAGGGCATGCCGATGTTCCTTTATTGAGTCGGAGCGGGGACGGCTTCGGGCGACAAGGAGATGACCGTCTCGGCGATATGGCCGATCTCGATTCCCGGATCGAGGAAGATCGGTATTCCCGAGTTCCTCGCCTGGTTGCCGAAATGGACGTCGTCGCTCTGCAGCACCTCGCCGTCGATCGACAGGTTGGTCGAGAACCAGGGCTTGGGGACGACGTCGAACACCTCGGCCTTCATCAGGCAGAAGCCGAAGCCGACCGAGGCGACCTCCTCGACCTGCCCCTGGGGATTCGGGCCGATCCGCTCATTGTCGCCGTCGATCGCGGTCGGCACCGGAGGCCCGAGCCGCTGGGCGTAGTTGCAGCCGACGATCGGCAGGTCGCGCATGGCGAGCCGCAAGGTCGCGTCGGCCGGGAAGATGTGGTCGTTGTCGATCCACTGGATATAGTCGGCCCCCCATTCACGGGCCCGCCGGACCAGCCGGTTGCGCTTGTAGTCAACGGGGCCGCTCTCTTCGAGGAACAGCCGGATCCGGGGCAGCATCTTGGTGCCGTTATAGTTGACCGGAGTCCCGGCGGTGAGGGCCATGAGGGCGGAAAGCGACTCCACATAGCCCGGACGCAACGGTCCGTAATGGGGCGTGCAAACGGCGATCCGCATGGCCGGAACGCCTAGCAGGCTGCCCGCGCACCGACCACTCCAATCCGGCGTCCGGCGACTCGGAAGGGGCATTGCGCCCCCCCGGGGCCTTTGCTAGAGGCCCCGCTCCTACCGGCCCCGGAGCTTTCCGGGGGCAATGACGTGCGGTCGTGGCGGAACTGGTAGACGCGCAGCGTTGAGGTCGCTGTGGCCGAAAGGCCGTGGAAGTTCGAGTCTTCTCGACCGCACCAAGTTTCCAGCACCTGTCGCCGGGGCGATTCATCGATTAGCGTCCCGGCCATGGGCAGCGATGATCCCGATGAAGCGCTCGTCGCCGCCGCCGTCTCCGGCGATCGCGGCGCGTTCGCGGCCCTGCTCGAGCGCCATTACGACCGGATCCACGGCCTCGCCTGGCAGCTGACCGGGACCCGCGCCGACGCCGACGACATCGCCCAGGACGTGTGCTGCGCCCTGGTCGAGAAGATCGGCGGCTTTCGCGGCGAGGCGAAATTCTCGACCTGGCTGTGCGGGATCGTCGTCAACGCCTGCCGCGACTTCCGGCGGCGGCGGCGGTCGTTCGGGGGATTCACCGAGAAGCTGGCCGTCCTCGCCGGCCTCGCCCGCGGGCCGGACGGCCGCGACATGCACGACGCGCTCTGGCTGAAGAGCGCGATCGCGCGGCTGAAGCCCGCTTACCGCGAGGCGGCGGTGCTCGTCGCCGGCCAGCAGCTCACCCATGCCGAGGCCGCCGAGATACTCGGCGTGGCGGAAGCGACGGTGTCGTGGCGGATGCACGAGGTCCGGCGGCTCCTTTCCGAGCAGCGCGGCTGAAAAACTTCCAAGGATTTCCCGCGCCGGCGCGTCCCAGTTGACGGGCGGACGAGATGAGCCGCCGTCATCAGGGAGAATGACATGCGATTGCACCCGATCCTCGCGCTGGGCCTCGCCGCCACCGCGCTCGCGGCCTGCACCAAATCCCGGGTCGATCCGATCCCGCCGAGCGAAACCGTCGCGGCGGAGGAAACCGTTACGGACGAAGCGCTCGCCTTGCCCATGCCGCCACCGCCGCCACCCGTCGCGATGGCGGCGACGAGCGGGATCGTCGTCACCGGCTCGCGGATCGCGTCGCCGAAGATGCGGATGGAGCCCGGCTGGATGCCGCCGCCGCCGGTCGGACGCGACCGCTTCACGGCAATCTCCGAGAATCCGTTCCGGGTCGCCGCGGAGGAGCCGGTCTCGACCTTCTCGATCGACGTCGACACCGCCTCCTATTCCTGGGTCCGCGCCTCGCTGACCCGGAACGTGCTTCCTCAGAAGGATTCGGTCCGCACCGAGGAGATGATCAACTACTTCCCCTACGATTACGATTCGCCGCGGACCGCCGCCCAGCCGTTCAGCAGCAACGTCGCGGTGTTCCCGAGCCCCTGGACCCAGGGCCGAAAGCTCGTCCGGATCGGGATCAAGGGCTATTCGATCCAGGCACAGGCCCGGCCCCGAGCCAACCTCGTCTTCCTGATCGACACGTCGGGCTCGATGAGCGAGCCGAACAAGCTGCCGCTGGTCCAGCGGTCGCTGGCGATGCTTCTCGACCAGCTCGCGCCGGACGACCGCGTCGCCATCGTCACCTATGCGGGAAGCGCAGGAACCGCGCTCGAGCCGACCCCGGCCAGCCATAAGGCGGAGATCCGCGCGGTGATCGACAATCTCGGCGCGGGCGGAAGCACGGGCGGCGCCGAGGGCATCCGCCAGGCCTATGCGCTCGCCGAGCGCAACCTCGATCCGGACGGCGTCAACCGCGTCATCCTCGCCACCGACGGCGACTTCAACGTCGGGATCACCGAGCCCGCCGAATTGAAGGGCTTCGTCGAGCGCGAGCGCGGCAAGGGCGTGTTCCTCTCGGTGCTCGGCTTCGGGATGGGCAATTACAACGACGCCCTGATGCAGACGCTCGCCCAGAACGGCAACGGCGCCGCCGCGTACATCGACACCGCCGCCGAGGCCCGGAAGACCCTGATCGAGGAAGCGGGCTCGACGCTCTTCCCGATCGCCAAGGACGTCAAGATCCAGGTCGAGTTCAACCCGGCCACGGTCGCCGAATACAGGCTGATCGGCTACGAGACGCGGATGCTCCAGCGCGAGGATTTCGACAACGACAAGGTCGATGCCGGCGACGTCGGCTCGGGCCAGACGGTGACCGCGCTTTACGAGATCGTCCCCGTCGGCGGGCCCCGCGCGATCGGCGACCGCCGCTATTCGGCGCCCGCCCCTCGCCCGGCGGTCGCGTCGAGCGAGTACGGCTTCGTCAAGATCCGCTACAAGCTGCCCAAATCGGAGACGAGCCGGCTGATCTCGACTCCGATCGACCGGCGGGTCGAGGTCGCCCGCTTCGCCGACGCTCCGGAGGACGCGCGCTTCGCGGCGGGGGTCGCGGCCTTCGCCGAGCTTCTGCGCGGCGGGAAATATACCGGCTCGATCGGCTATGACGACGTTCTCGCGATCGCTTCGGGCGCTCGCGGACGCGACGACTACGGCTATCGCTCCGAGTTCATCCAGCTCGTCCGGGCGGCGCGGGCGGCGCCGGCCATGCCGAGCTGATCCACTGGGACCGCCGGGCGGCGCGGGCGATCCGCGTTCGACCGGCGGCCCGGTTCGCTATAAGGTCGGCGCAAATGGGCATGGACGACGACATCGCCGCCGCTCTGCCGACCGCTCCGCCCCCGGCTCCGGCGCGGCGGGCGGCGGCGATCGATGTTGCGCTCCGGCGGTTCGACGGAGAGGAGGCGGCGGCGCCGGTCAGCCCCGCGGCCCGGCGCATTCTCCCCTATCGTTTCGCCGGGGCGCTGGTCGCCGCGACCCTGGTCGCCCTCATCGCCACGCCGGTCGCCCGCGAGACGATGCGCCAGCGGCCGGCCCCGCGGCAGGCGCAGGCGCCGTCGGCAGCGGAGAAGACCGAGCCTCCGCGGGCGATGGTTCCGGAACCGGCGGCGGACGCGGACGCCGATGAAGCGACGGCCGCCAAGGCCCCGACGGCCCCGGCATCGTCGACCTCCGCCGAGCCCGTCGTTTCGCCCGCTCCGGCGGCGCCACCTCCGCCGCCTCCGCCGCCGCCTCCGCCGCCGCCGGCGCCCGTGGCGGAAGAAGTCGCCGAGCCGGCACAGGCGCCGCTGGTCATCACCGGCTCCCGGATCCGCAATCCCAATCTGGCGGCGCCTGCCGCTCGGAGCGCCGATTCGGCGATCGCGGTCAGCGGTTCGCGCGTCCGGGCGCCGCGCGGGGACTGGAATGCCTGCACGATCGACGATCCGGCGCGAAGCTCGGCCGGCTGCGGTCCTGCCGCCGAGGGGCTGGCGCTGGCCTGGAAGGGGGACCTGGCCGCCGCCGTCGCCGCTTTCGACCGGGCGATCGCGAGCGCCCCGCGCTCGGCCGCCGCCTATCTCAACCGCGGCCTCGCCTATCGCCGGAAGGGGGAGCTCCAGCGCGCCCGCGCCGATCTCGACCGCGCCGTCCGGCTCGCTCCCACCGCGCGCAATTATTTCCAGCGCAGCCAGCTGCTTCGCCAGCAGGGCAAGACGGCCGCTGCCGACGCCGACGCCGAGCGCGCCCTCGCGCTCGACCCCGATTATGCCGCCGTGCTCGGCCCGCGATGAATGAGGGCTCGAAACCGAAGCGCGCCTTCGGCTTCTGGATCTGCCTCGCGCTCGTCATCGGCAACACCATCGGAAGCGGCATCTTCCTGCTTCCGGCCACGCTCGCCCCCTATGGCGCCAACGCCATTGCCGGATGGCTTGCGACGATCGCCGGCTGCCTGTGCCTCGCTCAGGTCTTCGCCACCCTCGCCCGGGCGCTGCCCGAGGCGAGCGGGCCCTATGACTATATCCGCCCCGCTCTGGGGGCTCCGGCCGCGTTCTTCGTCATGTGGAGCTACTGGATCTCGACCTGGGTGACCAACGCTGCAGTGGCGATCGCCGCGGTCAGCTACCTCTCCTCGCTCGCTCCGGGCTTCTTCGCGCCCTTCTACGCCGGCCCGCTGACCGCAATCGCCTTCGTCATCCTGTTCACCGCGATCGCCACCCGCGGCGCCAAGGCCTCGGGCGAGGTGCAGGTGGCGACGACGATCCTCAAGCTGCTTCCGCTGATCGCCGTCGTCGCGCTCGCGGCGATCGTGTGGGGCGGGCATGGCCAGGCGGCGGGCGGCCTCGCGCCCACGCCGCTCAGCCCCTCCTCGGTCGCGGGCGCGGCGACCCTCACCCTGTGGGCGATGCTCGGCTTCGAATCGGCGACGATCCCCTCGGGCCGGGTCCGCGACCCGCAGCGGACGGTTCCGCGCGCCACGCTCGCCGGCACGATCCTGGTCGGAGGCGTCTACCTGCTGACCACCTGGGCGGTGTTCCTCCTGCTTCCGACCGACGAGGCGGCGCGATCCTCGGCGCCCCTCGCCGACCTGATCGGCCGCTACTGGGGCGCCCGCGCCGCGCATCTCATCGCCCTGTTCGCGGCGATCAGCGCCCTGGGCGCGCTCAACGGCTGGGTGTTCGTCCAGGGGGAGGTGCCGATGGCGCTGGCGCGGGGCGGAGTCTTTCCGGCCGCCTTCGCGAAGCTCAACCGGGCCGGCACCCCGGTGGTCGGCCACGCTTTGGGCTGCACCCTGAGCTGCGCTCTGATTGCAAGCAACCTCAGCCGGGGAATGGCCGGGCTGTTCGAGTTCATGATCCTCCTCGCCACCGCGGCCACGCTCGTCCTCTACCTCCTCGCCGCGCTCTCGGCGCTGACGCTCCGCGGGCGGGGCGAGATCGGGGGCACCCTGGTGGTCGCGACGGCGAGCGGCGGGACCCTGTTCGCCTTGTGGACCTTCTACGGCGCCGGCCTCGAGGCGACCGGATGGGGCCTCGCCCTGTTGCTGAGCGGCGTTCCGGTGTACCTGGCGATGCGACGAAACCTGTTGCGGGGACGAATCGTTGAGCAGGCTTCAATGACAGCAGAGGGATGAAGGTGGCTGACCAGGAGCAGGATCGTGCGGCCCTGTCGGAACGGGAGTGGCGGGACAAGCTGACCCCCGAGCAATATCATGTGCTTCGCGAGGCGGGGACCGAGCCGCCCTTCGCGGGCCGCTACGTCAACAATCACGAGGAGGGCGAATATCGCTGCGCCGGCTGCGGCGAGTTGCTCTTTGACAGCGATTCGAAGTTCGACAGCGGAAGCGGCTGGCCGAGCTTCACCGAGCCGGCGGCGCCGTCGGTGAGCGAGCATGCCGACGCCAGCCACGGAATGCGCCGGGTCGAGGTGCGCTGCGCCAAATGCGACGGCCATCTCGGCCACGTCTTCCCCGACGGCCCCGGCCCGACCGGCCTTCGCTACTGCATCAACAGCGCCTCGCTGGAGTTCAAGGGGAAGAAGTGACGGCGTAGCCGTCATTGCGAGCGTAGGCGAAGCAATCCAGTTCTGAGCCAGGGGCGAGCGCCGCAGCTGGGTTGCCACGTCGCTTCGCTCCTCGCAATGACGGGCGCGCTTGTCGCCCGACTCGTCTGCCCCTAGGTTGCGCGGCCAATGGCCAGTGACGCTTCCCCTCCGTCCCGCGTTCGCCGGACCCTGATCACCGCCCTCAAAGTCGGGCTCTACGGCGGCCTCCTCGGGCTGATCGCCCTGGTCGTCGCCGTCGGGGTCGCGATGAGCTCGCTGCCCAGCTACCAGGAGCTCGTCCGCCGCGACGATCTCGGCCAGACGGTGCGGATCAAGGCGGCCGACGGCTCGGAGCTGATCTCATTGGGCCCGAGCTTCGGCGAGTGGCTCGGCTACGACCAGATCCCCGAGATCATGAAGGACGCCATGGTCGCGGTCGAGGACAAGCGCTTCCGCTCGCATATCGGGGTCGATCCGATCGGCCTCGCCCGAGCAGCGAAAGTCCGCCTGTCCAAGGGCCGCTGGACCCAGGGCGGCTCGACCATCACCCAGCAGCTCGCCCGCAACATCTTCCTGACCAACAGCCGCACCTTCGGCCGCAAGATGCGCGAGGCCGTCCTGGCGCTGGCGCTCGAGCGGCGCTTCTCGAAGAACCAGATCCTTGAGCTCTACCTCAACCGGGTCTATTTCGGCGGCGGCGCCTACGGGATCGACGCCGCCTCGCGCAAGTTCTTCGGCCACAGCGCGAGGACTTTGAGCCTGTCGGAGGCGGCGATCATCGCCGGCCTCGTCAAGGCCCCGTCCAACTACGCCCCGTCGGCCGACCCCGAGGCGGCGAGGCGCCGCGCCGCGACCGTCATCCGGCTGATGCAGGAGAATGGCGACATCACGCCGGCCATGGCGGCGTCGGCCGGGCCGGCCGAGATGCGGGTGATGCCGAGCTCGCGCGACAACAGCGCCCGCTATTTCACCGACTGGGTGCTTCCCCAGCTCGACACGCTGATCGACGAATCGGTCGAGCCGATCGAGGTTCTGACGACGCTCGACCCGAACATGCAGCGCCTCGCCGACCAGGTGATCAACTCGGCGACTCCGGCCGGGGCCCAGGGCGCCCTCGTCGCGCTCGACCGCGACGGCTCGGTTCGGGCGATGATCGGCGGCCGCGACTATGTCCGCTCGCTCTACAACCGGGCCACCCAGGCCAACCGCCAGCCCGGCTCCTCGTTCAAATTGTTCGTCTACCTCGCCGCGATCGAGGCCGGCTACAAGCCCGACGACATGGTCTCCGACCAGCCGATCACGATCAACGGCTGGAGCCCGCGCAACAGCAATCGCGGCTTTGCGGGCGAGGTCACCGTCCGCCAGGCCTTCGCCCAGTCGATCAACACCGTCTCGGTGCGCCTCGCCCAGGAAGTGGGTTTCCGGACCGTCGCCGACATGGCGCAGCGCTTCGGGATCACCACGCCGGTCGTCACCCATCCGTCGATGGCTCTGGGCAGCTCGGAGGTCCGACTGCTCGACATGACCCGCGCCTTCGCCTCGGTCGCGGCGAAGGGCAATGCGGTGGTGCCCTACGGGATCAAGCGGGTGACGACGTCCAGCGGCCAGATCCTCTACCAGCATCCGGCGGACGAGAGCCGGGTTCTCGTCGCCCCTTGGGTCGCGGCGCAGATGACCGACCTCCTCCAGGCCGCGGTGATGACCGGCACCGGCCGGGCGGCGCAGATCGGCCGGCCCGTCGCCGGCAAGACCGGAACCACGACCTTGAACAAGGACGGCTGGTTCCTCGGCTTCTCGAGCGGGCTCACCACCGGCGTCTGGATGGGCCGCGACGACAACAAGGTGGTTCCGGGGCTCCAGGGCGGGCGGGCGCCCGCCCGCGCCTTCCACGACTTCATGGTCCGCGCCGTCGCCAATCGAGCGCCGGAGAATTTCGACATCGCGGTCCAGATGCCGGCCTGGGCGGTCAGCGAGCCCGACGAGGAGACCTGGTTCGAAGCGCCCGACAACGGCACCCTCGTCAATCCGGACGGGACGGGCCCCGCCACCGGAGTCCAGCCGCTTCCGCAGCGCGACGGGTCTCAGGACGAGGAAGCGCCTCCGCCGCCGGAAGAAAGGCTCGACCAGGATTTCATCGATCGCGCGACCGATCGTGACCGGCCCGAGCCGCTTCGCCGCCGCGATCCGGACGTCGACCGCCAGGATCGCCCGGATCGCCGGTCAGCCCGTCCGCCCGATCCGATGGAGCGAAGGCCCATGATTCCGTAGCCAGAGGCGGGCCGGCCTGGGATCGGCGCCCAGCAATTGCTCGACCAAAAGGTGGAAATCCGGCGCGTGGTTCATGTGCACGCGATGGGCGACCTCGTGCACGACCGTCGCCCGGCGCACCCAATCCGGCGCGAAGATGAGGCGCCAGCTGTAGCGTATCCCGCCCGACTCGGAGCAGCTTCCCCAGCGCGAGCGGGTGTCGCCGACTCCGACCCGGGCCACCGCGACGCCGGCCTTGGCGGCGAATTCGGCGGTTTCGGCGGCGAAAAGATCGAGCGCGTGGCGCTTCAGCCAGCGAAGCAGCCGGGCCTCGAGATTCTCGAGCGGGCCGCCGACGATCAACCGCCCCTCCACGAGCCGGGGCGTGCGCGGCCGCTCGGGGCTCCAGTCGATGACGTGCGGCCGGTCGTGGAGCGGAAGCTCGGCGCCCGGCGCGAGCGGACGCGGCGGCGGGACCAGGGCGAGCTGCGACTCGATCCAGGCGCGATGCCCCTCCGCCCATAAGAGCGCCTTTCGGCGCGAGGCCCGGCGCGGGATGGTGAGGAGGACGTCGCCGGTGCGGCGGTCGACTCGGAGCCGCATCGCCCGGGCGGCGGACGAGACGCTGAGCTTCACCTCAAAGCTCATGATCGACCAGATGATGCTCGAGATCGCCCGCCTCGCCTTCGGAGACCGTCCAGCCGCGAACGGACATCCCCGCCCGGTGGACGGCTTCGCGGTCGCCGCAGATCAGATAATGCCATTCCGGCAGCTTCTTGCCTTCGGAGCGCAGCCGGTAGGCGCAGGTCGAGGGAAGCCAGGCCAGCGCGCCGACCCGCGACGAGGTCAGGCGGACGCAATCGGGGACATAGGCCTTGCGGCCGCGATAATTGGTGCAGCGGCCGGAGTGCCGGTCGAGCAGCTTGCAGGCGACGTTGGTGGCGTGGATCGCCCCGGTGTCCTCGTCCTCGAGCTTGTGCAGGCAGCATTTGCCGCAGCCGTCGCACAACGCCTCCCACTCGGCGCGGTTGAGGTCGGCCAGGGGCTTCTCCCAGAAACTCATCGGACCCACCTTTCGAGCTCGCGCAGCACCGCGTCGGCGCCCTGATCGGCGGGGAGCAGGGCGATAGGCGCGCCGTCGGGCCCGAACAGATAGGTGAGGCGCGAATGGTTGACGTTGTAGCCGCCCGCCGCCGAGCCCGGCTCCTTCGAATAATAGATCCGGAAGACCTTCGCCGCGGCGGCGACCTGCGTCGGGGTTCCGGTCAGCCCGACGAGGCGCGGGTGGAAGGCCGCGACATAGTCCTTGAGCACGGCCGGCGTGTCGCGCTCGGGATCCACCGAGACGAAGATCGGGACGACCTTCGCCGCCCGGCCGGGATCGCTCTTCTCGAATCGGGCGAGCGCCTGGCCGATGACGGCGAGGTCGGTCGGGCAGACGTCGGGGCAATGGGTGAAGCCGAAATAGACGATCCGCCAGCGGCCGGCGAAATCGCGGTCGGTGACGGCGCGCCCGTTCTGGTCGGTGAGCGCGAACGGGCCGCCGATCGTCGCGCCCTTGAGCGGCGGATCGCCGCCGCCGCCCGGCGAGCAGGCGGCCAGCGCAAGCCCGAGGAGCAGGGCGAGGACAAGGCGGGCGGTTTCGTTCATGGCGGAGGCAGGTCTGCCTTGCTATAGCCGGGCAAACAAGTCGAGACGGGGATAGCGAAAGTGGTGAGCAAGTCGGGCCGCGCGATGGCGGCATTCGTGGCGCTGGCGATGCTGTCGGTGCCGGCCGCCGCCCAGCAGGGCTATTCGGACAGCTTCAACTTCCTGAAGGCGGTCAAGGAGCGCGACGGCGCGAAGGTGACCGACCTGGTCGGCGCTCCGGGCTCGGTGGTGATCAACACGCGCGACCGCACCAACGGCGAAGGCGCGCTCCATTACGTCGTTCGGGAGCGCGACCTCAGCTGGCTCGCTTTCCTTCTCGGCAAGGGCGCCCGGCCCGACATCCAGAGCAATCACGGGGATACGCCTTTGACCCTAGCGGCGCAGATCGGCTGGGTCGAGGGCGCCGAGCAGTTGCTGGCCCGCCGGGCGAGCGTCGATCTCGCCAACGGCCGCGGCGAGACCGCCCTCATCCTCGCCACCCAGCGGCGCGACACCGAGATGGTCAGGCTCCTCCTCGCCCGCAACGCCAATCCCAACAAGACGGACAATGTCGCAGGCATGTCGGCGCTCGATTACGCCCGCCAGGATCCGCGCGCGGTCATGATCCTCAAGCTGCTCGAGGCGAAGGCGGCCCCCGCGCATCCCGTCCAGGGGCCGACCCGCTAGGCGAAGCCCGCAAGCCCCGGATCGAGGTCGCCGACCAGCCTCCTCGCCGCCCTTCGCGCGAATCTCAGCGTCTCGGCCTTTCGGCGCGCGGGCGGCAGCTTCCTCAGCGGCGCGTCGCGGACCACCGCGGCGTCGTAGCGGTCGGCGACGAGGAGGCCGCAAAGCTGGGGCTGGAAGCCCGGCGTGGCGAGCGGCGAATGATCGAAGCCCGCCGGCACCGCCCAGTAGAAGCGGTCGCAATAGCCGAGATATTCGATCCACTTGCAGTCGCCCATCAGATCGGCGCGCGAGACCTTGATCTCGACGATGGTGATGAGGCCGGCCGAATCGATCGCCATCATGTCGGCCCGCCGCCCGTTCGGCAGCGGAACCTCGCACAAAGCGAACAGATCCTGGTTGAAGAACAGCCTTGTCACGCCGCGCGCCACGTCGCGGGCGGCGAGCGGCGCGTCGGCGAAGCACAATTGCGGCTGGGGACTCGGACTCGCGGCCATCCGCTCAGGCTAGAATGGATCGGGAACGCAGGAAAGCCTCTTCCTGCTTCGTCATGCCGGTGACGTCATCTGTAGAAAATATGGTTCCCGATCGCCGCGACGCGGGTCAGCTTCCAGCCCGGGCTGACCCGGCGGGCGTGGAAGAAGAGCGCCCTCGGCGCCGCTCCGTCGGCGAGGTCGTTGAGGGCGATATGGGCGATCGCCACCGCGCGCTTCCAGGCGAGCGAGCCCCGAGCCACCGGCGGGATACGGCCTCCGCGGACGAAGGAGAACTGACCGCGCTGGCGGACGACTCCGCAGGCCGAGGCCGGGAATCGGCCCGAGCGGGCGCGGTTGAGGATGACCTGGGCGACGCTGAGCTGGCCGGCGAGCGGCTCGCCCTTGGCCTCGAAATAGACCGCGCCGGCGAGGCATTCATGCTGGGCGTCGGCGGTCTCGCTGGCCGAATGGTCGGCGACGAGCTGGGCGAGCGAGCGATGCACCGGAGGCGCGGGCTCGGCGACGGGCGGAGCCGATTCCAAAGCGGAAGGCGGAGCGCCGATCGGCGCGGGTTCGGTCTTGGAGTCGACGATGATGAGGGGCGTTTCGGTGAGGCCCGAGGCCAGCGAGGGTCCCGCATAGCCGGCGCCGAAAACGGCAACGAAGGCGGCAGCCGCGAAGGACGCGGCGCGAAAGAAGCGATTCATCTATACTCAGTTCAATGCGGCGGGCGGTCCACGCCGGGATGCTTTGATTAAAGCCGCATCCCCGGACCGCCTTCCGTCTCGCGTGCCGCCCGATGTCCCCTAACCCCGGGATCGTGGCAGCCCCCGCTCTTGCTCGGAAAAGGCAAGCGGGGGGCTAGTTTGTGCGCTGCAACAGAGTCAATCGAACGCGTTCATTTCAGCGGCGAACCGTTCGGCTGACGGGATATCCAGTTCCAGAACCCATAAATCCGGGTCGAATCGCCTCTGGCGGGCGACGAGGGCGGGAACTTCGGCGGGATCGGCGGGAGATTTGCGCCATTGATAGCGGCCGTCGGGCTGGAGCAGCCGCTCGAACAGCCTCGCCTGGCCGCCCCTTTCGAGCAGGACGACGAGGATCGACCCGGCGGTGGCGTCGCCCTTGGCGAGGACAGTCCCGAACCCCCCTTCCGCCTCCGCCCGGCGGAGCAGGGCTCCGGCCAGAACCGAGGCGGCGAGACGCGCCGACATCAGGCCTCGTAGCCGGGAAGGCCGCTGAGCGGGATGTGCGAGCGCATGAACGTGCCCGTGCCGCTCGCCGCCAGCTCGCCCTCGGAATCGAGCAATCGGGCCTCGCCGATCAGGACGCGCCGCCGGCCGCTCACCCAGCGGCCCTCGGCCGTCGCCGGGCCGGCGCGAAGCGGCTTGGTGAAGAGCAGGTTGAAGGCGGTGGTGAGAAGGAAGCGGTCGGAGACGAGGCTGTTGCAGGCATAGAAAGCGGCATCGTCCATCATCTTGAAGTAGAGCGTGCCGTGCGCCGCGCCGGCGGCGTGGAAGAGCTCGTCGCGAACCTCGAAGCGGATTCGGGCGAAGCCCGGCTCGGCGATCTCGATCCGCGATTCGAACAGGCCGTTGACCGGCGCGCGGCGATAGAGCGATTCGAGCGCCCGCCGGTGCGCCGCCTCGGCCTCGGCCTCAGGCGGCATCGCGGCTTTCGACTCCGGCGAGCAGGGCGAAGATGGCGTCGCGCGAGCGGGCGCCGCGAAGCTTGGCGGCGATGGCGCGGTCGCGAAGCACCCGGCTGGCCGCGGCCAGCGCCTTCAAATGATCGGCGCCGGCGTCCGGCGGCGAGAGGATGAGGAAGACGAGATCGACGGGCATGCGGTCGACCGAGTCGAACTCGACCGGCGCGGTCAGCCGGGCGAAATAGCCGAACACGCCGCTGAGCCCCTCGATCCGGGCGTGGGGAATGGCGACTCCGCCGCCGAACCCCGTCGAGCCGATCTTCTCGCGCTCGCCGAGCGCGGCGGCGATCGTCTTGGGCGCGATTCCGGCCCGCTTCCCCGCGGCGGCGGCGAGCAGCTGGAAAAGCCCCTTCTTGTTGGGGGCGGTCATCGTCGCGTCGACGCGGTCGACGGCCAATATGTCGGATATGTCGTTCATCGATCTACCGGATCGGCCCGGCCCAGGCCGCTCTCTTGAAAAGCTGTGAAGGAAAAGCGGGGCTTGGCCCCATTCGAAGATTCAGGCGCCCCCGCGGCTCTCAGCCGCCTCGTCGGTAGCCGGAATCGTCGGACTGCTCGAGCTGGAGGCTCGCCTCCGGATGGTGGTCCTTGAGCCGGCGGCTGTGGCGCCGAAGCTGCTTCTCGACCTTCTCCGCCGCGGCCTCGAAGGCTGGATGCGCCTCGGCCGCGCGATCGGTCGCCTTCAGCACCACGCCCTGGGGCGCGTAGGCGACGATCTCGCAGGTGAAGCCATGGTCGTGGGGTCCCTTGCCGAAGGTCACCTGGGCCGAGACGAGGCGCGACGAATATTTGTCCGCGACGGCGGCCAATCGGGTTCCGACATGCTCGCGCAAGGCCTCGCCCGTATCGACCTGGTGGCCAGCGACGCGGATGTCCATCTCATTCTCCAGCAAGAGGAGGCGGCGATTAGGCGCCGCCGCGGATCGACGTCAACCGGGGTCTGTACTTAGACCCTAAGCCTGCAGTCGATGCCATATGGGGTCGGTAAGGGTGCTGAGGAAGTGGGCGTGGGCCGCGAGCTCCTCCTCGCTCGGCAGGTGCACCCGCGGCGGGCGGACTTCGATCGTGATCGTCGCCGAATCGCTTTCCTCCCCCGCCGACCCGATCGGCTCGGCGACGATGTCGGTGAGGGTGAGGCCGATCTGGCGGCCGCCGGTGAGCTCGACATAGCATTGCGCGAGAAGCTGGGCGTCGATCAGCGCGCCGTGCTTGACCCGAAGGCTGCGGTCGACCCCGAATCGCGTGCACAGGGCGTCGAGGCTGTGCTTGGCGCCGGGATGCCTGGCTCGGGCGAGCTGGAGCGTGTCGACCATCCGGGTCAGGCAGACGAGCGGCCGGCCGCAGGCGCCCAGCTCATGGTTGAGGAAGCCGAAATCGAAGCTCGCATTGTGCGCGACGAGCGGGCAGTCGCCGAGGAATTCGAGCAGATCCTCGACATGGTCGACGAAGCGCGGCTTGTCGGCGAGGAAGGCGTCGGTGAGGCCGTGGATCGCCTCCGCGCCGCTCGGCATCGGCCGCTCGGGATTGAAATAGGCATGGAAGGTGCGGCCGGTCTCGACCCGGTTCCACATCTCGACGCAGCCGATCTCGACGATTCGATCGCCCGCCAGCGGGCTGAGGCCCGTTGTTTCCGTGTCGAAGACGATTTCCCGCATGGCTCGGACTATGAATCGGGCGGCCCCGCGAGGCAAGCGAGGATGCGGCGAACCGCTCGTCGCGTCTGCTCTTTCGGCCCGCCCGTCTTGATGACGAAATCGGCGCGGGCGCGCTTCTCTTCGTCGGGGAGCTGGCGGGCGAGGATCCGATCCAGCTTGTCCTCGCTCATGCCCGCCCGGCCGAGCACGCGCCGGCGCTGGACGTCGGCCGGCGCGGAAACGACGACGATCTTGTCGGCCTGGCCCTCGCCCCCGGTTTCGAACAGCAAGGGAATGTCGAGAAGGACGACCGGCGCGTCCGCGTGGGCCGCCAGAAATGCCTGGCGCCGTTCGAACACGGCCGGATGGATCAGCGACTCGAGCCGGCGAAGCGCCTCCGCTTCCCCGAGCACGCGTTCCGAGAGCGCCGTGCGGTCGACGCCGGCCGGTCCGGTCGTTCCCGGAAACATCGCCTCGATGGCGCTCACCAGCGCGCCTTCCGGGCCCTGAAGATCGTGAACGGCGGCATCGGCGTCGAACACCGGCACGCCTTCGTCGGCGAACATCTTCGCCACGGTCGACTTGCCCATGCCGATCGAGCCGGTGAGGCCGAGCCGGATCATGACGTCAGCAGCCGGCGAAGCTCGGGTTCGCTGTTGAATGGCGGAGCGATCCCGAAAAAGTGGCGGAAGCCCAAAGCGGCCTGTCCGATCAGCACCGACAAGCCATCGACGACAGCATAGCCTCGCGAACGCGCGGCTTTGACCAGCTCCGTTTCCACCGGCGAATAGACGAGCTCGATGACTGGCGATGAAACTTCAGTCAGATGGCGAGGAAGCGCCGGAAAGCCGGTCATCCCCAAGCTGCTGGCGTTCACGACCAGGCCGGCTGCGGGTAATGGATCAGTGAGCGGATGGGCCGAACCTTTCAGGCCAAGCTTGGCCAGAATGGCATTCGCTTTGTCGACGTCGCGGTTGAATATGGCGAGGTCGATATCCTCGCCCTCGTCACGGAGAACGGCGAGTACCGCGCGGGCAGCGCCGCCCGCGCCGAAAACAATCAGGTTATGTCCGAAGAGGCCGGCCTCCCGGGCGTGCCCCTCCAGAAGCTGATGCATGGCCTCCATGTCCGTATTGTAGCCGATAAGGCCATCCGGTTTTCGAGCCAGCACATTGAGAGCCCCGGCCCTTAGCGGCCCATGAGTCAGCTGATCTGCAAAGGAGATTGCCATCTCCTTATGAGGGATGGTCACGTTGCAGCCACGCCAATCCGGGTCTTGGCGGCGTCCCTCGAAATAGGCGGGAAGTTCCTTTGTCCCCACGCGCACAGCGCGGTAGTCGCCCTCTATGCCGAGCTTCTCCAGCCAGAATTTGTGAATCAGAGGCGATTTGGAATGGCTGATGGGATCGCCGATCACCTCGGCATAGGGAACGCCCATCAGCTCGTTGCGCCATTCCTCCCCGAGCTCGCTCGGGGAGGGGGACCGCGGCGCGAAGCGCCGGGGTGGAGGGGCAAACCAGGCTCCGAATCTCCCCTCCACCGCGCTTCGCGCGGTCCCCCTCCCCGAGACAAGCTGGGGGAGGAATTGGAGGGAGCGAGTCTCACGATTCCAGCACCCCGCGCTCGCGCAGGTAGCCGAGCAGGGGGATGAGCGGCAGGCCGAGGATGGCGAAGTGGCTGCCTTCGATCCGTTCGAACAGCTGCGCGCCCGGCCCTTCGATCCGGTAGCCGCCGACGCTCCATCGTATCTGCTCCCATTCGCGGTCGAGATAGTCGCGGAGAAAGGCATCGCTGAAGTTCCGCATCGTCATCGCCACGCTCTCGCAATGCCACCACACCGCCTCGCCCCGCTCGGCGACGACCGCGCCGGAATGGAGATGATGGGTGGCGCCGCGGAGATTGACGAGCTGGCCCCAGGCTTCCTCGCGCGAGGCGGGCTTGCCGAGCAGGGTGCCGTCGGCAAGCTCGAGCGTCTGGTCCGCGCCGAGCACGAGGTCGCCCTCCCGCGCCTCGACCGAAAGCGCTTTCAACTGCGCCAGCTCTTCGGCAACGCCCCGGGCGTCGAACCCGGCGCCCCACAGCCCCGCCTTCGCGGCGGCTTCGTCCAGCTCCGCCTCCGCGGTCTCGAACGGAACGCCCGCCGCTTCAAGCATCTGCCTTCGAGCCGCGCTCTTCGAGGCGAGGAGGAGCCTCACACGCCTTCGGCCACGCCGGCTGCGGCCGCGGCCTCGTCCATCCGCTCGTTGCACAATTTGACGATCGCGAAGGCGGTCTCCTCGATCGACCGGCGAGTGACGTCGATCACCGGCCAGCCGTTGTCGGCGAAAATGCGGCGGGCGAAGGCGAGCTCGGAATTGACCAGCTCGAGGTCGACATAATCGGTCTCCGGCGCCTGGTTGAGGGCGAGCAGCCGGTTTCGGCGGATCTGGATGAGCCTTTCCGGATTGGTGGTGAGGCCGACGACGAGCGGATGGCTGAGCGAGAAGAGCGATCGCGGCGGCGGCGCTTCCGGCACCAGCGGAATGTTGGCGACCTTGTAGCCGCGATTGGCGAGGTAGATGCTCGTCGGCGTCTTCGACGTCCGCGAGACGCCGGCGAGGACGATGTCGGCTTCCTCCCAATTCTCGGCGCCGATGCCGTCGTCATGGGCGATGGTGAACTGGATCGCGTCGACCCGCGCGAAATAAGCCGCGTCGAGCGCATGCTGGCGGCCCGGCCTTCCCTTCGCCTCCTGGCCGAGAACCGCCGAAAGGGCATGGACGACGGGATCGAGGACGGAGACGGCGTGGATTCCCCGCCGCCGCGATTGCTTCTCCAGCTCGCGGCGGATGGTGCTGTTGACCAGGGTGTAGAGGACGAGCCCCGGCCTTCGCTCGACATCGTCGAGGACCCGCGCGAGATGGCCTTCCGAGCGGACCATCGGCCAGGGATGGCGAAGCACCTCCACCCCTTCGAACTGGGCGAGGCAGGCCTTGGCGATCATCTCCAGAGTCTCTCCGGTCGAATCGGAGAGGAGATGGAGATGGAGCGGGGCCATCAAATCGGCCTGTGGATAAGCATGGGGAAATCGCTAGCTTAAGCCTCGGGAGCGTTGCAAGAGAAGCTATTCTCCCCGCAATCCGGTTTCGGTCCACAGATTCGCAAAGGTGAAGAAGTTCCCAAAGCCGGGCTGTGGAAATCGGGGATGAAAGCCGCGACTCCGAGGGCTTCCGCCAACCCTGCCGGAGTCAAGCTGTTTGCAAAATCGGGCGAAGCCAATAAACCCCGGCTCGCGCCTTCCTACAACCTACTACTGACTCTCTTTATATAAGATTCTTTATAGAGAGTAGAGCGGAGCCCTTCGCCCCATGGCCGTCGCCGACAAGCCTCTGCTCAGCGTGCTAAACGGCCGAAAAGCTGAGAAAACTCCGCTTTGGCTGATGCGCCAGGCCGGTCGCTACCTGCCCGAATATCGGGCGCTGAGGGCCGAGAAGGGCGGCTTCCTCGACCTCGTCCAGGATCCCGATGCCGCGGCGGAAGTCACCCTCCAGCCGCTCCGCCGCTTCGGCTTCGACGGCGCCATCCTGTTCTCGGATATCCTGATGGTGCCCTTCGCGCTCGGCCAGGATCTGCGCTTCGAGGCCGGCGAAGGTCCGCGCCTGGCGCCGCCGCTGGTCGACTCGACGCTCGCCGCGCTCGACTCGGCGCCGGCCCGTCTGGAGCCCGTTTACCGAACTGTGGAGAAAGTGGCGGCCCGTCTTCCGGAAAGCACGACCTTCCTCGGCTTTGCCGGCAGTCCGTGGACGGTGGCGACCTACATGGTCGCCGGCCAGGGGAGCCGCGACCAGGCGGAGGCGAGGCGGCTCGCTTATTCCGATCCGGCGGCGTTCGAAGCCATCGTCGAGGCGATCTCGAACCTCACCGTCGACTATCTTTCCGGCCAGGTCGAACGGGGCGTGGAAGCCGTCCAGCTGTTCGACAGCTGGGCCGGAAGCCTCTCCCCCGCCCAGTTCGAGCGCTGGGTGATCGCTCCGACCGCTTCACTCGTCGCCCGCTTCAAGGCCCGCCATCCCGATGTGCCCGTCATCGGTTTTCCCAAGGGCGCCGGCGGCAAGCTCGCCGCTTACGCCCGCGAGACGGGGGTCGACGCGATCGGGCTGGACGAGACGGTCGACCCGGTCTGGGCTGCAGCCGAGCTTCCGCGCGAGCTCCCGGTCCAGGGCAATCTCGATCCGCTCGCGCTTCTGGCGGGGGGTGAAGCGCTTGAAACTGCGGTGATGCACATCCTATCTAGCTTTCGGGAGCGGCCGCACATCTTCAACCTGGGGCATGGCATTTTGCAGGAAACGCCTATTCCGCACGTCGAGCAGCTGATCGCCCTGGTGCGCGCGTGAATGGTCTCGAGACGGCGCTCAGCTTGACCTACGCCTGGATCAAGGCCGGCCACGTCATCTTCGTGATCTTCTGGATCGCGGGCCTGTTCATGCTCCCCCGCTTCTACGTCTACCATCAGGAATCGGCGCCTGGATCGGCCGAGGAGAAGCGCTGGATCGAGCGCGAGCGCAAGCTCAGGAACATCATCATCACGCCGGCAATGATCCTCGTCTGGATCTTCGGCCTCTCGCTGGCCTGGATCACCCAGGCCTGGGTGTTCGGCTGGTTCATCGCCAAGTTCGCCCTCGTCGTCGCCCTCTCCGCCTATCACGGCTGGATGGTCGGCTACGGCCGCAAGCTCGCCCGCGGCGAGCGGGCGCTGGGCGGGCGGGCGCTGAGGATGATGAACGAGGTCCCGGGCCTCGCCGTCGTCCTCATCGTCGTTCTGGTGATCGTCCGGCCGTTCTGATCCTTCGATACGGGCCTTCGTCTTCGCTCAGTCCCTACTCAGGATGAGCGGTGGGGATTTCCTTTTTCCGCTCATCCTGAGTATCCGGTGAGCGAAGTCGAACCGGCGTATCGAAGGATTGACTTGAAAAAAGCCGGAGCCTAACGCCGATCCTGTCGTTCGCCCGCCATCCGCGTGGGCATTTCCAGCCGCCGAAACCTCCTTCCCCGCGCGGCGCACCGACCACAATTTTCCGAGTATTCCAATGCATCTCAAAGACTTGAAACAAAAATCCCCCGCCGACCTCGTCGCCATGGCCGAAGAGCTTGGAATCGAGGGCGCCTCGACCCTGCGCAAGCAGGAGCTGATGTTCTCGATCCTCAAGGTCCAGGCCGAGAATGGCGAGGAGATCATGGGACAGGGCACGATCGAGGTCCTCCCCGACGGCTTCGGCTTCCTCCGCTCGCCGGAGGCCAACTATCTGGCCGGCCCGGACGACATCTACGTCTCGCCCAACCAGGTCCGCAAATTCGGGCTTCGCACCGGCGACACGGTCGAGGGCGAGATTCGCGGGCCCAAGGACGGCGAGCGCTATTTCGCTCTCGTCCGCCTCGCCCAGGTCAATTACGACGACCCCGAGGCCGTCCGTCACCGCGTCAATTTCGACAACCTCACCCCGCTCTACCCGGACGAGAAGCTCACCCTCGACAGCTCCGATCCGACGATCAAGGACAAGTCGGCGCGGGTGATCGACATCATCTCGCCGCAGGGCAAGGGCCAGCGCGCCCTGATCGTCGCGCCGCCGCGCACCGGCAAGACCGTGCTGATGCAGAACATCGCGCACTCGATCACGGCCAATCATCCCGAA
>JBJMTX010000028.1:0-24149 GCA_045811485.1 Allosphingosinicella sp.
GGCGGCGACGACGAGGGCGGCGAGGAGCTGATCGAGAAGCTCGTCCACATCAACCGCGTCTCGAAGACGGTGAAGGGCGGCAAGCGCTTCGGCTTCGCGGCGCTGGTCGTGGTCGGCGACGGCAAGGGCCGGGTCGGCTTCGGCCACGGCAAGGCGCGCGAGGTTCCCGAGGCGATCTCCAAGGCGACCGCTGCGGCCAAGAAGGCGATGGTGCGGGTCCCGCTTCGCGAGGGCCGCACCCTCCACCATGACGGGCTCGGCCATTTCGGCGCCGGCCGGGTCTATGTCCGTTCGGCCCCGCAGGGCACCGGCATCATCGCCGGCGGCCCGATGCGCGCCGTGTTCGAGAGCCTCGGAGTCGCCGACGTGGTGACCAAGTCGATCGGCACGTCCAACCCCTACAACATGATCCGCGCCACGTTCGAGGCGCTCAAGGAGCAGACCAGCCCGAAATCGGTGGCCCAGCGCCGCGGCCGCAAGACCGCGGACCTGATGGCCCGCCGCGAAGGCCTGACCGGCGCCGAGGCGTCGGCCGAGGCCGAGCTGGTGACGGAGTAAGACAGATGGCCACGATCAAGCTCACCCAGACCGGATCGCCGATCCGCCGGACGCCGGACCAGCGCAAGACGCTGATCGGGCTCGGGCTCAACAAGATGCACCGCACCGTGGAGCTGACCGACACCCCCGAGGTGCGCGGAATGCTCCGCAAGGTGCAGCATATGGTGAAGGTGGCGGAGTAGCGCTCCGTCATCCCCGCGAAAGCGGGGATCCCGCTTCTTCTTCCTTGCGGGTGCCGAAAAAAGGAAGCGGGGTCCCCGCTTTCGCGGGGACGACGATGAAAGAGCTCCCGCTCCTTCATCGCGCGCGACAGAAGCGAAAGCGAGTGCACGAACATGAAACTCAACGATCTCAGGGATAACAAGGGCGCCCGCAAGTCGCGTGTCCGCGTCGGCCGCGGAATCGGTTCCGGCCTCGGCAAGACCGCCGGCCGCGGCCAGAAGGGCGCCAAGTCGCGCTCGGGCGTGTCGGTCTACGGCTTCGAGGGCGGCCAGATGCCGCTCCACATGCGGCTTCCGAAGCGCGGCTTCAACAACATCTTCGCCAAGGATTATGCCGAGGTGAATGTCGGCGCGATCCAGAAGGCGATCGATGCGGACCGCTTCAAGCCGGAAGGCACGATCGACCAGGCCGCCCTCCAGGCCGCCGGCCTGTCGCGCGGCGGCAAGGACGGCATCCGGCTGCTCGGCAAGGGCAGCCTCTCGGCCAAGCTCGCCTTCCGCGTCGCCGGCGCCTCGGCCGGCGCCCGCAAGGCGGTCGAAGACGCCGGCGGCTCGATCGAGATCATCGAGGTCGTGTCCGCTTCCGAGAAGGCGGCCGCCAAGAAGAACAGCGTCAAGAAGCGCAAGGACGCCTGAGCCGCTTGCGCGGTTGAAGGCTGACAAGCCGCAACCGCTCCCTATATGAGGCGGCGGGGGGCATGGACCTTCCGCCGCCTCGTCTCTTTTTCGGGATCGAAAAGCATATGGCATCCGCAGCCGAACAGATGGCTTCCAATCTCAGCCTGGCGAATTTCGCCAAGGCGACGGACCTCAAGAAGCGCCTGTGGTTCACGCTCGGCGCGCTCGTCGTCTTCCGGCTGCTGAGCTTCGTGCCGCTTCCGGGCATCGATCCGCGCGCCCTGGCGACCCTGTTCCAGACCACGCGCGGCGGCGTTCTCGACTTCTTCAACATGTTCTCGGGCGGCTCGCTCCAGCGCATGAGCCTGATCGCCCTCGGCGTCATGCCCTACATCACCGCCTCGATCGTCGTTCAGCTGGCGACCTCGATGTCGCCGGCTCTCGGCGCTCTCAAGAAAGAGGGCGAGAGCGGCCGCAAGAAGCTCAACCAATATACGCGCTACGGAACCGTCCTGCTCTGCGCCATCCAGGGCTATTTCATCGCCGTCGGGCTCGAGGGCTGGGGGCATGGAAGCACCGGCTCGGCCGTGCTCAATCCCGGCTTCATGTTCCGGATCACCACCGTCGTCACACTGATCGGCGGGACCATGTTCCTGATGTGGCTGGGCGAGCAGATCACCAGCCGCGGAATCGGCAACGGCGTCTCGCTCATCATCATGGCCGGGATCGTCGCCCAGCTTCCGACCACGCTCGTCCAGGTGTTCGAGAGCGGCCGCACCGGAACCCTCTCGCCGCTTGTCATCCTTTCGGTGATCGCTTTGGTGGCGAGCCTGATCCTCTTCATCTGCTTCATGGAGCGGGCGCAGCGGCGGGTGCTGATCCAATATCCCAAGCGCCAGACGGCGCGCGGCCAGATGCAGGCGGAGAAGTCGCATCTCCCCTTGAAGATCAACACGTCGGGCGTGATCCCGCCGATCTTCGCCTCGTCGCTGCTCCTCATGCCGCTCACCATCGCCCAGTTCGCCGGCAATCGGGTCGAGGGCGAGAGCACCTGGGGCGACATCCTCATTACCATCACCACCGCGCTCCAGCACGGCGCTCCGCTCTACATGGCGCTCTACGCGGCCGGGATCATCTTCTTCTGCTTCTTCTACACGGCCGTGGTGTTCAACCCGGAGGAGACGGCGGAGAATTTGAAGCGCTACGGCGGCTTCATCCCCGGGATCCGCCCGGGCAAGAGGACCGAGGAATATCTCGACTACGTCCTCACCCGGATCACCGTCATCGGCGCCGCCTATCTGACCCTCATCTGCCTCGTGCCCGAATTCGTGATCTCGCGGATGGGCATCGGCTTCTATCTCGGCGGCACCAGCCTCCTCATCGTCGTCAACGTGACGATGGACACGGTGACCCAGATCCAGAGCCACCTCATCGCCCACCAATATGGCGACCTCATCAAGAAGGCGAAGCTCAAGGGGGGCTCGCGCAGGTGAACATCATCCTGCTGGGTCCCCCGGGAGCGGGCAAGGGGACCCAGGCGGCGCGGCTCATCGCGGAGCGCGGCCTCGTCCAGCTTTCGACGGGCGACATGCTCCGCGAGGCGATCAAGGCGGGAAGCGCGATCGGCCTTCGCGCCAAGGCGATCATGGAAGCGGGCGAGCTGGTCTCGGACGACATCGTCGACGAGCTCATCGCCAACCGGCTCGACCTTCCGGACCGCTATGCCGGCTCCGGCTTCATCTTCGACGGCTATCCGCGCACCGAAGCGCAGGCGATCTCGCTCGACCGGCTGCTTACCGACCGCGGAATGAAGCTCGACCATGTCATCGAGCTCGAGGTCGATGCCGACGCCCTCGTCGACCGGATCACCGGACGCTTCTCATGCGCCAAGTGCGGCACCGGCTATCACGACCGCTACAAGCTCCCCAAGGTGGAGGGGATTTGCGACGTCTGCGGCTCCGACCAGTTCAAGCGCCGCCCCGACGACAATGAGCAGACGGTTCGCACCCGCCTCGCCGAATATCGCGCCAAGACCGCGCCCATCCTCCCTTATTACGAAGCCCGCGGCCTCGTCCGCCGGGTCGACGGAATGGCGCCGATCCCCGACGTCGAACGAGCGATCGAGACCCTCCTCGACGGCTGAATCGTCATTCCCGCGAATGCGGGAATCCACTAGGACTCCCGAATGGGCTCCCGCTTTCGCGGGAGCGACGAAGGGGGCTCGAACCATGTCCAGATATCTCGCGCTTGCACTTGCGCTAGCGATCGCCGCGCCCGCCGTGGCCCAGCCGCCCAACCCCGCCGCCCTCCAGGCGGCCGAGCGCGAGGCGATGGCCAGGCTCGCCATCATGGACGGAGTCTGGCGCGGAACGGCCTGGACGATGACCCCGGCGGGCCAGCACGACGTCGTCCACACCGAGCGGATCGGCCCGTTCCTTGGCGGCGCGGTCAAGGTGATCGAGGGCCGCTCCTACAATCCGGACGGCTCGGTCGGCTTCAACGCCTTCGGCATCGTCTCCTACAATCCGGCGACCAAGGCCTACAGCCTCCATTCCTATGCGATGGGCTTCGCCGGCGACTTCCCGCTCGAGGTGCGGCCCGACGGCTATGTCTGGCAGACGCCGGCCGGCCCGGGCGCGATCGTCCGCTACACGGCAACGATCAAGGACGGTGCCTGGCGCGAGGTCGGCGAGCGGATCGCCGACGGCGGAGCGCCGATGCAGGTGTTCGAGATGAATTTGAAGCGGGTCGGCGACAGTCGCTGGCCGGGCGCCGATCCGGTGCCGATGAAATAGCCTCGCAGGCGCTGGCTTTCGCGCCAAACATGCTATCAACCCGGCCGCGACTCCGGGCATCGGAGCGCGCACTGGGGAGACGGCCATGAACAGAGGCGGCTCAGTTCCGCGCGGCGGCGAGCATGTCGACCTCGAAGGCTTCATGGAGGGCGTCAAGCGGCGCAACCCGGGCCAGCCCGAATTCGTCCAGGCGGTCTACGAGGTCGCCCAGGACATATTCGAGTTCACCGAGGGCAAGACCGAATATCACGAGGCCCAGATCCTTCGGCGGATGACCGAGCCCGACCGGGTCGTCTCCTTCCGGGTCTGCTGGGCGGACGACAATGGCAACATCCGGGTCCAGCGCGGCTACCGGGTCCAGAACAACAATGCGATCGGCCCGTACAAGGGCGGGATCCGGTTCCACCCCTCGGTCAACGAATCGATCCTCAAGTTCCTCGCCTTCGAGCAGACCTTCAAGAACGCGCTCACCGGCCTGCCGATGGGCGGCGGCAAGGGCGGCGCCAATTTCAATCCCAAGGGCAAGAGCGTCAACGAGATCATGCGCTTCTGCCAGAGCTTCATGACCGAGCTCTATCGCCATATCGGCGCCAACGTCGACGTTCCGGCCGGCGACATCGGCGTCGGCGCGCGCGAGATCGGCTACATGTTCGGCCAGTTCAAGCGCATCACCAACAGCTGGGAAGGCGTGTTGACCGGCAAGGGGCTCGAATATGGCGGCTCGCTGATCCGGACCGAGGCGACCGGCTACGGCGCCGTCTATTTCCTCGCCAACATGCTCGCGACGCGCGGCCAGGACCTGACGGGCAAGCGCGCCGTCATCTCGGGCTCGGGAAATGTCGCCACCCACGCCGCCGAGAAGATCGTCCAGCTGGGGGGCAAGGTCCTCACCCTCTCCGACAGCGAGGGCTTCATCCACGATCCCGACGGGATCGGCCAGGACAAGATCGACTGGGTCAAGGCGCACAAGACCAAGCGCCGCGGGCGGATCTGCGAATATGCCGAGGAATATAAGGGCTCGACCTTCCATGCCGGCGGGCGGCCCTGGGCGGTCGAATGCGACGTCGCCCTGCCCTGCGCGACCCAGAACGAGCTTCTCGGCGAGGACGCCCGGATGCTGGTGAAGAACGGCTGCATGGCGGTCTCGGAAGGCGCCAACATGCCGACCGACCTCGATGGGGTCCACGTCTTCAAGGAAGCGCGGATCCTCTACGCGCCGGGCAAGGCGGCCAATGCCGGCGGGGTCGCCGTCTCGGGCCTCGAGATGAGCCAGAATTCGGCGCGGATGAGCTGGAAGGAGGAGGAGCTCCAGCAGCTGCTCAAGGGCATCATGGACGGAATCCACTCGCGCTGTCTCGAATATGGCCGCATCGACGACGCCTATGTCGACTATGTGAAGGGCGCCAACATCGCCGGCTTCAAGAAGGTGGCCGATGCGATGCTGGCGTTCGGGGTGGTGTAGAAGCCCCGGCCGCTCTCCGAGCGACCGGGACCTCGGCATCAAAGCTCGACGGGCACGTCCGGCGCGAGGACGGCTGGACGCGGCTTGGCGGCGGCTACCGCGCCGCCGGCCAGCGGGGTCGGCTTGACCATCTTCAAGGTCGTGTAATGACCCGTCGCGTCGTCGACGATCAGCTGGACTACCTGAAGCCCGAAGGCGAGCGGCAGATCGTTCGCGCGGTAGGTAATCTTCGTGCTGCTGGCCCCGCCCGCGCTGACCGCGATCTTGCCGCCGACGATCTGCTGGATCACCGGAATCTCGAGCCCGAGGCTGGCCTCGTGCTCTCCGGAGGCGTCGACGGAGATTTCGCCCGCGTCGAGCGTCGAGGTGATCACATAGACCTCGTCGCGCTTGAGCACCTCCTTGAGGAAGTTGCCGACATTGCCGGCGACGGAGCCTGCCGAAAGATATTGGTCGAGCGCGTTGATGTCGACCCGGTCCTCCATGACGTCGCCGAATTCGAACGCCACCTTCCTCGCGTTCTTGTAGGCCGCCTTGATTCCGAGCGTCGAGCCGGCAAGCGCACCGATGACGGTGCCCAGGATGTCGAGGCCGATGCTCGCATCGATCTTCTCGGACTTCGTGCCGCTCACCGGCGCCGACCTCTCTCGGCTCACCACCGGCAGCGGCGCGTCGCCCGGCAGGAACGTGCCGGTCAGCGGTCCAAGGCGGGTGAGCCTGTCGCCGCTCTTGGCTAGCATCAGCATCGGCTTGATCCCCGCCCGCGGCAGGGCGATCGTCCCGTAGCCGAGACCCTTCAGATAATTGCGCGTACCGTTGCAGCTCAAAAGTCCCATGACCCGTCTCCCCAAATGATGCGGGAAGCTCGTACGCCGCCGCCGCACCGGCTTTGATCGCCGAGTTCCGATCGCGCCGTCTCGATTATCGCGCTCTCCGGCGGGTGGCTGTGGGGAATGCCACATCGTATTTTAGATTATTGCCCCATCCGGGAGCCGGCCGGCCACCGGCCTTCCAAGGAGATCGATCATGGCCAACTCGACATCATCCGTGGCGGAGGCCGCCGACCTTGAGTCCTTCCTGGCCGCACCTGCCATGCTGACTCTCGAAGACAGGCTTGCCATCGTCGACCAGGCGATCATCCTGCTCGAAGGCTTTTATGCGCATCTTCCGCTGAAGCGGGCCATGCACGCCGTCGAGCCGTTACAGCGGCTGCGGCTGCTTCGTCGGCACGTCGACGTTCCGGGCGGCGACATGCGCTTCCACGCCGAAATGACTTCGATCTTCACCAGCGTGCGCGACCTGCATACCAATTATCTCCTGCCGCAGCCGTTCAGCGACGTCGAAGCCTGGCTGCCGTTCATGGTCGAATGCTGCTTCGAGGACGGCGAATGCCATTATCTGATCACCAACATCCGCGGCTCGATGCCGGAGGGCTTCGAAATCGGCGTGACCGTGACGCATTGGAACGCCGTTCCGATCGCGCGCGCCGTTGCCAATGCGGCTGACCGTCATGCGGGCAGCAACCCTGCCGCCCGCTTCAGCAACGGCCTCGCCGGGCTGACGACACGCCCACTGATCCTCGTACCGCCTCCCGACGAGGATTGGGTGACGGTGAGCTTCATCGGACTCGACGGGGCGGCGCGAGAGGCGCGCTTCGAATGGCAGGCCTGGGGCGTTCCGGCCTCGACGCCGGCCGCGGAGTCGGCTTCGGTGGCCCAGAGCGCGCGACGCGGCATCGACATCGAGACGGCGGCGATCCAGCGTGCGCGCCAGCGGCTGTTCGCACCTCAAGTGGGCGAAGCCAGGCAGGCGCTCGCCGCCGCCGGGGCCGGGGCCGTCGATCTGGTCCACGGTACCCAGTCCACAATGCCCGAAATCTTCCGGGCCATCGAGGTCGAGACCAGCTTCGGGACTTTCGGCTACATCCGCATCTGGAGTTTCGACGATGTCGATTCTCGTTTCGGCGACAATTTCGTTGCCGCGTTCGTCAGCGAGTTCGTACGGCTCCTCGAGCAGATGCCCGCTGAAGGCCTGATCATCGACGTGCGCGACAATGGAGGCGGCTACATAAACGCCGGCGAACGCATATTGCAGACGCTGACGCCGCGTTCGATCGAGCCGGAACGTGCGCAGTTCATCAACACCCCGCTTACCCAGAGGCTCGTGGACGCGCATCCCTCCGGTTCCGAGCTGGACTTGTCGCTCTGGGAGAAATCGATCGCGCGCGCTGTCGAAACCGGTGCGATCTTTTCGTCAAGCTTCCCTTTGACCGATCCCTGGGAGTGCAACGATATCGGCCAGCGCTATTACGGGCCGGTCGTGCTTGTCACCAACGCCCGCTGTTACAGCACGACCGATATCTTCGCAGCGGGATTCCAGGATCATCGGATTGGGAAGGTGCTGGGAGTCGACAGCAATACCGGCGCCGGCGGAGCCAATGTCTGGACCCACGATTACCTGGTCGACGCCTGCGGCCCGGACAGCCCGTTGCGGCCGTTGCCGCAGGGCGTGGGCATGCGAGTCGCGATCCGGCGCACGCTGCGGGTCCGCGACGAAGCCGGCACCGAGCTCGAGGATTTGGGAGTGACGCCCAACCAGCTATATTCGATGAGCCGGCGCGATTTGCTGGAGGGCAACGTCGATCTCATCGAGAAGGCTGCCGAGATCCTCCACCAAATGGATCGGTTCGGGCTCGAGGCCGAAATCGAACGGACCGGCGAGGGCCTTCGGATTGATCTCGTAACCTCGAACCTCGACCGTCTGGATGTGACCTTGAACGGCAGGCCGACCGATTCGCGCGATATCGCGGACGGGCCGGCCAGCATCGACTTGGCGACCTCGGCTGCGGAGGGGTCGGTGCTGCTGCTGGGCTATCGGGAGAACCAGCTGTCGGCGACCCGGCGGATCGACTTCTGAGTCCAATCGCGATCTTGGACCGCTGGTCCGGCCGCGCGAGGGGCGATTCGCTCAGCTCTTCCCCACCACCCCCATCGCCGCCGTCACCATCGCCTCGATTCCGGTCTCGATCACCGTCTCCGCCTCTGGCGCCCAATAGGGGCTGTGGAGCGAGGGGAGCTTCGACGTGTCGCCGCCGGCGGCGTCCCATTTCGACTGGGGAACTCCGCCGACCCAGAAGATCAGGCTCTCGATGCTCGGATCGGCGAGGTGGTAGCGGCCGAAATCCTCGCCGACCATCGGCGGCGGCACGGCCCGCACCCGCTCGGCGCCGAAGCGTTGGCGGAAGAGGGCCGCGGTGGCGTTGCTGAGCTTTTCGGTATTGACCGCGGCCGGGGTGAACTCGGCATCCCTAATAGTGACGACCGGCATCTTGTCCTCCGGCACGCCGGCCGCGATCGCCTCGCCTCGGGCGATGCGCTGGATTCCGTCGAGAAGGGCCCGGCGGGTCTTCTCGCTGTAGCTCCGCACGGTCAGAAGCAGCGTCGCCTGGTCGGAGATGATATTGTGTTTGGTTCCGGCCTGGAAGCTGCCGACCGTTACCACCGCCGCGTCCTGCGGGTCGAGCTCGCGGCTGACCAGAGTCTGGAGCGTCCCGACGATCCGGCTGGCCAGCACGATCGGATCGCGGGTGTTCTGGGGAACCGCGCCGTGGCCGCCAATGCCCCTCACCAATATGTCGACCGAGTCGACGTTGGCGAAGGCCGGGCCGACGGTGATCCCGAGCACGCCGGCCGGAAGCGAGGCGCTGTCGTGGAAGGCGAGGGCGTGGGTCGGCTTGGGAAAGCGGGTGAAGAGGCCGTCGTCGAGCATCGCCCTGGCGCCCTCGCCGGTCTCCTCGGCGGGCTGGAGGATCATGACGAGCGTGCCCAACCACTTGTCCTTCATCGCCGCCATCCGACGGGCGGTGCCGAGCCAGCTCGTCATATGGGTGTCGTGGCCGCAGGCGTGCATCACCCCGCTCTCGACTCCGGTGACGCTGGTCGCCCTGACCTTCGAGGAGAAGGGGAGGCCGGTCTGCTCGATCACCGGCAGCGCATCCATGTCGGAGCGCATCAGGAGCACCGGGCCGGGCCCGTTGCGCATCACCGCGACGACGCCCGTCTTGCCGACGCCCGTCGTCACTTCGTAGCCGAGCTTCTTCGCTTCCGCCGCCAGCCGGGCCGACGTCTTCACCTCCTGCATGCTGAGCTCGGGATTGGCGTGGAGCTCGCGATAGAGGTTCATCAGCGACGGCAGGTCCTGCTTCACCTGGTCGGCGAGCGGATCGGCGGCGGCCGGAGAGGCGAGCGCGAGGAGGGCGAGGGCGACGAGGCGCATGGTCAATCCTTTGGCAGCAGCTCGATCACATCGAGCGTCGATTCGAAAGCGGGGTAGGGGAAAGCGAGCCGCCAGCGCCGCTCGCCGATCCGCTCGAACAGGCCGATCATGTCTCGTTGCCGGTCGTGGCCGTAGCGCAGGGTGCCCTGCTCGTCGCCGAGCTGGAGCGTTCCCAGGAAGATCAGGCGCCGGTCGGAATCGGCGAACAGCCGCCCGACCGGCCGCTGCGATCCGGTCGCCTTGACGAAGTCCATCGCACCGTCGCCGGCGGCGATCGTGCAGTCGAAGAAGGGATAAGCGACGTAGTCGAGCATGCCCTCGCTCTGGCTGCCGAGCTTGATCGTCCGGCAGCGATAGTCGCCCGGCGGAGGCTCGGCACCCTTCAGCGCCGAATCGGGATCGAGCAAAGCGCCCTCCGCCGCGATCTCCGCCGAGTGGCCCGCCGAACGCGCCTGGCCGAGCGCCTTCACCCAGGCGGTGCGCCACTTGCGCATGCGGTCCTGATCGAAATCGGTGGCGACGGCGCGCCAGCTCGCGCCGGTCGCCACCGGCACCGCCGCCGCGGGCCCGGTCTCTTGCGGCCCGCAGGCGAAAAGGAGGAGCGGCGCCGCGAGGAGAAAGGGAAGCTTCATGCGCCGACCATAGGAGCGGTGGCGGCCCGCGATCAATGCGGCTCGGGCAGCCGGCAAAGGTCCACCCATTTCTCGCCGACCAGAGCGAAGAGCCGCTCGGGAGTGACCTCGACCGAGCTGTTGAGCGAGCCCGCCGCCGGATAGACCAAGTCGAAATCCCTGAGCGAGACGTCGCAATAGACGGGGAGCGCGGTCGCGAGGCCGAACGGGCAGACTCCGCCGACCGGATGGCCGGTCAGCGCCAGCGTCTCCTCGGGACCGAGCATCCGCGGGCGGGCGCCGAGTTCGGCCTTGCTCTTCTGGTTGTCGAGCCGCGCGTCGCCGCGCGCTACGAGGAGGAAGGTGGTCGCGCCCGCGCGCACCGCAAGCGTCTTGGCGATCCGGCCCGGCTCGACTCCGAGCGCGCGAGCGGCGGTCTCGACCGTGGCGGTGCTCTCCTCCACTTCGATCAGCGGAAGGTCGGGGGCGTTGGCGGCGAGCCAGGCGCGGACGGATTCGAGGCTCACCGCCTCATTCGCCCAGAAGGTGGAGCGCGAGGCTCCGGCGGTGCGGCCGGCGGCGGTGCTCGAACAGGTAGATGCCCTGCCAGGTGCCGAGCGCGAGCCGGCCGGCGGCGAGCGGGATCGAGAGCTGGACCTGGGTGAGCGCAGTCCTGAGGTGCGCCGGCATGTCGTCCGGCCCCTCGTCGTCATGGGCGTAGAGGGACGGATCCTCCGGCGCGAGCCGAGCGACCCAGGCTTCGAGGTCGGTGCGCACCTCCGGCGCGGCATTCTCCTGGATCAGGAGGGAGGCGGAGGTGTGGCGGCAGAAGAGGGTGAGCAGGCCTTCGGTCATGCGCTGGGCTTCGGTCCAGCCTGCGACCTCGCGGGTGATCTCGTGCAGGCCCTGGCGTGGCGTGTCGAAGGTGAGGGTGCCGGTGGCCTGGCGCATGGCGTCGCATAGCCTCCCCATCGTCAGATGGGGAGGGGGACCATGCGCAGCATGGTGGAGGGGTGACCCGATGAGGCTGTGTCAGATCACCCCTCCACCAGCTTCGCTGGTCCCCCTCCCCATGCTTTGCATGGGGAGGCAGATGTCCTATCCCGCCCCATCGAGGAGACGAGAGATCGCCGACGACAAGCCTTCGAACCTGATGTGGGGCGGCCGGTTCGCCGGCGGGCCGGCGGCCCTGATGCGCGAGATCAACGCCTCGATCGGCTTCGACAAGAGACTTTGGCGCGAGGACATCGCCGCCTCGCTCGCCCATGTCGCGATGCTCGAGGCGCAGGGGATAATCGGCGAGGCCGAGGCGAGCGCGATCGCCGAGGGGCTGGAGCGGATCGAGGACGAATATCGGCTCGAGGGCGTCAAGGAGGATCCCGCGCTCGAGGACATCCACATGCATGTCGAGGCCCGCCTCGCCGAGCTGATCGGCCCGGCGGCGGGGCGCCTCCACACCGCCCGCTCGCGCAACGACCAGGTCGCGACCGACTTCCGGCTCTGGGTGCGCGGCGCGATCGACGAGGTGGATGACGCGCTCCTGGCCTTCCAGCGAATCCTGATCGGCCGCGCGGAAGAGCATGCCGAGGCGGTCATGCCCGGCTTCACCCACCTGCAATCGGCGCAGCCGGTCACGCTCGGCCATCACCTCCTCGCTTATTTCGAGATGCTCCGGCGCGACCGCTCGCGTTTCGCCGACGCCCGGGCGAGGCTCAACGAATGCCCGCTCGGGGCGGCGGCACTGGCCGGAACCGGCTTTCCGATCGACCGGGAAGCGACCGCCGCGGCGTTGGGCTTCGACCGGCCGATGGCCAATTCATTGGACGCCGTCTCCGACCGCGACTTCGCGCTCGACTATCTGACGGCCGCGACCCAGTGCGCGCTCCATCTCTCGCGGCTGGCGGAGGAGCTGATCGTCTGGGCGAGCCAGCCCTTCGGCTTCGTCCGCCTGCCCGACGAATATTCGACCGGCTCCTCGATCATGCCCCAGAAGCGCAACCCCGACGCGGCCGAGCTCGTCCGCGGCCATTCGGGGCGGATCGCGGGCGCGATGGTCGCTTTGGTGACGACGATGAAGGGGCTTCCGCTCGCTTATTCCAAGGACATGCAGGACGACAAGCCGCCCGTCTTCGAGGCGCACGATCTGCTGATGCTGTCGCTCCAGGCGCTCGCGGGGATGGTCGAGACGGCGGGCTTCGATGTGGAGCGGATGCGAGCGGCGGCGGAAGCCGGTTTCTCGACCGCCACCGACCTCGCCGACTGGCTGGTGCGCGAGGCGGGCGTGCCGTTCAGGGAGGCGCATCATATCGTCGGGCGGGCGGTCAAGGCGGCCGAGGAGCGGGGCGTCGGGCTGGCGGAGCTGGAGCTGGAGGCGCTGCGCGAGATCGACGCCAGGATCGACGAGCGCGTCTACGGCGTCCTCACGGTCGACGCTTCGGTGAGGAGCCGGACCAGCCACGGCGGCACCGCGCCGGAGCGGGTGCGCGAGCAGATCGAGCGGGCGAAGCGGGGGCTTCCTTAGCCGTCATTCCGGCGAAAGCCGGAGCCCAGGAACAGCGATCTACCTGTTCGGAACCGTGTTCCTGGGTCCCGGGTCAAGCCCGGGATGACGTCTCTCTCGCCCGCTTCGCCGCAATCCTCAGCCTCAGCGCGTTCAGCCGGATGAAGCCCGCCGCGTCGCGCTGGTCGTAGCTGGACGAGCCTTCCTCGAAGGTGACCAGGTCCTGGTCGTAAAGGGCGAGCGGGCTGGTCCGGCCGATCACCGTCGCATTGCCCTTGTAGAGCTTCATCCGGACGCTGCCGGTGACGAATTCCTGGCTCCGGTCGATCAGCGCCTGGAGCATCTCGCGCTCGGGCGAGAACCAGAAGCCGTTGTAGATCAGGCTGGCGTAGCGCGGCATGATCTCGTCCTTGAGATGGGCGGCGCCGCGATCGAGGGTGATCGATTCGATGCCGCGATGGGCGGCGAGCAGGATCGTTCCGCCGGGCGTCTCGTAGACCCCGCGCGACTTCATCCCGACGAAGCGGTTCTCGACCAGATCGAGCCGGCCGATGCCGTTGTCGCGGCCGAGATCGTTGAGGCGCGCCAGCAAAGCGGCGGGCGACAGCGCCTCGCCGTCGATCGAGACGGGATCGCCGCGCTCGAAGCCGATCTCGATCACAGTCGCCTTATCGGGGGCGTCCTCGGGCGAGATCGTGCGCTGGTGGACATATTCGGGCGCCTCGAGCGACGGGTCCTCGAGCACCTTTCCCTCCGACGAGCTGTGGAGGAGGTTGGCGTCTATCGAAAAGGGGGATTCGCCCCTCTTGTCCTTCGAGATCGGGATCTGGTGCTTCTCGGCGAAGTCGATCAGCTGCTCGCGGCTGGCGAACTCCCATTCGCGCCACGGGGCGATCACCCGGATGTCGGGCTCTAGCGCATAATAGCCGAGCTCGAAGCGGACCTGGTCGTTGCCCTTGCCGGTGGCGCCGTGGCAGACGGCGTCGGCGCCGACCTTGCGGGCGATCTCGATCTGGCGCTTGGCGATGAGCGGCCGGGCGATCGAGGTGCCGAGCAGGTACTGGCCCTCATAGACGGTGTTCGCCCGGAACATCGGGAAGACATAGTCGCGGACGAATTCCTCGCGCAGATCCTCGATGAAGATGTTCTCGGGCTTGATCCCGAGCAGCTCGGCCTTGCGCCGAGCGGGCTCGACCTCCTCGCCCTGGCCGAGATCGGCGGTGAAGGTGACGACCTCGGCGCGATATTCGCTCTGGAGCCATTTGAGGATGATCGAGGTGTCGAGCCCGCCCGAATAAGCGAGCACGACCTTCTTGGGAGGCGGTAGGGTCATTGGGGTTCCTGAGCGAGCTTGCGGAAGCGGTCGGCGATGATCCCGGGCTCGATCCCGTCATGCAGGGCGACGAACAAGGTGTCGTCGCCGCAGATCGTGCCGGCGATCTCCTCGAGCTTCGCCTGGTCGAGGGCCAGCCCGACGAGGTGCGCGGAGCCCGGCGGAGTGCGCATGACGAGCAGATTGCCGGCCGCCTCGATCGAGATCACCCATTCGGCGAAGATGCGCTGAAGCCGGGCCGCCGCCCAGTCATGGTCGCCGAGCTGGTCGGGAAGGGCGTAAGCGAGCGCGCCGCCGCGCTTCACCTTCATCGCGCCCATCTGGTCGAGATCGCGCGAGACGGTCGCCTGGGTCACGGAGAAACCGAGGCCGGCGAGGCGGGCGGTGACCTCCTCCTGGCTGGCCAGCGCCTCGGCCCGGATCAGGTCGGCGATCGCGCGCTGGCGGCGGAGGCGCGCATCGGTCACGGTCGCACGCCCATCAGCCAGGCCAGCGCGCCGCGGGCGGTGTGCATCCGGTTCTCGGCCTGCTTCCAGACCGCGCTTCGCGGGCCGTCTATGACGCCGGCGCCGACCTCCTCGCCGCGCCGGGCGGGCAGGCAGTGGAGGAAATGCGCCTTCGGGCTTCGGGCCATCAGCGCCTCGTCGACCCGGTAGGGCTCGAAAGCCTTCAGCCTGGCCTCGCTCTCGCCGTCCTGGCCCATCGAGACCCAGACGTCGGTATAGACGATGTCCGCGCCTTCGACCGCTTGCGCCGGGTCGGCCAGCTGGGTGACGCGGTCGAGGCTTTCGGGCAGGCCGTAGCCTTCCGGGCTGGCGATCCTCAGCTCCGCGCCGGCGAGCGCGCAGGCTTCGGCGAGGGAGCGGCAGACATTGTTGTCGCCGTCGCCGACATAGGCGATCCGCGCGCCCTCGATCCGGCCGAGCAGCTGCTTCACCGTCAGCAGGTCGGCGAGGGCTTGCAGTGGGTGGGCCCGGTCGGAGAGCATGTTGAGAAGCGGGACGCGAGTCGCGGCCGCCATCGCCTCGAGGTCGCGATGGTCCATCACCCGAGCGGCGATGATCTCGTGATAACAGGCGAGGGTGCGGGCGACGTCCTCGGCGCTCTCGCGGGTGCCGAGGCCGACCTCCTCCTTCTGGATGTAGACCGGATGGCCGCCGAGCTGGACGACCGCCATCTCCATCGAGTTGCGCGTGCGTGCGCTCGGCTTCTGGAAGACGAGGGCGACGCCCTTCCCGTCCAGCGGCCGGCCGAGATCGCGGCGCTCCGACAGAGCGAGGATCTCGTTCAGGCCCTCGGCGCCCAGCTCGGCGATGGTGAGCAGGCGGCTCACCAGCTTCTCTCCCTCTTGACCATGGTCCCTATCCCCTCGTCGGTGAGCAATTCGATCAGAAGAGCGTGCGGCACCCGCCCGTCGATGATGTGCGCGGTTCCCACCCCTGCATCGACCGCGTCGGCGCAGGCGCGGAGCTTGGGGATCATCCCCTTCGACACGCTCTCATGCTCGATCCGGTCGCGAAGCTCCGCCGAGGTGAGGCGGGGGATGAGGCTGGATTCGTCCGCGACATCCTCGAGCAGGCCCGGAGCCGCGGTCAGGTAGACGATCTTCTCGGCCGCCATCGCCACCGCGATGGCGCGGGCGGCCTCGTCGGCGTTGACGTTGTAGGGATGGCCGGAGGAGTCGGCGCCGATCGTCGAGACGACGGGCGAGAGGCCCTCGTCGAGCAGCCGCTCGAGCACCGAGGCTCGAACGAAGCTGACGTCGCCGACGAAGCCGAGGCTCGATTCGCGCGGCGTGACGGTGAGCAGACCCGCATCCTCGCCCGACACGCCGACCGCGACCGGCTCCTCGAGCGCCTCGCGGTTGATCGTCGAGACGAGGTCGCGGTTGATCTTGCCGGTCAGCACCATCCGGACGATCTCGAGCGTCTCGGCATCGGTGACCCTGAGCCCGTTGCGGAATTCGGGCTCCTTGCCCATCCGCCGCATCAGGGCGTCGACCTGCGGCCCGCCGCCATGGACGAGCACGCAGCGGACTCCGACGCTCCTGAGCAGAAGCACGTCCTGGGCGAGCGCCCGGTCGATCTCGGCATCGAGCGCTGCGCCGCCGAGCTTCACCACCACGGCGCGGCCGTGGAAGCGGCGGATGTAGGGAAGCGCCTGGACGAGGATCGCGGCGGTTTCGGAAGGGCTTCTCACGACGTCCTCGAATTCTCTTTGATGTAGCCGGGGCCGAGGTCGATTCCGATGACCTGCGCCCGGCCCTTGCCGAGCCCCAGCGCGACCTCGATCTCGATCCGCTCCTGCTTCATGTGCGCCGCGACCGCCTCATGTTCGTGGTCGGCATTGGTTCCGGCCCTCGACACGACGATTCCGCCATAGGCGACGCTCGTCTTCTCGGTCTCGAAGGCGATGCCGGCCGAGCCCGCGGCGCCGAGCAGCCGGCCCCAATAGGGGTCGCCGCCATACCAGCTGCACTTGACGAGGTTGTTCTCGGCGATCGACTTGGCGGCGATCCGGGCCTCCTCGTCCGAGGCCGCGCCGGAGACGGTGAGCGCCACCATCTTGGTCATGCCCTCGGCATCGCGCGCCATCTGGTAGGTGAGGTCCTCGCAGATGCGGTGCACGGCGTCGGCGAACTCGGCCATGTCCGGCCGCCCGCGCCGGCCCGAGGCCAGCAGGATCGCGGTGTCGTTGGTCGAGGTCGCGCCGTCGACGTTGAGCGTGTTGAAGGTCCGGTCGGAGGCGTCGCGAAGGATGCCGGTCATTTCCTCGGACGTGACGTCGGCATCGGTGGTGAGGAAGGCGAGCATCGTCGCCATGTTCGGGGCGATCATTCCGCAGCCCTTGGCCATCCCGCCGAGGGTGAAGCCCGAGCCCTCGATCACCGCCTCCTTGCTATTGTGGTCGGTGGTGAGGATTCCGCGGGCGGCGTCGTGGCCGCCCTCGGCCGACAGCTTCCTGGCGAGCTTGGGAGTCGCTGCCAGGATGACGTCCATCGGCAGCTTCGTGCCGATGATCCCGGTCGAGCAGACCAGCACGTCCTGTGCCGCCACGCCCAGCGCCCGAGCCGCCTCGGCGCCCATCGCCTCGGCGTCGGCGAGGCCGGCGGCGCCGGTGCCGGCATTGGCGTTGCCGGAGTTGACGATGATCCCCGCCGCCCGGCCGCCATTCTCCTGCAGCCGGCGGCGCGAGAGGATCACCGGCGGCGCGACGAACTTGTTCTGGGTGAACACCGCCGCCGCGGCGACGGGCCGGCGGTCTTCGGTGGCGACCAGCGCCATGTCGAAGCGCCGGCGCTTGATCCCGGCATGGCAGCCGGCGGCGACGAAGCCCTGAGCGGCGGCGACGCTCACGGATACATCCCCGCCACCGGCAGCCCGGCACTCTCGTCGAGGCCGAGCATCAGGTTCGCGCACTGGATCATCTGGCCGGCGGCTCCTTTCACGAGATTGTCGAGGGCGGCGATCGCCAGCACCCGCCCGGTCCGCTCGTCGTAGCGGGCGGTAAGGTGGACGGCGTTCGAGCCCTGGGTCCATTTGGTCGAGGGCGGGCGCTCCGAGACATGGATGAAGGGTTCCCCGGCATAGGCGGTCCGCAACGCTTCGAGCGGATCGCAGGGTCCTTTGGCGATGCCGTAGCAGGTGGCGAGGATGCCTCGGTTCATCGGCGCCAGATGGGGGGTGAAGAGGACCTTGTCGCCGAGCGCCATCTCCATCTCGCCGGTATGGCGATGGGTGAGGAGGCCGTAGGCGGAAAGGCTCTCGGCGACGCTGTTGAAATGGGTCGATTCCTTCAGGCCCTTGCCGGCCCCGCTCACGCCGGAGGCGGCGTCGACGACGAGGCTGCCGGGTTCGACGAGATCCATGAGCGGCTTCAGCGCCAGGATGGCGGCGGTGGCGTAGCAGCCGGCGGCGGCGACCGCCCGGGACCCGGATATGGAGGCCCGGTGAAGCTCCGGAATACCATACACGAACCGCCCGAGAATCTCCGGAGTCCGATGCTCCTCGCCGTACCAGAGGGCGTAGCGCCGGGCGGAATCGAGCCTGAAATCCGCGCCGAGATCGACGAAACTTGCGCCCGAATCGAGAATTTCCCGGGTGATGTTCTGCGACTCTCCGTGGGGGAGGGCGGCGAAGACCAGGTCGACGCCTTCGAGCGCGCCGGGACCGTAGACATCCAGCACCGCGTCGGGATAGGCGAGGGCCAGCTGGGGATGGACGTCGGCGAGGCGCTCGCCGGCCCGGCTGCTTCCGAACAGCTTCACCGGGCGGAGCTCCGGGTGAAGGGCGCAGAGCCGGAGCAGCTCGGCTCCGACGAAGCCCGAGGCTCCGAGGATTGCGACGCGAATCATGCGCGCTCTATGCAGATTACTGCATAATTATGCAACCAGGTGCAGCCCCCATAGCGTCACGAGCCCATCCTCGGCGGTGCTGACCAGGTAATGGCCGTCGGGGCTGAACGCGACATGGTCGACATCCTCGCTCGAGGGAAGGGCGGCGACGAGGGCGCCGTCCGAGACCCGCCACAGGCGGATCGTGGCGACCCCGCCGCCGCCGCCGACGAGGCCGTGCCAGAAGGTGCCGAGCGCCGAGCGGGCTCGGCCGGCATTGGCGATCCAGGCGGAGTCGGCGCTGAAGCCGAGCTTCCACGCGTGGTTGCCGACCCTCAGGATGCGAACCGTCCGGCCGTCCTCCGAGCGGCGGATCCGGATCGTCTCGTCGTCCCCGCCCGAGGCGAGCCAGCGCCCGTCGGGGCTCCAGTCGAGCCCGACCACCCCTTCCTCATGGTCGCGGAGCGTCGCCAGCGGAGCGCCGGTCGCGGCGTCCCACAGCCGCACCGTCTTGTCGAAGCCGACGCTGGCCAGCCGCCGCCCGTCGGGGCTGAACCTTGCTTCCCAGACGTTGCGCTCGTTACCGCGAAGCGCGCGCAGCAGTCGGCCCGAAGCGACGTCCCAGAGGCGGATCGTCTTGTCCTCGCCGGCCGCGGCGAGCGTGCGGCCGTCGGGTGAGAGGTCGAGGGTCCAGATCGTGCTCTCGGCGCCCTTGAGCGCGCGAAGCGGCCGCCCGCTCGCCACGTCCCAGATTCGAATCACGCCGTCATAGCCGGCGGTGGCGAGCCAGCTCCTGTCCGGCGCGAGGACGAACGAGGTGGCGCCGCCGGGATGCTCGAAGCGCCGGACCGGCTTGAGGTCCGGCAACGCGCGGATGGCGACGGCGCCGCTGACGCTGGCGGTGACCAGCCAGCGCCCGTCCGCGCTGAACTCCGCCTGCCGCGCCGGGGCGGGAGAGTCGCGGAAGCTCGCCGCCTTGACGGCGGCGAGGCGAGGGCCGGTCGTTACCGGTACGGGCGCAGGAGAGCCCGAGGCGAGATAGAGGAGAATCCCGGCGGCGAGGGCGACGAGTGCCAAAGCGGCGAAGACGATGCGGCGCATGGCCGGGCGCTTAGCGCAAAAGTCCCCGAGGGTCGATTTCAGGCCCGCTCCGCCGTGGCGACGAAGCGCCAGGGGCCGTGTTCGGTCGCTCCGAAGGGCCAGCAGGTGATGAGGGCGAGGGCGCCGGTGGGGGCGTAGGAATCTCGGCGGACCACGCGGGTTCGCACGAGGCGGTAGCGGTAGATGCGGCCGTCGAGGGTCTCGACCCGGATCTCGTCGCCGGGGCGGATATGCTCGAGGAAGCGGAAGTGGGTGTCGCGGTGGGCGGCGAAGACGACGGTGCCGGAGCGGGCGCCGATCGCGGCGCTGGCGGGGAGATGGGTCGGGCCGAACGCCATCGCCTCGCCCGAGCCGCCGGAGAGGACGATCTCCGAGACCTCAAGGCGGGGGACCGAGATGCGGGCGACCGGGGCGGCATCCGCCCAGGGCCAGGCCTTGACCGGCGCGTGGCGCTCAAGCCCTTGAGCGAAGGCGCGATCGAGCAGGATTTGCGCGGCCCAGGCCTTGGCCGGGATTAGGGCGCCCTTCGCGGCGACGGCGAGGCCGCAGGCGAGGAGGAGGTAGAAGGGGAGACGGAGGAGGGTTCGCCCAACCCTCCTCGTCCCGTCATTGCGAGCGAAGCGCGGCAATCCAGCTCTGGGGCGGACATCGACGCTGAGACTGGATTGCCGCGTCGCTTCGCTCCTCGCAATGACGGGGCTCATGCCGGCCTCCGGCGGCGGAGGGCGAGGAGGCCGGCGAGGCCGAGCAGGGCCAGCGCCAGGCCGCTTTCCATCAGCGCTGCCGAGTCGGTGGCGGTCTGGGGGAGGTCCATGGCACCGGCGGTCTTGCCGCTGCTCGCGTCGGCGGCGTGGTCGCCGGCGCCGTTGAACAGCGTGTCGAAGTCCCAGCCTTTCGGAAGATTGAGCGGAAGCTCCTCCTCGGTCAGCCGGGCGCCCTTGGGCCGCGACGGGGTGCGGTCGACCGCGACGAGGCTGGTCTCGCGGGTGACGAGCCCGAAGCCGAGGCCGAGGCGGGCGATCTTCTCCTCCGCCTCGTCGGTACCGACGGTCTCGAGCTGGACGGCGAGCTCGATCTCGTCGATCCGGCGTCGCGCCCACAATTTTGCCACGCCCGGGCCTTCGGTGGCCGAAGCGAGGTCGACCGACTGCGACCAGGGCTTGTCGCCGATCATCCCGCTCACCTCGAGCCGGCCCTGGAGCCGGTCGGCGCGGGCGAGGAGGACGAGCGGCTCGCCGGCATAGAGGTCGGGGAGCTGGGCCGGGGTGAGCTCGGCCGGGGCACCCTCGATCCGGGCGGTGAGGCCGGTGACGGCTGGGCGGGCGAGCCGATCGAGAAGGTCGGCCATCCGCTCCGTCACCTCGTCGACGTCGCCGATATGGGTGTAGGTGCCCCGGCCGACCTCGGGCCATGTGGGTCATCAGATAGGTGTTGGGCGCGGACCCGATCCCGACCATGAACACCCGGCTGCGGCCGCGGCGGTTGCCGATCTCGGAGATCATCTCGGCCTCGTCGCTGATCGAGCCGTCGGTGAGGAAGACGATCTGCCTCAGCCGCGTCGAATCGGCGGGCGAATCGTCGACCAGGGCCGCCTTGAGCGCGGGAAGCATCTCGGTGCCGCCGTCGGCCTCGAGCCCGTCGGTGAAGCGCTGGGCGACACCGACCTGCTCGGGCGTTGCGGCGACCGGTTTCTCGAACAATTCGGTCATCGTGTCGTCGAAGCGGATGACGTTGAAGCGGTCGGCGGGGGTCAGGGTCTTGAGGGCATGGTCGAGGCTGGCCTTGGCCTGGTCCATCGAATCGCCGGCCATCGAGCCGCTATTGTCGATGACGAAGATCATCTCGCGCGGGGGCGCGGAGCGCTTCCGGTCCTCGACCGGCGGGGTCAGCATCGCCATCAGATAGTCCGAGCCGGCGAGGTGCTCGCGGAACAGGCCGAGCGTGGCCTGCGCCGCGGCCGAGCGCCAGTTGAGGACGAGATCGCGGTCGGCCGGCACTTCGCCCTCGGCGAGGGTGACGATCCGCGCCTCGCCGTCGGCGGTCACCTTGATCGGGTGCGACGGGCTGGCGAGATTGGCGATCGGGAAGCCCGGCTGGAGCCTGATTTCGACCGAAACCGGATTGATCGGGCCGAGCGAGGGATCGAGGATCGGGGCGGTGACCGCGCCGGCGTCGGCGGCGGCCTCGCCCGAGGCGATCGTGTGCGGCGGAACGAAGCGCGGGCCGACGACGAGCGGAAGGCGAAGGCTGTACTCGCCGCCGCGGTGGACGACCGGCGCCTGATACTGGATCTCGATCAGAACCGTCTCGCCCGGGGCGACGTTGGCGATCCGGTTGACGAACATGTTGGGGCGCTCCTCCTCGACCAGGGCAGCCTTTTGGCCCTTCGCCTTGGCCTCCTCGTAGATCTGGGCGGCCTCCTCGCGGCGGCGGACCTCGCCGACGACGATCCTGTTGCCGATCACCATCTTGAGCGAATCGACCGCCCCGTCCTCGGGGAGCGGATAGAGGTAGGTGGCCGCCGCCCAGCTCTTGCCGGTGTTGCGGAAGGCCTGGACGACCCGGGTTCGGGCGATCGATCCGGTGACGGAGACCTCGACATGGGTTCCGAGGCGGACGGCGGGGAGCGGGGCGCCGCCGCTGCGCGGCTGGAGCATCAGCGCGCCGGCCTCGGCGGGCTTGTCCTCATCGGCCTCCTGGGCGCGCGACACGGCGCCGGCCGCGAGCAAGCCGAGCGCGACGAGCAGGAGCAAAGCCGTCCCGGCGAGGCCTCTCGACGAGAAAAAGGGGACTGTCCCCTTTTTATGCGAAGCCGGGCGGGAGAGGAAGCGGGCGGGGAGGACGAGGCTGCGCATGGCATGGCTCCATCGAGAGGAGCCTTCCAATTAGGCCCCGCCCGGCCCGCACAGCCACGATGATTCCCGCCAATCTTCACGCCCGGCCCGCACGGGCGCGCTGGCATTCGACGGCCAATGCGCATTATGTGCGGATTTGTCCGCAATGGAGGGGCGATGCAGGCCGAAGACTGGCTCCACGAGGCGCGAGCGGAGGAGATCGCCCGAAAGGTGCGCGAGGAGCTCGCGCGCCGCCGAATCTCGCGCCAGGCGCTCGCCGACATGGCGAGGATCAGCATCTCGACGCTCGAGAAAGCCCTGTCCGGCCGCCGCGCCTTCACCCTCGCCACCGTCATCCGGCTCGAGGAGGCGCTGGGCACCAATCTGAGGGGCCAGGTTCCGGCGACCGCGGCCTCGCCCAGCTATGCCGGCGACGAGCTCGGCGGCTATGCGCGCCGGGCGGTCAAGTGGCTCGAAGGGCCCTATGTGACGATCCGGCCTTTGTTCGACGATCTCGACGGCCTCTATTCCTATCTGACGACGATCGCCTGGGACGAGGAGAGCAGCTGCCTGATGTTTCAGGAGAGCGAGCGGATCGACGAGAATTTCGCTCAGCGCGGCCGGGTGTCGATGCCGCACCTTTCCGGCCATATCTACCTGGTGACGGCGGAAGGCGGGCAGTACCGCATCGCGATGCTCGGGCCGACCGCGGCGGGCTCGCTCTACGGGATACTCACCACCCTTCTCGTCGGCCACGGCTCGCAGCTCGTCCCCGCCGCCTCTCCGATCGCGCTCGTCCGAGCCGACCGCGCGGGCGAGCCGGCCTATGGGCGGATCGAGCGCGGCCATCCCGCCTATGAGCGCTATCGCCGCGAGGTGGCGGCGGTGACGGCGCGGGATTTCGCGCGCTTCCCGCGGCTCGCCGGTGACGGCTGAGGGCGCGATCCGGGTCGGAGTCGGCGGCTGGGATTTCGACCCGTGGCGCGAGGCTTTCTATCCGCCCAAGCTGAGCAAGAAGCGGCAGCTCGAGCATGCCGCCGGCCGACTGACCGCGGTCGAGGTCAACGCGACCTATTACAAATTGCAGAAGCCCGAATCGTTCGAGGCCTGGGCGAAGGCGGTTCCGGACGGCTTCAAGTTCGCGGTCAAGGCGTCGCGCTTCTGCACCAACCGAAAGAAGCTCGGCGAGGGCCAGGAGGGGATGAAGCGCTTCTTCGAGCAGGGGATCGTCGCGCTCGGCGACCGGCTCGGGCCGATATTGTGGCAGTTCATGGCGACCAAGAGGTTCGAGCCCGACGATTTTCGCGCCTTTCTCGAGCTGCTCCCAAGGGATTGGGAGGGGGTCGCGCTGAGCCATGTCGTCGAGCCCCGGCACGAGAGCTTCCGCTGCGCCGAGTTCGTCGCGATGGCGCGTGCGGCGGGGGTGGCGATCGCCTTCGCCGACAGCGACGAGTTTCCGTGCATCCCGGATCTGTCGGGCGACGTCGTCTATGCGCGGCTGCAGCGCA
>JBJMTX010000029.1:0-50514 GCA_045811485.1 Allosphingosinicella sp.
TCCGCTGACGGGGAAGAAGATCGCCGCGCTCGATTATGTGAAGGTCTACGCCAACAGCCACTATGTGACTCCGGGCCCGACGCTGAAGCAGGCGATGGAGGCGATCCGCCACGAGCTTAGCGAGCGGCTGAAGGAGCTGCAGATAGAGGGCAAGCTGCTCGAGGCGCAGAGGCTCGAGCAGCGCACCAATTTCGATCTCGAGATGATCGCCGCCACCGGCAGCTGCGCCGGGATCGAGAATTACAGCCGCTTCCTGACCGGCCGCCTTCCCGGCGAGCCGCCGCCGACGCTGTTCGAATATCTTCCCGAGAACGCCCTTCTCTTCGTCGACGAGAGCCACCAGACCGTGCCGCAGATCGGCGCGATGGCGCGGGGCGACCATCGCCGCAAGATCACGCTCGCCGAATATGGTTTCCGCCTGCCCTCGTGCATCGACAACCGGCCGCTCCGCTTCAACGAATGGGACGCGATGCGGCCGCAGACCGTCGCCGTCTCCGCCACCCCCGGACCGTGGGAGCTGGAGCAGACCGGCGGGGTCTTCTCCGAGCAGGTCATCCGCCCGACCGGGCTGATCGACCCGCCGGTCGAGATCAAGCCGGTCGAGGACCAGGTCGACGACCTCATCAATGAGGCCAGGATCACCGCGCGCAAGGGTTACCGAACGCTCGTCACCACGCTCACCAAGCGGATGGCCGAGGACCTCACCGAATTCATGCACGAGGCCGGCCTCAGGGTCCGCTACATGCACTCTGACGTCGAGACCCTGGAGCGCATCGAGCTGATCCGCGACCTGAGGCTGGGAGTCTATGACGTCCTCGTCGGAATCAACCTTCTGCGAGAGGGACTCGACATCCCCGAATGCGGGCTCGTCGCCATACTCGACGCCGACAAGGAGGGTTTCCTGCGCTCGGAAACCTCATTGATCCAGACGATCGGCCGAGCCGCGCGCAACGTCGAGGGCCGGGTCATCCTCTACGCCGACCGGATCACCGGCTCGATGGAGCGCGCGCTCCGCGAGACCGACCGCCGGCGGACCAAGCAGGAGGAATATAACGCCCTCCACGGGATCACCCCGACGACGATCAGGCGCGACATCCAGAACATCCTCGCCGACGTTTCCCAGCGCGACGGAGTCATCGTCGAGACGGGCGACGAAGACCGGCCCCACCTCGTCGGCCACAACCTCAAGGCCTACATCGCCGACCTCGAGGCGCGAATGCGCAAGGCCGCCGGCGACCTCGAATTCGAGGAAGCCGGAAGGCTCCGCGACGAGATCCGCCGCCTCGAAGCCGACGAGCTCGGAATCCCCAACCACGAGAAGCGTGCCCCGCTCCTCGGCCATTCCACAGAGGGCAAGCCCGGCACGAGGAAGACCCGCTTCGGCAAGCAGCAGGCGATCAGGATGGGGCGGAAGATGGGGGGACGACGGTAGGCCGCGTTCGCAAAAGCCTATGGCGCAAGCCCGCTGCTAGACGATCACGCCCTCCCCGGTCCGGGTTCCGGGCATGACGATGCAAATCTGGACGGGGCTGAGCAGCGCGAAGATTCGTCCGGTGCTGTGGTCGGCCAGCGCATCGGTCGAGGTGAGAGGCAGGGCGGGCAGGTTCTGGCTCGAATCCTCCTGCGTGTAGAGCTGCTCGCGGCCGACGACGAGCCGCCGGCCCGGGGTCAGCGGGTAGCGGCGGCGACTGACGGCATCGCCGACATTGCCACCGATCGTGACGACGAAATCCGCCGCCGGATCGGCCTCGACGATGATGTCGGAATGAAGGCCACGCCCGCCCGACGTGCGAATGTCCCCGAACCGCATGACGCCGCCGATGGCAGTGGCATCGCGGTCCTGGACGATGATGTCGCCGACCTTGGGCTCGCGCTCGCCGATCTCGAAGGCATGATAGGTGCCGTTCGCCTGCCCGGTCGGGCCGAAACGGCGGCGATGGGCCTCCTTGGTGAAGGCGAGGTGGCTGATCGCCGGCAGCAGCAGCGTTCTTGCGCCCTGATGGATCCCCTGGTCGACCCGCTCGATGCGAGCGGCAATGCCGGCCCGGCGCACACAGGTCGAAATCGTCACCGCGCTCCAGAAAGCTGAGTGGGCGTCATCGCCGTGCGAGGACCTCGCGTTCGACAGGGCCTCCCGGATGAGCGCGCCGAGATTGGCGGGCGCGACCGGGGCCGGGACCGCCACCAGCAATTCGTCGCGGACTCGATTCAGGTCGGCGTTGAGGGCAGCCGTCGAGGGGCTGGCCGCCAGGATCTGGCCGTAATTGCGCGCGGCGTCTGTTGCCGCTTGTTCGAGCAGAGCGAGCGTGTCGGGCGGGATGCTCTCGTTGATGCTGATCCAGAACGTGACGAGGCGGCCGAACATGCTGTCCGCGGCCTCGCCCAAAAGCTGGCCGGTGGCCGGATCGATCCAGCGGGCGCGTTCCTCGACGGCGGCGCGCCTCACCAAATCGCGCAGCTCGCTCTCGGGCACCACCCGGTCGGCGGCGACGAAGCCGCATTGCTGCGGGACCTGCGACCAGTCGAGCGACGCGAGCGTCGACGAATTCTCGACCGACACCGTTTCGAGGCCGCCTTCGGGCGTGGCCCGTGCGACCGTTCCGGACTGACCGGGGCGCAGCCCCTGAGCGACTCGAGTGACCAGTTCGTCGGTGGTGCGCTGCGGGGCGTCGCCGGTGCCGCTGCCCGCGGCCTGCTCGTGCAGGCTGTTCATGTGGCGGCCGGCATCCTCGCGGCTGATGATGCCCGAATTGACGCTTCGCTCCAGCGAGGCGCGCTGGCTGTCGAGCTGGTTCGCCGCCTGCCTGCGTTTCGCCAGCTCCAGCGCGGCGGCCTGGTTGCCGAAATTGCTCGCCAGCGAGGCGGCCGTCTGCATCGCCGCCGCGGCATTGGCCTGGGTGCCGGCCAAGCCCGCCATGTCGCGGAACGCGCCGGCGTTGGTGACGGCCGAAAGAATTCCGGCCAGGCCCTGGGGATCGGGCGCGTTGGGCGCGTTCTGAAGGGAGATGATCGACGGAGGCAGCGGTGTTGGCGACAGCTCTTCGGGCGCGGCGCGACGCGTGCCGAGCTGGCCGACGAGGGACTCGAGCTCGGGATCCTTGTCGGAGAGCACCCAGTCCGTGCTTCCTCCATGCTCCTCGCAGGCGATGCATTTGTCCATCAGCGCCTGGGCGTAGAGCCCTTCGGTCGGCAGGCTGATCCGCAGTGGATCCATCCGCACCTGGCTGTCATAATAGTAACGGTGCGCGGCGGCGGGGCTTTCGTGGCCGTCTATGCCGAGGAAAGCCCCGGCGGCCACGCGCAGAACGAGCGAGTTGCCGAGGATGGCGATCGGGTCGCGCTCGACCACTGAAGCGATACTTCGCCCAAGATCCTCGACCCAGACACCGTTGTCGAAGCGGCGGCCGTAGGGAGCGGTGAACCCGTCGAGCATCATGTAGAGTTCGTCGCGGTCGATCAGCCACAAGATGACCTTGTGATAGTAAAGCAGGTTGGCATTGAAGTGGACGATGAGCTTTTCGACGCCGTCCTCGATCATCTGGCGCAGGTCCTGGCGCTCCCAGGCAGTCAGCGCGAAGCGCGCGGTTGCGCCGGCCGCGTCCGGCAGTCCGGTATCGACCGCAATCATGTCTCGGGCGCCCCCGTCCGAGTTGACCTCGCGCTCGAAATGATCGGTATAATAATGCAGTGTCATGCGCTTGAGATTGGCGACGGAGCCGGGCGGCAGGCCCTGCTTCGCCTTCACCACGATCTGCTGTATCTGTTCGCGATTGAGGAACCCCTCGACCGGCACAGTGAAGTCGACCCTGACGGTGCCGCCGAAGCCGTAACGCGTCGCCAGCGTGAAATCGGCGTTGGCGAGCGAGGCGCCGCCGATCGAGATTTCGAGCAGGTTCGCCCAGCGCGTTGCCATGGTGGGCGCGATCTCGCTCTGGAAATAGGAGTCGCGATCACGCTCGATCCGCTTCAATGCGTCGATGATTCGCCGCGGCGGATCGCCGAGCAGCGGCGCATAAGGCAGCCACACCGCAGAATAGGCGTCCAGCGCCTCCTTCTCGCCCTGGTCGCGCGGGCGATCGACGGAAAGCTGGATGTAGATCGAGCCGCTTAGGTAGTTGACCGGATGGTGCATCCGCCGGCCCGGCGGAATGTCGGAATCGGCCCAGTTGGTCGCCACCTCGTCGAGCCGGTCGAGTGCCCAGCGCAGTGATCGGTCGATCATGCCCTGCCGCAGCTTGTCCCGCCACTTGAGCGCCTTATCGACGTCGAATGGAGTGACCGAGAAGGGCACGAACAGGCATTCGCGCACCCCGGCGAAGCCGGTGTCGACACGCAGGTGATAGTTGATGTCGTAATAGAGAATCGTGAGGGCGTGGCAGTAATTGACGTTGCGAAGCGTTTCCGAGACTCCCTCCACGTCTTCTTCCTGCGAGATTTCAGTGACCACCGTGCTCTCGAGCTTGCGCACGGAGGCGCCATATTGGCGGATTGCGTCGCGCAGATTTTGCTGCTCGGCCGCGGCGACGCGACGCCCGCCCTCCTGCCAGCTCGACGAGGAAGCCTGGCCATGGGCCGCGCCGCCTCCGATCACGACCGGGCCGAGGGCGAAGCCGATACCACCAGCGACGCCGGTATTGCTCGACTCGGATCCGCCGCGGCTCCATTCGCCAAGGCTCGACTGGACCGCATCGGTATAGTTGCGGTCTCGCATCGTCACTTGGCTCAGGGCGTCGTTGGCGTCCGTCCGCTCGCGGCGCGCGGCCCTTTCGTGCCGGCGCCACGACAGCTTCGCGATGCGCTTGGTCTGGCGCGGCGCGAGCGTCAGGGTGTGGGCGACCTTGCCCAGCGAATAGCCGAAGGAGCGCCACTGAACGAGCAATTCGAGCTCATGCCCGCCGGCTACGGTCGCCGCCTGGTAGATGGTCGGATCGCCCTCCCACTCTATGGGATTGCCGCCGCTCACCGGCGCGCGCGGCTTGGAGCGGTCGCGGACCCACCGCCCCCACAGGTTGCGCGCCGGGCCGAGGAAGCCGGCATTGACGAAAGCGGCGAGAGCCGGCGCGCCGGCGCTGGCGCCGGAGGCTGTGTCGCCGCCCCCCGCCGGCGTCGCAGCGGAGCTTGGTCCTCCGACCACGAAGGCCATGGGCGGCTTTCGCGCCAACCGGGCGAGATCAAGGACGATCGGCCTCGACATCTTCAGCGAGCCCTGGCCGCCAATCTCAGGCTGGTCGACGCGAAGGATCGTCGAGAACCGGCGTTCGCCCAGGACTCGGTGGGGATTCTCGAATGGCGTGCAGAACTTGCCGGGATCGTCGGAAAAGGTCCGCGGATTGTCGACCAGCTGCCGCTCATCATAGTCCATCGGCACGCTGTCGAGCACGGCACTCGCGCAGTCGTGGCGTCCGCCGGGTGGCGGCGAAGCGGCGGCCGGTTCGGCTCCGGCCGGCGGCGGCCCCTCCGGCTGGGCCGTCGTCACCGGCAGCATGATCACGCTGGCCGGGCGCGGCTGGGTCGGCACCGGATCCAGCTGATATCCGGCGAAGCTCTCGTCGCCCAGCAGCAGCCACAACCAGCCCACCTCGTCGCCGTCGATGTCGATCGATATCTCGAAGCCCCCGTCGGCGCGGATCGTGGCGTTCTGGAACCCGGCCGCATTCACCGACGGGGCGTGCAGGCTGGACCGATCGAGCGCCGTCACCTCGAAGGAGGTGACCTCCGCGCCGCCGCTGAGGCCGAGGATCCGCCGCACCGCCTGGGCCTGGGTATTGGCCGCGCCGCCCTCCTCGGGCGAAAGGACCGGCGCCACCCACAGCCGGTAACGCGAAAAGTCCGGCATCGTATCGTCCAGCCGGACGAAGCGGCCGCTTCGCGCCAGGGTCGGCGAGGCGGCCGGGGCGCGGCGCCGGGCGGCTTCGAACACGCTGTTGGGATAGGTGACCTCGGGCTGGCTGCTCGTGGCGTTACGCTCCGTCGAGGTCCACAGCATCGTTCCCTGCGCGGATTCGATCAGCACCACGAACGGCGTGCCGGAAGCCTGGTCGTCGACCGCGATCTTGGCGGCGCCGGTGGTGTCGGTCTCGTCGCGGCGGGAGCCCTCGATGGTGAAGGTCCGCGGCAAGGTCGTCAGCTCCGCCTCGCCCTCCGCCTCCGCGACGACTTCGCGCGTGTATCGCAGCCTGGCGAACAAGGTCCGTTGCAGCGCGTCGGCAGCGGCGGGCGGCGACTGCGGCTTGACGACGACGGACAGATTCACGGGCATCGGCACCTCCCAATGGCACCTGAACTGATGTCCGGAACGATACTCGATTTTGTCGACCGGGTGGGCAGGGGATGGCGCCACATCGGCGCGAATTACCGGTTAGCGCGTCCATTTCGGACTTCCCTGCGCCGCCGTCGACTTCGAAAGCCGCCGAGATCGACGCGTCGCGAGATGGAGGCCGGATCGGCCTGTCGACCAAGCAAACCCGGCTTCGAAGCGGACCTCACGCTCGAGCAGGCAACACCCGCGGGTTGCGCAGCAACCCCGCCGAGACCAGCGCCACCAGCAGCCCCACCGGCAGGATCTCCGCGGAGATCATCGCCATCCGGACCAGCGGGTTGCGGTAGGTTTCCGCGAAGGCGCGAAGCTCGGCGGCCTTGGCGTCGATGACGGCCTGGGCGGCGCCCTGGGCGCGCAGGGCGTCGAGCGTGGCGGCGCTGTAATCGGCGATGAAATCGTAGCCCGAAACGGCGATGTAGAGCTCCCAGCCAATGGCGTAGATCAGGGCGGCGATGACCGCCATTCCGAGGCCCAGTCCGAAGGCTCGGCCGAAGCGGATGACGCCGCCGCATTCGACGTCGCGATAGCGCTTCACGCCGACGAAGATCAGCGAGAGGGCGGCCAGCATGATGAGGTAGCCGCCCCACATCGCGGCGGAGCCGTGGCCGAACAGGTGCAAAGCGAGCGTCGTGCACATGAGGGCGATGGCGATCGCCCCCGCCAGGCCGCCATAGATGAGCGCGTATCGCATTTCCCCGTCTCCCCTTGCCTCGCCGTCCACTTAGCCCGCTTCGGGGGCCCGGCCTATCGCCCGAAAGGGTGATTTGGCCCAATCCCGCCTAAGGAATGAGCCTCAGCCAGCGCGCTTTCTCGATCGCCTGCACCCGCCGCTCCACCTCCAGCTTGTCGTAGACCCGCGCGATGTGCGTCTTGACCGTGTTCGGCGAGATGGCGAGCGAGCGCGCCATCTCCTTGTTGGACTGGCCGGTGGCGAGCAGCGCCAGGACCTCGCATTCGCGCGGGCTGAGGCCGAGCGAGCGGATCGCCGCGTCGTTGCGGACGAACTCCGGCGCTGCCGGTGCCGGAGTCATCGCCCGTCCCGCCCAGATGCCGAGGCCGACGAAGCCGGCGGCGAGCAGGGCGACATAGACCCCGGTCGAGTAAGCGTGGGTCACGTAGCGATATTCGAGCCACTGGAGCAGCCAGGCGCCGATCGCCAGCGCCAGGCCATAGAGGATGATCGTCCGCGCCATCGCCTCAGGCTGCCAGAAACGGGCGCTGCCTTCCAGCGCCGGCACCGCCCCGAGTGATAACGAAGAATTAACCGTGATCGTGCAGACCCGCTCTCATCAAAAGGGGGAGACTGCCCGTGAAACGACCGTCCGATTTCGTCGCCGCCATCCTCATCTTCGGTGTGCTCCCGGCAGCGCCCGCTTACGCCTATCTCGACGCCGCCAGCGTCAGCATGGCGCTGCAGGTGGTGACCGGCGCGGCGGCCAGCGCCCTACTCTTCGGCAAGACCTATTTCGCGCGCATCGCTACCTTCGTCCGCCGCAAGCCGGCCGTCTCCGAACCCGCTTCGAACCAAGACTGATGTTCGACCCGGGATCGTTCCGCGACCCTTCCGGCCGGGTGCAGGTAAGGGGCAGGCAGGTGCTGCGCGCCGTCTTCGACCATGGCGCCGCCGCCTTCGAGGCCGCACGAGCGGCGGGAGTCTACGACAAGGCGATCGCCGGCGGCCGCCTCGTCGAGATGCGCGACGCCGACCCCGCGGCTTTCTCCGGCTTCGAACCGGCGCCGCGCCACCTCGTCGAGCATCCCTGCCTCGACTTCGTCTCCTATCCCTATGAGTGGACCTTCTCGGGCCTGAGGGCCGCCTCGCTGCTTCATCTCGATCTGCACATCGATCTGCTCGCCGACGGCTTCACCCTCTCCGATGCAACCGCGTACAATGTCCAGTTCCGCGGCACCCGGCCCGTCTTCATCGACCATCTCTCGATCGTTCCGCACGCCGACGGCGAGCTGTGGGCCGGCCAGCGCCAGTTCGCGATGCAGTTCCTCAATCCGCTGCTGCTCTGGGCGAAGCGCGGAATCGCGCCGAACGGCTGGTACCGGGGCAGCCTCGAGGGGATCGCTCCGGAGGACCTCGTCAAGCTGCTCGGCTTCAGGGACAAGCTTTCCTTCACGGTGCTCGCCCATGTCGTCGCCCAGAGCCATGCCCATGCCAGCGGCGTTCGCAAGGGCGGCGGCGCTTCCGCGAAGCCGGGGCGGGGACTCTCCCGCAACTCGCTGGTCGCGATCCTGAAGGGCCTGAGGGACTATATCGCCGGCCTCCGCTATCCCGGCGGCAAGACCGTCTGGTCCGATTACGCCGCCAACAACAGCTATGACGAGGAGCGCCGGTCGGCGAAGCACGGCTTCGTCGCGGAGTTCGCGGGTACGACCCGGCCCAATCTGCTGTTCGACCTCGGCTGCAACAGCGGCGACTTCTGCGAGACGGCGGTCGACAACGGCGCGAAGGCGGCCGTCGGCTTCGACTTCGATTTCGGCGCGCTCGAGCAGGCGTTTGCCCGCTTCGACAAATCGGGCAAACCCGTCCTGCCGCTCTGGCTCGACGCGACCAATCCCAGTCCCTCGCAAGGCTGGGCCGGGGCGGAGCGCAGGAGCCTCGCCGAGCGCGGCGGCGCCGACGCCCTGCTGGCCCTGGCGGTCATCCACCACCTCGCCATCGCCCGAAACGTTCCGCTCGACATGGCGGTCGACTGGCTGATCGGCCTCGCGCCGACCGGGATCATCGAATTCCCGTCCAAGGCCGACCCGATGGTCAAGACCCTGCTCTCGACCCGCGCCGACATCTTCCCCGATTATACCGAAGAGGCCTTCCTCGCTCATGTCGGCGCCCGCGCCGCCATCGCAGACCGGTGCCGGCTCGGCGAGGACGGGCGGCTGCTCGTCCGGTACGATCGCCGCCGATGAGCACGGCCGCCCGGGAGCCCCTACTGGGGAGCCTGCCGCTGGCGGGCCTGCTCATCCCGCCCCTCGTCGGCACCACCTTGTGGTCGTCGAACATGCACAAGGTTCCCTATGAGGACGCAGTCCCCGTGCTGCTCGCGCTAACCGCAATCGCGGTTGCGGCGCTGGTCGCCCTGCGCCTCATCCTGCGCGACTGGACCCGCGCCGGGCTGATCCTCGCCATCGCCGCGGCCTATCTGCTTTACGCCGGGCCGGTGGCGTCGGCGCTCTCGCCCTCGCCGTGGATAAGGCTGCCCGTCCTGGCGGCCGCGGGAGTGGCAGCGATGCTGCTTGCGCTGCGAATCCCGCGCGAGCGAGCGGCCCGGCTCGACATCAGCCGCAAGCTCAACTTCATCGTCCTGTCGATCGCTTTGGTCACCGGCGGATCGGCGCTCGCCAAGCAGGCCTCGCTCGAGCCGAACCGGCCGGACCCGGCCTCGGTCTTTCCCACCTTCGCCGGCCGCGCCGACGAGACCAGCCCCGACGTCTGGCACATCATCCTCGACCGCTACGCCAACAGCGAAACGCTGCAGCGCGTCTACGGCTACGACAATTCGCCTTTCCTCCAGGCCTTGCGCGAGCGCGGCTTCGCGGTGCGCGAATCGGCTTTCTCAAACTACCAGCGAACCAGCCATTCGGTCGCCTCGACCCTCAACGGCGCCTATCTCGACCCGCTGTCCGAGCCGATGGCGAACCAGCAGACCGACCTCGTGCCGATCTACCGCTCGATGACCGACAATGCCGCGCTTCGTTTCTTCAACGCCCAGGGCTATGAAACCGTCTTCGCCGGCTCGTGGTGGAACCCGACCCGCCAGAGCCGCCTCGCCCACCGCAACGTGAACTTCAGGGCCATTCCCGAGCTCGGCCGGGCCGCGCTCGATCAGTCGCTGGTCGGCCAGGCGATGACGGCCCTGCACATACCTTATGGCGACGGACGCGCCGACCAATGCTTCCGCGCCCACGCCAAGTTCGCGGCGCTTCGCGAGCTCGCCCGAAGCAACGGCCGCAAATATGTCTTCGGCCACTTCCTGGTCCCCCACCCGCCCTTCGTGCTCAAGGCCGACGGAAGCTGCCGCTCGCTGGCCGAAGCGGAGCGGACCTCGCGCCGGGAGAATTACGTCCACCAGGTCCGCTACGTGAACTTGGAGATGCTTCGGCTGATCGATGCCATCGCCGCCGGCCCGAGGCCCGCGATCATCGTGCTCCACGCCGACGAAGGGCCATGGCCGGCCCGCTATGCCGGCGACGAGCGTTTCCTCGGCACCGACACGACGCCGGTGAAATGGCACAAGGTCCACAACCCCGAGCTGAAGGAGAAGCTCGGCATACTGATGGCAGTGCGGGCGCCCGGCGGAAGCGAGCGCGACCTGGCCGCCTCTCCGGTCAACATCTATCCGACCATCCTTCACAACCATTTCCACGGCCCCGCCCCGAACCTGCGCGACCGCAATATCCTGTTCGCCAGCAACCAGGCGCTCTACCGCTTCAAGGATGTGACCGACGAGGTAGCGGGGCCGGCAACAGCGCATTGATCGCGGCAAGCGCGAGAATCCCCCTGTTCAAATCGGCGCGAGTCCCCAAATAGCCGGGCCATGGCCGCGCCCGTCCTCGCCTATGAAAATCTCGGCCTCGTCCAGGGCGCCGGCTGGCTGTTCCGCGGCCTCGACCTGTTCGTCGGCGCGCGCGACCGGCTGGCTTTGATCGGCCGCAACGGCGCCGGCAAGACGACGCTGCTCAAATGCCTCGCGGAGCTGATCGAGACCGACGAGGGGCGCCGGACGATCCAGCCCGGGATCAAGGTCGTTCTGCTCGAGCAGGACCCGCCGGTGGCCGACTTCGAGACCCTGCGCGACTTCGCCCTGAGCGGCGGCGGTGCGCCCGCCGCGCACGAGGTCGACGCGATCGCCGACCAGCTCGGGATCGACCTCGATCGCCCGGCCGCCACCGCTTCGGGCGGAGAGCGACGCCGGGCCGCGATCGCCCGGGCGCTGGCTCAGGATCCGGACGTGCTCCTGCTCGACGAGCCGACCAACCATCTCGATCTCGGAGCGATCGAATGGCTCGAGGACTGGCTCGGCCGCTACACCGGCGCCTTCATCGCGATCAGCCACGATCGAACCTTCCTCAAGCGCCTCACGCGCTCGTCGCTGTGGCTCGACCGCGGTACGCTGAGGCGGGCCGAGATCGGCTTCGGCGGCTTCGACGCCTGGACCGAGGCGGTCTATGCCGAGGAAGCGCGGGCGGCCGAGAAGCTCGACGCGAAGCTCAAGCTGGAGCTGCACTGGCTCCAGCGCGGAGTGACCGCCCGGCGCAGGCGCAACCAGGGCCGGCTGAGCAAGCTGCACGAGATGCGCGCCGCCCGCGCCGCGATGCTTGGCCCCGCCGGCGCGGCGAAGCTCGGGCTCGAGAATGACGACGTGAAGACGAAGATGGTGATCGATTCGGACCGCGTGACCAAGCGGTTCGGCGACCGCCCCATCGTCCGCGACTTCACCCTTCGGATCCAGAGGGGCGACCGGATCGGCGTGGTCGGCGCCAACGGCACCGGCAAGACGACTTTGCTGAAGCTGCTCACCGGAGAGATGGAGCCCGACGAAGGAAAGATCGTCCGCGCGAAGACCCTTCAGGGGATCATGATCGACCAGCAGCGCCGCCTTCTCGACCCCGACAAGAGGGTCCGCGACATCCTCGCCGACGGCGGCGACTGGATCGAGGTCCGCGGCCACAAGAAGCACATCCAGGGCTATCTCAAGGAATTCCTGTTCGATCCGAACCTGGTCGACGCGAAGATCGGGACGCTTTCGGGCGGCGAGCGATCCCGCCTGCTGCTCGCCCGCGAGTTCGCGCGCCGATCAAACCTGCTCGTCCTCGACGAGCCGACCAACGATCTCGACCTCGAGACGCTCGACCTCCTCCAGGAGGTGATCGCCGACTATGACGGAACCGTCCTCATCGTCAGCCACGACCGCGACTTCCTCGACCGCACGGTCACCATCACCCTCGGCCTCGACGGCTCGGGCAAGGTCGACATCGTCGCCGGCGGCTACGAGGATTGGGAAAGGAAGCGGACGGCGCCGCGCGCCGCGGCCAAGGCTTCGGCCGCGCCGAAACCCGCGGCGAGCGCGCCGCGCGCCCAGACCAAGCTCACCTACAAGGACCAGCGCGACTACGACCTCCTCCCCGACCGGATCCACGCGCTGGAGGCGCAGATCGCCCGCGACGAGCAGGCGCTTCACGACCCCGACCTCTACGCGCGAGATCCGGCGCGTTTCGCCGCGCTGACGAAAGCGATCGAAGAAGCGCGGGCCGAGCGCGACGACGCCGAGCATCGGTGGCTGGAGCTTGCTGAAAGGGTGGAAGCGCTGGCCGGATAAACCCCTCTCCCTGCAGGGGAGAGGGGTTTTGCTACCGGCAGGTATCCCCCGGCCCCTCGTCGAGATCGAGGCAGCGGCCGTCGATCGTTCCGGCGGGGATGGTGAGCCCGAGCACGGAGGCCAAAGTCGGCAAAATGTCGACCGTCTCGACCGGAAGCGCCTGCTCATACGGCGTCATGCCCTTGCGCCAGAACAGGATCGGAACCCGCCGGTCATAGTCCCAGGGGCTGCCGTGGGTGGCGACATAGCCGCGCGACGTGTCGGCGATCGGAGTCACTCGCGGCTTGAGGAGGACGACGAGATCGCCTGAGCGCTCGTCGTCGAAGCTCGCTTTGGCGCGGTCGAGCAGAGTCCAGGTATCGGGCGAGCCGTGCGGCGCGGGCGCCGCCTTCAATTCGGCGTGGCTGAAGACGGCCGCCACCTGCGGGTGCCTCTTATAGGTCGCGATCGCCTCGCGAAGCGCCCGCGCCCGCTGGGCGACGGTCAGCTTGCGGTCGATATACATGTCCCCGAACGCGCCGTCGCCGTAGAGGACCGGCCCCTTGAGCCCCAGCCGCTTGCCGAGCGCCTCGCCGATCTTGTCGGCATTGAGCGCGGCGTCGACGCGCTGAGCGTCGGGCGCGCCATGCTCGCGGTGCCGCTCGGGTATGTCGGTGCCGCCATGATCGGCGGTGAGCATGACGAGATAGTCGAGCCCGGTCGCGTCGAGCCGCTTGAAGAAATCGCCCAGCGCCTCGTCGAGCGCCATCAGCTGGATGCACATCTCCGAACCCTGGGTGCCGTAGGTATGGCCGACATAATCGGTCGCCGACATTCCCAGGATGAGGAGGTCGGTCGCCGGCCCCTCGCCGAGCTTCATCTCGCGGCGCAGGGCCTCTCCGAGCGCCAATGTGGCCCGGTCGAAATCGGGGGAGGCGCGGAAAGCCGTCCGGTCGCCCGCCTCACGGGCGAAGCGGCCGTCGCCGACCGTCCGGTTGGATCCTGGCACCGGCACCGCACGGCTGTGCGCCTCGCAAACACCCGGAAGCGAGCGCGGGTCGCGTGGACGGGTCAGGGCATCGGTGACGTCGCGGTTGGTCGAATCGACCGCCGCCGGCTTCGGCGAGCCGGTGCCGGTATATTCCTTGCCGTTCCAGTACCAGCGCTGGTCCGGCCCGTAGCCACCCATCATGATCGCCGCCCGGTCCTTGCCGGAAGCGACCGCGACCCGGCTGCGCGGATCGGCGCGCTTCATGTAATCGCCGAGCGCCGGCACCCTCAGATGATAGGTCGAGACCGTGTATTTATCGTGGGTCGTCCCGGGGATTCGCTCGTCCTCGGAGCAATAGACATTCTTGTCCTCCCGGGTCGCGCCGAGGTTGAACCAGTTGTTGGCGATGATCCCGGTGCGCGCCGGATGCGAGCCGGTGAGGATGGTCGAATGGCCGGGGCAGGTCTCGGTCGCGTTGTGCGACTGGTAGCCGAGCGGGAAGACGACGCCTTCGGAAAGCCGCTTCAGGCCGCCGTCGAAATGCTGGCGATACTGGGTGAAGAGATCGGCCGAGAACTGGTCCACCGAGATCACCACCACCAGCTTCGGCTTCTCCGGAGGCGCTCCGGAGGCCGCCGCGGCGGCGAGCGGAAGCGCGAGCAAGGCGGCGAGGCGGGCGAGCTTCATGGCGATCCCCTGTTTTCGTTTCGGCTCCCGCCTCTACATTCCCGGCCGTTTTGAGCAAGCGCGATCAAGCGGCTCGACAGCTTCGAAAAAATTTGCGAGCGGGCGCGAAAAGAGGGGGATTTCAATGGATTCGACCGACGCTGCGGATCTTATTGCAGAGATCCATGAGGAGAGGGCGGAGAATGAGGCGGCGGACAAGTTCCGCAACCGCGCGGCCCTGCTCATCGCCATCCTCGCCGCCGTTCTCGCCATCGGCGGCCTCGGCGGCGGCAATGCGACCGACGACATGGTCGCCAACAACATCAAGGCCAGCGACAGCTGGGCCTTCTATCAGGCCAAGAACGTCCGCCAGACGATGTACGAGATCGAGGCCGATACCCTGAAAGCGCAAGTGCGCGGCCTTTCCGGCGAGGCGCGGGCCGCCGCCGAGGCGCGGCTCAAGGATTATCTGGCTACGGTCGCCCGCTACGACAGCGAGCCGGACCCGAAGGCGCCCGGCGATCCGCTCAAGGGCGAGGGCAAGAAGGAAATCAAGGCGCGCGCCCAGAGCTACGAAGCCGCCTTCGGCCAGGCCTCGGCGCGAGACAACAATTTCGACTTGGCCGAGGTCGCGCTTCAGCTGGCGCTGGTGCTGGGTTCGGTCGCGATCCTGGCGGTGAACCGCTGGATCCTCGGCCTTTCACTGGCGCTTGGAATCGCCGGATCGCTGCTCACGCTGAATGGGTTCCTGCTGCTGGTCTGATTCAGCCGCCCAGCGCATCCTTGAGATGGGCGCGAATCTCGGCGTCGCTCGGCGCGCCGCGGACCGCTTGCTCGAGCAGTGCGAGGCCCTGGACCCGGTCCTTGCCGCTTCGGAAGAGAAGCCAGCCGAGCGTGTCGGCGGTGGCGGGGTTGCGCGGTTCGAGCGCCCAGGCGTGGCGGGCGAGCGCGATCGCGCGGTCGTCATCGCCAGAGCCGGCATAGGCCCAGGCGAGGTTGTTGAGCAGGGTCGCATCGCCATTGCCGAGGCGGCGGCGAACCCGCTCGTAGAGCGCGATCGCTTTCTCCCAGTCACGAGCCTCGAGATAGGCGTTGGCGGCGAGGATCTGGGCCGAGACGTTCTGCGGATTCTGCTCGAGGAACAGGCCCAGCACCCGGGTCGCGCCGGCCTCGTCCCCGGAATTGCGCAGAGCCTCGACGAGACGGAGCGCCACCGGCTCGCTGAAGACCATGTTGGCCGCCTGCCGGTAGGCGATCGCGGCGCCGGCATAATCGCCCTGGATGGCGAGCGCGTCGCCGACCAGCACGTGAGCGTCGGGCGCGCCCGGATTGGCGGCGCGAAGGCGTTGCGCGCGCTGAAGGGCTTCGGCGCCCCCTCCCCGGGAGAGCAGCGAGCGGATGAGGACGACCTGAAGCGGCGCATCGTTCGGCCGAGCATCCGCGTCGCGGCGCAGCGAAGCGATCTCGCCTTCGTTCATAGGATCGTCGAGCGGCGTCGCTCCCGCCGGGCGCGGGGCGATCGAGCGGGCGAGGTAGCGCGCCGCCGATTCGTCGTCGCCGAGCCAGGCCGAGGCCTTGGCAATGATGCTCAGGGTGTAGGCGTCGGCGTCCGGCCGGTCGGCGAGCGGGCGAAGGGTCCGAACCGCCCCCGCCGAGTCGCCGCTCCGGAACTGGGCGGCGCCGAGCAGCCGGCGCGCCTTGAGATTGGCGGGCTGCATGTCGAGCAGGCGCTGCAGATGCTTGGCGGCCTGGCCGGGATTGCCGGTGCCGAGCTCGATCGATCCGGCGAGCAGGATGGCGGCGGGGCGGCCGTTGAAGGCGCCGTTGGTCCGGCCGAGCAGGCTTCGCGCGAGCGCATAGTCGCCGCCGCGCGCGGCGAGCATCGCCTGGAGATAGAACGCGGTGGGATTGCCCGGCGAGACGGAGAGGATCCGGCGGGTGTCGGCGAGCATGTCGCCGGTTCGGCCGAGATCGCCCAGGGTCATCGCCCTTTCGCTCAGCGCGACGAGGTTGGAGGGATCGATCTCGAGCGCCCGGTCGAGCCACGGCATGGCGGCGGTAAGGCCGTATTGGGCGCGGGTCAGCTCTCCGCGGAGCACCAGAGCCTCGACGTTGCGCGGATCGAGCGCGACCGCCCGGTCCGTCGCGGCGATCGCTCCCGCGATATCGCCCGAGCGATGCCGGAAGCGGCCGATATCCGTCCACAATTCCCCGTCCTTCGGAGCGGCAGCGAGGGCGCGGTCGAAGGCGGCGCCGGCTTCGTCGAGCCGGCCCATGGCCTGAAGGGCGCGGCCGAGCATGCGTTCCGCGAAGGCGGCGTGGGTCGGTCCCGCCTTGCGGGCCTCGGCGGCGGCTTCCTCGGGTCGGCCCTGGAAGAGCAGGGCCTGGGCGAGCAGATGGGCGATATCGGCGGTCGGCGTGCCGAGCGTCTCGGCGCGCTTCAGCTCCGCCTCCGCGGCGGCGCCGTCGCCGAGCATCAGATAGGCACGGGCCTGGGCAAGGCGGATCGCCCGGTTGTCCGGATCGGCCTTGATCGCGTTGAGCAATTCGACCCGGGCGGTGCGCGGCTGGCCCTCCGCCAGCGCCTGCAGCCCGCGGCGATAGGCCTCGCCGGGCGAATCGGCGCCGGGCCCGTTCGAGCAGGCCGCGGCGCCCGCGAGCAGGAGCGCGATCAGGGCGGCCCGGGCGTTCACGGCTGAAGGTCGTAATGCTTCATCAGGTCGTAGAGCGTCGGCCGGCTGATCCCGAGCAATTTGGCGGCGCTTGAAATGTTGTTCTCGGTCCTCGCCAGCACCTGGCGGATGGCTCGGCGGTCGGCCTGCTCGCGCGCGGCCTTGAGGTTGACCGGAAGCGCTTCCTCGTCGGTCGCCTCGAGATCGAGGTCCTCGGCCGCGACCAGCTTGCCGTCGGCCATGATCACCGCCCGCTTCATCCGGTTCTCGAGCTCGCGGACGTTGCCGGGCCAGGGCCAGCGGTCGATCGCCGCCAGGGCGGATGGGCTCAGGCCCTTGACCGCCGGGTTCATCTCGCGCGCGAAGATATGGAGGAAGTGCTTGGCGAGCAGAACCGAATCGCCGTGCCGCTCGGCAAGGCTGGGGATCCGGACGACGATCTCGGCGAGGCGATAATAGAGGTCCTCGCGGAAGCCGCCGGTCTTGATCATCGCCGGCAGGTCCTGGTGGGTCGCGCAGACGATCCGGGTGTCGACCGCGATCGGCTTGCGGCCGCCGATCCGTTCGATCACCCGCTCCTGGAGGAAGCGCAGAAGCTTGACCTGGAGCGGAAGCGGGATGTCGCCGACCTCGTCGAGGAAGAGGGTGCCGCCATGGGCGAGCTCGATCTTCCCTTCGGTGGTCTTGATCGCCCCGGTGAAGGCGCCCTTCTCGTAACCGAACAGCTCCGCTTCGAGCAGGTTCTCGGGGATCGCCGCGCAGTTGATCGCGACGAAGCCGCCGGAGGCGCGGTTGCTCGCGCTGTGAAGGCCGCGGGCGAGCAGCTCCTTGCCGGTGCCGCTGGCGCCGAGCAGCATCACTGAAACGCCGGTATTGGCGACGCGCTCTATCGTCCGGGCGACCTTGAGCATCTCCGGAGCGGCGGTGATCATGGTTCCGAGCACGGTGCGCTCGTCGCCGGCCCGTTCCTCGAGCTTGCGATTCTCGGTCTCGATGCCGTGGAGCTGGAAGGCCCGGCGGACGATCAGCCCGAGCTGGTCGATGTCGACCGGCTTCTGGTAGAAATCGTAGGCGCCCGAGGCGATCGCCTTGAGCGCGCTTTCGCGGGCGCCGTGGCCGGAGGCGACGATGACCTTGGTCTCGGGCTTGAGGGAGAGGATCGTCTCGAGCGTCGCGAAGCCCTCGGTGACTCCGTTGGGGTCGGGCGGAAGGCCGAGATCGAGGGTCACCACCGGCGGCTCCTCCGAGCGCAGCAGGTTGATCGCCGCGTCGCGATCCGAAGCGACCAGCACCTCATAATCGTCATAGGCCCAGCGCAGCTGGCGCTGAAGCCCCTCATCGTCCTCGACGATCAGCAGTTTCGCCCTTTGGTCCCCGCTCATGCGCGCATCCGTTCAAGCTCGAGGCGGGTCTCACCCCGCGGTAAAAACATGGTGAAGCAGCTGCCCTTGCCCTCGCGGCTCTCGACCTCGATCCGGCCGCCCATCGCCGCCATCAGGCTGCGAGCCTCGAAGGCGCCGACTCCGAAGCCGCTTTCCTTGGTCGAGGCGAAAGGCTGGAAGAGCCGGGTTCGGATGAAGTCCGCCGACATTCCGGCGCCGCGATCGACGATCTCGATCGCGACCTCGTCCTCCCTCACCCCGCAACGGATCCGGACGGGTGAGCTCTCCGGCGAGGCGTCGATCGCGTTCTGGACGAGGTGGGCGAGCGCCTGTTCGAGGCGGATGGGATCGGCGATCGCCGCGAGCGTCATGTCCCCCTCGACCTCGACCGAGTGAACCCGCCGCTTGACCTCCGCCACGGCGGAGACCGCCCGGCCGAGCGGGAAGGCCCGGACCGGCTCGGCCTCGACATTGCCGGCGCCGCGATGAAGCCGGGCGAGAAGGTCGTTCATCTTCTTCACCGAGCTGTGGAGGGTGGCGATCATGTCCTCGCGGAATTCCGGCTTGTCGGCGTGGCGCTCGGCGTTGCGGATGACGAGGCTGAGCTGGCTGACGAGATTCTTCACGTCGTGGATGATGAAGGCGAAGCGCCGGTTGAACTCGTCGAAGCGGCGAGCGTCGGCGAGCGCGTCCTGGGTCCTCGCCTCGGCGAGATAGCTCGCCGCCTGGATTCCGACGGTTCGGAACAGGTCGAAATCCTCCCAGTCGAGCGGCCGCCTGACCAGCGGATGCTCGAGCAGGACGAGGCCGACCAGCCGCTCGCCGTGGATGAGCGGGACTCCGGCCCACAGCGAATCGAGCGCGGCCAGCGGCTCCGGCAGCTTCAGATCGGGATGTGGCGCGCCGCGGAACCCGGGGAAGTCGACGACATGCGAATTGCGTTCGACGAACGCGATCAAAGCCGCATCGTCGACGCTGCTTTCCGGAAGATCGTCGAGCCAGTTCCACCGCGCGGCGACGCTGAGCCGGCCGCCCTCGGGGACCAGGAGCAGGCCCGATGGGGATTCGGCGATGTCGGCGATCGCCTTGATCACCCGCTCGCCGAGCGGCGCGTCGCCGCCGACGGTTCGGGTGAAGCGAAGCCATTCCTCGCGATAATCGTAGCGATGCTCGAAGAAATGCTTGGCGACGATCACCCGCGACCAGGCGCGCATCCGGCCCGAAGGCAGCAGGACGAGCGCCACCCCGGTGATCGCGACGACGAGGCCGACCTGCCCGATCCGGACCCAATTTTCGCCGACGATCTCGAGCGCTCGGCTCGCCGTCATCATTACGATCAGATAGCCGAGGATGGCGATCAGCGAGAGCGACTGGAAGGTGGCGGCGCGCGAAAGCTGGATGCGCCACTGGGCGCTTCGCCGGCTGGCGAGCGCGAACAAGGGCACGAGCAGCGCCAGGATCGCGCCGCGCATGGCGTAGAGGTCCTCGACCGGCGCCCGGGTCAGCCAGCCGACGGTATAGAGGTGGAGGTCGTAGGCCCACATCCCAGCCAGCGCGATCATCGGCAGGCGAAGGCTCCAGCGGCTTTCATGCGCCGCCTGGCCGTAGAGATTGTGGACGAGGACGAGCGAGCCGGCGGCGATGGTGAGGCCGATCACCTGAAGCGTCGAGACCAGGGCCTCGTGCAGAAGCGGCCGGTCGGCGAATTGCGGGGTGACCCCGGCGAGGGTCAGCTGAAGGCCGATGACTCCGGCGACGACCGCATAGACCAGGGTGGCGGCGCCGCGCTGCCGCTCCTCCTTGGCGTCCCGCATGATCGAATACATGAAGCCGAGGAAGGCGAAGTTGCGCGCCGCCTCCGCGATCCCCGCGCCGAGGCTGAGCGGACCCTGGAAGGCGGTGAAGATCGCCCAGCAGGAGGTCACCGCGAAGGCCGCGATCAGGCGCCGGTTGCCTCCGCCCTCGCGCCAGCGCCGAAGCTGCCACAGGGCCAAAGCGCCGTAGAGCAAGGCGGCGAGGGCATGGGCCCAGAAGGCGAGCAGGACGATCACCGCGCGCCCTCCGGCCAGAGCACTACCCGAACCGTCTGGAGAAGGATCAGAAGGTCGAGGAAGGGCGTGTAGTTCTTGGCATAATAGAGGTCGTATTCGAGCTTCTGGCGGGCGTCCTCGACCGAGGCGCCGTAGGGAAAGTTGATCTGCGCCCAGCCGGTGATGCCCGGCTTCACGACGTGACGCTCCGCATAATAAGGCAGGCGCGCCTCGAGATCGGCGACGAACTGGGGCCGCTCGGGGCGCGGCCCGACCAGGCTCATCTTGCCGGTCAGCACCGTCCAGGCCTGGGGAAGCTCGTCGATTCGGAGCTTGCGGATCACCGAGCCGACCCGGGTCACCCTGGGATCGTCCTTCTGCGCCCAGACCGCCTTGCCGCCGACCTCGGCGTCCTCGCGCATCGAGCGAAGCTTCACCAGCTCGAAGCTCTGGCCGTAAAGCCCGACCCGGCGCTGGCGGAAGAAAGCGGGGCCCTTGCTCTCCAGCTTCACCAGCAAGGCGGTGAAGAGGATGAGCGGGGCGAAGACGACCAGGATCACGCCCGAGACGACGATGTCGAACAGGCGCTTGCCCGCCGCCGAGATCCGCCGCCCCGACGAGAAGCCGTCGGAGAAGATCAGCCAGGAGGGATTGACGCTGTCGAGGTCGACCCGGCCCGTCTCGCGCTCGATGAAGGAGGAGAATTCGTTGACATGGACTCCGGTGGTCTTGATCCGGAGCAGGTCCGCCAGCGGAAGCGCGTTGCGCCTTTCCTCCAGCGCAAGCACCACCTCGGAAACTCTAAGGCGAACGACGTGCGCGGTCAGGTTGACGATGTCGTCGCGGTTGACGGCGCGGGCGACGGCCTGGGCGCCCTCGTTCATCCCGACATAGCCGGCGATGACGAAGCCGGCGCCTTCGGTCCTTGCCAGCGCCTCGAGCCGGGCGGCCCTCGAGCCGGCGCCGAGGACGAGGATCCGGCGCTTGAATGCCTCGCTTCCGAGCGCTCCGCCGAAGACGAGGCGGGCGGCGAACAGCAAGGCGAGCGCGAACGCCATCGCGTAGAGGAGGTTCGAGCGCCAGAAGGTCACCGCCGGAAGCAGGAAGAAGACGAGGGCGAGGAGCATGACGCCGAGCGAAACCGCGACCACCAGCCGCGCCGCCGCAAGCCGCATCGAGCGCAGGGCGTCCACCCCATAAGCGCCCACTCCGACCATGGCGAGCTGAAGCACCACCGCGAAGGTGAGCAGGTGCGGAAGGCGGCTTGCGTCGGCCGGATCGGCGCGGCCGCCGATCTGCCACAGCCTGAGCAGCCAGCCGCTCTCCCCCGCCGCGACGAGCAGCAGGAAATCGATCACCCCCAGCAGAAGGACGCTGTGGGGGACGTAATGCTTGAACAGCCTGATCAAAGCGGCACCGTCCCAGCGAGAGGTGTAAACCTTACCGACACTGTGCGGCGTGTCGCAGAATTTGACAAAGAAAGGGTGAAAACGGCGCAAACCCAATCGCCGCGGACCGGCGGGGGCTCATTTTGTGCGCCGCCGGCCGCCCCTTGCCCCGGAAAGCCGGTAGCCCGGCCGCGCATGACGGATCTGGCAGAAGAATATTTGGCCCGGGCGGCGACGTTCCGGCGCGTGGCGGAGGAATTGAAGAATGAAGGCGATCGCTCGGCGCTGATCGCGATCGCCGAGGACTATGAGGCCGAGGCGGCGCGCCTCAGGAAGGCGCCCGGGACGGGCTAGGCGGCCTTCAGGACGCCGTCGCGCAGGGCGTCGTTGGCGAAGCGGGTGACCGCCTCCAGCAACCGCTTGATGAATTCGAGAGTCTCCGGATCCTGCTGCCGCTCGATCGGAAAGCCGATCTCGCCGTCTTCGGACCGGGCGAGGAAGCCTGCTTCCAGAAGTGAATTGACCTTGCGCCGGGTCGTCTCGCGGTTGAGCCCGGTCGCGGCCGCGATCGAGCTCACATTGCATTCGGCGCGGAAGCCGGGCGGAAGCGGAGTCGAGACGCTCTTCAACGCGTCGGGAAGCTGGGTACGGGTCAGCCGCTCGCCGCATATCGCGACCACCGCCAGCAGGATCATGGCCGAATCGTTGTCGCCCACGCCCTGCCGCCAATTCTCCATGGAGCGGGTGGTGAGCAGGGCGAGCCGGATCGCCGTGAGGCGGCTGTTCGCCTCCGATGCGTCATTGTCGATTGTGAGCTGCATTTGCGCGGGCGACATGGCGCCCCGGTCTCCGTCATTCAATGCCGTCGGCACAAATTGAGCCATCAGGCCGCGATCGCCGCCGCCTCGCCGCCGCCCTCGTGGACGGTCCAGCCGAGGGCGCGCGCCGCTTCGAAGGCTTCGAGGCGGGCGTCGCCAAGCGGGCCTGGAGCGGTCCAGCCGCAACGGGCGCAAGCCTCGTCATTGCGAACGGCCGCGTGCATTCCCCACGGGCGCTCACTCGAACAGTTCGACACGCACGATCTCCAGCAACGAAGCCGATGTATAGTTATGCATTTCTGTGCATACAATGAACAAAATCACGCGAGCGTTGATGCGCCGGGTGGGAGTGCCTAGGAGCGGCGAAAAGGGAGAAGCCCGCAATGAAGCTCGACAACGATATCGCCGCCGTCGTCACCGGCGCCGCCTCCGGCCTCGGCGAGGCCACCGCCCGGGCGCTTGCCGCCCGCGGCGTCAGGGTCGCCGTGTTCGATCGCGACGTGGAGAAGGGCAAGCGCGTCGCGGCCGAGATCGGCGGGATCTTCGCCGAGGTCGACGTCACTTCCGACGAGGCGGTCGCGGCCGGATTCGCCAAAGCGCGCGAGGCTCACGGGCAGGAGCGGATCTGCGTCAACTGCGCCGGAGTCGCCAACGCCGCCAAGACGGTCGGGCGCGACAAGGCGACCGGCGAGGCCAAGCCCTATCCGATCCACCAGTTCGAGCTGGTGATACGGATCAACCTCATCGGCACCTTCCGGGTGCTCTCGCAGTCGGCCTTCGGAATGGTCGGGCTCGACCCGCTCGAGGACGGCGAGAAGGGCCTCATCGTCAACACCGCCTCGGTCGCCGCCCAGGACGGCCAGATCGGCCAGGCCGCTTACTCCGCGTCCAAGGCCGGAGTGCTCGGAATGGCGCTTCCGATCGCCCGCGACCTCATGAACGAGGGCATCAGGGTCAACACCATCCTCCCCGGCGTGTTCGAGACCCCGATGGTGGCGATGATGCCCCAGAACGTGAAGGACGCGCTGGCCGCCCAGGTCCCCTTCCCCAAGCGCCTCGGCCGGGCCGAGGAATATGCCCGGCTCGCCGTGTTCATGGCCGAGAATTCGTATCTCAACGGCGAATATGTCAGGCTCGACGGAGCGATCCGGATGGCTCCGCGCTGACAATGGCCGAAGGCCGCGTCGTCATCGTCGACGCCGATAAGATCGTCCACTGGGAGAGCCTTCACGACGTCTTCGCCGAAGCGTTCGGCTTTCCCGACTGGTACGGCCGCAACATGGACGCCTGGATCGACCTGTTCAGCTACATGGATTCGGACGAAGCGACGACCGGCGTCGTCGTCCGGCCCGGCGAGACGCTGACCATCCTGCTCGAGGGCGGCCGAGCCCTCGATCGCCGAGCGCCGGAGCTGTACGACGCCATCGTCGAATGCGCCGCCTTCGTGAACTGGCGCCGGATCGAAGCCGGGAGCACGCCCTATCTCTGCCTTGCCTATCGCTGACCGCAGCCCGCCGCGAAGAACCTGCGGAAACTACGTGCAAACCCGCGAAGTAACGACTCCTTACCCTTTCCGGCGGACATTCCGCGCCGCACCGACTGAGGTATGGAGGATCGGCATGCGAGTCGCCGCAATGCTGGAGAGAAAGGCCGCCGAGGACCGGCGGCGCTTCATGCGCCATCCGGTCAGCTTCGGCGCCGGACTGTCCAACTCGAACGACCGCCCGGCCGCGCCCGTCACGGTCGTCGATCTTTCCACCCACGGCTGCGGAATCGAGGTTTCCAGCCATTGCGAGCCGGGCGCGCGGGTCTGGCTCAAGCTCCCCGGCCTCGAAAGCTGGCCTTCGCGAATCGTCTGGTCCCAGGGCGACCGCGCCGGCCTCGCCTTCGACCGCCCGCTGCACGAGGCCGTGGTCGCGCGCTACGCCTAGGCCGCCGTCCACCCTCCATCCATGCTGAGGTTCGAGCCCGTGATCGAGGCCGCCTCGTCGCGGCAGAGGAACAGGGCCAGGGCCGCGACCTGATCGACGGTGACGAATTTCTTGGTCGGCTGGGCGGCGAGGAGGACGTCGTTCATCACCTGCTCGCGGGTGAGGCCGCGGGCCTTCATCGTGTCCGGGATCTGGTTTTCGACCAAAGTCGTCCAGACATAGCCGGGGCTGATGCAGTTGACCGTCACTCCGGTCGTCGCCGTCTCCAGCGCGACCGCCTTGGTGAAGCCGGCGACACCGTGCTTGGTGGCGACGTACGGCGCCTTGTTGGGGCTCGCGACGAGGCTGTGCGCGGAGGCGGTGTTGATCACCCGGCCCCAGCCCTTGGCCTTCATGCCCGGAAGCGCGAGGCGAGTGGTGTGGAAGACGGCGGAGAGGTTGAGGGCGACGATCAGGTCCCATTTCTCCGGCGGGAATTCGTCGACCGGCGCGACATGCTGGGTGCCGGCATTGTTGACGAGGATGTCGACCGGGCCGGCCGCCTCCATCATCGCCGCGATCGCCTCGGGGCGGGTCAGGTCGGCGTCGCTATAGCCGGCGCCGAGCTCCGCCCGGAGGCGCTCGATTTCGGCAGGGTCGCCGAAGCCGTTCAAGGTCACCCTGGCGCCCTCGCCGGCGAGCGCCCTGGCGATGGCGAGGCCGATGCCCGAGGTGGAGCCGGTGACGAGAGCGCTTTTGCCGGAAAGGAACATGGCGTGGTGGGGTCCTTCGATACGGGGCTTCGACTTCGCTCAGCCCCTACTCAGGATGAGCGGAATGGAGCAAGTACTGAGCCCGCTCATCCTGAGTAGCCGGTGAGCGAAGTCGAACCGGCGTATCGAAGGACGTTTTGCAACTCCCCACTCGCCTACGCATTGTCGCGATGAACAAGGGAGGTCTCGATGCGGCTGGGCGACTATCGGACGAGCGACAACGTCTCCGACCAGGGCCGGGGCTTCGGCGGCGGCGGCTTCGGCGGGGGTGGCGGCGGCTGCCTGACCATGCTGCTGCCGTTCGTTCTCAGCCGTTTCGGCATCGGCGGAGTGCTCATCCTGCTGCTCGGCTATTGCGCTCTGAGCACTCTGGGCGGAGGCGGCGGGCTCGGGCTCGGCGGCTCCGGCACCGGCGTCGCCCCGCAGCAATCGACGAGCGCGACCAGCGACGCTCACCAGGCCTGCTCGAGCGATCCCGCCAAGCGCTTCGCCTGCCAGGTGCTCGCCAACACCGAGGATAGCTGGAAGGAGATCTTCGCCGCCCAGGGCCGTACCTACCAGCCGACCCCCCTCTCCTTCTACGGCGGCGGCGGCAATTCGGGCTGCGGCGTCGCCCAGTCGGCCATGGGGCCGTTCTATTGCCCGACCGACAAGACCATCTATCTCGACACCGCCTTCTTCGACGAGCTCCAGAACCGCTTCGGCGCGGCCGGCGATTTCGCCCAGGCCTATGTCGTCGCCCACGAGGTCGGCCACCATATCCAGGACCTGTTGGGAGTGCTCGACGACGCTTCCGCCCGCCAGCAAAGCGTCTCCACCGCCGAGGGCAATGCCGTCCAGGTGAAGGTCGAGCTCCAGGCGGATTGCTATGCCGGCGTCTGGGCCGCCCACGCCAAGGACTCGCAGGGCCGCCCGGCGATGGAGCCCGGCGACGTCGAGGAGGGCCTTCGCGCCGCGCAGGCGATCGGCGACGACACCCTCCAGCGCCAGAGCCAGGGCCGGGTCGTCCCCGAGGCCTTCACCCACGGCACCTCCGCCCAGCGCGTGCAGTGGCTGAAGCGCGGCCTGGAAAGCGGCGATCCGGCGGCGTGCGACACCTTCTCGGGCGACTAGAGTCGGTCCTGCTGACATTGAAGCGGCTGTTCCCCCGGCGAAGGCCGGGGTCCAGTTTCACCGGCTGAAAGGCTGGATCCCGGCCTTTGCCGGGAAACGATTCAGTCTTATCAGGACCGACTCTAGTCCGGGAGGCCGAGCGAAACGAGATGAGAGCCATCCTCCCGCTCGCCCTGCTCCTCGCCGGATGTGGCGGCGGGGCGCCGACGGCCGGCGACGCCAAGGATGCCGCCAACGCCCAGCTGACCCGGGAATGGCCTCAGATCCGCGATCTCGAGAATTTCGACATACGAACCAGCGATCTCGGCTCGAAATGGCGGGTCGACTATGGCGGCGGCACAGGCGGTATCACCATCGAGGTCGACAAGAAATCGGGCAAGGCGACCATCGTCGAAGTCCAGCAATAGGGCCGCTGGCGCGTGCGGGCGGTTGGGGGTACCCATCCGCCCATGATCCGCTTCCTCCTCGCCTTGCTCCTGATCCCGCTCGCCGCCTGCGCCACCGCGCGCGAGCCTGCCGCGCCCGCATTCGCCAGCGACCGGATCAGCGTCGAGGTGATCGGCTCCGGACCCGACGTCGTCCTCATTCCCGGCCTCAGCTCCTCGCCCCGAATCTGGGCGAGCACGATCGCGGCGATGCCAGGCTATCGCTACCATGTCGTGCACGTCGCGGGCTTTGCCAGCAAGGGGGCCGGGGCCAACGCATCCGGCCCCGTTGTCGAGCCGGTCGCCGAGGAGATCGCCCGCTACATCAAGGAGGCGGGGCTGAAGAAGCCGGCGATCATCGGCCATTCGCTGGGCGGCGCTTGGGCGATCATGATCGCCGGCCGCCATCCGGAGCTGGCGTCCAAGGTGATGGTGGTCGACATGCTTCCCTTCTTCGGCGCGATGTTCGGGGGTCCGGCCGCCACTCCCGAGAGCGTCAGGCCGATCGCCGAGCAGATTCGCACCGGAATCGCCACGTCGACCGGCGAAGCGCGCCAAAAGCAGATCGAGCAGACCATAGCCGGAATGGTTCGGACCGAGGCGCTTCGGCGCGAGATCGTCGAACAGTCGCTCGCCAGTGACCCCGTCGTCTCCGGCCAGGCCATGTACGAGCTCATCACCAGCGACCTCAGGCCCGACCTCGCCCGAATCAAGGTGCCGCTCACCGTGCTCTTCGTCCGTCCCGCCGGGGCCCCGGTCACGGACGCGCAGATGGAGCAATTCTATGCCCGGAGCTACGCCAATGCGCCCCAGGCGGTGCTCAAACGGATCCCCGACAGCTACCATTTCATCATGCTCGATGCGCCGGAGGCCTTCCGGCGGGAGCTTGCGTTATTCCTCAGCCGCTGAGGAAACGCCGGATCCACTCCGCCACGACGGCGCGGTCGTCGGGCGCGGCCAGCGAGGCGATGGCGCCGTCCGGATCGGGCAGCCGCTCGCGCCGGCTCTCGATCAGGGCGCGAGTGAAATCGGATTCCAGCTCGGGATGGAATTGCATCGACAGGGCGTGATCGCCCCAGCCGAGCATTCCGAACGGGCTGAAGTAGCTGTGGGCCAGCACCTCGGCGTCGGGAGGGGCGATCGTCACCCGGTCCTGGTGCGACACCGGAACGGCGATGCGCTCCGGCGGATCGTCGCCCATCCACGGCCGCCGCGCCTCCAGCACATAATCCTGGAGCCCGGTCGCCCAGCCCCGTTCGGATTTCTCGACTTGGCCTCCGAACGCCTGAGCCATGGCCTGGTGGCCGAAGCAGATCCCGACCAGCTTCGACTTGCCCTTCGCCTCGCGGAGAAAATCGAGCAAGGGCGCGATCCAGGGCAGCGGCTCGTAGACGCCCGCCGGCGAGCCGGTGATCAGATAGGCCGGATGGGCGTCCGGCCGATCCGGCAGCACCCCGGCCTCGGCATCGTAGGCGCGGGTCTCGAAACCCGGCCCGAGCAGGCGGGCGAACATGTCCTCGTAGACGCCGAAGCGGGGCCGAAGCATCGGCGGCGGCGCGCCTGTGCGAAGGATGCCGACGTTCATGGGGACAGTCCTAATGACTGTCCCCGCCCAAGCCTAGCGGTCGCCGCGGTCGCCCTGGCCGGACTTGACCTTGGTCTTGGCGTGCTGGCGGCGGTCGGCGGCAAGGCTGGCGCCGACGTCGACGACCTCCTTGAACTTGCCTTCGGAATCGCGGCGCACGAAACGCTTGTCGTTGCCGGTATCGATCAGCTCGCGCTGGCTGCCCATAGCGAAAACTCCCTTCGGTTGCGGGTCAGCCCCTACAACCGACGGAGATTCCACGGGTTCCCGTCGCGGGGACGCGGTTAAGCGAGCTCGAACTCTTCCGCGTTCTGGACCGGGCCCGAATCCTGGCCTTTGGCGGAGACGTCGCGGTCGACCAGCTCGATGATGGCGATGGGCGCCGCGTCGGAGGCCCGGATACCGGCCTTGATCACCCGCGCGTAGCCGCCCTCGCGCGCGGCGTAGCGCGGCGCGAGAACGTCGAAGAGCTTCCTCAGCTGGGTCTCGTCGAGCAGCCGCGCATGGGCCAGCCGGCGGTTGGAGAGGCCACCTTTCTTGGCGAGCGTGATCAGCTTCTCGACATAGGGCCGAAGCTCCTTGGCCTTGGCCGTCGTCGTGGTGATCTGCTCGTGCTTGATGAGCGCGGCCGCCATGTTGCGGAACAGGGCCGCCCGGTGGCTCGAGGTACGCTGAAGCTTCCGCCCGCCGACGCGATGGCGCATGGCTCTAATCCTTCTCGTTCGTCCGCAGCCCGTTCAAGGTAGCTCCGGCCGGGCGGTCGAGGTGGGAGACCGCCCAAATCCCAAATGCGAAGGCGGAGCGCTCGGCCCCGCCTCGTGGCCGGCTCTCAAGCGGATCGAGGCCGCAAAGTCAAGGCTTTGCCCCGCCCACGGCCCTCAATGGCTAACGCGATGTTAACCCTTTCGGGCCAGACAGGCGTCTTGGACGCGAGCGCAGGGACACAGGAATGAGCGGCGAGTTTCAGCAGGTGAAGGTGGCGGATCGGATCGCTTTGTTCGACATGGACGGCAGCCTCGAAGGCAATTGCCGCGAGATCGCCGCTCTGTTCGCCAACGATTCGGTCCGGGTCGCCCGCCGCTTCTGGACCCATTTCGGAAGCGCGCCGGATGTCGGCACGCCCTTCCCCGAGGCCGAGATGGACGATCTCGTCCGCAAGATCCTTCCCTACATGGCGGCCAAATATACCGACGTCCGCGGCCAGGGCTGGGGCGACATGGTCGGCGGCTACGTGCTCGAGGCCCAGTCGGCCAGCGTCTCGCTGACCACGCTCCTCTCCTCGATCAGCGCCGCCACCGAGGAGGGCCACGCCATCCTCCTCGAGAAATTGTCGAACGATCCCGAGCGGCTCGGTCGGCTCGCCCGCTGCCTCACTCAGGCGACCCTGCTCGAGGCCGACATATTCGCCGCCCATTTCCGGGTGCTGGGCGAGCGCGCCGAGCGCGAGAGCCGGCGCGCCCACGGCAAGGAATTCACCGAGGAGGTGGTCAGCGCGGTCGAGCGCACCGCCTCCGACAGCCGGATGCTCCGGGCCCAGGCGGCGGAAGCCTCGACCTCGGCGCGGGGAATGCTCGGCAAAACCTCGGAGGTCGCTTCGGCGGCCGAGCAGTCGGCGCTGGCGATGCGCGATGCGGCCCAGACCGCGGCCGGGCTCATCAGGGCGATCGAGGATGCGCGCCGCGAGGTCGAGCTCGCCGGCGAGGTCGCCACCCGCGCCGGCGGCCAGGCCGCCGATGCCGCCCGGGTCAGCCACGCCCTCTCCGAGCATGTCGTCGCCATCGAATCGATCCTGGGGCTCATCCGAGACATTGCCGGCCAGACCAACCTACTCGCCTTGAACGCCACCATCGAGGCGGCCCGCGCCGGCGATGCCGGCCGGGGCTTCGCGGTCGTCGCCCAGGAAGTGAAGTCATTGGCCTCGCAGACCGCCCGCGCCACCGACGACATCAACGCCAAGATCACCGCCATCCAGCAGGCGACCAAGCAGACCGTCGAGGCCAACGGCTCGATCCGGAAGACGGTCGAGGACGTCCAGACCTCCGCCGAGCGGATCCGCGAGGCGATGGAGGTCCAGGCCCAGACCGTCACCATGATCACCGCCGCCGTCGACGAGACCGCCCTCGCCGCCGACTCGATGTCCGCCACCATCGCCGCAATCCGCGAGGATACCGAAAGCGTCGCCCGCGAGATCGACGGGGTCACCTCCAATTTCGGCCATGTCGACGAGCAGATGGGCCGCTTCAAGGCCGCCGCCGCCGAGTTCGTTAAACGCTTCGCTGCGTAGCCAGTCATTGCGAGCGAAGCGAAGCAATCCAGTCCGGAGCCGGTCTCGAACGCCCGCTGGATTGCTTCGTCGCTCCGCTCCTCGCAATGACGCCGGGCCTTCTAGGCTTTCCTTTACCATGGCCATGCTAGGTCCGGAGCGGATGCAACGACGCTTCGGGGTCGAGCCATGGAAATTCGCCGGGAGGGGCAGCTGCTCGAAAGATTGAGCGAGGCGCAGGTCGCGCACCGGCTCGCCGCCTATAATGGCGACGGCGGCTTCGAGCGCGAGCTCGCCTGGCTCTGGCGCGAAGCCGGGGACCTCATCGAATCGGCGGTGATGGCGAGTGGCGGCGAAGCCGCCATGCTGCGCACGCGCGAAAGCTTCACCCGGCCGGTCGATTCGGCCTGGATCCACGCCGTCGCGGCGCTCGGCCTCGACATCTATGCGCGGCATCTGCCGGTGCCCGAGGAGATGGACCGGCGCGCGCACCTCGTCGCCTCGCTCTGCGCCGGCTTCCGGGAGCGATTCGGCGAGGACGGGGAGAGCTTCTGCCGGGCGATCGAGACGCTCCAGCGACTCGCGGCCTATGAAAGCGACATCATCCTCGCCCAAGTCGCCCTGCTCGAGGCGAACGAGGCCGCCGCCGCCCGCGGCCGCGACAGCGAGGCGTTCGAGCGCGAGGTCGCGGCCCTGGTCGAAGCCACCACCGGCGAATCGGCCCGACTGCGCGGGAAGACGGCGCAGACCGCCGCCTCCGCGCGCGGGATGCTCGGCAAGACTTCGGAGGTGGCTTCTGCGGCCGAGCAGTCGGCTTTGGCGATGCGCGATGCGGCCCAGACGGCGGCCGGGCTCATCCGCGCCATCGAGGACGCGCGCCGCGAGGTCGAGCTCGCCGGCGAGGTCGCCACCCGCGCCGGCGGCCAGGCCGCCGACGCCGCGCGGGTCAGCCATGCCTTGTCAGAGCATGTCGTCGCCATCGAATCGATCCTCGGCCTCATCCGCGACATCGCCGGCCAGACCAATTTGCTGGCCTTGAACGCCACCATCGAGGCGGCCCGCGCCGGCGATGCCGGCCGGGGCTTCGCCGTCGTCGCCCAGGAAGTGAAGTCGCTGGCCTCGCAGACCGCCCGCGCCACCGACGACATCAACGCCAAGATCACCGCCATCCAGCAGGCGACCAAGCAGACGGTCGAGGCCAACGGCTCGATCCAGAAGACCGTCGAGGACGTCCAGACCTCGGCCGAGCGCATCCGGGAGGCGATGGAGGTCCAGGCCCAGACCGTCACCATGATCACCGCCGCCGTCGACGAAACGGCCCTTGCCGCCGACTCGATGTCGGCCACCATCGCCGCAATCCGGGAAGATACCGAGAGCGTGGCTCGGGAGATTGACGGGGTCGAAAACGGATTTGCCACGGTCGACGACCAGCTCAGCCGATTCCGCGCCACCGCCGCCGAATTCGTCTCGAGCTTCGCCGCCTGATCGTCCGTCGCGGAAAAACACCGAGCCAGGGGGCACTTAGCCCTCCCCCATTGTGCGAGCGCTTAACCTAAGCGATAACCCGATCCCGCCATGGACCGGAAACGCATCGCCAGGCTGACCGAGCATCAGCGAACCTGCCTCAGGTTCGTCTATCAGCACATGACCTCGAAAGAGATCGCGCCGCTGCTCGGAGTCGAGCCCGGCACGGTCGACCAGCATATCAAGGCGGCGATGCGGATCCTCGGGGTCGGCGATCGCCGGACGGCGGCCCGTTTGCTCGCCGAGGATGAGGCTCTCTCAGCTGTCCAGCCATTGGTATACCAACCGCCGGAGATTGTGCCGCCGTTCGATTCCGCCAATTTCGGCCCACCGATCGAGAGCGGACGAAATTATCGGGCGTCCGGCGAGGCACTCAGGGAAGAGCAAGCAAGCTTCAGGGTGTTTTCGTCGGTAGGGGCTCCCGCACTTCCGCTCCCGATCGGTAACTCGAGGCCTAGCGACCTCGGGTGGTTGACGAGGCTGGCGTGGATCGCGGCCATTGCCATTGGGGTGGCACTGGCATTCGGCGCACTGGTCTCGGCTATGGAAGCGCTGGGCAGGCTTACCCACAGCTAAGCCCGCACCAACAGGACGGGAATTCGAGCCGCAGAGCTGTGCTTTGCGGACAGGGAGACATCATGTTCAAAGAACGCCGAGAGGCGGCCATGAAAGTGGCCGAAAGCCTGTTTGCGGCCGAAGAGGCCATCGATGCGGCGGTAGCACGCGTTGCGGAGCTGCACGGTGCAATTGTGAGCGCCCGCACCGAAGCGAAGCTCTCCGCTGTTGTCGGTCAGGAAGCTTTTGAAGTCGCCGCCTCAGCGTTTGCTGCCTTAGCGCGTGCCCGATGTGACATCGTCGAAACGCACAAACGGCTGAGCGAAACGAAGGCTCAGGTCGGGCTGCGGACTATGGCCATAGGTGACCTTGGAAAGCCTCAGGTTACCGGCACCGAGGGCGTTCACCTGCAAGTAGTCGCCTGAGGCTTCGGAAAAGGGGTGGGAGGGCACTGTGCACCGCGTTCTTGCGATTAACGTGAGTTCCTCGTCGGACCGTTGTTCGCCAGGCTTGACCCCCAGCGAACGGCATGGTCCGATTGGCCAATGCTCCCTTTCCCAGCTTACTGTGCAATCTTGGCAGCCTGCTGGTTGTATGCCCTGCTCAGAGGTGGAGGACCAGAGAAAGCCGGGGCGAGTATCATCGGCATCGGCTCCCTTCTCTCCATTGCAGCGGCGTCGACCCCCTCCACACGATTCGGATCAGTCGAGGTGGGGGTCCTACTCGTCGACGTTGGAGCGTTTGTCGCCTTTCTCATCCTTGCGCTGCGAGCTGAGAGATATTGGCCGCTATGGGTGACAGCGCTGCAAGCTATCGGCATCTCAGGCCATGGAGCGAAGCTTTTAGATCCGGGCGTGATCCGTATGGCTTACGCCTTCGTCCTCGCGTTCTGGACCTACCCGATGCTTCTCATGATTGTGCTGGGCACCTGGAACCATCAGAGGCGCCTGGCCAAGTTCGGTGTCGACAAATCCTGGTCGAGCTCCTCCGACCATTGGGACCGGCGGCGGCCGGATGGGCCGAGCGTCTAGTCAAGGAATTCGGGTCACTTGCGGGGGCGCTGTCGGCGGCGCCGGCGGCGCAGGCGCGGGTGCTCGGGGACGGGGATGAGGCCGTGCGCCACCTCGGCATCGTGCGCCATGCGATGGTGCACGCCCTTCGCACCGAGGCGTTCGCCAAGCCCGCTCTGGGTGATTCGCAGGCGCTGATCGATTATCTGACGATGGACATGGCGCTGCTCCCCACCGAGCGGCTTCGGGTCCTGTTCCTCAACACGTCCAACCGGCTGCTGTTCGACGAGACGCTGGCCGAGGGCAGTGTCAGCGAGGCGCCGGTCTATCCGCGCGAGATCATGCGCCGGGCGCTCGAGGTCGGGGCGACGGCGCTCATCCTCGTCCACAACCATCCTTCCGGGGATCCCACGCCGAGTCGCGGCGACATCGAGGCGACCCGGCGAATCGCCGACGCCGGGCGGGCGCTCGACATCTGCATCCACGACCATGTCATCGTCGCCCGATCGGGCTGGTCGAGCTTCCGGGCGCTGGGATTGCTTCAGCCGGCGGGGGCAAGACTATGATGATCGCAAATAAGGCCTATCCATCCGCGCAAAATGCGATAAAGTGTGCGCGGGGAATAGCTCGTGGTCCAAGAATTCGACTCCGCAAGACTGGAAGCAGCCCTGGCGATCCTTCGCCAGGCCTCGGTGCGCGTCGCGCTCCTTTCCGATCCGCTGTCGCCCGAAGCCGGGCATTCGCTGCGCACCGTGGCTGAGCGCCTCTACCAGGAGCGCCGCAAGCGCGACGAATATTTCCCCGCGGGCCTGTTCGGCGAGCCCGCCTGGGATTTGCTGCTCTCCATGTTCATCGCCCAGGACGACGGACGCAACTTCTCGCTGCCGGAAGCCTATGAGGCCGCGCGGGTCGATCCCCGCAAGGGGCCCGCCCTAGTCGAGAAGCTGGTCGCCGCCGGGCTGGTGACGCGGAGCCACAACAAGGGCGACGCGATCCTGCTGACCGACCACGGCATGGACCGGCTCAACGACTACCTCGCCGACCTGATCTAAAGGGTCGCCGTCACCCGGAAGCCGGGCTGACCATCGCCCTCCACCGCTTCGACCTCGATTCGTTCCACCCGCGCCGCCGGCGGGCCGACCCGGCAATCGGCGATCAGGGTCTCCACCGCTTCGTCGGAGCCGAAGGCGAGCAGCTCGACGCTGCCATCGTTCCGGTTCCTCACCCAGCCGCGCACGCCGAGGGCACGGGCGCGGTGCAAGGTCCAGTCGCGGAAGGCGACCCCCTGGACCCGGCCGAATATCCGCACCCGGCTGCCGGCCATCATCCGCACTGCGCGCGATGCAGCAATTTGTGGTCGGCCAGGACGAGAGCGACCATCGCCTCGACCACCGGGACGCCCCGGATCGCGACGCAGGGGTCGTGCCGGCCTTGCACGCCCAGCGCCGCGACCGACGACGTCGGCTTGAAAGCGGCGCGGACGACGATCGGTTCGCCGGTGGCGATCCCGCCGGTTATGCCTCCGGCCAGGGCCGGATCGGCATTGTCCTCGCCGCGCCGCCGCGCCGAATCGAAACCGGCGCCGATCTCGACGGCCTTGACGGCGTTGATCGACATGCAGGCCGCGGCCAGCTCGGCGTCGAGCTTTGCATAAACGGGGGCGCCCCATCCCGCGGCGGCGCCGCTCGCGACGCATTGGGCAACCGCGCCGAGCGACGAGCCGGCCGCGCGGGCGGCGTCGAGAAGGCTTTCCCACGTTTCCGCATCGGCAGAGCCGCCGAGCTCGACCAGCTTGGCCGCGATGGAGACTTCCGGGATGACGAGTCGCGCGACCGCGCCCGCCGCGACCCGGGCCGCCGTCTCCCGCGCCGAGGCGCGGCCGCCGCCGCGGGGATCGCGAAGGCCGTATTTGTCCTCGTAGGCGCGGTCGGCGTGGCCGGGGCGATGCGGGAGGGCCGCATAATCCTTCGGCCTCGCGTCGAGATTGTCGATCATCAGGCTGATCGGCGTGCCCGTGGTTCGGCCCTCGTAGGTGCCGGAGAGGATCCGGACCCGGTCCGGCTCGGCGCGCGGCGAGGTGTTGGCGCCGATCCCGGGACGGCGGCGATCGAGCCAGGGCTGGATATCGGCCTCGCTCAGCGCAAGGCCCGGCGGGCAGCCGTCGACGACGACGCCTATGGCCGGGCCGTGGCTTTCGCCCCAGGTGGTGAAGCGGAAGACATGGCCGAAGCTGTTGTAGCTCACCGGCCCGCCGCCCGCTCCATGAACTCGATCCGGTTGCCGAACGGATCGAGCGTGAAGAAGCGGGCGCAACCGTCGAGCGGCTCGCCGTCGCTGGTCTCGAATCCCGCCTCGCCGAGGCGCGAGCGGAGCTCGGCGAAAGCCGCGACTCGAAGCGCGACATGGGCCTTGGCCGAGGGCCGGAAGCCGGGGTCGACGCCGAGATGGATCTGGCTGCCGCCGAGATCGAACCAGCAGCCCCCCCGCCCGGCAAGAGCGGGCGGCTTGGCGATCTCCTTCAAGCCGAGCAGATCGCCGAAGAAGCGGCGCCCTTCATCCTCCCCGCCCGGAGGGATGGCGATCTGGACGTGATCGATCGCCAGGTCCGGCATCAGGTGGTCGCGATATCGGGGGCGTCCTCCGCCTTCATCCCGACGACATTGTACCCAGCATCGACGTGGTGGATTTCGCCGGTGACGCCGGAAGCCAGATCGGAAAGGAGATAGAGCCCGGCGCCGCCGACATCCTCGATCGTCACGTTGCGGCGGAGCGGTGAATTATATTCGTTCCATTTGAGGATGTAGCGGAAGTCTCCGATCCCGCTCGCCGCCAGGGTCTTGATCGGGCCGGCGGAGATGGCGTTGACCCGGATATTCTCGGGCCCGAGGTCCATGGCCAGATATTTGACGCTGGTCTCGAGCGCTGCCTTGGCGAGGCCCATGACGTTGTAATGGGGAATGACCTTCTCGGCGCCGTAATAGGACAAGGTGAGAAGGCTTCCGCCGTTCGGCATCATCTCGCGGGCGCGGCGGGCAACCGCAGTGAAGCTGTAGGCGGAGATATTCATCGAGGTCAGGAAATTTTCGAGGCTGGTGTCGACATATTTGCCGCGAAGCTCATTCTTGTCGGAGAAGCCGATGGCGTGGACGACGAAATCGATCGTCTCCCACCGCGCCTTGAGCGCCTCGAACGTGCGGTCGAGATCCGCCATCTCGGCAACGTCGCATTCGAGCATGAAGTCGGAGCCGACCTCGGCCGCGAGCGGCCCGACCCGCTTCTGAAGCGCCTCGCCCTGGTAGGAGAAAGCGAGCTCGGCGCCGGCTTGTGCGAGCTTCTTCGAAATCCCCCAGGCCAGCGACTTGTCGTTGGCGAGGCCCATGATCAGGCCGCGCTTGCCGCTCATCAGTCCGGTCATATGCTTTCCCGCTGGTAAAAGGGCTCTTCGCCCTCCTTTAGGGCTTCTTCGGGCGTTTCCGCCATAGCGGCATTGAGCTCGGCGCCGATCACCACCCCGAGCCCGACGATGAAGAAGAAGGTGAGGCCGATGATCACCCCGGCGAGGCTGCCGTAGGTGAGATCGTAGCCGCCGAGGCCGGAAAGGACGACCGGGAGCAGGGCGGTGGTCGCCAGCCACCACCCGGTGACGAAGGCGGGCCCGGGCCATTTCGGGCAGCCGCTGCGGCGGTAGCGCTTGGGTGTGAGCAGGTAGAAGAGCATGTAGAGCGAGCCGAACAGCATCAGCCCGGGCAGGATGCGGAGCAGGGTTACGAGCCCGACCAGGTCCTCGCCGTGCGGGATCAGCCCGACGATGAACGATTCGACCCCCGACAGCACTACCGAGAGGCTGAAGGCGACCATGGCGACGATCACCGAGGCGACGATGATCCCCGCCGCGCTCAGCCTCTGCTCCCAGAAGGGCCGGGTGTAGCCGACTCCGTAGGCGCGGCGGATGATGTCGCGGATCGTCTCGATGAAGCTCCCGGTCGTCCACAGCCCGATCAGGGCGCCGAGCCAGAGCAGGCCGCCGGAACGGGCGGTGATGACGTCGCTTATCGGCTTCCTCAAAACGTCGGCGACGTCGTGCGGCATGGTCTGGAGGAGCCCGTTGACCGCGGCGAGGCCTTCCTGCGTCTGGCCGAAGATCCGGGCCACCGCCGCTGCGACGATGACGAACGGGAAGAGAGACATCAAAGCCAGATAGGCGAGGTTGCCGGCATGGATGAAGCCGTCGGTATAGACTCCGACCGCGACCCTTTTCATCACTTCGAACGGATATTGGCCCGGCTTCATCCGCTGCCGCATCTTGCCGAATCTCGCCTTCGCCCGGGCGAGCCTCTTGCGCCTGGCTTCCGGTGATTGCGGCGAGATGTCCTGCATGAAGCGGTTAGACGCCCAGGGCCGCCCGCGGGTTTCCCTTGCCCTTGCGGCTCCAGCCTTCGACGAAGCGGGCGAGCTCCGGATCGTCGGCGGGCACCTCGACCATGAGCGTGACCAGCTGGTCGCCGCGCTGGCCGCCTTTGGCGGTGAAGCCCTTGCCCTTGAGGCGAAGGACCTTGCCCGAGCTGGTCCCCTTGGGAACGCTCAGCATCACCGGCCCGTCGACGGTCGGCACCTTGACCTTCGCGCCGAGCACCGCCTCGTCGAGCGAAATCGGAAGATCGAGTCGGATATTGTCGCCCTCGCGGGTGAAGAAGCGGTGCGGCTTGATCGAGATGGTGACGATCGCGTCGCCGGTTCCGGCAGCGCCCGCCTGGCCCTGACCGGCGAGTCGGATCTTGGTGCCCTCCTCGACTCCGGCCGGAAGCTTGATCGAAATCGTCTTGCCGCCGGAGAGCGTCACTCGCTGCTCCCTCAGCGCGGCGGCGTCCTCGAAGCTGACGGGGAGCCGGTAGGCAAAGTCCGCGCCCTTCTGCGGCGGAGGCGGCGGGCGGCGGGTCCCGAAGCCGCCGAAACCGCCGAAGCCGCCCGTCCCGCTCCGCCGCTGCCCGGCCGCGCCGCCGAACAGGCCGTCGAACAGGTCGGAAAGATCGATCTCCTCGCCGCCGCCGAAATCGGCGCCCGGCGGCCGGCGGCCGTAATTGCCCGCTGCCGCACCGGGCCCGCCTGCCCCGCCGCCGCCATAGCCGAAAGGCGCGCGCGGGTTGCCGTCCTCGTCGATCTCGCCGCGGTCGTAACGGGCGCGCTTGTCCTTGTCGGTCAGGATGTCATAGGCCTGAGTGACCTTCGAAAAGCGCTCGGAAGCCTTGGGATTGTCCTTGTTCTTGTCGGGATGAAGCTCCTTGGCGAGCTTTCGATAAGCCTTCTTGATCTCGGCCTCGCCCGAGTCGCGCTTCACGCCCAGCTGTGAATAAAGGTCGGCCATCGTCGCGCTTCGATCTTCCAGCCTGCTGCAAATGTCCACTGTTGCCGCGCGGCAACGCTGTATCAGATGGGTAATGCACCCGGCGCGCGCAAGCGCGTCGTTGCGAGGAGCGTCGCGACGAAGCAATCTACCCGTCTCCGCCGCACGGCTGGATTGCTTCGCTATGCTCGCAATGACGGCACGCTTGTGCCTGTGAAACACAAGCGGCAAGAGGCCCGCATGGTCGACGACCCCCATGAACTTTTCGAAGAATGGCTCGCGGAGGCGCGGCTCGTCGAGCCAAACGACCCGACCGCGATGGCGCTCGCCACCGCCGATGCGCGGGGCCGTCCGTCGGTCCGGATGGTGCTGATGAAGGGGCACGATAAAAACGGCTTCGTCTTCTACACCAACCTCGACAGCCGCAAGGGCGAGGAGCTTGCGGCCAATCCGCAGGCCGCCTTGCTCTTCCACTGGAAATCGCTTCGGCGGCAGGTCCGGATCGAGGGGCCGGTCGAGCCGGTGGATGCGGATGAGGCGGACGCCTATTTCGCCACCCGCTCGCGCGATTCTCAGCTCGGCGCCTGGGCCTCGGACCAGTCGCGCCCGCTCGAGGCGCGGGCAACCTTCGAGGCGCGGTACGAGGCGATGCGCTCGCGCTTCGAAGGCAAGGATGTCCCCCGGCCGCCGCGCTGGTCGGGCTGGCGAGTCGCCGCCGAGCGGATCGAATTCTGGAGCGACCGCGCCCACCGCCTGCACGAGCGCCGGCTCTTCACCCGCGACGGCGAGGGGTGGAGCGAAGGATTGCTCTACCCGTGAGCCACGACCATTCCAGCCATGCGACGCACGCCTCGCTGACCGCGCGCGCCGCCGTCGCAAGCGTCTCGACCGCCCTCTTCCTGCTTCTGCTCAAGGCCTATGCGGCATGGGCGACGGGATCGGTGGCGATGCTCGGCTCGCTCGCCGACACCGGCCTCGACGTTCTGGCCTCGCTGATCACCCTCTACGGGGTGCACGTCGCCGCCGCGCCGGCCGACCGCGAGCATCGCTTCGGACACGGCAAGGCGGAGGCTCTTGCCGCCCTCGCCCAGGTCGGGATCATCGCCTTCTCGGCGCTCGGAATCGGCTGGCGGGCGATCGACCGGCTGCTCGGCCATCAGGCGACGGGCAATGCCGAATACGGAATCGGCGTTTCCATCGTCGCCATCATCGCCACGCTCGCCCTGCTCGCCTACCAGCGCCGGGTCATCGCGAGCACCGGCTCGGTCGCGATCGAAACCGATCATGTCCATTACCAGAGCGACCTGCTGCTCAACCTCTCCGTCATCGCCGCCCTCGCGCTCGAGCAATATGCCGGCTTCACCGGCGCCGACCCGGTGTTCGGGATCCTCATCGCGCTCTGGCTGCTGTGGGGCGCGTGGCGCGCCTCGAGCCGCGCCGTCGACCAGCTGATGGACCGGGAGTGGCCGGAGGAGAAGCGCCGCCGATTCGTCGAGGTCGCCGGCCGTCACCCCGAGCTGATCGGAATCCACGACCTTCGAACCCGAACCAGCGGCGCCCACGACTTCGTCCAGTTCCACGTCTGGGTCGACCCGGAGATGACGGTCGCCGAGGCGCACCGGGTGATGGACGAAGTCGAGCACAAGCTCGAGGCCGAGTTTCCCGGGGTCGAGATCCTGATCCACATCGATCCCGAGGGCCAGGTCGACCAGCCCGGAAACCCGCTCGCCGAGACCGACCTCACCAATGTCCTTCCCGAGGAGCCCAAGAATGCCTGAGCTTCGCTTCGTCCAGGTCGACGCCTTCGCCGACCGGCCGTTCAGCGGCAATCCCGCCGCGGTCGTGCCGCTCGAAGAGTGGCTGCCTGAGGAGACGATGCAGGCCATCGCCGAGGAGAACAACCTCTCCGAGACCGCCTTCACCGTCCCTTCGACCGACGGCGAGACCGATTACGAGCTGCGCTGGTTCACGCCCACGGTCGAGGTCGCCCTGTGCGGCCACGCCACGCTCGCCTCCGGGCATGTGCTTCTGGAGGGGCGCGAGCGGATTCGCTTCCGGACCCGCAAGGCCGGAATCCTCATCGTCGCCCGCGACGGCGCCGGCTACGCCCTCGATCTTCCCCAGACCCGGGTGAGCCCGGCCACGCCCGAGCAGATGCAGGACGTCATCGCCCGCGACGGCGCGAGCATCGTCGACGTCATTGCCCGCGACGGCGCGAGCGAGGAGGCCCGGCCCGAGCTGTTCCCGAGCTACGAAGGCTCGGAAGGGGTCGCGATCCTGCTCTTCCCCGACGAGGCGGCGGTCAGGGGCTGCAAGCCGGACATGAAGCGGCTCGGCGAGATCGACTATATGGCGATCGTCACCGCGCCGGCCGCCGAGGATAGCGATTACGACGTCGTCAGCCGGGTCTTCGTCCCGGCCTGGGGGGTCGACGAGGACCCCGTGACCGGCTCCGCCCACGCCGCTTTGGCTCCGTTCTGGGCGGACAGGATGGGGCGCGAGAGGTTCTCCGCCTTCCAGGCGAGCCGGCGCGGAGGGCGGGTCGAATGCCGGCGCGAGGGCGACCGAGCGGTGCTCGGGGGCCGGTGCGTGACGGTGATCGAGGGGATGCTCAGCTTCTAATCCGTCATCCCGGCAAAAGCCGGGACCCAGGAACATCGATGCTTGCGATTCATCGATGAAGCGCTGTGTTCCTGGGTCCCGGGTCAAGCCCGGGATGACGGAGTAATTAGGCGCTCGAGCGCGTCGAGCATCGGCGCCTGGCTTTGAAGGATCATCGCCCTCGCCTCCTCGAGCGTGAACCAGCGTGCTTCCTCGACCTCGGGGAAATCGCGATACTGGCCGCTTCTGGGCGGATATTCGATCGTGAAGGCGTTGCTCTTCAGCCCGGCCGGATCGAAATCGCCTTCGAGCGCGAACGCCTCGACCCATTTACCGCCGGCTTGGCGGACCGTGCACAGAGGCCTGGGCTGCCCCTGGGGGCGAGAGCCCATTTCCTCCTCGAACTCGCGAAGCGCCGCCGCCAGCGGGTCCTCGTCCGGCTCGACCATGCCCTTGGGCAGCATCCAGGCGCCCGCATCCCTTCCGCGCCAGAAGGGTCCGCCGGGGCGGATGAGGAGCAGCCGAAGAGCGTCGGGATCTTGCCGGTAAAGGAGGATTCCGGCGCTACGAACCGGCATCGAGCGGCACGCGGATGCGGTGGAGCGTCCCCTCGTCCGACGAGCTGAGCTCGCTCCTCGCCTTGACCCGCTGGAGGAAGGCCGAGACGAGTCGGCTGCCGAGCCCGTTGCGGCTTCGATCGGGGGCGAAGCCGCAGCCATTGTCCTCCACTTCGATGAGCGCGGCATTTTCGTCCCGGCGAGTGCGGACCTTGATCTCGCCGCCGCCCTCCCCGAACGCGTGCTTGCAGGCGTTGGTGACGAGCTCGTTGACGACGATCCCGATCGCCACCGCCGTCTCGTGCGGAACCAGTATCGGCTCCAGCTCGGTTTCGAGACGGATTCCGTCGGGCAGGATGCCGCGCCTGATCTGACGGCAGATCTCCTCGAGCTGGTTCTGGAGCCGGACCCCGGCCAGGCCCTGATGGCTCGGGGTCAGAGCGTCGTAGACCGCGGCGACCGCCTTCAGCCGCTCCGCCGCTTCTTTGAGCGCCGCCTGCACCTCGGAATGGCTCGACCGGTTGGCCTGGAGCGTGAGCAGGCTGGTGACGATCTGGAAATTGTTCTTGGTTCGGTGATCCATCTCGCGAAGCGCATGGCCGAGGAAGTTGATCCGCCGCATCCGCTCGAGCCGTCCGGCCCGGACCTCGCGCTGGTAGAGGCCGAGGGCGAGCAGGATGACCGCCTCGGTAAAGATCCCGACGCCCAGGGTGGCCGTGGTCCCGTTGTCGCTCAGCGCGAAGCTGTGGACCGGCGGAAGGACCAGATACCAGATGAGCACGGCGCCCAGCACCATCGAGACGAGCCCGCTGCGCCAGCCGGCGAAGAGTGCTGCGAGCACCATCGCAATGATGGCGAGCGAGAATGGGCCGACTGTTCCGACCAGCGGCGTGAGAGCGACTCGAACGGCGACGAAGATCGCCGTGACACCGACGCCGACCAGCAATTCGGTGGCCCGCCTGGGCAGCCTCTGCGACAGCTGCCGCGGCAGATCGATCCTGACGAGCCTACGCATACCCCCCGTTCCCCGCGCGGGTGCTAGCACATTTCGCCGCTGGGGGAACCACGACAACCACCTGATTTGGATCAGTCGGGCGATCAACTCATTGAAATGCAGGGCCGCCGTTGGTGCCAGTCGGTGGCGCGCTGGAAGGTCGCGCCGGCGGCCAGCAACGGCCCCTCGCCCACCGCCGGGCCGACCAGCTGGAAGCCTACAGGCATCCCTGCCGCGTCAACTCCGCAGGGAAGCGACAGCGTCGGGTTGCCCGCGAAATTCCACAAGGCGGTGAAGCGCAGCATCTGCGCCACGCCCGCCGGATCGGCCGAGGCATGGTCCACTTCCACCAGCGTCGGGACCGGCGCCGGAATGGCCGGCGTGGCGATGAGATCGACCTCGTCGAACAAGGCGGCGAGCTTCGCCGAAAGGATCCGTCGGGCCTCCCCCAGGCGGGCATATTCGACGACGGGATAGGTGCCGCCGATATGGACGAGGGCGCCCAGGCCCGGGCCGTAATCCGCGCCGCGCTTGCGGAACAGGTCTTCGTGCGCGAGCGCGGCCTCGACGGCGGTGCCCGGGATCCAGCCGGCGGCCAGCGCGGTCGTGTCCGGCATGGCGATGGTTCGAACCTTCGCGCCCGCCGAGGCAAGGGCCGCCAGGGCGGCCTCGAACGCGCCTGCGACCTCGGGATGGACGCCATCGAGGCACCAGCCCTTGTCGACGCCGATCCGCATCCCTTCGAGCCCTCGCGCCGTCGCGGCCGCATAATCCTCGACCGGGGCGCGGAGCGCGGTGGGATCCTCCGGGTCGGCGCCGGCGATGGCGGCGAGGAGGAGCGCGCAATCCTCGGCGGTTCGGGCCATCGGGCCGACATGGTCGAGCGAGGGCGCGAGCGGGAAGATGCCTTGGCGGCTCACCCGGCCCCAGCTCGGCTTGAGGCCGGTGATCCCGCAGGCCGCGGAAGGGAAGCGGATCGATCCGCCGGTGTCGCTGCCCAGCGCGCCGAGGCAGAGCCCGGCCGCCACCGCGACTCCCGACCCGCTCGATGAGACTCCCGTCCAGCGGTCGAGACCCCAGGGGTTGAGCGGCGGCGTCATCTCCGGGTGATGAAAAGCGCTGGCCCCTTCGGTCATGGCGAGCTTGCCGAGGAGGACCGCTCCGGCCTCGCGAAGCCGGGCGGCGACCGTGGCGTCGCGGCTCGGGATTCGGCCGCGAAGCGCCTTCATTCCGGCTTCGGTGCCGATTCCGGCGGTGTCGACGAGATCCTTGAGCGCGATCGGAACGCCGTGAAGCGGCCCGCGCCAATCGCCGCGGGCGATCTCGGCCTCGGCCCGCCGGGCGTCTTCGAGCGCCCGCTCGGGCGCGGTCCGGGCGAAAGCGTGGAGGGCGGGATCGAGCGCCTCGATCCGCTCCAGCAGGGCCTCACAGAGAGCCACCGGCCCGAGACGGCCGGCGCGAAGCGCGGCGGAGGCCTCGCTTAGCGTCAGGTCGTGAAGCTCGCCCATGGCGCTTATCCCCCTTGCGAACGACTCCCTAAGCGGCGGCGAGGGTTTCGGCGCGGAAGGGGAAGGTCTCCTCGATCCAACCGCCGCCGAGCACTCGATCGCCTTCGTAGAGCACCGCGGCCTGGCCGGGCGCGACTCCATATTCGGGCGCTTCGAAATGCACCGCCGAGCCGTCGAAGGCGGCGGGCGCGGGCCGGGCCATCGAGCGGACCTTGACCGCGAGGCCACCGCTCTGCCGCTCGCCGAGCCAGTTCACGCCGGAGAGCCGGGCCGAGCCGACCGCCAGAGCGGCCTTCGGCCCGGCCACCACCCGGCGGCTCTCCGGCTCGAGCCGGACGACGTAGAGCGGCTCCGATCGCCCGCCCAGCTCGAGGCCCCGGCGCTGGCCGACGGTGAAGTGGATGAGGCCGCGATGCTGGCCGAGCACCCGGCCCTCGAGATCGACGATCTCGCCGGGCTGTGCGGCCTCCGGCCGGACCTTTCGGACCACCGCGGCATAATCGCCGTTTGGGACGAAGCAGATGTCCTGGCTGTCGGGCTTGTCGGCGACGGCGAGGCCGAGCTCGCGGGCGATCTCGCGGACCGCGGGCTTGGGCAGGCCGCCGAGGGGGAAGCGAAGGAAATCGAGCTGCTCGCGGGTGGTGGCGAACAGGAAATAGCTCTGGTCGCGCGCCGGATCGGCAGCGCGATGAAGCTCCGGCCCGTTCGCGCCGGCGATTCGCCGGACGTAATGGCCGGTGGCAAGGCAATCGGCGCCGAGATCGCGCGCCAGAGCGAGCAGATCGGTGAACTTGACGCTCTGGTTGCACGAGACGCAGGGGATGGGAGTGCGGCCGCGGGCATATTCGTCGGCGAAGCGCTCGATCACCGAATCGCGGAACCTCGTCTCGTAGTCGAAGACGTAATGGGCGATCCCGAGCCGCTCGGCGACGGCCCGGGCGTCGTATATGTCGCGGCCGGCGCAGCAGGTCTTCGAGCGGCCGATCGCCTCGCCATGATCGTAGAGCTGGAGGGTGATCCCGATCACTTCGGCGCCGGTTCGGGCGGCGAGCGCGGCGACGACCGAGCTGTCGACGCCGCCCGACATGGCGACGACGATCCGCGCCTCCGGGGCCGGGCGGTTGAGCTGGAAATCGGCGTCCATGGCGGCGGCTACATAGGCTGCGCAGGGGGTAAAGCCTAGCCTAAGGCGGCTTTAACCGCGTCTTAGACCCTCGTCGCTAGAAGGGCGGCGATGGACCTGAGCTTCTTCCGCCGAGCCGAGCAGAGGTTTGCGAGCAAAGCGCCCGCGAGCCTCGATTTCGGAATGCTGGTCGCGACCCTTCGCGCCCAGCGCGAATCGGCGCCCCCGGCGGCCGTCGCTCCGGTGCCCGCCGCGCGGATCGCCGACCCGATCGCCGAGATCCTTCTCGCCGGCGCGGGCTGGCGCGAGGCGGTGGCGGCGCAGCGCGGCTGCTTCAATCCCGCCTTCGCCCGTCAAGGAGCCGTCAACTGAAATGACCGGCCCGTTTACCTTGGCATTTCAGCCTTCCTTCAAGCGCACCGGCTACGGCGGCGGAAGGGAGGCAGGAGAGCAATGACTGTGAATGTCCTGGAGTTCGAGACGATGGAGAGGCCCGCTCGGCCCGTGCAAGTCATCGGCCCGCTCGGCGAGCCGCTGACGCTCGAGTCGCTGCCGGACCCGTCCACCACCCGGTGGGTGGTTCGGCGCAAGGCGGAGGTGGTCGCCGCGGTCAATGGCGGCCTGCTCTCGGTCGACGAGGCGTGCGCCCGCTACGGCCTCAGCCTCGAGGAGTTCGCCTCCTGGCAGCGCGCCGTCGACCGCTCGGGAATGCCGGGCCTCCGGGTCACCCGGATCCAGCATTACAAGAGCCTCTACGAGCGCCAGCAGAAATTCTGAGGCCGGGGTGCCCCGACGAAGGCCGGGGCCCAGCTTCGCTGCCGTAAAGACTGGGCCCCGGCCTTCGCCGGGGAGCTAATGGAAATTGCGGCTCCTTATCGGGATCGCCTCCTCTTCTTGCCGGGATAGCAGCTCGCCCGGCATATCCATTGCGGCGACCGAGTGGAGCAAAGGCGTATAATCCTCCATCCGCTCGGTGATGACGTGGATGACCTCGCCCTCGCGCTGGAGGATTCCGCGCACGCCCAGCATCGCCGAGGCCATCACCACCCGCCTCTGCGCCTCGAACCGGTCGGGCCAGAGGATCGCGTTGGCGATTCCGCTCTCATCCTCGATGGTGACGAACAGCACGCCCTTGGCCGAGCCCGGCCGCTGGCGGATGAGGACGACTCCGGCGACCTCAACCCGCCGGCCGGGCTTTAGGCGCTTCAGGTCGGCGCAGCGGACGATCCCGCGCCTCTCCAGCTCCGGGCGAAGGAAGGCGACCGGATGCCTCCTCAGCGAGAGCTGGACGGAGCGATAATCCTCGACCACCTCGCGCCCTTCGGTCAGCGGCGCCAGCGCCACTTCGGGCTCGCGCGCCTCGGCGGCGGCGAAGAGGGGCAGCGGCGCCTCGCCGAGCCCGCGCACCCGCCACAGCGCCTGGCGCCGGTCGAGGCCGAGGGCGTGGAAGGCGTCGGCGTCGGCCAGCTTCTCGAGCGCCGCCAGCGGCACGCCCGAGCGCTGCCAGACATCCTCGATCGAGGTGAAAGGCGCATCCCTGGCCGCGGCCGCAATCGAGGCGCCATGGATATTGGCGAGGCCCTTCACCATGCGCAGTCCGTGGCGGAGGGGAAATAAATCCTCCCTGTGAGCGCAGCTCATGGGGAGGGGGACCGCACGAAGTGCGGTGGAGGGGCCTGCTGAGTCCGAACTGCCCCTCCACCAGCTTTCAGCTGGTCCCCCTCCCCATCGCCTGCGGCGACAGGGAGGATAAAGAGACTATCGCCCCGCGAACCTCTTCACGTCGTCGATGTAGGAGCGGCCGATGCGCTGCTCGCCGCCGTCGGAAAGCCGCGCGGTCCAGTGTCCGGCATCGTCGCGGAACAGGCCGGTGATCGTGTCGCGCCGCAGGATCACCGAGCGGTGGACGCGGAGGAAAAGGGCCGGGTCGAGATCTTCCTCGAGCTTGCCGATGGTGCGATGAATGAGCCATGATCGCGACCCGACATGGAGCCGCATATAGTCGCGCTCGGCGGTGACGCGGTGGATGTCCGATGCCGAGATCCGCACCAGGCCATTATGGTCGGGCACCCAGAATTCCTCGACATGGGCGGTGTCCGGCCTGACGCCGGTCCGTCCGCCGCCGGCGAGATGGTCGCGGACGCGATCGAGCGCGCGCTCGAGCCGGGCCGGGTCGACCGGCTTCATCAGATAGTCGATCGCGGCGACGTCGAACGCCGCCACCGCGAAATTGTCGAACGCAGTCACGAAGATCACCACCGGGTCGACGTCGCTTTCGGAAAGCGCCCGGGCGACGTCGATGCCGTCCATGCCGGGCATGGCGATGTCGAGCAGGACGACGTCGGGCGCCACCGCCTCGGCGATCCTCAGCGCACCCTCGCCGTCATTGGCGGTGCCGACCAGGGTCACGCCCGAAGCCCGGGCGAGCAGCAGTTGCAGCCGCTCGACCGCGAGCGGCTCGTCGTCGACGACCAGCACCTTGATCGGAACATCGTCAGCCATTCCGCGTCACCGGCATGTAGAGGTGAACGGTATAGCCGCCGTCCGGGTCGGGGCCGGCGAGGCAGCCGGAACGGGCGCCGTAGCGGGTGATGAGACGGTCGCAGACGTTCCTGAGGCCGACTCCGGTCGAGCCGCTTTCATCCTCGGTCGCCGCCGTCTCACCATTGTCCTTGACCTTGATGTGGAGCCGGCCGGCCTCCTCATAAGCGCTGATCCTGACCGTGACCGGCTTCTTCGATTTGGCGACGCCATATTTGACCGCATTCTCGACGATAGGCTGGAGGATCAGGACCGGCACCCGCGCCGTCAGCAGCGCGTCGGGGACGTCGATCTCGATATGGAGGCGGTCGGGAAAGCGGATCTGCTCGATGTCGAGATAGAGGCGCTGGAGCCTGATCTCCTCGTCGAGGCTGACGTCGGCGGTCGGATCGGCGGAAAGCGTCGCCCGGAAGAAGGTGGAAAGGTTCATCAGCATCCGCTCGGCGGTGTCGGTCTTCCTCGACAGGATCAGCGAGGAGAGCGAGTTCAGCGTGTTGAACAGGAAGTGCGGGTTGATCTGATAACGCAGCGCCCGAAGCTGCGCCTCCTGCGCCTCGCGGGCGAGCATGGCGCTGTGCCGGTCGGCGAGGCGCAGCTGCTTGGCATAGCTCATCGCGACGTAGAAGGCGGCCCAGGCGGCGAACAGGAAATACCAGCTCAAGGCCCCCTCGAGCACCGAGCGCCAGAGCATCTCGAATGGGGTCATGTCCTGCATGCTGGTGTCGTTCTTGGCGGCGTCGAGCGGCGCGTAGACGTAGAAGATGAAATAGTTGAAGGCCGCGAACAGCATCGAGGCCGGCAGGCACAGGACGGCGGCAAGGCTCGCCTTCACGGTGAGGCTCTTCCCGGCAACCGCCCGCATCGCCAGATAGACGAGGAAGGTGATCGCGCAGCCGACCAGGGCCGCGATCGCGCGGCGGCCCATCATCTCCCAGAAATTGGGGAATTGGACGACGAGGGCGCGCGCGGTGATCAGCGCGATGTAGATCAGCCAGAAGGCGAGAATCGATTTGAACGCGATGCCGAGATCCGGCAGCCGCCTTGTCTCACCATCCGATAGGGACCTGTCCATGGCTCCTGTTAGCGCAGGGGTCTCCCAAAAGCCTTCCATCTCGCCGTCGTTCGCAGAGAAAGCGGGCGCGTTGGTCGAAAATCCGGGCAGCGGACGGCGATAGCCGGACGCATCGGCCTCGCCGAGCAAGGGCTGCGAATCGTCGCCGCCAATATTGTTTCGAGGATCGCTGATCATAGATTCTCGCCCACGGGCGCTTTCTAGCACGGCGGATTCGCTAACGTCACCGTCAACCGTTTCGCCGGCGTATCGCGAGAGGCCGCTTGTTCCGCATCCGCAAGGATGGCGCTTTTCCGCCAATCGCCGTCGCTGCTCTGTTGCCGTTCGGCGACAGTCGGGACGCGCGCTTTTGCTCAGCGGCGTTTTCCGATTGCGGGAGGAATCGATCTCTGATTCAATTCTGAACGGGGAGCGGGGCGTTGGTTAACGGCTTGGTAAGCCGGACTGGTGCATGAACCCCGCTGGCAGAAGGAGTGTGGGGTCATGAGTACCAGGACTCGGCCCGCCAATGGTGCGGCGGCGCTGGCAGAGATGCGGGAATTCGCGGGCTTCGGCAAAGGCACGCAGCGTTACATTCGCCGCGCGCTCGATATCGGCCTCGGCCGCCGCGACGCCGTGAAGCGCTGGTCGCGCGATCCCGCCGAAGCCGCCGGCATCCGCGCCCAGGAGCGCATCTACGGCCGCCTCGACCATATCCGTTCCTTCGTTCCCGACGACAGCGGCCTCGACGCGATGGAGCCGTTGATGACGCCGCTGATCACGATGACCGCCTTCGATCTCGGCCAGGACCGGCTGCCCTGCTTCGCGTCCTACCGCTTCCTCTACGAGCGCCTCGTCGGCGCCAACGTGCGGCCGTGGCTGCCCGGCGCCTTCTGCGCCGCCTCCGCGCTGCCGCATCTTCATCCCGATCGCCGGCGCACTCTGCTCCAGTCGATCAGCGAGGCCGCGGCGACCGCGCCGGGCTGGTCGAACCGCGAGCCGGTCTTCTTCCCCGAATGGGTTGAGAAGGTGGACACGACGGTCGTCCAGTAAATTCAGAGTTCCTAGA
>JBJMTX010000030.1:0-134616 GCA_045811485.1 Allosphingosinicella sp.
CACTTTGCAGGAGAGCACGGCGGTCAGCACCTCCCGGCAATCATCGCCGGTCAGCGCTACCTTCTCTTTCTGTGCGACCCCGCTCTTCTCGGCATAGGTTGTGATCTGGCGCGTCAGCGCACCACGGAAGGCGGCGAGGTGGGTGCCGCCGTCGCGCTGGGGGATGTTGTTGGTGAAGCAGAGGGTCTGCTCGTAATAGCTGTCATTCCATTCGAGAGCGACCTCGATGCCGATATCGTCGCGCTGGCCGGTGACCGAAATGGGGTCGGGGATGAGCGCGGTCTTGGCGCGGTCGAGATAGCGGACGAAAGCCGAGATTCCGCCTTCGTAGAAGAGCTCGACCTCCTTCTCCTCCTCGTGCCGGGCGTCGACGAGGACGAGGCGAACGCCCGAATTGAGGAAGGCGAGCTCGCGGAAGCGGTGCTCGAGCGTGTCCCAGTCGAACTCGACGATCTTGAACGTCTCCGGCGAGGGCAGGAACGTGACTCGCGTGCCCTTCTTCGAGCCGGCCGGGCCAACGACCTTCAAGGGCGCCTCGGCGTCGCCGTGGCGGAAGCGCATGAAATGCTCCTCGCCGTCGCGCCAGATGGTGAGGTCGAGCCATTCCGACAAAGCATTGACCACCGAGACTCCGACGCCGTGGAGGCCGCCCGACACCTTGTAGGCATTGTCGTCCGACGTGTTCTCGAACTTCCCGCCGGCGTGGAGCTGGGTCATGATGACCTCGGCCGCCGACACGCCTTCCTCGGCATGGATGCCGGTCGGGATTCCCCGGCCATTGTCCTCGACGGACACCGATCCGTCGGGGTTGAGGACGATGCGGATGAGGTCGCAATGGCCGGCCAAAGCCTCGTCGATCGCGTTGTCGGAGACCTCGAACACCATGTGGTGGAGGCCCGAGCCGTCGTCGGTGTCGCCGATATACATTCCGGGCCGCTTGCGGACGGCGTCGAGGCCTTTCAGCACCTTGATCGAATCGGCGCCGTAGGCATTTTCGCTGGGGGATGTCGACATCGTTCAGATATAGCGACGGCAGAGGCAAAACCCAAGGAAATTGGCGGGTTTCAGAACGGTTTTTTCGCAGGTGCAGCATCGGCGCGCGGGTGTCCGGAATCGTAACGAAGTTCATGATGTTCACGGTGTCGCGCGGATTCTCGCCTGCCTGCCCCGAAGCGGCGATCCAGCCTTCCTTGTACCTTTGCGCCTTCGTGCTTTCCCTCAAAAAAAGTTGCGCACGGCGCCTGGAGGAAGCGCCGGATGCGGTGGGCCTCGGGCCAACGTCTTGCACTCGGCCGGGCCCCGCTGCCGACCGCTCCCCCGCCTCGCCACCCGGTTTCAAGAGAAGGCACGAAGGGGCAAAGGTACAAGGCAGATTCGCTTTCGCGGTACTCGGGCGGGGACATCATAGCGCGATATCAGAACTAATCAAGAACATTTGTGCGCGAGCCCGCACTGCAAGCCTAGTTAATCCCGCCGTCGCGAAGCTTGAAGCCGGTCGCGGCGAAGGCCGACGTCGACACCATTTTCGGCGGCAGGTTCAGCCATCGCTCCCGGTCTTCGCGAAGGCGATGTCGTGCAGCCGGTCCCAGACCGGAATCTCGAACGGCGACTCCCCGTCCCGCACGGCGCACAGGAACGTGCTGCCGTTCTCGTGCTCGCGAACCGAAACCACCTGATCCAGATTGATCCAGATCACGCTGCGCTGCTCGTCGTACCGGCTGCATTGAACCCAGTTCGCCATACCGCCTCCTCCGTTTGGCGGAGCATGGGGGGGGATGCCGTCCCGCAACCACCCGGCTCGCGCCCCGCGACTATTGGTATCAGACACCATTTTTCAGATAGGGAGTCGAGCAGTGCCTATGGCTCGCCGAAAGGATATGAAATGAGATCGAGACGAGCCCTTGCAGCCGCTCTGGCGCTGCTCGCTGCGCCGGTGGGCGCTCACGTTCCGCCGGCTCAAATGGCGCCGGCCATCTATACCGATCCGCCGCACGACAAGGCCCATCCGCCCGGCATGGAAGTGCTCCACATCCCGTCGGGCGGGGTCAGGATCAACGGCGTCGCCTACACCACGGCCGGCGCCGGCCCGCACCCGGTGCTGGTGCTGATGCACGGCCTGCCCGGAAACGAGAAGAATCTGGATCTCGCCCAAGCGGTGCGCAGGGCGGGCTGGACCGTCGTCACCTTCAACTATCGAGGCTCGTGGGGAAGCCCGGGGGCTTTTCGCTTCGCCGGCAACCTCGCGGATGCCCGAGCCGTCCTGGCTTATTTGCGCGACCCCGCCAATGCGGCGAGGCTGTCGATCGATCCTCACCGAATCGTGGTCGCCGGCCATTCGATGGGCGGCTGGGTCGCGGCGATGACCGGGGAGCGCGACCCCGATCTGGCCGGGACGATCCTGATCTCGGCCGCGAACATGGGCGGGCGCAGGATGGCTCGAGCGGAGGCGGTGGCGCTCATGGCCGACAATATGGAAGCGCTCGCGGGAGTCACCGCGAAGAGCATGGCCGACGAGGTGCTGGCGAACGCCGCCGCCTTCGACTGGACCCCCGGCGCGGCGGGCCTCGCCCGGCACCCGCTCCTCGTCCTCACCTCCGACGACGGACTCGCGCCGATGAGCGACTCGCTCGCCGCGGCGGTGAAGGCGGCTCCGGGCGCTCGGGTCTCGGCGGTCCACGCCGGCACCGACCACGGCTGGTCCGGCGCCCGGATCCGGCTGGCCCAGGAAGTGATTACCTGGCTGAAGGCCCTGGAGCAGACCGCTCCCTAACCGACGACCCGGCCGTCGATCACCGAGAGCAGGGCCGCGCGCGAGGAGACGGAGTCGAACAGGGCCGGCTCGGTTCCCGTCATCCAGACCTGGCCTCCGCCGGCTTCGAGCCGCTCGAACAGAGCGGCGCGGCGCCCCGGATCGAGATGGGCCGCGACCTCGTCGAGGAGGAGGATCGGCCGGCGCCCGGCGCGCTCCGCGACCAGATCCGCGTGGGCGAGGATGATCGCGAGCAGGAGCGCCTTCTGCTCGCCCGTCGAGCAAAGGCCGGCGGGCCGGCTCTTGCCGAGATGGGTAACGACAAGATCGGTGCGGTGGGGACCGGCCAGCGTCCGGCCCGCCGCGGCGTCGCGGGCCCGCCCGCGGGCGAGCTCCGTCGCCAGATCCTCGGCGCCGCCTTCCAGGGCGAGTTCCGCCCGGGCGACCGGCCCCTCGGGCGCGGCGGCGAGGCGCTCCGAAAGCAGCCCCACCGCGGCGGCACGGGCCTCGACGAGGGCGGCGCCGTGCTCGGCCATCCGCGCCTCCAGCGCCGAAAGCCAGGCCTCGTCGCGAACGCCGGGCTCGGCGAGCAGCTTGTTGCGCGCCCGCATCGCCGCCTCGTAGCGGGCGGCGTGGACGGCGTGCCCGGGCTCGAGCGCGAGCACCAGCCGGTCGAGGAAGCGGCGGCGGCCGCTCGCGCCTTCCTGGAACAGCCGGTCCATCGCCGGCGTCAGCCAGAGGACGGACAGCCATTCGGAGAGCGAGGTGGCGGAAGCGGGCGCGCCGTTGATTCTGACCTGGCGGCGCTCGGGCAGTTCGGGCGAGGTGCCGGTGCCGACCTCCGCCCTGTCGAGCCGAGCCGCCACCGCGAACCCGCCGGGGCCGCCGGTCCGAGCCATCTCCGACAGCGTCGCCCCCCTCAGGCCCCGCCCCGGCGAAAGCAGCGAGACGGCCTCGAGAAGGTTGGTCTTGCCCGCCCCGTTCTCGCCGGTGAGGACGACGAGGCCGGGCCCGGGCGCGATGAGGGCGTCGCGGTGGTTGCGGAAGTCGGTCAGGGCAAGGCGGGTGAGGGCCATCGGGCGGCCCTAGAGCGTTCCGAGGAAGGTTTCACGCTCCAACGTCATCCCGGCGGAAGCCGGGACCCATGCACACTTCCCCGGACCAGCGGGGGCAGCGGTGTTCCTGGGTTCCGGCTTTCGCCGGAATGACGGAGGATCAGATTCCGGTCTTCCCGTCCGCCGCCAGCCGCCGCTGGGCCTCGCGGTAGCGTACCGGCTCGGCGATTGCGAGGCGCGAGCGGGCGGCGGCGAGCGGCTCGGCCATCAAGGCTTCGTAATCCTCGAGATGGAGCCAGGCGGCGCGCTTGCCGTGGCGCCTTCCCTCCCACACCGCCTTGGCGAAAGCGGTATTGCCGGTGATGCGAAGGCTCTTGAGCGCCGCGCCGGCGCCGATGAAGGCCCAGCCGAGGCCGCCGGTCTGGGCGTAGGAGAAAGCGACGAGGCAGGCCTCGCCGAGCGGCTCGTCGGCCTCGTAGCCGGTCAGAACGTGCCAGATGTCGTGGATGTCGCGCTCGCGGCGGCCGAACCAGGCGAAGGGGTGCTCGACGTTCGGCGGATAGGCGCCGTCAGCGACGCTGACCTCGACGAGCCCGTCGGCGGAATAGCCGGTGCGATCGAGGAAGCTGCGATAGGCCGCGCCGACCGTTCCCTCGGGGAAGGATTCGATCCAGGCGCGATCGCAGAAGCGCGGCGCCAGCTCGACGGCGCGGTAGGCCAGACGGCCGCCTTCCGGGCTGGCAATCAGCCGGCGGTAGTTGCGGTGCGACGTATCGCCATTGAGCGCCCGCATGATCCGGAAGACCTGGACGGTGTCATCGCCATTGGCGAGCAGCCGGCGAAGCGCCCTGAGCGCCGTGCCCCATTGGCGCTTCATCGGAACGGCGGGGTTGAAGGATTGGCTCGCCATCGGCGACTCCGTTACTGACATCGATGTCAGTGTGCCATGCCCGGCGTTCGTGTTCAATCAGGAAGCGAGGCTGCCGACATCCTCGCGAGGCGGACGCCCGAACAGGCCCCGAGCGATCCGGCGCCCCAACTCAGTGCCGATGAGCGCCGCGACGCCGGCGTAGGTCGTCCAGGTCAGCGCCCTTCCCGACTTGCCGGTCGCCAGCAGCCAGGCGATCACCACCGCGAACAGGATCGCCACCACTATGACGATCCATTTGAGCCAGAAATTCGCGGGACGGAGCGATTTGAAAAGCAGCCTGGAGGAAAAGACCGCCAGCAACGCTCCGGCCAGTCCCTGGACCAAGGCCAAAGCGGCGGCAACGGGCGTGGCCGCCCCGACGTTCGCCAGCCCGCCGAAATAGGCGATGACCACATTGGCGAGGGCGAGGCAGACGATCGTGACGACCAGCGCCGCCGCATAGGCCCAGATCGCGGGAGCTTCCTGCTGCGCCATCACACCCGCATCGGCATCAGGACGTAGAGGGCCGGGGCATTGTCGTTCTCGCGCAGAAGCGTCGGCGCCGCGGCGTCGGCGAGGTGCATCTCGACCGTGTCGCCCTCGAGCTGGCCCAATATGTCGAGCAAATAGCGGGCGTTGAAGCCGATCTCGAGGCCGTCGGCATTGTAATCGCCCGGCACTTCCTCGGCCGCGGTGCCGTTCTCCGGGCTGGTGACCGACAGGGTGACGCGGTCGCGGTCGAGCGCCATCTTCACCGCCCGGGTCTTCTCGCTGGCGATGGTGGCGACGCGGTCGACGCCCTCCTCGAACGAGCGCGGGTCGATCCTGAGCAGCTTGTCGTTCGCGGTCGGGATGACCCGGCTGTAATCCGGGAAGGTGCCGTCGATCAGCTTCGAGGTCAGGATCGCGCTGCCCAGGCCGAAGCGGACCTTGGTCTCGGACAGCGAGACCTGGACGGTGCCCTCGAGCTCGTCGAGCAGCTTGCGGAGCTCGGCGACACATTTGCGCGGAATGATCACGTCGGGCATGCCCTCGGCGCCCGCCGGGCGCGGCACCGTCACCCGGGCGAGGCGGTGGCCGTCGGTCGCGGCCGCCTTGAGCACGGGCTGGGCCTCGTCCGAGACGTGGAGGAATATCCCGTTGAGATAGTAGCGGGTCTCCTCGGTGGAGATGGCGAATCGGGTCTTGTCGATGATCTGGCGAAGGGTCGCGGCGGGAAGCTCGAAGCGGGTCGGAAGGTCGCCCTCGGCGATCACCGGGAAGTCGTCGCGCGGCAAGGTGGAGAGGTTGAATCGGGCTCGGCCGGCATTGACCTGCATCTTGCCCTCGGCGGCGTTCAATTCGACCTGGCTGCCTTCGGGAAGCTTCCGGGCAATGTCGAACAGGGTGTGGGCGGAGACGGTGGTCGCGCCCGGCTGGGTGACGTTGGCCTCGACCGTCTCGACGATCTGGAGGTCGAGGTCGGTCGCCATCAGCCTCAGGCCGCCGCCCTCGGTCGCCTCGATGAGGACGTTGGAGAGGATCGGGATCGTGTTCCTGCGCTCCACCACCGACTGGACGTGGCCGAGGCTCTTGAGAAGCGTAGCCCGTTCGATCGTCGCCTTCATACTACCCCCGGAAGTGGCACTTTCGGGCGGTTGTAAAGCGGCTCTCTTGCTATCGCCAGCGCTTAGTCTCCGGGGGCGCGAAAAAAGGGCCGGAGACCCGCTCGGCTCTTCCGGGCCGGCGGGCTCGGAAGCGCAGGCAGGCATTGCCAAAGCTCCGCTATATTCGGCATGATCGGGCGCGTGACCAAGCGGGCGGCATTATTCCTGATATCTCTGGGATTTAGCGGAGCCGTCGAAGCGGCGCCCCAGGCCCTGGGCATTTTCCAGACCTGGGGGGCGTTCCGCGACGGGGCGCGCTGCTATGCGATCGCCGAGGCGGACAGACCGGAGCGCGCCGAGGGCGGCCGGGCCTTCGCCTCGGTCGCCTGGTCCGCCGACCGCTCCGTCCGGGGCCAGGCCTATTTCCGGATCAGCCGGCCGAAGCGGGAAGGTTCGGCCGTCCTTCTTCGAATCGACGACCAGACCTTCCAGCTTCGCGGCGGCGGACTCGACGCCTGGGGCGCCGATTCCGCGGCGGACGCGGCCATCGTCGCGGCGATGCGGACCGGACTCCAGATGAGCGTCGAGACCAGGGCGGCGAGCGGGGCGCTCATCCGCGACGGCTACAGGCTGCGCGGCGCGGCGACGGCGATCGACGCCGCCGCTCTCGGCTGCCTGAGCCGGCGCTGAGGATGGCGCGCTGGTTCATCGCCCGCCACGGCGAGACGGTGTTCAACGCCGCCCGCCGGATGCAGGGCGAGACCGAGCATACGCCGCTCACCCGCGCCGGCTTCGCCCAGGCCGAGGCGATTGGCGAGGCCTTGCTCGGCGCGCTCGGGCCGGCGCCGCCGCTCGCTCTGTGGGCCTCGCCGACCGGCCGGGCCCTGCAGACGCTCGCCGTGGTCGCCGAGCATCTCCGCCTCGACTGGCACGCGGCGCGGACGGACGCCCGGCTCTCCGAGATGGAGATGGGCGAATGGGGCGGGCGCTATTATGCCGAGATCGCCGAGGCCCATGGGGGCTTCGTCGACACCCGGGCCGGCCTGTTCACCTGCCGGCCGCCCGGCGGCGAATGGTATGACGATATCGCCAGGCGGCTGAACGCGTGGATGGAGGAGACCAGCGCGGAGGACGGCGACCGGTTGATCCTCATGCACGGAATCTCTTCGCGAGTGCTTCGCGGCCTCCTCACCGGAGCGCCCGACCGGCCGGACTGCGGCGCCCCGGTCGCCCCGCCGCTTCCGCAGGGCTCGGTGGTCTGCATCGAGGACGGCGTCGAGACGGTGATCGGCCTGGGCAGCGGCGAGCTCGGAGCGTCGGGGACAGCCTAGAAAAAGCGCCTCGTCTCGCCTACATGGGCAGCCTCATGACAGCGCCGATGCCCATCCCCGGTCATATCGACCCGGTTCCCGTGCCGCGCCCGGAAAGCGCGCCCGCGGACGGGCGGGTCGACCTGGTCGGGCTCTCCCGCGATTCGATCCGGGCCGCGCTCGAGGAAGCCGGGCTCGAGCCCAGGCAGGCGAAGCTTCGCGCCAAGCAGATCTGGCACCAGATCTACAATCGCGGCGCCACGTCGTTCGACGCGATGAGCGATATCGCCAAGCCGCAGCGCGCCTGGCTCGGCGAGCGATTCGTCGTCGGGCGGCCCGATGTGGTCGTCGAGCAGGTGTCGACCGACGGCACCCGCAAATGGCTGCTCAAGACGCCGGACGGCCATGATTTCGAGATGGTGTTCATTCCCGACGCCGACCGGGGCACGCTCTGCGTCTCGAGCCAGGTCGGCTGCACGCTCAATTGCCGCTTCTGCCACACCGGGACGATGCGCCTCGTCCGCAACCTCACCGCCGGCGAGATCGTCGGCCAGGTCATGCTCGCCCGCGATTCGCTCGGCGAGTGGCCGTCGCAGCCGGAAGGGCGGATGCTCTCCAACATCGTGATGATGGGGATGGGCGAGCCGCTCTACAATTTCGACAATGTCCGCGATGCGCTCAAGATCGTGATGGACGGCGATGGGCTCGGCCTGTCGCGTCGGCGGATCACGCTCTCGACCTCCGGCGTAGTGCCGATGATGGCGCGCGCGGGCGACGAGATCGGCGTCAACCTCGCCGTCTCGCTCCACGCGGTGACCAAGGCGGTGCGCGACGAGATCGTGCCCTTGAACCGTAAGTACGGGATCGAGGAGCTGCTTGCCGCCTGCGCCGCCTATCCCGGCGCCAACAACGCCCGGCGAATCACCTTCGAATATGTGATGCTCAAGGACAAGAACGACAGCGACGAGGACGCGCGCGAGCTGGTCCGGCTGATCAGGAAGTACAAGCTTCCGGCCAAGGTCAACCTGATCCCGTTCAATCCCTGGCCGGGCGCGCCCTACGAATGCTCGGACGAAGCGCGGGTCCAGCGTTTCTCGGACATCATCTTCGAGGCCGGAATCTCGGCGCCGATCCGCCGCCCGCGCGGCCGCGACATCATGGCCGCCTGCGGCCAGCTCAAGTCCGCGGCCGAGAAGAAGAGCCGCGCCGAGCTCGACCGGCTCGCCGAGGAGAAGCAGGCGGCGCTCGCCTAGAAGCCGCGGAAGGTGGCGAAGTCCGCGAACGGGGCGCGATCCGTCCTGAGCGCGTTGACCGGCGCGTCCGGGTCCGCATAGCCGAGCGCCATGCCGCAATAGAGGATTCGCTCCGACGGCAGGTCGAGGTGCTTCGACACGACCGAATGCACCGTTGCCCAGGCCTCCTGGGGACAAGTGGCGAGGCCGCTTTCCTCGGCCAGCAGAATGAGATTCTGCATGAACATGCCGAGATGCGCCCATTGCGGGCGGTCGAACATCCGGTCGATCGAGAAGAACAGCACGACCGGCGCCCCGAAGGCCTCGAAGTTGCGGGCGAACTGGGCGAGGCGGGCGGCCTTGTCCTCCCTCGGGATCGAGAGCGTCTCGTAGAGCGCCTCGCCGCTGGCGAAGCGCCGCGACCTGTAGGGCTCGGGGAGCGGCGAGGGATAGATGGTCAGCTCGAGCGCCTCGCGCGCGCTTCGAAGCGCGAAGGCTTCGCGGACCTCGGCCTTGAGCGCATCGAGCGGCTCGCCGGTCAGGACATCGACCCGCCAGGGCTGGAGATTGCCGCCCGACGGGGCGCGCGCCGCCGTTTCGAGCAGCACCTCGATCGCTTCGCGCTCGACCAAGCGGGGCAGGAAAGCGCGCACCGAACGCCGTCCCGTTATCGCTTCGGTGACGGAGTTGCGCTCGCTGGACACGGGGCTATTGTGCGCGGCCATGGGGTTATTAGACAAGATGCTTCACCGGCTCGTCACCAAGGGCGAGCTCACCATCATCGACCATGAAGGCAGGACGAGCCGCTACGGAGCGCCGTTTCCGGGCCTCGAGCCGGTCACCGTCCGTATGGCCGACAGCAAGGTCGCCATGCAGATCGCCCGCGACCCGACGATGGGGACGGTCGACACCTGGATGGAGAACAGGCTGATCCTCGAGCAGGGCGAGATCATCGATCTCATCAAGCTCATCCGCCGCAACCGGCGCTGGGAGGAGCGCAGCAAGCCCAACGAGTTCCTCAAGAAGACCGGCAGGCTCAGCCACGCGCTCAGCACGCTCAACTGGAAGTCGCGCTCGCTCAAGAACGTCCAGCACCATTACGACATCGGCAACGACCTCTACCGGCTCTTCCTCGATCCGGACATGCAGTATAGCTGCGCCTACTTCACCGATCCGGCCAACAGCATCGAGCAGGCGCAGCTCGACAAGAAGGCGCATATCGCTTCCAAGCTTCACCTGAAGCCGGGCCAGCGCGTGCTCGACATCGGCTGCGGCTGGGGCGGGCTCGCTCTCTATCTCAACCGAGTCGCCGACGTCGACGTGCTCGGGGTCACCCTCTCCAAGGAGCAGCTCGCCGTCGCCCGGCAGCGGGCGGAGGAAGCGGGAGTCGCGCACCGGGTCAAGTTCGAGCTGATCGACTATCGCGACGTCACCGGCACGTTCGACCGGATCGTCTCGATCGGCATGTTCGAGCATCTCGGCACGGCCTATTTCCAGACCTTCTTCCACAAGGTTCGCGAGCTTCTCATCCCCGAGGGCGTTGCCCTCGTCCACACCATGGGCCGGATGGGCAAGCCCGGAACGACCGACAAGTTCATGCAGAAATACATCTTCCCCGGCGGCTATCTGCCGGCGCTTTCCGAGATCGTCTCGGCGAGCGAGAAGGAGCGGCTGATCATGGCCGACTGCGAGGCCCTGCGCCTCCACTACGTCTACACGCTCAAGGCCTGGTACGACCGATTCAAGGCCAATCACGACAAGGTCGTGGAGATGTACGACGAGCGCTTCTATCGGCTCTACCTCTTCTACCTCGCCGGCTCGATGACGATGTTCACCGACGGCGCGATGGTGGTCTACCAGCTCCAGTATCTGAAGAGCCGCTACGCGACCCCGATCATGCGCGATTACATGCTCGAGGACGAGGGCCGGCTGAGACAGGCCGGCGGACCGCCGCCGAAGGGATGATCTGGCTTCTCGACAAGGCGCTGCGCTCCTACGTGAAGGAGGGCGAGATCAGCCTCCTCGACCATGACGGAAAGACCTATCGCTACGGCTCTCCCGGCGGGTTCGGCTCGGTCGAGGTGCGGTTCACCGATAGCGGAGTCGCCCGCGATATCCTTCGCGATCCCGGCCTCGGCGCCGCCGAAGCCTATATGGACGGCCGGCTGATCGTCGAGCGCGGCGAGATACTCGATCTCGTCAACATCATCCGCGGAAGCCATCGCTGGGAGGAAAGCGACGGCCCCAATCCCTTCCTCCGCAAGGGAAGCAAGCTCGGCCACATGCTTCGAACGCTCAACTGGCGGCCGAGGGCGGTGAGGAACGTGTCGCATCATTACGATGTGGGCAACGACTTCTACCGGCTCTTCCTCGATTCCGACCTCCAGTACAGCTGTGGTTACTTCACCGATCCCGCAAACGGCATCGACCGGGCCCAGCTCGACAAGAAGGCGCACGTCGCCGCCAAGCTCCGGCTCGAGCCCGGGATGAAGGTGCTCGACATAGGCTGCGGCTGGGGCGGGCTCGCCCTCTACCTCAACCGGGTCGCCGACGTCGACGTGCTCGGGATCACCCTCTCCCAGGCCCAGCTCGACCTCGCCCGCGAGCGCGCCGCGGAAGCCGGCGTCTCGGACCGCGTCAGGTTCGAGCTGATCGACTATCGCGACGTCGCCGGGACGTTCGACCGGGTCGCCTCGGTCGGAATGCTCGAGCATGTCGGCCAGGCCTTCTACCGGACCTATTTCCGTAAGATCCGCGAGGTCCTCAAGCCCGACGGGATCGCCGTCGTCCACACCATGGCCCGGCTCGGCGGGCCGGGGACGACCGACAAGTTCATGCAGAAGCACATCTTCCCGGGCGGCTATCTCCCCGCTTTGTCCGAGATCGTCGCGGCGAGCGAGAGTGAGCGGATGATCATGGCCGATTGCGAGACCTGGCGGCTCCACTACGTCCATACCCTGCGCGAATGGTACGAGCGGCTGAAGTCGAACCGGGCCGAGGTCATCCGGCTCTACGACGAGCGCCTCTACCGCCTCTACCTCTTCTACCTCGCCGCCTCGCTGACCATGTTCCGCGACGCCCCGATGGGTGTGTACCAGATCCAGTATCTGAGGGACCGCGAGGCGGCGCCGATCACCCGCGACTATATGCTTGCGGAGGAGAAGAGGCTCAGGACAAGCCAGTCTTGACCCACCCGCCCCGGCCATGCTCATTGCGCGCAAATTTCAGGGAATGTGAACCATGTGGCTGCTCGACAAACTGCTGAAGAAGATCGTCAAGCAAGGCGATCTCACCGTCATCGACCATGACGGCAAGGAATATCATTACGGCGAGGGCAGTGCGCCGCACGGGCCCGTCCGCGTCCGCTTCACCGACAAGGGCGCCTCCAACCATATCGTCAAGGATCCCCGGGTCGGCGCCGGCGAGGTGTTCATGGACGGGCGGATGGTGATCGAGCAGGGCGACCTCAGGGATCTCGTCCTGCTCATCCGCTTCAACGCCCCGGTCGAGCGGCAAGGGCCGCTGAAGCCCAAAGGCCCGGTGCGCAAGGCCGTCGGCCGGATCGCCGGGCGCCTCGACCAGATCAACTGGAAGACGCGCTCCAGGCACAATGCCGAGCACACCTACAACCTCACCCGCCGGCTGTTCGAGCTGTTCCTCGACGAGGACCGGCAATATACGATGGCCTATTATCGCGATCTGTCGAACAGCCTCGAGAAGGCCCAGCTCGACAAGAAGGCGCACATCGCCTCGAAGCTGTATCTGAAGCCCGGGATGAAGGTGCTCGACATCGGCTGCGGCTGGGGCGGCTTCGCCCTCTATCTTCACCGCATGTACGGGGTCGAGGTGACCGGGGTCGCCCTCGCGCCCGACCAGATCGAATTCTCCAACGAGCGGGCGCGCGAGGCCGGAGTCTCGGACAAGGTCAAGTTCGAGCTGATGGATTATCGCGACATCCAGGGCCAGTTCGACCGGATCAGCAATGTCGGCCTGATCGAGCATCTCGGGACGCCGCATTATCCCGGCTTCTACCAGCACATGAACCGGCTGCTGAAGGACGACGGGGTGATGGTCTCGCATTGCTGCGGGCGGATGGGCGAGCCGGGCGTCACCGACAAATGGACGAGGAAGTACATCTTCCCGGGCGGCTACATCCCTGCGCTTTCGGAGCTCGTGACCCAGGCGGAGAAGCACCGCATGATCGTCACCGACGTCGAGGCGATGCGCTACCATTATGCGCCGACGCTTCAGGAATGGTACAATCGCACCGTCATGAACAAGGACGAGATCATCTCGCTCTACGACGATCGCTTCTACCGGATGTGGCTGTTCTACCTCGCCGGCGCCGAGGCCGCCTTCCGCTACGGCGGAATGGTCAACTGGCAGATCCAGTATGTGAAGCGCCGCGACGCCATCCCGATGACCCGCGACTATATGTACGAGGAATCGGCTCGGCTTCGCGAGATGGAGGAAGCGCCGGAATGGCATCTGGCGGCGGAGTGAAGAGGCAAGAGCCTGCCAGCTTCGTCATTGCGAGCGAAGCGCGGCAATCCAGTGCGGCCTTAAGAGGCCCGCTGGATTGCCGCGTCGCTTCGCTCCTCGCAATGACGGGCAGGCGCGAACTTGAAACGAGGTCCCGGCTTTCGCCGGGATGTCGTTACTGGCCCTGACGCTCCTGCATCCGGTCGCGGAAGGCCTCGCGGGCGGCCTGGCGCTCTTCGGGGCTGATCGTGCCGTCGCGGTTGGTGTCTACGCGGTCGAAGCGCTCGAGCGCGGAACGCTCGGCCTCGCCGCGGGCAATCCGGCCGTCATGATCGAGGTCCATCGCCGCGAAGCCACGGCCGCCCATGCCCATCATCCCGCGGCGCGGGCCGCGATGGGCGAACCGGCCGCCGTCACGGGGACCGCGCATCGCCCGGCCCTCGCCGCGCTCGCCGCGCTCGCCGCCGCGGAAGGCGGGACGGGCGTCGAACTCGGCGCGGCTGATCGAGCCGTCGTGATTGGCGTCGAGCCGGTCGAACATCCGGCCGCGGCGCTCGCCCCGGGCAGCCTCGCGCTCGCCGCGGCGCGCCTCGGCGCGGGCGCGGATCTCGTCCTGGGTGACGAAACCGTCGCGATTGGCGTCGGCGCGGGCGAAACGGGCCTCGACCCGGGCCTGGACGGCATTGCGGGTCAGCGGTCCGGCCATCGGGCCGCGGCCTTCGGGGGCGGGCTGGGCAAGGACTGGGACGGCGGCGAGCAAGGCGACGCCGGCAAAGAGGATCTTCTTCATCTCGAACTCCATCGAACCGGGGAGGATTCTCCCCTCCTGGCCCCAGCCCCTACAGCGACGCGGCTGTACCGGGCTTTAACGCGCGCGGAGCCGCGGCGACGGCCCTTTCGCGAAGCATCAGGCCGAGCAGGGCGGCAAGGATGAGGGGCGGCGCGGGGAGATGGAGAAGGCCGAACGTATGCACCGTCAGAGGCAGCAGGAAGGCGAAGAGCAGGACGAGGCTCGAGCCGCTCTCCGGCTCGCGGCGGAGCCTGGCGAACATCAGCAGGGCGGCGAGGCCGGGCACGGTCATGTCGTAATCGAAGGCGTAGGGCAGGACGAGGAAGGTCGCGACTCCGCCGGCGAGGCCGGCGGCGCGGCTGTCGGAAGGCATGAAGCGAAGCAAAGCGGCGACCGCGCCCGCGCCGAAGAGCAGCTGGAGCGTCCAGGCGACGGCGCCCGCGAAGCCGAAGGCGGAGACGGTCGGGACGATCGTCGGCATCATCCTCAGGAAATAGGTGCCGACATCGTCGACCATCGCGCTCTGGACGCCGACCGTGACGGTGAGCCAGGTCCGCCAGAGCTCCGGGCCGAACAGAAGCGCCGAGAGGAGCGCGAGCCCGCCGGCGGTGGCGGCGGCGGCGGCGAAGGCCCGCCATTCGCCGCGGCGGGCGAGTATGAGCGGCGCCAGCACCGCGAGGTGCGGCTTGACCAGCATCAGCCCGATCAGGACGCCGGCAAGCGCGGGCCGGCGGGGCAGAAGGTGGAAGGCGCCGAGCCAGAGCGCGCCGATGAGAAGCCCGTAATGCCCCGCCCAGACGTTGAGCAAAGTCGCCGGGGCGACGAGCGCGAGCCAGCCAGGGAGGCCGGCGTCGCGAAGATAGGGACGGGCGGCGGCGGCGAAAGCGGCGCCGGTGAGGAGCAGCCAGGAAACGAGCGCCACCGGATAGGGCAGCAGCCCGAACGCCCAGGTGTAGAGCAGGGTCGGCGGCGGGTAGGAATAATTGTGGTCGCGGAGCGCGCCGTTGAAGAGGGCGTCCTGATAGGCGTGGTAGCCGTTGACATCGTAGAGGAGGTCCAGCCTGCCCTCGAGCACGAGGTGGCCCGAGGTCCACACATTGGCGAAGTCCCTTCCCCAGATCGCGGCGCCCTGGATCGACGGCCAGGGGGTGAAATGGGTGGTGGCGATATCCTGGATGAAGAGCAGCGAGACGAGGACGAGGACGAAGACCCAGGCGAGCGCCCAGAGCCGCTCCGGCGACGAGACGGGTCGAGCAGCCGTTCCCGCCATGCTTTCCGCTTCCGGCTGTCCCATTCGCGCCTCCTCGCCGACAGGGCTAGGAGAACAGGGTTAACGAACGGTTAGGAGGCCTTCGGAAGGCAGGGAGGCAAAGTATTGGTTGAATTTCCCTCCCGAAGGCGGTTTGCCCGGGGCCGATGACCTCCACTTCCGCCGAACGAGAGAGCGCCAGCGCCCGCCAGCCGCGCGCCTGGTGGGAGCATCGCTGGATGGTCGTCGTCGCGGTGCTGGCGTGCGGCGTGCCGCTGCTGTGGCCGGACATCCCGCCCCTCGTCGACCTTCCCGGCCATATGGGGCGCTATCACGTCCAGCTGGCGATCGACCGCTCGCCGGTGCTCGCCCACTTCTACGACTTCCACTGGGCGCTGATCGGCAATCTCGGAGTCGACCTGCTGGTCGTCCCGATCGCCTGGCTGATCGGCCTCGAGCCGGCGGTGAAGCTGATCGCCATCGCAATCCCGATGCTGACCGCGGCGGGCTTCCTGTGGGTCGCGCGCGAGGTGCACGGCCGGGTTCCGCCGACCGCCTATTTCGCGCTTCCCTTGACCTACTCCTATCCGTTCATGTTCGGCTTCATCAATTTCGCGCTGTCTATGGCGCTCGCCTTCCTCGCTTTCGCCCTGTGGTTGAGGCTCGCCCGGCTCGGCCGGCTCAAGCTTCGCGCCGGCTTGTTCGTGCCGATCTCGGTGCTGCTCTGGATCTGCCACGCCTTCGGATGGGGGACGCTCGGCGTGATGGCCTTTTCGGCCGAGCTGGTGCGCCAGGTCGATCTGAAGCGGCCGATCTGGAAGGCCGGCCTCAACACCGTCCTTCACTGCCTCGCCCTCGCCCCGCCCGTGCTGCTCATGCTGCTGTGGCGAAGCGGCGCCCATGTCGGCGGGGAAACCGGCCAATGGTTCCGATGGCGGCTGAAGCGCGACTGGATTTTGATGGCCCTGAGGGACCGCTGGTACTGGTGGGACGAAGGCTCGCTCGCCGTGATCGGCCTCGTCGTCCTGATCGGCATCCTCTATTGGAAGAAGCTCGAAATCTCGCGCAACCTCGCCGCCTCCACCCTCTTCCTCGCCGCCGTCTTCGTCTGCCTGCCCAGGATCGTGTTCGGATCCAATTACGCCGACATGCGGCTCGCCCCCTTCGTCATCGCGACGGCGGTGATCGCGATCCGCTACCGCCCGGCCTGGGCGGGAAAAGCGGGGGCGTTCTTCGCCGTCGCCGGGCTGCTGTTCGCCGGAGCCCGGCTCGCCGGCAATAGTTTGAGCTTCATCGGCTACGACCGCGACTACGACCGCGAGCTCGCCGCGATCGCCCATATTCCGCGCGACGCTCGGCTGATCTCCTTCGTCGGAGTCAAATGCCGCAAGGATTGGGCGATGATCCGGCTCGAGCATCTGCCCGCGCTCGCCCTCGTCCGCCGAAATGCCTTCTCGAACGACCAATGGTCGATGAGCGGCGCCCAGTTGCTCACCGCCCGCTATCCCGACGACGGCTGGTTCTCGCGCGATCCCTCGCAGCAGGTGCTCGCCTTCCCCTGCCGCGGCGAGCATTGGCTGACGCTCGACCAGTCGCTGCTCTACATGCCGCGCGAGGATTTCGACTATGTCTGGCTGATCCGCCCGCCGCCTTACGATCCGGCGCTGACCCAGGGCATGCAGCCGGTCTGGCGCAGCGGCACGAGCGTGCTGTATCGGATCGTCGACAAGACCCCGTTCCGCCCCCAGGAAAATGAATGAGCCCGCTTTCCCTCTCGATCGTCGTGCCCTGCTACAATGAGGAAGCGTGCCTGACCGAGCTTCACGGGCGGCTGACCGCGGCGGCCCGGGGCTGCGTCGGCGAGGATTATGAGATCGTCCTCGTCAACGACGGCTCGCGCGACCGAAGCTGGGAGATGATGCGCTCGCTGTCGGCGCAGGATCCGCGGCTGGTCGCGATCAACCTCTCGCGCAACCACGGCCACCAGCTCGCTCTGACCGCGGGGCTCGACCTGTGCTCGGGGACCCGGATCCTGATCATCGACGCCGACCTCCAGGACCCGCCCGAGCTGCTCGGAGCCATGATCGCGGAGATGGACCGCCAGCGCGCCGACGTCGTCTATGCGGTCCGCCGCGCCCGGGCCGGCGAGACGGCGTTCAAGCGCGGAACCGCCATGCTCTTCTACAGGCTTCTCTCGCGCCTCGCCGAGATCGAGATTCCGCGCGACACCGGCGACTTCCGGCTGATGAGCCGGCGCGCGCTCGACGCGCTTCTCAGCCTTCCCGAGCAGGCGCGCTTCATCCGCGGAATGGTCGCCTGGGTCGGCTTCCGGCAGGTGCCGATCGCCTACGACCGCGCCGAGCGCCATGCCGGGCAGAGCAAATATCCGCTGTCGAAGATGATCCGCTTCGCGCTCGACGCCGTCACCGGCTTCTCGACCGCGCCGCTTCGGATGGCGAGCCATATCGGGCTGTGGCTGGTCGCCGCCTCGGTGCTCCTGCTCGGCTATATCGCGATCGGCTTCCTCACCGGGAGCGCGATCCAGGGCTGGACGTCGCTGATGCTCGTCGTCGTCATCCTCGGCGCGGTGCAGATGTTCGTGCTCGGGATGATCGGCGAGTATCTCGGCCGGCTCTACATGGAGGCCAAGCACCGCCCGCTCTACATCGTCGCCGAGATCGCCGGCCATGCCGGCGGCCGGGCCACCTTAGGCCACGTCGCTCACGCCGCCGGAGACGATGGGGCCGAGACGATCGCCACCAGCGAGACGCCGGGCGGCAACTGAAGCCGTCCGATCGCGTAGCGTTCGAGGCGGAAAATCCCTTCGAACAAGGCGTTGAGCGGCCCGGGCGGAAGCTTGTCGTCGCTGTCGTCCTTGCGCCGGACGCGCCCGGCCAGGCGGGCCGTGGCGGCGAGCGGGAAGAGCAGGCTGTTGAACCAGCTCAGCATCTCGACCTTCAGCCCGGCGGCTTCGACCGTCGCCCGCAACGTCCGGCGCGTGTAGCGCCGCTTGTGGTGATTGACGACGTCGTGCGCGCTCCACATCCAGGGATGGGCCGGAACCGCGATCAGGATGCGCCCTCCGGGCCTGAGCTTGCGGGCGATGCTTTCGAGCGCGGTGCGATCCTCCTCGACATGCTCGAGCACGTCGAGCAGGGCGACGAGATCGTAGGCGCCGTCCTCGACCCCGGTCAGCGCGGGGAGCGGCGAATCCATCACTTCATGGCCGAGCCTTTGGCCGGCGATGGCGCGCGCGGCGGCGTCGATCTCGATCGCGTCGACCCGGCCGAAGCGCTTGAGCATGACGAGATTGTGGCCGGTCCCGCAGCCGATCTCGAGGATATGCGGATCCTCGGGCAGCCGGATCCGGCGGCCGATCAGGTCGGCGAGGATCTCGCGCCGGGCGCGGTACCACCAGTGCCGGCTGTCGAGCTCCGCCATGCGGTCGTAGACGATTCGTTCCATCAGATTCTGGCCATCTCAGCCGAACACCCACTGTCGGTTGAGCGCGAAGGTGATTGCGGGGGTGACGAACAGCATCGGCACGAGCGGCCACCAGGTCGGTCCGCCCATCGGCCCGGTCAGCCACCAGACGAAGAGGCTGTTGAGGCCGAGGCTGACGAGGGAGACGATGACGAAGCGGCCGGTGCGCCTGGCCGGATTGTCGCGGCTGCCGTGGCCCTTGAAGCTGACCGTGCTGTGGAGGACATAGCCGAGCACCATCGCGATCGCATAAGCGAAGAAATTGGCGAGCAGCGGCGCGACGCCGAGATAGGTGGCCGGAAAGTAGTAGGCGGCGCCGCCGACCAGGGTGACGAAACCTCCGACCAGGCCGAATCGAATCAGCTGCTCGACGACCGGCGGCATCGCGCTGCGCAACTTCATCTCCAGCGCGCTCCCTTTTCGCCTTCTTGCCCTTTGGCCTTGAGCGACTAATGCCGAGCGGACGGGTTGGAAAGGGGCGACAGGGATGGAGGAAGGTCTCGGGCGGCACTGGCGGTGGTGGGTATTGCTCATCTGGCTCGTCGTCTCGGCCCTCCTCCTCTACGGCCGGTGGGGCGCGATCAACGCCTTCGCGCTCGGCGACACCGACGACAATATGCGGATCATGCAGGTCCGGGCCCTGCTCGCCGGCCAGGATTGGTACGATCTGAGGCAATATAGGCTCAATCCGCCGTTCGGGGCCGACATCCACTGGTCGCGGCTGGTCGACCTTCCGATCGCCGGGATCCGGCTCGCCCTCGCGCCGCTGATCGGCGGCCCGGCCGCGGAACGCGCCGCGGTGGCGGTGGCCCCGCTGCTTCCGATGGGGGTCGCCATGGGTGCGGTGGGGTGGACCGCGCGGCGGCTGATCGCACCGGGCGCCTTCGCGCTCGCCATCGCCATCCTGCTCTGCGGCCATTCGGCACGGAATATGTGGGCGCCGCTCCGGATCGACCATCATGGCTGGCAGCTGGCTTTCCTCGCGATGTCGGTCGGAGCGCTGATCGACCGGAAGCGGGCCCGGGGCGGGGCTTTGCTGGGGGTCGCCAGCGCGCTGTCGCTGGTGATCGGGCTGGAGATGCTGCCCTATCTGGCGCTGGCGGGCGCGATCGCCGTCCTGCTCTGGGTGCGCGATCCGGCGGAGGGCCGGCGGCTCGCCACCTATGGCGCGAGCCTCGCCGGCGGCTCGGCGCTCGGCTTCGCGATCTTTGCCTCCTGGGCGAACCGGGCGGCCGTCTGCGACGCTCTGTCGCCGGTGTGGCTGTCGGCCGTCGTCGCCGGCGGCGCGATCGCGGTCGCGCTCGCCTTCCTCCCCCTGCGGTCGTGGCCGCTCCGGCTGGCGGTTGCCGCCGTCGCGGGAGCAGCGCTCGCCGCGGCCTTCGTTCTGGCCTGGCCCCATTGCCTCGGGCGGCTGGAGGGCGCCTCGCCAGAGCTGGTTCGGCTGTGGCTCGGCAACGTCCGCGAGGCCCGGCCGGTCTACACGCACGGTTATGTGACGGCGATCTCGATCTGCGCCCTGCCGGTGGCGGGGCTGATCGGCTATGCCGTCATGCTCTGGCGCTCCCGCCGCGACGAAGCGGAGCGGGTCGCCTGGGCGGCGACGGCGGCGCCCGCCCTCCTCGCCGCGGCGCTTCTGCTCTGGCAGAGCCGGGCCGCGCCGGCGGCCCAGCTTCTCGCCGTGCCGGGGGCGACCGCCCTGGCGTGGATCGCCGTCCGGCGGCTGTTCGCAAGCCCCTCGCTGCTGGTTCGGGTGCTCGGGACGGTGGCGGTCTTCTTCCTCGTCTCGGGGATCGGGGTCCAGCAGGGCATGAGCTGGTTCCCGCCCAAGCGCTCGACGGCGCTCCAGAAGGTCGACAAGGCGAACGGGCTGTGCCCGACCCTGTGGGCGCTGAGGCCGGTGGCCCTGGTGCCCAAGGGCTATGTGCTGACCTTCGTTGACCTCGGGCCGCGGCTTATAACCGTCACCCACCACGACGCCGTGGCCGGGCCCTATCACCGCAACGGGCAGGACATCATCGACGTCATGCGGGCGTTCCGCGGGACGGCCGAAAGCGCGCACGCGATGATCGAGCGGCGCGGGATAGACTATGTGCTGATCTGCCCGGGCCTGTCAGAATCGACCGTCTACGCCACCCAGGCCAAGCAGGGCTTCTACATGCAGCTGGCCGGCGGAAAGATCCCTGCCTGGCTCCAGCCGGTGCCGCTCCCGAAGGATTCGCCCTACCGGATGTGGCGGGTGTTAGGGTCCGGACTTAGAGTCGGTCCAGATAAGGCTGAATCGTTTCCCGGCGAAGGCCGGGATCCAGCCTTTTCAGCCGGCGAAACTGGACCCCGGCCTTCGCCGGGGAACAGCCGCTTCAATGTCAGCAGAACAGACTCTACTACCGGACCCTAAACCTCGAAGCTGACCGAGATCCCGTCGATCACGAACTGGGCGGCGAGCGCGGCGAGGACGACTCCGAGAAGCCGGGTCAGCATCGCCTCCATCCGGTGGCCGAGCAGCCGCATCAGCGGCCCGGCGGCGAGCAGCGACAGCAGGGTCAGCAGCAGCACCGACGCCAGCGCGGCGAGGACGACGAGCGATTCCCGGAGCCCGTCGCTTCGCGCCATCAGCAGCATGACCGAGGCGATCGAGCCGGGCCCGGCGATCATCGGGATCGCCATCGGGAAGACCGAGACGTCCTCGTGCGCGGGATCGGCGCTGACCTCCTGGGCCCGGCTCTCGCGGCGCTGGGTGCGGCGCTCGAACACCATTTCCAGCGCGATCAGGAACAGCATGATCCCGCCGGCGATGCGGAAGGCGGCAAGGCTGATCCCGAGTGCCTTCAGGAGATCCTCGCCGAGCAGTCCGAAGAAGAGGAGGATCCCGGCGGCGACGGCGGTCGCCCGGATCGCCATCCCCCGGCGGTGTGCGGCCGGGGCCTCCCGAGTCAGCCCGGCGAAGATCGGCGCGCAGCCGGGTGGATCGATCACCACGAGGAAAGTGACGAAGGCTGAGACGAACAGAGCGATCACAGGCCCTCCGGCGGCGTGAGGCCGGCGCGGGCGTGGGCGGCGACGAGGGTGTTGCGCAGGAGAACGGCGATGGTCATCGGCCCGACCCCGCCCGGCACGGGCGTGATCGCTCCGGCGATCCGCGAGGCGCTTTCGAAATCGACGTCGCCGACGAGGCGGGTCTTGCCCGCCCCGGCGGCGGGGACGCGGTTGATGCCGACGTCGATCACCGTCGCTCCGGGCTTGAGCCAGTCGCCGCGAACCATTTCGGGCCGGCCGACCGCCGCGACGACGATATCGGCGCGGCGTACCACTTCGGGCAGATCGCGGGTTCGGCTGTGGGCGAGCGTGACCGTGCAATTCTCGGCGAGAAGGAGCTGGGCCATCGGCTTGCCGACGATGTTGGAGCGGCCGATCACCACCGCCTCCAGGCCCGAAAGGTCGCCGAGCCGGTCCTTGAGGAGCATCAGGCAGCCGAGCGGCGTGCAGGGCACCAGCCCCGCCTCGCCGACCGCGAGCCGGCCGGCATTGACCGGGTGGAAGCCGTCGACGTCCTTGGCCGGATCGACCGCCTCGACCACTGCCTTGTCGTCGATTCCGGCCGGAAGCGGCAGCTGGACGAGGATCCCGTCGACGGCCTCATCCTCGTTGAGCTCCGCGACGAGGGCGAGAAGCTCCTCCTCGCTCACCGTGTCGGGAAGGCGGTGCTCGAAGCTCGCCATTCCGGCCTCGGTCGTCGCCCGGCCCTTGTTCCGGACATAGACCTGGCTTGCGGGATCCTCGCCGACAAGGACCACGGCCAGGCCCGGCGCCCGGCCCGCGGCGGCGGCGAAGGCGGGCACCGCCTCGGCGATCCGCTCGCGAAGCCGGGCGGCGAAGGCGCGGCCGTCGATGACCAGAGCTCCGCTCACCCGTATTTGAACCCGATGTCGTAGGCCGCGGTGCGAAGGATCCAGAGCAGGATGAGGACCACCATCGGGCTGAAATCCAGCCCGCCGAAATCGGGGAGCACCTTTCGGATCGGCCGGTAGACCGGCTCGGTGATCCGATCGAGTCCGCGCATCAGGCCCCGGACGAAATTGTTGTAGGTGTTGATCACGTTGAACGCGACGAGCAAGCTCAGGATCACCTGGACGACGACGATCCACCAGGCGATGGTCAACAAGATGATCAGCACGTCGATCAGGGCCAGCAGCATGCAATCTTCTCCCCGCGTTCGGTTGCCCGCGATGTAGGCAGGGCGCGCTCGCTGGGCAATGGCGCGGCGCGGCCCGCCGGGCGCCAACCCGTCATTCCGCGAAAGCGGGAATGACGATGGCTCCTACGGCGCCCAGCGCTCCGGTTCCGCCCTTGCCAGCACCAGAGCGAAGCGGGCCTCCGGATCCGTCCACTCCTCAACCGGCGTCCACCCCCCGGCCAGAAGCAGCAGCCGCGCATCGCGTTCGCCATATTTGTGGCTGTTCTCGCTGTGGAGGGTGTCGCCCGCCTTCATCGCGAAGCGCGTCCCGGCGACCTCGAAGGCGAGATCGCGGGTCGCCTCGAGGTGCATCTCGATCCGGCTGAGGCGCTCGTTCCAGCGGGCGCGGTGGCGGAAGGCGTGGATCGGGATGTCGGCGTCGAGCTCGCGGTTGATGCGGTGGAGAAGGTTGAGGTTGAACTCGGCGGTGACCCCGGCCCTGTCGTCATAGGCGGCGAGCAATTCGCCCGGATCCTTGGCGCGATCGAAGCCGATCAGAAGCCAGGCGCCCGAGCCGAGCGACTGGCGCATGGCGCGGAGGAGGTCGACCCCGGTCGAGGGAACCATGTTGCCGATCGTCGAGCCGGGGAAGAAGCCGAGCTTGGGCGCCGCCTCGACCTCGGCCGGCAACCGGATCGGCCGCATGAAATCGGCCTCGATCGGGTAGACGGCGAGGCCGGGAAAGTCCGCCGCGAGATCGGCGGCGGCGGCGCGGAGGAAATCCCCGCTAATGTCGACCGGCACGTAGGCCGAAGGGGCTGCCGCGGCGAGCAGGATCCGGGTCTTGACCGAAGCGCCCGAGCCGAACTCGACCACCGCCTGTCCCGGGCCGGCGATCCGCGCCACGTCGGGGCAGTGCCGCTCGAGCAGTTCGGTCTCGGTTCGGGTGAGATAATATTCGGGAAGCCGGGTGATCGCTTCGAACAGCTCGGAGCCGCGGCGATCGTAGAGCCAGCGGGCGGGAATCGCCCGGATCGGCGCGGCGAGGCCGGCAAGCACATCCCGGCGAAAGGCCGGGTCGGCGGCGGCGAGAGCGGCTTTCGTTCCCCGGCGAAGGCCGGGGCCCAGCGGCGGAAGCACTGGGTCCCGGCTTTCGCCGGGAAGCGGTTCGGCTTCGTCCAATCTACGAATCCCGCGCCAGCCGCAGGCCGGCGAACATCCAGCGCTGGTGAGGGTAGAAGAAGTTGCGGTAGCTGGCGCGCAGGTGCCCGCGGGGGGTGGCGCAGCTTCCGCCCCTCAGGACGAACTGATTGCACATGAACTTGCCGTTATATTCGCCGACCGCCCCTTCCGCCGCTCGGAAGCCGGGATAAGGCGAATAAGCGCTCATCGTCCATTCCCAGACGTCGCCGAACATCTGGCGAAGCCCCTGCCCCGCCGCGGCGGGCCGTGGACGCACCGGGCCGGGACCGTCGAACTGGGTGCCGCCGTCGCAATCGAGCGCGGATGCGGCCGCCTCCCATTCCTCCTCGCGCGGGAGGCGCGCGCCCGACCAGCGGGCGAAGGCGTCGGCCTCGTACCAGCTGACGTGGACGACCGGCTCGGCCGGCGCGAGCGGCTTCTCGCCGTCGAGGCCGAAGCGGCTCCAGCCGCCGTCGCCGCGGCGGCGCCAGTAGAGGGGCGCCTCGATCCGGTTCTCGCAGACCCAGGCCCATCCGTCCGCCATCCAAAGCTCGGGCCGGGCGTAGCCGCCATCCTCGATGAAGCCGAGCCAGTCGGCATTGGCGACCAGCCGGTCGGCGAGGCGGTGGGGGTGGAGGAGGACGGGATGGCGCGGGCCTTCGCAGTCGAAGGCGAAGGCGGGGCCGGAATGGCCGATCTCCGTTTCTCCGGTGCGTCCCTCCCCCCAGGCGATCGGCGAGGGCATGGCGGCCGGCGCCGGCGCGGGCGAATCCCACAGGGCCGGGCTCAGCGGATTTTCGGCGAAGGCGGCCTGGATATCCATCAGCATCAGCTCCTGATGCTGCTGCTCGTGGTTGAGGCCGAGCTCAATGAGGGCGCGCACGGAATCGGGCAGGCGCGGCAGCGCGGCCTCGACGGCGGCGCCGACATGCGTTCGGTAAGCGCGGATCTCGTCGAGGCCGGGACGGCTCAGCATTCCGCGGCGGGGGCGCGGATGGCGTTCGCCCTCCCCTTCATAATAGCTGTTGAACAGATAGGCCCAGCGAGGGTCGAAGATACGGTAGCCCTCGACGTGATCGCGAAGGACGAAGGTCTCGAAGAACCAGCTGGTATGGGCGAGGTGCCATTTGGCCGGCGAGGCGTCCGGCATCGGCTGAAGCGTCGCGTCGGCGTCGGAGAGCGGCGCGGCGATCGCCTCGCTCAAGGCGCGCACGGCGCGGAAGCGCTCGGCCAGCGCCGCGACGGGCGGGGAATCGGCCTGGGTCGCCATCGGCGGGGCCTTACACGAAAAAATTGAGCGAGGTTAGCCGCTGCCGTCGCCGGTCAATCACGAGTCGCGCCCGGCCGCCACAGGACTTCGCCGCCGTCGCCCGACGCGGCAAGGCGAGCCATGACGAAGAGATGGTCGGAGAGTCGGTTGAGGTAGACGAGGGCGAGCGGGTTGAGGCTCGCCTGAGCCGACGCGGCGACCGCCGACCGTTCCGCCCGCCGGACGATCGCCCGCGCCAAATGGAGCTCGGCCGCGCCGCCCGAACCGGCGGGCAGGATGAAGCTCCGAAGCGGCTCCAGCTCCGCGTTCATCGCGTCGATCTCGCCTTCCAGCCGGTCGATCTGCGGCTGGACGATTCGAAGGACCATTTCCGACGGGGCGAAATCCTCCCCCGGCGTGGCGAGATCGGCGCCGAGATCGAACAGCTCGTTCTGGATCGCCGCCAGGCGCGCTCGCAGCGCCTCGTCCTCGACGTGGAGCCGGGCGATTCCGATGGCGCTGTTCGCCTCGTCGACGTCGCCGATCGCGGCGAAGCGGGGATCGGTCTTGGAGACCCGCGAGCCGTCGGTGAGGCCGCTCGAGCCCGAATCGCCGGTGCGCGTATAGATCTTGTTGAGCCGGACCAGGCTCAGCTCCGTCCGCTGGCGACCAGCAGGAGGAGGAGGGCGATGACGATCGCCACCGCCTGATAGAGCACGCGCTTGCGCATCAGCTGCTGCGACCGCATGCCGGTAATGTCCTTCTGCTGGGCCATTCCGATGACGCCCTTGGCGAGGACGAAGAGGACGGCGCCCATCGTGAGGACGAGCAGGATGGCGAGGAGAATGGTCATGGCGCCTATCTAGGTGTCCGCCGCCGAATATCCAGCGGGCAATCGTCCGGCGCGCAGGTCCGCGGCGAGCGCTGCCGGATCGGCTCCGGCCTCGCGCAGGTCTCGCAGGGCGGGCGCGCCGTGGCGCTTGGCGAGCCGGCGGCCCTCGGAGTCGAGCAGAAGCGGGTGATGGTGGTAGTGTGGCGTCGGCAGGCCGAGCAGGGCCTGGAGGAGGCGGTGGACGTCGGTCGCGGCATAAAGGTCGCGGCCTCGGACGACGTCGCTGACGCCTTGGGCGGCGTCGTCGACGGTGACGGCGAGATGGTAGCTGACCGGGGCGTCCTTGCGGGCGAGGACGACGTCGCCGAACCTTTCCGGCTCGGCCTGGACTTCGGTATCTCCGTCGCGCCAGTAGAGCGCCCCCGCGGCGGCCGCCGCGCGGGCGGCGTCGAGACGCCAGGCATGCGGCTCGGCCGCCGCGCGGCGCTCGCGCTCGCCCTGCGGCAGGGCGCGGCAGGTGCCGGGATAGAGCGGGCCGTCCGGACCGTGCGGCGCCGCGGCGCTTGCGGCGATCTCGGCGGCGATCGCCGAGCGCGTGCAGAAGCAGGGATAGGCGAGCCCGGCCGCCTTCAGCCGGCCCAGCGCCTCGCCATAAACGGCCAGCCGCTCGGACTGGAACCAGATCTCGCCGTCCCATTCGATTCCGAGCCAGGCGAGGTCCTCGATGATCGAATCGACATGCTCGGCGCGCGAGCGGCCCGGATCGATGTCCTCGATCCTGAGAAGCAGGGTCCCGTCCCGGCTGTGCGCGAGATCGTAGGCGAGCAGGGCCGAGAAAGCGTGGCCGAGATGCAACGGACCGGTCGGGCTCGGCGCGAAGCGGGTGACGATCCTCATCTCGCCCCTTGACCCGGGGAGTCGGGCCATGCTGTCATGACGCCGTCACCCTCCCTTGCGAGGGGACTTGGGCAGGGGAGGGCTCCCCCGTCCTGAGTGCGACAGGCCGGGCGTCTCCCCTCGAAACGACGAGGGCGGATAAGCGGCGCATGTACCATCCCGATCTCCTCCGCCATCCGGATGCCTGCCCGGCGCTCGTGCTCAACGCCGATTACACGCCGCTCAGCTATTATCCGCTCAGCCTGTGGCCGTGGCAGACGGCGGTCAAGGCCGTGTTCCTCGAGCGGGTCGACATCGTCGCCCAATATGTCCGCGAGGTTCACAGCCCGACTCGAACGCTCCAGCTGCCCTCGGTGATCGCGCTCCGGCAATATGTCCGGCCGAGCGAGCATCCCGCCTTCACCCGGTTCAACCTGTTCCTCCGCGACCGGTTCGAATGCCAATATTGCGCGAGCCCGGCCGAGCTCACCTTCGACCATGTCGTCCCGCGCGCCCAGGGCGGCCGGACGACCTGGGAGAATGTCGCCACCGCCTGCGCTCCGTGCAACCTCAAGAAAGGCGGGCGGACCCCGGCCCAGGCGCATATGAACCTCAACCGCCGCCCCTATCGGCCGACCAGCTGGCAGCTCCAGGAGCATGGCCGCCGCTTCCCGCCGGGCTACCTCCACGACAGCTGGCGCGACTATCTCTACTGGGACGTCGAGCTGGAGGCGTAGGGAGGCCACCGCCGTCATTGCGAGCGCAGCGAAGCAATCCAGCGGCTCGAACGTGGGAGGCTGGATTGCTTCGTCGCTTCGCTCCTCGCAATGACGGGTCGGGGAAACCGGAACCGACCACTTCGTTACGGGCCTGATGCGCGACTTCTCACAGCTCCTCGACGGCCTCGTCTACACCCGCTCGCGCAACGCCAAGCTGAAGCTGATCGGCGATTACCTCAAGCGGACCCCCGATCCGGACCGCGGCTATGCGCTCGCCGCGCTGACCGGCGAGCTCGATCTTCCGGGGGTCAAGCCGGCGGCGATCCGCGCGATCGTCGAGGAGAGGGTCGATCCCACCCTCTTCTACATGAGCTGGGACTATGTCGGCGACATGGCCGAGACGGTGTCGCTGCTCTGGCCCAAAAGGATCGACCAGCCCGCCGAGATTGACGACGGGTCGCTGGGCATCGCCAATGTCGTCGAGCGGCTTCAGACGCTCGGGCGCGCCGAGGCGCCGGGCGCGCTGGCGCGGATGCTCGACCATCTCGACGCCAGCGGCCGCTACGCCCTTCTCAAGCTGGCGACGGGCGAGCTCAGGATCGGCGTCTCCGCCCGGCTCGCCAAGACCGCTCTGGCCCAAGCCTTCGAGCTCGATCTCGATGCCGTCGAGGAAGTCTGGCACGGGATCGATGCGCCCTATCTCCCGCTCTTCGCCTGGGCGGAAGGGGTCGGGCCGCAGCCGACCGCCGAGGACGTCCCCGTCTTCCGGCCGTTCATGCTCGCCCACCCGCTCGACGAGCTGCGCGTCTCCCTCGACGATTATGCCGCCGAGTGGAAATGGGACGGGATCAGGGTCCAGATCGTCCGCGCCGGCGGCCAGACCCGGCTCTACAGCCGCGCCGGCGACGACATCACCCGGAGCTTCCCCGAAGTCGCCGAGGCGTTCCGCGAGGAGGGCGTCGTCGACGGCGAGCTTCTGGTCAGGGGCGAGTATCAGGGCGGCGCGGCGGCGAGCTTCAACGCCCTCCAGCAGAGGCTCGGGCGAAAGCTCGTCTCGGCCAAGACGCTCAAGGAATATCCCGCCTTCGTCCGCCTCTACGACATCCTCTTCGACGGCCGCGAGGATCTGAGGCCGCTGCCCTGGGAGGAACGGCGCGCCCGGCTCGCCGAATTCGTCCCCCGGCTCGACCCGGGCCGGTTCGACCTCTCGGCGCTGATCGAGGCGGCGAGCTTCGAGGCTCTGGAGGAGATTCGCGCCGGCGCCCGCGACGCCGCGATCGAGGGGGTGATGCTGAAGCGCCGCGACAGCCCTTACACCGGGGGCCGGCGGGTCGGCCTGTGGTACAAATGGAAGCGCGACCCGCTCACCGCCGACTGCGTTTTGATGTACGCCCAGCGCGGAAGCGGCAAGCGCTCCTCTTATTATTCGGATTACACCTTCGGCTGCTGGGCCGAGAGCGGCGAGCTGCTTCCGGTCGGCAAGGCCTATTTCGGCTTCACCGACGAGGAGCTGATGTGGCTCGACCGCTTCGTCCGCGGCCATACGGTGCAGCGCTTCGGCCCGGTCCGCGAGGTCGAGAAGAGCCTGGTGCTCGAGGTCGCCTTCGATTCGATCCACGCCAGCAAGCGCCACAAATCCGGCCTCGCCATGCGCTTCCCGCGAATCTCCCGGATCCGGACCGACAAGCCGGCCGCGGAGGCGGACACGGTCGAGGGGCTGAAGCGGCTTGCGACGTAATTGGTGTCTGACACCAATTAACCTTTCGCCTCGCTTTTTCCCGTTCCGGGACGCCGGAAATCGGGGGGCTGACACGCCAAGCGCTTCATAACATGGCCGAATCGGCGGAGCTTACCGCGCCGCTCAAGAAGGGAAGAATCGATGGCCAGCTTCACGCTCGTACCCGGCAACGAAAGCCTGCCCCACGATCCGCAGCAGCGCGGCTATGGTATCGCCTATCGCGAGAATGAGGTGAACCACTGCCCCGGCTGCGGCCGCACCCACTGGTATGTCGGCCGGGTCTCCGCCGAATGCGGCTTCTGCGCGACCGCGCTGCCGCTGATGGCCGCGACCTCGCGCAATCGGACCGAGCTCAGCCAGGCCGCCTAGAATTCTCCCCATGCGGAACGCATGGGGAGAATGTTCAGAAGGGCAGCCAGCGGTTCTTCTGGCTGAACCGCATGTAGCCGGCATTGACTCCGAGCCGGGCGCCGACGCCCATCCGCACCGGGATCAGGACGGTGTCGCCGCGCCTCAGATAGGAGGCGGTGAACCCGCCCACCACATAGGCATTGCCCTCGGCAGCGGGGAAGCGGCGGAACAGCCGGTCGCTGTCGTTGAGGTTGTAGACGAGGACGAACACCTTGTCGGCATTGGCGCCGAAATCGAAGCCGACCGAAGGGCCGGTCCAGTAGACCGCGCGATCGCCCTCGATCTGGTGGTGGAGGGTCCCCGATCCGTAGCGCACTCCGGCGATGAACGCTCCGCCCGCCTCGCGGCCGGTGATGTAGCCGGAAGGGTCGCCGCGGTCGCGGAGCAGGTCCTCGATCAGGTCGGCGAGCCCTTCGGCGCCCTTGCCGAACACGCCTTCGGCCGCGCTGAACACGTCGTCGCGCGGGATGGTCGAGTTCGCAGCCTGCGGCGCGCGCTCGGTCGCCGGCGGAACCGCGGTCGCCGGAGCCGGCGCGGGCGCGGCGGGATCCTGGGTGCCGGAATCGACCGGCTGATACTCGTTTTCGTCGGCGTGCCAGCCGCCGTCGCCCGGCGGAGTCGCGGGCGGCGCCGGATCGACGGCGCTGTTGGGATCGATGGTGGCGATCTGGGCGAGCGCGGGCGCTCCGGCAAACGCCAGAGCGCCGGCCGCCGCCAGCCTCAATAATGCGGACCTCAGCATGATAGAAAACTCCCCTTCCGCTCCGGCAAGGAAGGTAAGTCGGGCAAGGCTTTCGCCGCAATGAACCGGCGACGACCCGAGTCGATATTGCGCCGGAACGGTCTTGACGGCGCCCTCGCCATGCTTCGAAGCGGCTTTTTACCGTAAGACTCCGGGGCGCCAGCAAAATTGCCGAAGGGAAAAAATCCTCTGCTTCGCCGGCTGATGCGGCCCGCCCTGCCGGCCTTCGACCGGCTTCGCGGCCGCGGCCGGGCGCTGCCGGATTTCATCGTCGTCGGAGCGATGAAGGCCGGCACGACATCGCTCTACGCCTGGTTGGGCGAGCATCCGCAGGTGGTCGGGACCGAGCAGAAAGAGGTCCATTATTTCGACCACAATCACGCCCGGGGCCCCGACTGGTACCGGCGCGCCTTCCCCAAGCTTGCCGCGATCGCCGAACGGCGGGAGCGGCTCGGCAAGCGGGTCGTGACCGGGGAGAGCTCGCCTTACTACCTCTTCCACCCGCTCGCCGCCGAGCGGATCGCGTCGCTTCTCCCCGACGTCCGGATCATCGCCCTTCTCCGCGACCCGGTCGAGCGGGCTTACTCACATTACCGCCAGACCGTCCGCCAGGGGAACGAGCCCCTGCCCTTCGAGCAAGCGCTGGCGGCGGAGGACGAAAGGCTCGAGGGCGCCGAGCAGGCCCTGGCGAGCGGCCGCGCCGCCCGAGTCGAAGCCCACCGCCAATATTCCTACCGCTCCCGCGGCCTCTATCTGGACCAGCTCAGGCGCTATTTCGACCGCTTTCCCGCCGGGAACATCCTCGTCCTGAGGAGCGAGGACATGTTCGAGAATCCGCAGGCCGTCTTCGACCGAGCCGTCGAATTTCTCGGGCTGGATCCCTTGAGGCTGCAAAACCCCGAACCCCGCAACCGCGCGCCTGAGGCGGCCGAAGCCATTCCGGGCGAAGCGAAGCTCAGAACCTGGTTCGAACCGCACAACCGCGCCCTGTACGATTTCCTCGGTCGCGACATGGGCTGGTGACTGGCGGACGTGGTGTCTGCAACACCATCGGCGCGAGGCGGTTGAGTTCTTTGCTAATTGTGCAACGATTTTAGCAGCGTTCCCTCATTCATCCCCACGTTGAGTGCCGCGCCGCGTCCTCGGCTGCCTTCGGCCGGTGGACCCGCTGCTAGGCCGACCTCATCGTCTCCTCCCCGCGGAGGGCTGCCCCCTTTTCGCGGCTCCGCTCATTGCCGCAGCTGAGGAGATGAGGGCTCGGCGGCGTCCAACCATCGCCGGGGAGAGCCCGGGCCGACGGGCTGCGCGGGAACTCATATCCGTGCGGGTGCTTGCCTGCAGGGTCAGTCGAAATTCCGGAGGACATCGGGTCTATGTTGAGGGCGCTGGGGCAGGCGGTTTCGGGCTATTATTGGGGAGGATGGAACGCCTCCCTCTACGAGGGCCTGAACGGGCTGGCCGGCCATTCGCGGCTGTTCGATACGCTGATGACGCTCCCGCTCGACAACAACCTGTTCAAGGCGGGGGTGATCGCCGGCTGCTTCCTGTTCGCCTGGTACCGCGGCGCCGGGGATGCGGAGAGGGTCAGCGAACGGAGCACATTGCTGCTCACCTTGCTCGCCGCCTTCCTGTCGCTTGCCACGACGCAGATCCTCTCCGCTCACATCTTCCTGCCGCGCCCGCTGGTGCTGTCGCAGAAATCCTTTGCGCCGGCGGACGGCCGCCACCTGCCGGCGAAGCCCCTGCCATTTCACCAGCCGCTGGCCGGCGAGTCGGTGAAGTCGCAGGTCCGGAATCTCAACGCAGGGACGGTGGAGGAGAACGATCTCCACGCCTTCCCGAGCGACCATGCCGGCTTTTACCTGACGATCGCCGTCGGGACGGCGCTCGTCTGCTGGTGGGCCGGGCTGCTCGCCATCGGCTGGGTGGTCGTGTTCGTGATCGGCAGCAAGATCTTCGCCGGCCAGCACACGCCTCTGGATGTGCTGGCGGGCGGCGCTATCGGGTTGGCGTTCCTGGCTATCCTTCGCCTTGTCGCACGGCGGACGACCGCCCCGTTCGAAAGTGCGTCGCGCTGGACCGTGCGGCATCCAGCCCTTTCCGCCGTCCTCCTCTTCTATGTCCTCTTCGAGGTGACGGATAAGATGGACGACGTTCGGCAGCTGCTCGGCGTGGCAAGGGACCTGGCCTTCCATTCGGCCTAGCCAGCCTCCCCATTCCCCCGATCGCAGCGTCGGGCCTATGGTCTCGGCCACGGCCCCCAGAATCCGGCGCCGCGTCGCACCAATGAAATTCCTGCGCGCTCCAGCCGCGGCTATCGCATCCGCGTGCCGGGGCCTAAGGAGGCGCGGACTTCGGCCAGGGATGAGCGGATGAGGATCATGATTATTGCCGCCGCTGCGGCGTTCGCTGTGGCCGCGTCGCTCGCGCACGCGGCGGAGCCTTCCGTCGTTCAGCGGATCGCCGGGCCCGATGACGGCTGGGACCTCCTGAGCATCGACCCGGCCCATCATCGCCTGCTGGTGGCGCGAAGCGACGGCGTCATGGCCGTCGACCTCCGTACCGGCGAGGTCACCCCGCGATTCGTTCCGGCGGGTCGCCTCCATGCCGTTCTCGCCATCCCCCACACCGATCTCGGCCTGGCGACCGCCGGACCCGGCAATTCGGCGGTTCTGTTCGACCTCGAAACCGGAGCGGTGCGCGCGGAGGTGCCGACGGGAAAGAACCCGGACGCCGCCATCTACGATCCGGCCGGCCGGACCGTATGGGTGATGAACGCCGGCGACGGGACCGCGACGGTCGTCGATCCCGTCCGGGCAAGGGCCGTCGCGACCGTGCCGGTCGGAGGCGCGCTCGAGCTTCCCGCGCTCGACGGCCGCGGCCATCTGTTCGTCAACGTCGAGGACAAGGCCGAGATCGCCGAGATCGACCTCGCCCGCCGCGCCGTCATCCGGCACATCCCGATGGCCGGTTGCGAGGAGCCGACCGGGCTGGCCTACATCCCGTCGGGCGTCCTCATCTCGGCCTGTGCGAACTCGGTGGCGAAGCTCGTTCGGGCGTCGGACGGCCGGGGGCTCGGCGAGATCGCCATCGGCCCACACCCCGACGGCGCCTTTTTCGACAGGGTCCGGCACCGCGCCTACATACCGTCCGGGGGAGACGGAACCCTGACCGTGATCGAGACCCGTGGCAGGTTGCCGCGCGCGATCGCCAGGATAGCAACCCAGAACAGTGCGAGGACCGGGACCGTCGACGTCGAAACGGGCAAGGTCTACCTTCCGGCCGCACGCTTCGGGCCGCCCGCCGCTCCGGGCCAGCGCCCGAAGATGGTGCCGGGCTCGTTCGAGATCCTCGTCGTCGGCGGTTGAGCCAGCGGATAAGGCATGCCGGCCCATCACGACGAGGACAGCGCGAGCGGCGGATTGAAGGCCGTGCTGCTGGCCAACCGCGCGGCCCTGATCCGGTTCCTCCTCGCCCGGCGGGTGCCGTCCGACGAGACCGAGGACCTGCTGCAGGATCTGTTCGTCAAGCTGGCGAGCCACAATGTGGGTCCGGTGGCGGAACCGCGCGCCTATCTCTATCGGATGCTCGACAACCTCCTGCTCGATACGCGGCGTGCCGCGGGGCGGCGGGCCGGGCGCGAGCAGGCCTGGACCGACGCCGCGAGCGGCGCAGCGCCCGATCAGGACCCCAGCCCGTCCGCCGAGCGGCAGCTGATCGACCGCGAGCGGCTCGCGCTCGCAACGGCGGCCTTGACCGCGCTGCCGGAGCGGACCCTGCTCATCTTCAGCCGGTTTCGAGTCGACGGCGCGCCGCAGAAGGAAATCGCCGCCGAGCTCGGCATCAGCGTCAGCGCCGTCGAGAAGCATCTCCAGAGAGCTTACCGCGCTGTCATCGAGGTCCAGGGGCGGCTGGATGAGGATGCGCCGCGGCCGCGGCGTCTATAGAGGCGAAGAGGGTCTATGGCGCATCAGGATCAGGACAGGCTGACCGAGGCCATCAACTGGCGCCTCCGGCTGCGCGACGCGGGGTCCGAGGATTGGGAGGCATTCGTCCGCTGGCTCGAGGAGGATCCGGAACGCTCCGCCGCCTATGACGCCGTCGCCGAAGCGGACCGGGCGGTGACGCCCGATATGGTATCGGCAGCCGCCGCCTCTCCCCCGGCGGCGAATGACGAGGCGCTGGAGCACTCGACAGCCGGGCCCCGGCGCGTCGCCTTCGCGTGGATCGCGGGCTTGTCCGCGGTGGCCGCTCTGGTCCTCTTCGTCTTCGCCTGGCCCTGGTTCGCCGCCGATTCCGGCCGCTACGGCATCACCACCGCAGCCGGTCAGCAGCGGACGGTGGAAATCGGGGCCGGAAGCTCGATCGCTCTGAACGGGGCCACCCGCGTCGTGCTCGACCGTCACGACCCACGCTACGTGGAGCTCGCCGCCGGCGAGGCGCTGTTCACGATCCGCCACGACGGGGAGCATCCGTTCACGGTCATCTCCGGCGATCATCGCGTCCAGGACGTGGGAACGGTGTTCAACCTGGCGCGAGACGGAGGCAATTTCACCGTCGAGGTCGCCGAAGGGGCGGTCCTCTACGATCCCGGTGGGGCCGCGATATCGCTCGGCGCGGGCGACACCCTGGCCGTCGACGAGGCGCATGGCCGAATCGTCCGCGACCGGCAGGACCCGGCGGCGATAGCCGGCTGGCGCCGGGGCCAGCTCAGCTTTAAGCAGGCTTCTCTCGCCGCCGTCGCGCGCGGCCTGTCGAGGAGCATCGGGATGGACATCAGGATCGATCCCGCGATCGCGGAGCGGCCCTTTACGGGAACGATCCGGATCGACGGCGATCCGTCGGAAACGATGGCGAGGGTCGCCGCAACGCTCGACCTCGAAGCCCGCCGCAACGGCGCGGGCTGGCTGATCGAGCCGTCCCCGCGTGCGCGCCGCTGAAGCTGCCGGCGCTTTCCTGATCGTTTGCATGGCGTCGGCCCCGGCCGCCGTCGCGCAGACCCTGAGTTTCGACATCCGACCGGGTAGGCTGAGCGACGCTCTGGTCGCGCTCGGCGAACAGGCCCGGATTACGGTCGACGCGAGCGATCCGCGGCTGGCGTCGATCCCCTCGCGCGCCGTCCGCGGGCGAATGCCGGTGGAAGCCGCTTTGGCGCGGCTGCTGGCCGGGACCGGCTATTCATTCCGCTTCGTCGCGCCCGGCGCGGTCCGCATCGTGCGAGAGCCGGTCCCGCTGCCGCGCCTGGTGCAGCCTCGCCCGAAGCCTGCGCCGCCCCCAGCCGCAGCGGAACCGCCGGCCCCAGCTCCCGACATCATCGTCACGGCCAGCAAGCAGGGCACCGCCCTCGCCCGCTTCCCCGGCACCGTCCACATTCTGGACCTTGCGCCCGAGGAGAGCAGCCGCCTCGGCGCCCGCGGCAGCGAGGCGATCGTCAACCGTCTGCCGATGCTCGCCTCGACGAGCCTCGGGCCGGGCCGCAACAAGCTCTACATCCGAGGCGTCGCCGACAGCAGCTTCAACGGCCCGAGCCAATCGATCGTCGGCCAGTATCTCGGAGACGTGCGCCTCACCTTCAACGCTCCCGACCCGAGCCTCCAGCTTTACGACATCAGGAGCGTGGAGCTGCTCGAAGGGCCGCAGGGGACGCTCTACGGGACCGGCTCGCTCGGCGGCATCCTTCGCCTCGTCCCCAACGAACCGGACCCCGCCGCTTTCGCCGCCGCCGCCTCGGCGGGGATTCTCGCGGTCAGCCACGGCGGCTGGGGCGGCGACATCTCGGCGATGCTCAATCTGCCGGTGGTTCGGGATCGGCTGGCGCTTCGGGTCGTCGGCTATGCGTCGGAGGAGCCGGGATACATAGACGATCTCGGACGCGGGCGCCGCGACGTCAACCATACCCAGGTGCATGGCGGCCGCGCCGCCTTGCGCCTCGAACGGGGCGGAGGCTGGACGTTTGAGGTGGGCGGCGTCGCCCAATATGTCAGCGGCCGCGACGGCCAATATGCCACTCGGGGCCTGCCGCCGCTCAGCCGCCGCTCCAGCGTCGCCCAGCCGTTCGACAACGACTATTTGCTCGGCCAGTTCACCCTGCGCAAAAGGTGGAAGGACGTGGAGTTGATGTCCTCGACCGGGCTGGTGAAGCACGTCCTCGAATCGCAGTTCGACGCCACCGGTTTCCCCGGCACGAGGGGCACGCAGCTCTTCACCGAGGACGTGGATATCGTGCTCCTTTCGAACGAGACGCGGCTCTCCCGGCCGGACGCCCGCGGCGTCGGCTGGGTGGCGGGCTGGAGCTTGGTGCGCGACGTCAACCGGATCTCGCGCAGCCTGGGGCCGCCGGCCGCGCCCCTGCCGATCACCGGCGTCCGCAACGCCGTCACCGAGGCGGCTTTGTTCGGCCAATATAGCCGTCAGCTGACCCCCCGCCTCCTCGCGACGCTCGGCGGCCGGGCGACCTATTCGGAGACGGTCGGCCGCCCGACCGGCGAGGGGCCGGAGGTGGACGGGCCGAAGAGAAGCGACTTCAGGGCATCGCCCACCGCGGCGCTCACCTGGCAGGCGGGCCGCCATAGGCTGGCCTACGTCCGCTATCAGCAGGGCTTCCGCGCCGGCGGTCTCGCCATCGCCGCCACCGGCTCCGCGACGACCGCGGAACGCTTCGAGTCCGACAGCCTCGCCTCGCTCGAAGCCGGCGTGCGCGTCGGGCGCCGAGACGTCGACCCGCTCTCCTTCGACGTGGCTGTCTCCTACGCCAGATGGAGCGACATCCAGGCTGACCTGATCGATATTCGAGGCCTGCCCTTCACCGCCAATATCGGCGACGGGCGGATATTCGGCTTCGAGGCGGAAGCCGCATTGCGCGCCACCCCGTCGCTGCGTTTCGACGCCGCGCTCTTCCTCAACGACAGCGCCCTCGTCTCGCCGCGGCCGGCTTTTGCGGCGGCCGACGAACGAGACCTGCCCAATATTGCCACGGCGGGCGCCCGCGTGGGGGCCCATTTCGAAACCAGGCTCAACCTCGCCATGGCGTTATCCGTCGACGGATCGCTGCGCTACGTCGGCAAATCGCAGCTGGGCATCGGCCCTCCGATCGACATCCAGCAGGGCGGCTATCTCGACGGGGAGCTCGGCGCCCGCCTCGACTTCGGCCGCTTCGGCCTATCGCTGGACATCACGAACGTCGGGGACGTGCGCGGCAACCGCTTCTCGTTCGGCAACCCGTTCGCCGTGGCAGACCGGACCCAGGTGACGCCGCTGCGTCCCCGGGCCGCGAGGATCGGGATCGACGCCGCCTTCTAGGCCGGCCTGCGGGATTCGCTCGTCCGCGGCGTCTCTCCGTCATGCTGATCGAAACGATCTCCGCCGCGCCGCAGGTCAGTAAAAATGTCCCCGAGCTTGGCCGATCGCCGAGCCTGGCGGACGCCGCGGCATCGGAATGGCGACGGGTCGAAAGCGTCGACTATTGGCCGGCCTTCGGCCGACTGCTCGTGTGGGCGACTCGCAACAATCACCCGCGCCGGCCCGGGCTCGCCTGGCTGTGGCACCGAAGCGCAACGGACACAGTAGAAATTCGGAAAGGAAGACAATGAGACATTCGTTCATGGCTGCGGTTGTCACCGCCGCTCTCGCCGCTTCGCCCCTGCCCGCCAAGCCGCAAGGCGCACGTATCACGATGGAGGCGGCAAAGGCGAAGGCGCTCAAAGTCGTGCCGCACGGCCGGATCAAATCGTCCGAGCTCGAGCGGGAGCACGGACGCCTGATCTACAGCTTCGACATCGCCGTTGCGGGCCGCACCGGCATCGAGGAGGTCCAGATCAACGCCCTCGACGGGAGCCTGGTCTCGGTCGAGCATGAGACCCCCGCGAAGGAGCGCCGCGAGGCCCGCGACGAGGCGCGGCCGCACACCAAATGACTCATTCCCGGCGGGACGAGGCGCTCGGCCGGCAATTCATCCTCATCTGGGCTGTCCAATAAACGCTTCGAGCGCCTCATACGCCTCGTCGTCGGTGACCTGCTCGGGCGGGTGCTTGCAGAAATAGGCGGCGGCGGGGTGGATCGGGCCGGAGAGGCCGCGGTCCTTCGCCAGCTTCGCGCAGCGGATCATGTCGATCGCGACTCCGGCGCTGTTCGGGCTGTCCTCGACCGACAGGCGAAGCTCGAGGTTCATCGGAACACCGCCGAACATCGAGCCTTCCATCCTCAGGAAGCAGACCTTGTTGTCGTTCTGCCAGGCGACATAGTCGGACGGGCCGACATGGATGTTCTCGTCCTCGAGCCGGTGCTCGGCGACCGACTGGACCGCCTCGGTCTTCGAGATCTTCTTGGAGGCGAGGCGCTTCCTCTCCGACATGTTGAGGAAGTCGGTATTGCCGCCGGTGTTGAGCTGGTAGGTCCGCTCGAGCTTGACCCCGCGCTTCTTGAACAGGTCGGTCAGCACCCGGTGGACGATGGTCGCGCCCAATTGCGCCTTGATGTCGTCGCCGATGATCGGGACTCCGGCGTCCTCGAAGCGCTTGGCCCATACCGGATCCGAGGCGATGAAGACCGGGATGTTGTTGACGAACGCCACCCCCGCCTCGAGCGCGCATTCGGCGTAGAATTCGGTCGCCTGCTGGCTTCCGACCGGAAGATAGTTGAGGAGGACGTCGGTCTCGGTCTCCCTCAGCGTGCGGACGACGTCGGCGCGCTCCGGCTGCGGGAGGCTGGCGGGAAGGAAGGTGCGTTCGTCCGGCCACTCGGCCATATGCTCGGAATAGCCGTCGAGGATCCGGCCCATCGCGACCTTCACGCCGCTTGTCGGCACGTGATCGCAGAAGACGGCCGTGCAATTGGGCTTCTCGAAGATCGCTTGGGCGACGTCCTCGCCCACCTTTCGGCGGTCGATGTCCCAGGCCGCGACGATTCGGATGTCCTTGGGCCGGTAGCCGCCCAGATCCCAGTGCATCAGCCCGATCTGGTCGTTGGCGCCGCCATTCTGGTAATGCGCCAGCCCCTGGACCAGCGAGCTGGCGCAATTGCCCACGCCGACGATGGCGATGTTGATCCCGTGTGGGTCGAACAGGGCCATCAGTCCGCAATTCCGCGCAGGATTGCAGGTGCAGGAAGGCGGCCCCCTGGCTTCCGGTTGCCGGAGGCTTCTCGTATCCCGATGGCTTCGAACATGTTTTCCCTCGTTGCGGATAAATCCTTATAAGACGCCGCCGGAGCGTCTTTCCCGCACGCGCTATCCGCCGATTGTCTGACTGGCGCCGTCGGGCGCCGGCTCGATCTGTCGGCGGCGCTGCAGCCTACGGGCGACGAGCGAGCAGAGCACCGCCCAGGCCGCTCCCACCGTCCATCCGGCGATGACGTCGCTGGGCCAGTGAACGCCGAGATAGACCCGAGAGCATCCGATGATCAGGGTCAGCCCGATCGCGGCGCTCATCAGGTAGATCCGGACCGCGCGATCCTCCTCGGCCCGGGCAAGCAAAGCAGCGATGGTGAGGAAGGTAACCGCCGAGTTCATGGCATGCCCGCTTGGAAAGCTGGCGGAATCGACGCTGACGAGATGGGCGACGAGCTCCGGCCGGGGGCGCGCGAAGACCAGCTTCAACAGGGTGCTGACGGTCGCTCCGCCGGCGATGGCGGCCACCAGGAATGCCGCCGTCGCGTGCTTGCGCGCCGCGAAGAGATAGCCGGCAGCGAGCAAGGTGATGAGAGTGAGGAAGGTAACCCCCCCGAGCGCCGTGATGTCGATCATGGCCTTGAGGAGCCAGGCGGGGCCCGCCGGGACGGCGGGATCGGTCGGGCTGCGCAGGCCTTCCAGCAGCCATTTGTCGAACGCCAGCGTATCCCCTTCGGCGACTTCCGACGCCAGTCTTGCGAAACCGGAGACGGCGAGCGCGATCAGCAGGAACGCCGCCAGGATCCGGCTTTCGACGCGATGCCGCCCGATCAGATGGAAAGCATTCTGCATGCACACTCCTCAACTGACGGTCACAAAGCCGAACCGGGCGAAAAATGTCCCCCGGCCAACCGCCTGTCGAGAGAAATAGACCTGAGGACGGAGTCGCGAATCACGCAACCGCGCCACCGCTCATGCATTGAGGGGCAATGTCCAAGGCCGATCCGACGATGGACCGTGTGACCCGTGTGGCGGCGACGGCGACGCGCACGCGTTACGATGCAACGTCGATCACCCTCCACTGGGTGACCGTGGCGCTCATCCTCCTCCAGTTCGCCACCGCGGAGATGTGGGGCCTGTTCGCCCGGCCGACCCGGCACGTCATGGTCGTCAGCCACATGTCCTTCGGGATCATCCTCAGCCTTGTGGTGGTCCTGCGGATCGCCTGGCGGCTGGTCCCCGGGCATCGGGTCGAGCCGGCTTCCACGGGGTGGGACGAACGGCTGGCGAAGCTCGTCCAGTTCGCCCTCTACGCCCTGCTTCTTGCGCAATCGGTGCTGGGCTACATCGTCCGCTGGGTGGGCGGTGAGGCGATGAGCTTCTTCGGCATCCCCATAGCCTCTCCTATCGCCGCGATGACTCGCGCGCAGCACCACATGCTCGAGGAACGCCACAACCAGATCGGCTGGGCGATCATCGTGATTGCGGCCGGCCATGCCGCGGCCGCTTTCTATCACCACTTCAAGCTGAAGGACCGCGTGCTGGAGCGGATGCTTCCCCGCCGACGCCTGCAGCCGTAGACCGGTCGGCCGCCGGAACCGGAAGAGCGTCCCGGCGGTTCGAGCGGCCTGTCCAGCAGGAGACAAGGTGATGAAGATCGCCATTGCTGCCGCCGTATTCGCCATCGGGATTGGGGCCGGCGGTCCGGCCGCCGCCAAGCCGCGCGGTGCCGCCTTCCTCACCGAGGCGATGCAGGGGGACAATAGCGAGACGATTCTGGGAGGCATCGCGGCCCGCCGCGGCGCCAGTGCCGACGTGCGGCGGTTCGGGGCGATGCTCGCCTCCGACCACCGCAAGGGGAAGTCGGAAGTGGCGGCGCTCGCGCGCAGAATGGGCGTGCCGGTCACCGACCGGATGGCGCCGGAGGCGATCGCCGAGCGCTCGAAGCTCGCACGTCTCAGCGGCCGGGCCTTCGACCGCGAGTTCGCCCGCTACATGATCGAGGACCATCGCAAGGACATCGCGAAGTTCAGCGCCGAAGCCGGCAGCCGCGACCGACCGCAGTTCGTTGCACTCGCCCGCAGGACGCTACCGGTATTGCACAGGCACCTCATTGTGGCGAGGAGCCTGGCAAGCCGATAGCCTCGACCTATTGCCTCATTCGGCTCGTGAGCGGTCGCCCGGATGCTGTCCGGCCCGCTGGGGGAGGAGGAGGATCAGGAGGACGATCGCGGCCGCCAGCACGGCCGAGGCGACGGGCCGGCTGAGATCGAGGCCGCCCTTGGCCACCGGCTTGTCGAGGAAATCGCCGACCGTGGCGCCGAGCGGCCGGGTGAGGATGAAGGCGGCCCAGAACAGGAAGACGCGTGAGGCGCGGGTCCAGAAATAGAGACATGCAAGGACGGCCAGAAGCGCCCCGAAGACGGCCGCTCCGCCCAGATAGCCGAGGCCGTTGGTGTCCGCAGTCCAGTCGCCGAGCGCCGTCCCGAGGGTCTGGGAGAAGGTGATCGTGAGCCAGTAGAAGCTCTCCGCACGGCGGGTGCGGATGGTGTTCACGTCGATCGACCCCAGAGCCAGCCGCCAAGCCGCAAGCGAAGCGAGCACGCAGCCGAGCAGCAAGACGGAGCCTCCGGCATAGCCGATTCCGATCGAACGGGTGGCATAATCGGCCATGGTCGTCCCGGCCGTCGTCGAGGCGATGATGGTGGCCCAGTAGAGAAAGGGGTGGAAACGCCGCGAGGCGATCTGCCACGCGGCGAGCGCGATCAGCAGCGCAAGGAAGATGCCGGTTCCGATCAGATAGCCGTTCCAGGGGGATAGGGCCGCCGCCGGCGTGGTCTCGCCGAGCCACGTCATCGACACGCTGTCGCCGCCGGTCTCGCCCAATGTGGTCGCCAGGATCTTGATGATCCAGAAGCCCAAAGTGATGGCCGGAACCTTGCTGAGCAGCTGGCGGTCCTCCTGGGTCATGTCCTGTCTTCCTCGTGGCGAAGGTTTGGCCATTCGACCGCGGACCTTGGAGCACGCCCCGTTTGCGCGACCACGGCGCGGCCCATCTGCAGGACGAGTCGGCTGCGCAGGACATGCCAAAGCGGCGAGCGCAAGCCATCGGCGCAGATCGACGCGGCGCGCAGCGGGCGCAGGACCGAATCGCGGAAGGCGTCGATGAGGCCGGGCTCCTCGACCAGGGCCAGATATTCCTCCATCGAATAATAGCTCGGGAAATCGAAGTTGGTCGAGCCGAGCACGAGCAGCCTGTCGTCGATCATCATCGCCTTGAGGTGGAACATCTCCGGGACCAGTCGCAGGGCGAAGCCCAGCCGCCGCGCGGCATCCACCAGATAGTGACGCACCATCGGCTTGTTGTTCGCGCTCGGCGAAAGCACCTCGACTCCGACGCCGCGCCGGGCGGCGGCGCCGAGGGCCTCCGCGAACGGGAAGGACAGATACGGGCTGACCACGTCGATCCGATGTTCGGCGCCGGCGATGGCGTGGAAGAGGTCCGCGAAGCCCGCGGGGTTGTGGCGCCCGTCGAGCGCGTACAGGCTGAGATCGCCGAACCTCGCCTGGCTCAGGCCGGCGCGGCTTTCCCAGGTGGCGTCAAAGTCCGCGGCCAGGAAATCGGCAGTGCCGGCCCCTTCGATTCGAAGCATGAGGTCGTACCAGGCGAAATTGTGATCGCTGAAATTGACCCCGCCGATATAGGCGACCTCGTCCGCCACGATCAGCTTCTTGTGGTTCCTGAGGCCGTATCGGTAGAGCCGGCCGGCGATCGGATTGGTCCTGCGCACGCCCACGCCCCCGGCCGCGAGCGCCCGGAACATCTCGCCGGTCGCCCGGACCTCGGCCCGAAAGGAGGCGCTCGCCAGATAGTAAGGGGAGAGGACGAACCGGTCGCTCACCACCACCCGCGAATAATCGTCGACGAGCACCCTTCGATCTCGTGCCAGACTTTGCTGCAGGGCTCCGGCCACGGCTCGGCCGGTGGCGTCGCCCTCGAACGTCATCGCCTGGACGAGCACGCGCTCGCGCGCTTCGCCGATGTCGGCGGCGGCCCGTTCCCAGAACGCAGGCGCGCCGACCACGAGTTCGCAGGCCGGGCGCCAGGGATTTTGATGCCACGAAGCAGGGAGGGCCGCCCGGTTCTCCACGACTAATATTTCATCCGGATGGCGGTGTGCTGCCCGCTCCTCGCGACCGTGAACCGAACGGCGCGGAAGGGCGGAGGCCTGAACCAGATGGCGGGATTGTTCGAGAAGCCGTATCCCTCCGCCGGCAGACCGAGGGCGGTCCGGTCGAATTTCCCGTTCGAATTGGCGTCGTGATAGGCTGCGAGGGCGTAGACGCCGGGCCGGGGCAGATTCAGGCACAAGTGGGTCACCGGCACGGTGGCCGGCGCCCTGCCGACATAGAGCGAGCCGAGCTTGACGAGGAATTTCTGCGGATCGTCGGCGAAGACGGTCACCGCGACGACACCGCGGCTCGTTCCGACATGGTCCACGTCGACGAACAGGCGCGTCGCGGACGGCGGGCCGGCGCAATTGGCGGAGCGGGGCTCGGCCGGTGCCGCCGCGCCGGACAGGCCGATGAAGCCTATCGTTGCAGTAGCCGCGGCTCGCCAAGGGGCCGCCCGGATTGCCGCGGCCGTCCGTCCTCGCTGCGCCGGACTCGTCTTCAATCTCATCGGCATGAAGTCAGCGGCGGCCCGAGTGAGAAGCAGTCATGCAGCGAAGACGCCAACGACGCCGCGAATCCGCACTTAAAATCCTGAAGGGAGTAAACGCCATCGAGCGGGATGCGGGGATAGAGGGGACGGAGGGATCGGGACGCAGATCGGACACAAGATGGGGCGGCGCGATATTCGCATAGGCCTGTGCGGAAACCTATTCCGGGCGACGTCCTAAGGACGGCGTGATTCGAAGGGCGACAGGCGCTTTCGTCCGCGCTGCCGGATTAACGATTCTGGACGCGTTCATGCCAACATACGCCATCTTGTCTCGCCCAGCGCATAGCCGAGCGGCAGGCGACAAGCTTTCCTCCAAGACGGAATTCGCGACCCGAAGGTTCGCGACCAAGGCGCTCCCGTGAGCCTGCCGGGGATCGAGCTGGCCATGCTCCTTGCCGGCATGCCGTGCAACTATGGGGCCGCCGTGCCGGCCTTGCCGACCCATGACGTTGCACCGGCCCTCAGCACTCAAGAGCCTGCGCTGCCGATAGAGCGGGCTGAAGCTCTGGAAACGAGCTTGCCCGCCAGCCAGTCCGGCATCCTGCCCGAGGCGCCGCCCGAATCGCCCACCCCGCATGTGCCGCCACCTGGGATTGAGCAGCCGGTACCCGCGATCGACCAGTCCGCCGAGTCGCCGCAAACGCAGGAGCCGGTCCCTGGGATCGATCAAAATGTGATCGTCGTCACGGGGCGAAAAGGCGGCGCCCCGGACGACCCCATCCGACAGGTAAACGCCATTTCCTTCGCGGCCACCGAGGCCGTCGACAAGGCCGTCCTCGCTCCCGCGGCACGCGGCTATTCGCAAGTGGTGCCGCGCCCGATCCGCACCGGGGTGAGCAACTTTCTCCATAACCTTCACGAACCGGTCGTCATCCTGAACTACATGCTGCAACTCAAGCCGGGCAAGGCTGCGGAGACGTTGGGCCGCTTCGCGATCAACTCCACAATCGGGGGTGCCGGGCTGTTCGACGTCGCGAAGCGGTGTCCGTTTCGACTGCCGCGGCATCGCAACGGGTTCGGGGACACTCTGGGCTTTTATGGGGTAAGGCCCGGACCCTATCTCTTTCTGCCGTTAATCGGGCCGACGACCCCGCGCGACCTTGTGGGCCTCCTGGCGGATCGAATGGTGCTTCCCGTGTCCGTGGGCCATTTAAGGGCGTTCAAGACGTTGAAGCGATATACCGGTCCACTGGCTGTGGCGAAGGTCCTCGACCATCGCGCCGAATTCGACGAGCAGTTGCAAAGACTGCGCGCCCTATCGGCCAATCCTTATGTCGCCCGGCGGGATTTCTATCTGCAGAGCCGTCAAGCCGAGATTGACGGCCTTCGAGGCCGGCACAGCCACGCAACCGATCCGACATCCGGGCTTGACGAGCCTCACGCTGGCGCTTCGTCGCGGCCGGATCAGTACCCCGAGACGCCTCCGTCGAACAGCCTCTGCCCGCGGCCCGGTTCGAATTAGAGCGTTCGCAATTGAGAATGAATCGTCACCCCGGACCCGATCCAAGGTCCATCGTGTTCAAGTCACCTGCGAAGGCGTCAGCCCCGTCGGGGATCCGTACCTGGAGCATGATCGTCGTGGCGGTTCTCCTCGATCGCGTCGACCTTGCTGACGGTGAGATAGGCAACGAGCGCGACGATGATGACCAGGAAGATTGCGCTCACGGTCATCGTCGAAAGGCCCAGGCCGCCGTCCTTCGGGCGCTGCGTCAGGAAATCCCCCATCGACGCCCCGAGCGGCCGGGTCAAAACGTAGGCCGACCAGAAGGCAAGCACCGACCCGATCAGCCCGGCATAATAGCCCAATGTGATGAGCGCGATGGCGCCGCCGAAGATCAAGCCGGCAACCACGTAGCCGAGCGACATCTGCTCGGACAGCAGGTCGCCCGCTGCAGTCCCGAGGGCGAAGGTGAACAGGATCGCAAGCCAGTAATAGCGCTCACGCCGCGGCGTCGTGATGGCATGGATGGAGAGCGTCCTTTCCGAGCGATGCCAAAGGATGAATGTCGCCGCCAACGCGACAGCGAATGTTGCGCAAGACACATAGAGGCTTACCCCGAGATTGTCGCTGAGGTTGTCGGTGATCAGGGTGCCGACGATGCTGAGGAAGACCACCGTCACCCAGTAGATCCAGGGCACGTAGCGGTCCTGGCGAAGCTGAAGCCAGAGGAAGGCCGACAGCACGATCGCAGCCAGGAGCGAGGTAATTCCAAGGCCGAAGCCGAGGTTGAAGTTGAGATAATCGGCGCCGGTTTCGCCGACGGTCGTCGCCAGGATCTTGATGACCCAGAAAGCGAGGATGACGAGCGGCACCTTGTTGAGCATCGTCCGCGTCGCTCGCGCTGTCTGCATCGGTATATCCTTCACTCGGACTTTTGGCCACGCCAGGCGGTCCGGACTGCAACACCAGGGCAGGGGACCTCGTTCCAGGCGTCGTTCCGTCGCACGCGCGCCGGCGGGAATCCTCCAGGGCAGGGAGCGGCGGCGGCAACACGCGCGCGACAGGCGACCCCGAAATATCTCCCCACGGCAGAGCCTGTCTGAGCGCAAGTCATCGTCTAAAATCCTTGCGGCATCAGCGTCGGGCGGCTGATCCTGATCCAGACGAGCAGGAGCAGGCCGTAAGCGCCGAGCCCGCCCGCCGCCGCGAAGAGCCCGTCGCCTAATCCGGCGGACTGCGGGTGCCACCGCAAAATGAGGAGGAGAACCACGAAGCCCGTCCCCGCGGCCAAGGCGGGACCGCTCCAGTAATGCGGCGAGATGCGGCTCGAATAGTCTCGGCCGAGCGAAGCACGCCGCGCGGCGGCGCGTGCCGTGTAGCCGAGCAGCGCGGCGAAGGCGACGCCGGCAAGCCCGAAGGAGCGCACGAGCAGCAAGGCGGCCAGCGCCGACAAGGCGGCGAACCCGGTGGTGAGGAGCGCCGCGCGCTTCGGGCGAAGGTAGATCAGGACCAGCTCGCTCGCGCCGAATGCACCCTGGAGGAGCTCGCCCGCGGCGAGCAGAAGCAGGGGCACGAAGCCCTGCTCGAAACCCGCGCCGACCAGGCCGAGCAACGGCTGCCCGACGGCCGTCAGGAACAGCATGGCCGCCAATTGCACGACGAGGATCAGCCGCGCCGCGGCTGCGACCGGCCTTGCCGCTTCCGCGGCCCCGCCTTCCGATAATGTCCTCGCCACCGCCGGAACCAGCATGGCGTCGAACGCTTGGCGGATCTGCCGAACGGGCAGGCTGAGCTGCCGAGCCATCGCATAGACGCCGGCGGCATGCTGTCCGAGCAACAGGCCAACGAGGTAGAGGTCGAGGCGTGTGTAGAGCGCGTCGATCACGTCGACGCCGGTCGTCGGCAGGGCCTCCTTCAGCTTGCCGCCGAGCGCGTCCAGGCTCGGTCGATAGCGCCTCATCTCCCGTATTTCGAAGCAGCGGCAAAGGGCCCAAAGCGTGTAGGCGAGGCTCGCCAGCGAGCCGCCGAGATAGGCGAGGAACAATCCCTCGTTCCGCAACCCGGCCGCAAAAGCGGCGATGGCGAGGAGGATGGCGACATAAGGCTGGATGAGATTCTTCGCGACCAGCTCGAAGCGCACCGCCCGGGTCCACCGGGTCGCGGCCAGCAGCAGCTCGATAATCGCCTGGAGGGGGATGGCGGCGGCCAGAACCATGGCTGGCCCGGTACGGCTTCCGAGGACGGGGTCGGGAGCAAGAAGCATGGCCGCCGCCAGAGCCGCGGCGATCGCGCTTGCGGCGAAGCCGACCAGCACGGCCGCGTCGAGGATCGTATGGAGCGGCGGGCGGGTGGGCGACTCCCGGTCCAGCCATTTGAACAAGGCCCATCGAGTGCTCAGCCCCGCCATCACGACCGCCGCTTCCACGGTCGCCAGGGCGAGGCTGTAGGCTCCGAAAACCGCCCCGCCGTAGAGACGGCCCGCCACGAAGAGAAACACGAACCGGGCGCCGAAGCGGACTGCGAAGCCGAGCGCGGACGCAAGCGCGCCGCGCACGATGAGCCGCCCCGGATCGCCGCCCACGCTCACGCCCGTGCCCCTCGACGTGCCCGGCCGATCGCCGCCTGGGCCTCGAAAAGCCGCGCATAAGCGGGCAATATGGCTTCGAGCCGGAGACGCTCGACACGGACGCGGCCGCCCTCGGCAAGCGTCGCCCGAAGCTTGTCGTCCCGTAGCAGCCTGTCGATAGCCCGACGCAAGGCTTCGGGATCTTCAGGGGGCACCAGCCAGCCGCCATGTCCGTGCTCCAGCAGCTCGCGCGGTCCGAACCGGCAGTCGGCGGCGATCGCGGCGGTGCCGCACGCTAGGGCCTCGGCGAGAGCGTTCGGGAAGCCCTCCCAGCGCGAGGGCAATATGAACAGGCTCGAGCGGGCGACCCACGCCCAGGGATTGGCCTTGAACCTGGCGAAGCGCACGCGATCGGCGATGCCGAGCGTCGCGGCGAGCCGCCGGAGCCGATCTTCCCGCGGGCCTTCGCCCAGGATGACGAGGTCATGACTCGAGGCCGCCGAGCTGCCGGCGAAGGCGCGGAGGAGGATGTCGTGACCCTTCTGAGGCTGGAGCCGGCCGACGCTGGAGATGAAGGGCCTGGTCGGAACTTCATCGAGCGGTTCGGCGGCCCGGCGGCGCACTTCGTCGACGTCCAGAGGATTATGGATCACCGCCACCTTGTGGCGGTCGAGGGCGAGCAGCCCGGTAAGGCTGCCGGCCAGGTCGTGGGAGTTGACGAGCACGCACTCGGCATCCCGGTAGGCTCGGCCGGTGAGGGCCATGGCCGCGCGTCGTCCGAGCCAACCGGATGCTTCGTCCTCGGTGGCTCGCGCAAGGTTGTTGCCTTCACGGGCGATCCAGCGCGGCCGCTCGCCGCGAATCCCGGCCAGCGCCCGCCAGGCGATCAGGTTGGTGCCCTTGGCGAAGCTCATCACCACTTCGGGCTTCACCGCCCGCACGATGCTCCTGAACGCGAGCGGAGCCACCGCGGCGCCGAGGAGGAGGCGGTGGGGCCGGTAATAACTCGAATCCGAGCCGGACGGGAAAAGCCGCTCCCCCCAGCCGCGATGGTGGATTCGGCTTTGGTCCGCCTCTTCGAGATAAGGGCCCTCCATGCGCAGCAGGCCCATGCTGACATCCGCCGCGCCGAGCGCCTGCGTGTTAAGGATCCGGACCGCGACCCGCTCGGCGCCGCCGCCGTTCAGCCAGCTCAGCAGCAGAAGGACTTTAGGAGGCCGGCCGGCGCGCCTTGCTTCCGGATCGCCCGCCGCGGCTCCCTCGCTGCCGACGGCCTGCAACGCTGTTACGCCCTGGTCCATTTCTCCTAGACGGCGCGCTGCCCGTGCTTCCGCACAGGAAAATGCGCGCTGCGGGTGGGGCAGCGCCGTCGACATGGCGACGAATTTGCTCTTCGACATCGGGATCAGCGTTGCGCGGGCGCGCCTCGATGGGAAGGCCGAGGTCCTCGTCGGCGCATGGTTGCGTGATGCGCGCGCTCATCGGCCTGGCCTTGATAGCGATCGCCTGGGTTTGGGGCGCCTCAGATCCGCAGCTGGTTCGGCAGCTTCGCGATCAAGTCGCGGAAAGCGTCCTCGGGATCGGCGCCCTGCCTTCAGGAGCGCCCCTGGTCCTACGCCAGGCGTAATCCACTCGGGCGGCTCCGCCCCTCGCTTTGTGGCCATCGCCTATCGTTACCCGGCCAGGCTGACGACGTTCGACGCCCCGGCAAGGTAGTCGCTCCAAGCCGCCATCAGCTTGCGCCGCTGGTCGAGGAACTTGGTGCGCTTGTAGGCGGCCTCGACCTTGTTCGGCAGGGTATGGGCCAGCGCCGCCTCGGCCCAGTCGCCAGGAAAGCTGGTCTGCTCGGCGATCCAGTCGCGGAAGGCGGAGCCGTGGACAGTGTAGGCGTCGCCGCCGCCGACTCTCAGCACGTTGGCCAAGGTCGCGTCGCTGAGGGGCTTGCCTTTGAGGCCGGGGAAGATCGGCGTGCGCTTCCGGACCGATGCGATCTCCCGCACCTGCCGCAGGATTTCGACGGCCGCCGGCGTCAGGGGGACGCTGTGCGCCTGGCCCGCCTTCATCCGATCCGCCGGGATGTTCCACTGGGCCTTGTCGAGGTCGATCTCCTCCCAGCGGGCGCCGCGAACCTCGCCCGATCGTGCTGCGGTGAGGATCAGGAACTGGAGGGCCAGCCGGCCGACCGTGGGCGGGCCATCCCGAAGCTGGCGCATGAAAGCGGGAAGCTCGGCATAGGGCATGGCCGCGAAGCCGCCGCTTCGGCGCGGCTGCTTGATCCGCTTCATCAGCGAGTTGATCGCGTTCCTCGGCGTTTCGGTCGCCCGCCAGCCCTGGCCGTGGGCGAAGTCGAGGACCGAGCCGATTCGCTGTCGCACGCGCCGCGCCGTTTCCGGCAGGGTCAGCCAGATCGGCAGAAGCACCGACTGGACGGTCGGCGCATCGATATGGTCGACACGAATCGCACCGATCGTCGGGAAGGCGTGGGCTACGAGGGTGCTGAGCCATTGCTCGGCGTGCTTACCGTTCCTCCAACTCGCCTTGACCGTCTCGTGGTAATGGCGCGCCGCCTCCTCGAAGGTGGGGATGGCCCGCTGCGCCTTCTTGCGCTCGAGCGAGGGGTCGAGGCCGTTCTTGGCCATCTTCCGGCACTCCAGCGCGCGATCCCGCGCTTCCGTGAGCGAGACAATATCGAAAGACCCCAGGCCATAATCGCGCCGGCGGCCGCCCACCTGGACCCGCAGGACCCAGGATTTCGCCCCGCTCGGCTTCACCAGTAGGTAGAGCCCTTTTCCGTCCGCATGGCGCCCGGGCTTGGCGAGGATTTTGTAAGATTTCGGCTAAGGGCGAACGTCGGCGAATACGGGCTCTGGCGGAGACGGAGGGATTCGAACCCTCGGTAGGAGTAATCCCCCTACGGCGGTTTAGCAAACCGCTGGTTTCAGCCACTCACCCACGTCTCCGGGCGCCGAAGCGAAGGAGCCTATAGAGGGGGGAATAGGATCGTTCAACCGGCCGTCGGCGCATCGCCCGCCGCCTTGCGCCCGAGAGAGCGGCGCGGTAGCCGGGCGGCATGGAGGTCGCGGGCGATTATCAGGCGGACGGCTATGCGCATCTGAAGGCGCTGATCGAGCCGCGCATGGCCCAGCTCTTCCTCCAGCGGCTGACCAAGGATCTCGGGCGGACGGCGCTTCCCCTTCGCGGCAAGGCGAGCCATCCCGGAGTGCTCAAGCGCCCGGCCCTCCAGGTCTATGGCGCCGATTATGCGCCGATGACCTTCTTCCTCTGGGGGCTGACCCCGGTGATGAGCCGGCTGGTCGGGCGCGAGCTCCTGCCGACCTACGATTTCTTCCGGATCTACCGCGCCGGCGACGTCTGCCGGGTCCATTCCGACCGCGAATCCTGCGAGCACAGCCTTTCCCTCACCCTCGACTATAGCGACGGCAAGGCCTGGGACCTCCAGGTCGGCAAGCGGCCCCTCGCCGGCCGCCAGAAGCACGTCACCGAGGATTTCGAGGGCGAGGACCATGTCTCGATCGCGATGCAGCCCGGCGACGCCGTCCTCTACCGCGGAATCCACCGCCGCCACGGCCGGATGGAGCCCAACCCCAACCGCTGGTCCGCCCACCTCTTCCTCCACTGGGTCGAGCGCGACGGGCCCTATGCCGAGCACGCCTTCGAGGGCGCGGATCCGGAAGGGGCGGTGAAGGTCAATTTCGGCTGAGCCGTCATTGCGAGCGAAGCGAAGCAATCCAGTGCTGCGGTGGCGTCGACCGTCCGGCTGGATTGCCGCGTCGCTTCGCTCCTCGCAATGACGAGCACTTTGACAGCGGCGCCATATTTCTTTCTTAGGGCGGCATGCTGAGCCCGCAATTCATCCGCGACGATCCCGACGCCGTCCGCAAGGCGGCGGCCGAGAAGAACGTGACTCTCGACGTCGACGCTCTGCTCGCGCTCGACGGCGAGGTGCGCGGCCTCAAGACTCGGATCGACGAGCTTCGCCGGCAGCGCAACGAGATCAGCGCCTCCTTCAAGACCGCCGACCCGGCCGAGCGGCCCGCGCTGGGGGCCAAGGCGAAAGCGCTCGGTGCCGAGGCGGGCGAGGTCGAAACGGCGCTTGCGCAGCGCTCGGCCGAGCTCGAGGCGCTGATGCTTCGGGTTCCCAACATCCCCTGGGACGGCGCCCCGGTCGGCCCCGACGAGAGCTTCAACATTGTGGTCCGCGCCGAGGGCGAGCCGAGAAATTTCGACTTCGAGCCGAGGGATCATGTCGCTTTGGTCGAGATGAACGACTGGGCCGACCTCTCGCGCATCACCCAGGTTGCGGGCTCGCGCACCTATGCGCTGAAGGGCCGGCTGGCCCTGCTCGAGCAGGCTCTGATGTTCTGGGCCCAGCAGATCATCGCCGCCGACGGCTTCACGCTGATGACGGTTCCGGCGCTGGCCAAGCCTCAGGCCTTCGTCGGCACCGGCCATTTCCCCGGCCATGAGGAGGAAGCGTACGAGATCCCGAAGGACGGCCTCTACCTCGCCGGCACCGGCGAGATCGCGCTGACCGGCCTCCATTCGGGCGAGATACTCGACGCCGACAGGCTGCCCCTCCTCTATGCCGGCTACTCGCCCTGCTTCCGGCGCGAGGCGGGGAGCGCGGGCCGGGACGTTCGCGGGCTGCTTCGGGTCCACCAATTCTACAAGCTCGAGCAATATGTGATCTGCGCCGACGACGACGAGGAATCCGCCCGCTGGCACGCCCGGCTGCTCGGCAATGCCGAGCGGCTGCTTCAGGGCCTCGAAATCCCCTACCAGATGGTCGAGACCTCGACCGGCGACATGGGGCTCGGCAAGTTTCGGATGAACGACATCGAATCCTGGGTGCCCTCGCTCGGCAAATATCGCGAGACCCACAGCTGCTCGACCCTCCACGACTGGCAGGCTCGGCGGGCGAACCTCAGGTGGCGCGACGAGGAGCGGAAGGTTCGCTTCGTCCACACGCTCAACAACACCGCCCTCGCCTCGCCCCGGATCCTCGTGCCCCTGCTCGAGAATCATCAGGAGGCGGACGGGCGGGTCCGGCTTCCGCAGGCGCTTCGCGGGCTGATGGGGGGCGAATATCTCTGACGAGGCCGACCGCCGGCCGCCGCCGCGCTGGCGGCTGCTGCTGGAAGGAACGGCGCTGCTTCCGCGGCTCTATCGCGGGTTCGGCCGGCTCGGCGAGCGCGGGCCGGCCGGGGGCGAGCCGCTGATGGTCGTTCCCGGTTTCCTCGCGACCGACCGGACCACCCTCGGGCTCCAGCGGGCGCTGGCGAAGGCGGGCTATCGGGTCGCCGGCTGGGGGCTGGGATGGAATCGGGGCGTCAGGCCCGACACGCTGGAGAAGATGGCCGAGCGGATCGAGGCTTTCGGCCGGGGCAGGCCGGTGATCCTGGTCGGCTGGAGCCTCGGCGGCATCTATGCCCGGGAGGTCGCCAAGCTGAGGTCGGAGCTGGTGGCGAAGGTGGTCACGCTCGGAACGCCTTTCTCCGGCGACCGGCGCAACAACAATGTCTGGCGGCTCTACGAGGCCGTCGCCCGCCATCCGGTCGACCGGCCGCCGATCGACACCGATCCTTCGGTCAAGCCGCCCGTGCCCACGCTCGCTCTGTGGTCGCGGCGCGACGGGATCGTCGCCGCCGCGGCCGCGCGCGGCCTGGCCGGGGAGCGCGACCGCGAGGCCGAGCTCGATTGCCGCCACATGGGCTATGCGGTGAGCGCCCGCGCCTATCCCCAAATCATAAGCGCGATCAGGAGCTTCCAGGGCTCTTCCCTCCCGTCGGCCTTTTGATAAGGTCGGTGCCGGGGGACTTGATGCAATATATTCTCGCTCCGGAATGGAGCCACATCGCGATCGCGACCGCGGCGGCCTTCGTGCTCGGCTATGCGCTGTGCTGGGGCATGGACAAAGCGTTCCTGAAGCGGCTGGTCGACGACCGGATCGCCGGGATCGCGCTCGGCTGCGCCATCGCCTTCGTCCTGGTCATGGCCGTCGCGACCTTCGTCCTGACCTGGATCGTCCGGTCGGACCCGTTCGTCTACGGCCAGCCGATCGTCGTCCCGCCTTTCCCTTATGCGGCCGGCCTCCTCTTCGCGCTCGGCGCGGTGGGGGTGATCCGGACGATCCTCTTCGGCCGCGCCTATGAGCAGGGCGAGGGGGAGCTCGTCTTCGACGAGGATATTTACGACCAGGCCCAGTATGACGAAGAGGTGCTCGCCTGGGACGAGAAGCACGGCCACAAGAATTATTTCCAGCGGCACTGGGCCGGCCATCTTTCGCTGCCGGTTTCCTACTGGGTCAACAGCGCCCTGCTCTCCGCCCTGATCGCGGCCGGGGTGGAGTTCGGGGCCGGCCGGCTGCGGGACAATGGCGGCACGCTTCGCACCCTCGCCCTCGTCGCGCTCGCCTATTTCGCTTTCTCGCTGCTGTTCTGGGTGTGGTCCTCGGTCGGAATCTGGCGCTCGGCCTATTGGCACCGGCGGCGGGGCGGGACTCCGGGCTGGGGCCTGGCCGCGCGCACCCTGGTCGTGCTGAGCGCGGTCGCGATCCTCTGGCGCTCGGGCGACATCGCCCTCCAGACCACCGAATTAGGCACTCTCGCCGGCGGCGGCGATTCGATCGGTGCGATCGCGGAGATGAAAGTATCGCCCGACGGCCGCGATCTCGCCGTCCGCGGCAATCTCGCCTCCGGTGCGGCGGAGCGGTTCGAAAAGCTGCTCGCGGCAAGCCCGGCGGTGAGCAGGATCCTCCTCGACTCCCCGGGCGGCCGAATGCTGGAGGCGGAGCGTATGGCGGCGCTCATCCGCAAGCGGCGGCTCGATACGAGAGTCGAGAAAGACTGCATGTCGGCCTGTACCAGCATCCTGCTCGCCGGTCGGGAGCGAACCGCTCCGGAGCAGGCCCGGATCGGCTTCCACCAGCCCAGCTTCCCGGGCGCCGACGCCTACGAGATGGGCGACGCCGTCGAGCGGACTCGCGACGAGTATCTCGCCGCCGGAGTCGATCGCAACTTCGTCTGGCGGGCGCTGGCCACGCCGGCCGAGAACATCTGGATCCCGAGCCCGGAGGAGCTGGTCGAGGCGAACGTCCTGACCGGCTCAGACGTCTTCGTCACGCAAGGGGGAGTCCGCCGGCGCGAGAGCCTCGCCGAGATGCGGATCCGACATAGCCTCGCGGCCACCGCGGCGCAGATCAATGCCTCCGCGCCGGTGCGGGTCAACGAGGCCATCACGATGGAGCGCGCGACCGCTTCGGGCACCACCCTGACCCATTATTACAAAGTGACGCTCGAGCATGTGGACGTCGCCGGCAGCCGCCGGCAACTCGCCCAAAGCCTTCGCCGGGATACCTGCTCCGACGCAGCCACGGCCGTCGCCGTCGGCGAGGGCGCCCGCTTCGTCCATTCCTACAGCGACGCCAGCGGCCGGCCGCTGCTCGACGTCGCCGTCACCCAATGTCCCTGAGAAAGGGGTGCGCGACCGCTTCCGGGACCCTCAGCGGCCTGCCCGTGGATTTGTCGAGTATCGCCCAGGTCGTCCTCGCCCTGACCCTGACCTTGCCGTCCTCGCCGGCGAACTCGACGTGGCGGTCGAAGCGGGCGCCCCTCGGCGCCTCGCCGACCCAGGTCCGGCCGGTGACCGTCTCCCCCGGAAGCAGCGCGCGCAGATAATCGATCTCGTGGCGGACGACGACCCAGACGTACGAGTCGACGAAGGCGGGGTCGGCGGCGGAGCGCCAGTGGGCGGTCGCCAAATCCTGGATCCAGCGGACCCAGACGGCATTGTTGACGTGGCCGAGCTCGTCGGAATCCTCGGCGCCCGCGGTGATCCGCCGCTCGAAGACCGGCCTCATAGCGGCAGCGCCAGCAGCGCCTCGACCAGGCGCGGGGCGTGGACCTGGAGCGAGTAGCGCTCCTCGATCCGGCGGCGGCCGGCGGCTCCGAAGCAGCCGCGAAGCTCGGAGTCGGCGATCAGCCGGTCGAGGGCGTCGCGCCATTCCGGCTCGCCGACGGCGAGGAAGCCGTTTTCCCCCGGGGCGATGATCTCGCTGTTGACCCCGACCGGAGAGGCGACGACCGGAAGCCCGCAGGCCATGTACTGGATCAGCTTGTAGCCGCATTTGCCCCTCGCCCAGATGTCGTCGGGAAGCGGCATGATACCGATGTCCATCGCCCGGACCTCGTCGACCTCACGCTCCTCGCTCCACTCGACGAGGTCGAGGCCGGGAAAGGCGTCGGCGAGGGCGGCTCGGCCGGCGCCGACGACCCGGATGCGCACGCCTCGGCTCTCGGCAAGCTCGCGCAGCAGGGGCAGGAGCGGGCGGACATAGGGCCAGGTCGAGGGCGAGCCGATCCAGCCGATCGTCACCGGCCGCGAGCGATCCGGAGCCTCGGCGGGGCGATAGACGTCGGCATCGACGACCGTCGGCAGAAGCATCGTCCGGGAGGAGAAACGGGCGGCATAGTCGAGCAGGTAGCGGTTGCCGCAGCAGCAGAGCGAGGCCCGGCGAAGCAGCGGCTGGAGCTTTCGGCCGAGCAGGGCGCGGACGAGCGGATTGCCGCTCGAATCGTACATGTGGAAGATGGCGTCGTCATAATCGAAGACGATCGGCTTGCCCGAGCGCAAGGCGAGCCTCTCGACGAGGCCCGGCAGATAGGGGAAGAGCTCGGCGTAGATCCAGATCGCGTCGGCGCCGGTCCCGAAGGCGATCTCGCGCAGCCGCTTCAGATAGGCGGCGGCGGTCTTGCGCTTCGGATAGCGCTCCCCGGTGGCCATTCCACGGACATAGTCGTCGGGGAGGAGCGGGTGGAAATCGACCTCGATCCCGGCGGCGGCGAGGTGCGGGACATATTGGAGCAGGCGCTGGCGGGTGCTGGCCGCCATCGGACCATATTTGGCGAAGGCGGCGAGCCGCATGCTCAGCCGCCCCGGGCGCCGAGGGCGGCGACGACGGCGGCGGTCGACTCCTGCCAGGCCGGAGCGCGATAGCCGAAATCGGCGGCGAAGCGGCGGCTGTCGAGCACCGAGTTCATCGGCCGCGCCGCCCGGGTCGGCCAATCGGCGGTCGAGATCGGCTTCACCCGGGCCGTCGCGAGGCCGTGGCGGCGCGCCTGGCGGAAGATCTCCTCGGCGAAGTCGAACCAGCTCGCCTCGCCGCTTCCGGCGAGATGGTAGGTTCCGCCGAGCCCGAGCTCCGGCCGATCGCGCCAGCGGCGAACGAGGGCGAGGATCCCGTCGGCGATGTCGCCCGCCGCGGTCGGGCTGCCGCGCTGGTCGGCGACGACGTCGAGCTCGTCCTGCGCCTGCGCCGCGGCGAGCATCGTCTTCAGGAAATTGCGTCCGTAGGGGCTGTAGACCCAGGCCGTGCGGAGGACGACATGGTCCGGATTCGCCTCGGCCACCGCAAGCTCGCCCGCGAGCTTCGAGCGGCCATAGGCGCCGATCGGCCGGGTCGGAGCGGTCTCGTCATAGGGGCCCTGCCCGGTTCCGTCGAAGACGTAATCGGTCGAGATCTGGATGATCCTCGCTCCGGCCCGCCGAGCGGCGGCGGCGACCTCCCCGGCCGCCTCGGCGTTGATCCGGAAGGCGCGCTCGGGCTCGTCTTCGGCCTGGTCGACGGCGGTGTAAGCGGCGGCGTTGACGACGACGTCAGGAGCGGCGGCGGCGATTGCGGGGCCGATCGACTCGGGCCGCTCGAGGTCGAGCTCGGGCCGGCCGAGCGCCTTGAGATCGGCCTCGCCGGAGCGGTCGAGCAGGCTTCGGGCGAGCTGGCCCTCGCGGCCGGTGACGAGGATCCGCATCAGCCCGTCCCGAGCCGAGCCCCGGCATATTTGCCTTCGCGGATCGGCCGCCACCACCAGTCGTTGGCGAGATACCAGTCGATCGTCCTTGCAAGGCCGGTCTCGAAGCTTTCCTGCGCGGCCCAGCCCAGCTCCCGCTCGATCTTCGACGGATCGATCGCATAGCGGCGATCGTGGCCCGGCCGGTCGGTCACGAAGCTTATCAGCGACCGCCGCGGCTCTCCGCCGGGCAGCGGCCGGCGGGCGTCGAGCAGGTCGCAGATCGCCTCGACCACGACGAGATTGTTGCGCTCCGCTCGGCCGCCGACATTGTAGCTCTCGCCGATCGCGCCCTTCGTCGCCACCAGCTCGAGAGCCCGCGCATGATCGTCCACATAGAGCCAGTCGCGGACATTCTCGCCCTTGCCGTAGACCGGCAGGGTCTTGCCCTCGAGCGCGTTGAGGATGACCAGGGGAATCAGCTTCTCGGGGAAGTGATAGGGCCCGTAATTGTTCGAGCAATTGGAGAGCACGACCGGAAGGCCGTAGGTTTCGTGCCAGGCCCGGACGAGATGATCGGACGCCGCCTTCGACGCCGAATAGGGCGAGGAGGGCGCGTAAGGCGTCTCCTCGGTGAAAACGCCTTCGTCGAGCGGCAGGTCGCCGAACACCTCGTCGGTCGAGACGTGGTGGAAACGGAAGCGCGCCTTGCCCTCGTCGGGAAGGCCGCGCCAGTGGCCGAGCGCGGCGTCGAGCAGCCGGAAGGTGCCGACGACGTTGGTGTCGATGAAGGCGCCCGGCCCGTCGATCGAGCGGTCGACATGGCTCTCGGCGGCGAGATGCATGACGATGTCGACAGCCTCTTCGGCGAGCAGTCGGGAGACCAGGGCCTCGTCGCCGATGTCGCCGCGGACGAAGCGGTAATCGGGCGAATTCCCGATCTCCTTCAGCGAATCGAGGTTTCCGGCGTAGGTCAGCTTGTCGAGGTTGATCACCCGGCAGCCGCCCTTGCGCACCAGATGGCGGCAGAGCGCCGAGCCGATGAAGCCGGCGCCGCCGGTGACGAGGATGTTGAGGCGCCCGCTCACCTCGTCACCCCGTAGAGGCCGCCCGCGCCCGCGGGCCCCTCGTCGGCGCGCCGCCTGAGGAAGGCCGCATAGTCCGATTTGCCGAGCCGATCCGCGGCCCGGCGAAGCTCGTCGGCGTCCAGCCAGCCGTAATCGAACGCGATCTCCTCGGGCGACATCACCTTGATTCCCTGGCGATGCTCGACCGTCTTCACGAAGGAGGCGGCCTCGTGGAGGCTCTCGTGGGTGCCGGTGTCGAGCCAGGCATAGCCGCGTCCGAGCCTGACGACATTGAGCTCGCCTAGCTCGAGATAGGCTTGGTTGACGTCGGTGATCTCGAGCTCGCCGCGGGCCGAGGGTTTGACCGCCGCGGCGATGTCGAGCACCCGGTTGTCGTAGAAATAGAGGCCGGTGACCGCCCAGTTCGATTTGGGCTGGGACGGCTTCTCGACGATCTCGACGGCGCGCATCGTCTCGGGATCGAAGGCGACCACGCCGTAACGCTGCGGATCCTCGACATGATAGGCGAAGACCGTCGCCCCCTCCCCTCGCGCCGCGACGTCGCGGCAAAGCTCGGCCAGGCCGCTTCCGAAGAAGATGTTGTCGCCCAGGATCAGAGCGACCGAATCCGCGCCGACGAAGTCGCGCCCGATCAGGAAGGCTTCGGCGAGACCGTTCGGAGCCGCCTGCTCGGCATAGGACAGCCGAAGCCCGAAGCCGCTTCCGTCGCCGAGCAGGTCGCGGAATGCCGGCAGGTCGCGGGGCGTGGAGATGATCAGGATCTCGCGTATCCCCGCCAGCATCAGGGTGGCGAGCGGATAGTAGATCATCGGCTTGTCGTAGACCGGCAGAAGCTGCTTCGAGATGGACAGGGTCGCCGGATAGAGGCGCGTGCCGCTGCCGCCGGCGAGGATTATCCCTTTCAAGCGACCGCTCCTTCGCGGGCGTCGGGATTGGTCATCATCGATCTTCACTTTCGTTCAGGAAGCGCCGCGACGCGAGCCGCCGTCCCAAGCGAAGGCTTCCAACCTCCGCCCGCTGCGTGTAGGGGGCCCTCTAGCGGCGGCGGTGCCGCGAATCCAGCCGCATGGGCGCACCCGCGCGCGGATCTTCTTCTCAGTTCGAACGGAGCGAGTGGCCAGGAATGACGGTTGCGAATCAGCGCGGATCGGCGGGCCCGGCCGTGTCGGTGGTGATGCCGGCCTACAATGTCGCCGCCTACCTGAACAAGTCGGTCGGTTCGGCGCTGGCCCAGGACGTCGAGGTCGAAGTGCTCGTCGTCGACGATTGCTCGACCGACGACGGCGCCACCGCCGAGGCGATCCGGCGGCTGGAGGCCGATCCGAGGGTGCGCGGCTTCAGCCTGCCCGTCAACGGCGGCCCAAGCGCGGCCCGCAACAAGGGCCTCGAGGAGGCGCGCGGGGAGTGGATCGCCTTTCTCGACGCGGACGACTGGTTCGCGCCCGGGCGGCTCGCCTACCTGCTCGAGGTTGCCCGCAAGGCGGGCGCGGACGCGATCACCGACGATCTCGCACTGATCAACGAAGGGGCTGACAAGCCCTGGACGACTGTCTACGAGCTCACCGGCTGGAAGCAGGCCGAGGAGGGAGAGCCCCTCTCGGCCGCGGAATTGTGCCGGAGGGACTGGATCCTGCAGCCGATGTTCCGCACGGCGTGGCTTCGTGAGAAGGACGTCCGTTTCAACACGATCCGGCGATCGGGCGAAGAGGATTTCGAGTTCTACATGGACGCCATGTTGCGCGGGGTGAAATGGGTGACGGCCCGAAAGGCCCTCTATTTCTACCTGTCGCGGCCGGGGCAGCTGACTCGCAGCCGGCGCATCGGCGAGGGGCTGATCGCCTCGGCCGAAGCAATGGCGCGCGATCCGCGAATCCAGCGCGACCCCGATCTCGCGGAAGCGTTCGGCGGCCGGCTGGAGCGGATCCGGGCGGCGCAGTGGATCGGCCTGTTCACCGACGCCCTTCGCGAGCGCCACTGGTTCAGCGCAGGTGCGATGGCGGCCCGTTCCCCGCGCCGGATCGTCGACGCCGCCGCCGCCCTCCGGCGCAGGCGCCGTATCGGCAAATTGCTTCGCCGGGACGCGAGCGCGACGGCATGAACCCCATCACCCCCTCATCCTCCATCGAAAGTCCGACATGCGTATCCTGATCACCGGCTCGAGCGGCCAAATCGGCACCAACCTGGCGCTTCGCCTGATCGCGGACGGCCATGAGGTCTTCGGCGTCGACAAGCGCCTCAACACCTGGACCGACGCCTTCCCCTACATCCTCCAGGATCTGAGCGGCCATTATCCGGTCCATCCGGGGGGAATCGGCGGAATCGACTATCCCGAGGTCGATCTGGTCGTCCACCTCGCCGCCCACGCCAAGGTGCACCAGCTGGTCAAGTTCCCGCACGGCGCGCTCGAGAATATCACGATGACCTACAACGTCCTCGAATATTGCCGGCAGCGGGGCGTGCCCATCGTCTTCTCGAGCAGCCGCGAGGTTTACGGCGACATCCACCGCTTCGAGACCGAAGAGACCAACGCCGATTTCGCCTTCACCGAGAGCCCCTATTCGGCGAGCAAGATCGCCGGCGAGGCGTTCGTCTATTCCTACGCGCGCTGCTACGACCTGCCCTACCTCGTCTTCCGCTTCAGCAACGTCTACGGCCGCTTCGACAACGACATCGACCGCATGGAGCGAGTCATTCCCCTCTTCATCCAGAAGATCTCCAGCGACGAGGATATCGTCGTCTACGGTCGCGAGAAGGTCCTCGATTTCACCTATGTCGACGATTGCGTCGAGGGCGTGAGTCGGGGCATTTACGCGCTCGCCGCGGGCAAGGTTTCCAAGCAGACCATCAACCTCGCCTTCGGACAGGGCAACAGCCTGATCAGGATGGCGGAGCTGATCGGAGAGGCGATCGGAGTGAAGCCGCGTATGACGGTAGAGCCTTCTTTGGTCGGCGAGGTCACCCACTACGTCGCCGACATCAGCCGGGCGCGGGACCTGCTCGGCTACGAGCCGAAGGTCAGCCTCGCCGAGGGAATCCGGCGGACGGTCGCCTGGAACCGGGAATGGACGGAGCGGACGGAGAGCGGCGAGGTCCCGGCCGGCCGCACCGCTTTCGCATGAGGCCGGCGGCGTGACGGCGCTCGGGCTGATCGGAATCCTGCTCTCGCTCGCGGGCTTCCGCTTCGCGCGCGTGTCGGAATCGCGGGCGCGTTTCGGACTTTTCGCGCTGCTTCTGATCGCGCACCTCGGCGCCACGGTGGGCTATTATCTCTACGCCCAGGAGTTCGGCGGCGACGTCCTCATGTATTATTACGACCCCTACGGGGTATATGGCCGTTACACCGGGCTCAGCACCGTCTTCCTGATCAACTTCACCCAGACGCTCAAGGAGACGATCGGCGGCAGCTTCTTCGACTATTTCCTCTTGTTCCAGGCGATGGGCTTCTGGGGGATATTGTTCGTCCTGCGGACCTTCGACGACGTCCACAAGGAGCTCGGGCGGCCGCTGTTCAGCCGGGTCTACCTGCTGCTCTTCCTGCCGGGCCTGCACTTCTGGACGAGCGCGATCGGAAAGGATTCGCCCTTGTTCCTCGCCGTGGCGATGTGCACCTGGGCCGGCTTCCGGCTGCAGAGCCGCTACCCGGCCTTCGTCGCCGGCCTCGTCATCGCGCTTCTGATCCGGCCGCACATCGCGCTGATCGCCCTCATCGCCCTGTCGCTCACCATCCTGCTCGAGCCGAGGACCCGGCTGATCATCCGCATTGCCCTGCTCGCCGTCTCGCTCGCCTGCACCCTGTCGGTCGGCGGCCTGGTCGAGAGCAGCTTCAACGGCCTCAATCTCTCCAACGCCGATTCGGTGAGCGACTTCCTGGCGACCCGGTCCGGCGTCTCCGAGGAGGCCGGAGGCGATGTCAGCATCGTCAGCGCCTCCTTCCCGGTGAAGCTGATCAGCCTGCTCTTCCGGCCCTTCTTCGTCGATGCCGCGGGCGCGATGGGCTATCTCGCCTCGATCGAGAATGTCGTTCTGCTGATCGTGGTCGGGACCCTGCTATGGCGGTTCCGATCCTCTCTGAACGTCGCCAGGCGGGCGCTGTTCGCCCGCTTCTCCATGCTCTTCTTCGTGCTTCTGACCGTCCTGCTGGCGATGGTGAACTACAATATCGGCCTTGGCCTCAGGCAGAAGATGATGATGATGCCGGCGCTGCTCGTTTTCTATGCGAGCCTGATGGCGGTGCGTGCGGCGCAGCGCCAAATGGTTTACGGCCCGCCGCCGGGCGCCTATGCGGGCGGGCCGGTCGCGGTGACGAGCTACAGGGGCGCCGCCTAAGCGGGCCGCTTCGGCCCTGGCCCGACGGGATGAGGTTGAGATGTTGAACGTGAAGCCAATCGCCGAGCCGCTCGACGGGTCGAGCGATCTTCGGCCCGGGCCGGACGAGCGCTGGCCCTATTATGCCGAGGACGAGATCGAGGCCGCGGCCGACGTCCTTCGCTCGGGGCGCGTGAACCAGTGGACGGGCGGCGAGGTGTTCGCCTTCCAGGATGCGCTCGCCCGGCGATTCGAGAGCCCGCATTGTATCGCGCTCGCCAACGGTTCGCTGGCGCTGGAGCTGCCGCTCAAGGCTTACGGGATCGGGCCCGGCGACGAAGTGGTGGTGGCGCCGCGCACCTTCGTCGCCTCGGCGAGCTGCGTCCGGCTGATGGGCGCGACCCCGGTCTTCGCCGACATCGACCCCGACAGCGGCAACATCACCGCGGAGACGATCGAGGCGGTCCTGACCAAGCGCACCCGGGCGATCATCCCGGTCCATATCGCCGGCTGGCCTTGCGACATGGCCGCGATCATGGCGCTCGCCGAGCGTCGCGGCCTTCTCGTCATCGAGGATTGCGCCCAGTCGCAGGGCGCGGAGATTGACGGCCGGCCGGCCGGGAGCTTCGGCCAGGCGGCGGCGCTCTCCTTCTGCCAGGACAAGATCATCAGCACCGGCGGCGAGGGCGGCGCGACCCTGTTCAGGGACGAGGCCGTCTGGGACCGGGCGTGGAGCTACAAGGATCACGGCAAGGACAGGGTCAAGGCGACGGCGCCGCCGGGGCCGGGCTTCCGCTGGGTCCATGACAGCGTCGGCACCAACTGGCGGCTGACCGGGCCGCAGGCGGCGATCGGACTTGCCCAGCTCGCCAAGCTCGACGACTGGCGTGAGATCCGCGCCCGCAATGCCGCGATCTGGGCCGACTCGCTGTCCGGCGTGGACGGCCTCAGGATGCCGCTGCCGGGCCCGCGCTTCCGCCACGCTTATTATCGGCTCAATTTCTATCTCGAGCCCGGCGCCGAGGGCGCGCGCGAGGAGATATTGCGCCGGGCCGGGGAAGCCGGGCTGAGGCTGTTCACCGGCTCCTGTTCCGAAGTGTATCTCGAAGGCGCGTTCAGCGATCTTCAGCGCCCCGATCTACCCAATGCCAGGCAAATGACTCGAAGCAGCCTCGCCCTCGAGGTCCATCCGACGCTCCGGCCGGACCGGCTTCGGGCGCGGGCCGAGGCGCTGGCCGAGCTGATCCGCAAGGTGCTTTCATGATCTTCGATTTCGTCAGGCGGGTATCGGCGGCGGACCGGGCGCAGAAGCGCTCGATCCTCGTCGCCTTCGATATTTGTGCGATGATTCTAGCGCTTTGGGGCGCCTTCTCAGCGCGCCTGGGCGAGCCCTATCTTCCGGTCGATCCGCTCGTCCTGCTGGCGGCGGCGCTGTCGATGCTGATCGGCCTCTACGGCCTGTTCCAGCTTCGCATCTACCACATCGTCCTTCGCTTCTTCGACCTCGGCACGGTCAGCCGAATCCTCTTCGGCGCCGTCATCACCGCTACTGCGTGGGTCATCCTCGTCTATTTCATGCGCGCCTCCATGATGGTCGACGGCATCAAGATCCTAGTGCCGCGCTCGGTCGGCTTCATCTATTGCGGCTTCCTGTTCTTCCTCCTGTTCATGGGCCGCTACGCGATGGCGGCCCTCGTCATCGGAGCCGAGCGGATCCGGCCGAGCGGCCGCTACGGGCGCCGCAACATCCTCATCTACGGCGCCAACTCGGCGGGAATCAGCCTCGCAGAATCGGTCCGTCGCGACCCGCATCTGAGGCTTTGCGGCTTCGTCGACGACGATCCGGCGCTCAAGGGGCAGATCATTGCCGGCGCTCAGATCCAGTCGCCGCGTGCGCTGGCCGACCTCGTCAGCGACAATGCGGTGAGCGAGGTGTTCCTCGCCATGCCCAATGCGACCCGGTCGCAGAGGCTGAGCGCGATCGAGCGGCTCAACAAGCTCAACGTCCAGGTAAAGACGGTGCCGGCGCCGGAGGAGATCGTCTCCGGCCGCTTCACGGTCAGCGACGTCCGCCCGATCGACGTCAACGACCTTCTCCGCCGAGACGCCGTCGAGCCGCTCAGCGACCTCATCAAGCAGGCGGTCGACGGTCAGACCATCCTCGTCACCGGGGCCGGCGGATCGATCGGCTCCGAGATCTGCCGCCAGATCCTTCGCGGCCGGCCCTCGAAGCTCGTGCTTCTCGATCACAGCGAGTTCGCGCTCTACACGATCGAGCAGCAGCTGATCGAGCTTCTCAAGGAGCGGCCGGCGGCCGAGCGGCCGGCGGTGATGCCGGTGGTCGGCTCGATGCTGAACGAGCTGCTCGTGCGCGACATCATCCGGATGCACGGCGTCGAGACCATCTACCACGCGGCCGCCTACAAGCATGTGCCCTTGCTCGAGCATAACGAGGTGGTAGGGGTCGAGAACAACGTCATCGGCACCTGGGTCCTCGCTCGCGCCGCCTTCGACGCCAAGCTCAGCCGCTTCACCATGATCTCGACCGACAAGGCGGTCCGCCCGGAAAGCGTGATGGGGGCGAGCAAGCGGGTCGCCGAGCTGATCGTTCAGTCGCTGGCCGAGACGAGCGATACCCGGTTCGGGATCGTCCGGTTCGGCAACGTGCTCGATTCCTCGGGCTCGGTCGTCCAGACCTTCCGAGAGCAGATCCGCCGCGGCGGGCCGGTCACCGTCACCCACAAGGAGGTGACTCGATTCTTCATGTCGATCCCGGAAGCGACCCAGCTCGTGCTCCAGGCGAGCGCCATGGCCGAGCGGGGCGAGGTGTTCGTGCTCGACATGGGCGAGCCGATCCGGATCGCCGAGCTTGCCCGCAACATGATCGGCCTTTCCGGAATGACGGTCCGCGACGAGAGCAACCCGTCGGGCGACGTCGAGATCGCCTATGTCGGGCTCCGGCCGGGCGAGAAGCTCTACGAGGAATTGTTCGTCGGCGAGAATGCGCTCGATACCCCGCATCCGCGGATCAAGATGGCCAAGGAGCGGTATCTCTCCTTCGCCGGATTGAGGCCGCATATCGACCGGCTTCGCGCCGCGATCTTCGCGGGCGACGCGGCGGCAGTCCGGGAGAAGCTTCAGGAGCTTATCGCCCCCGACCAGGGAGAGCTCGGACCGCCGGTGCCGGCCGAGCGGCCGGAGCCGATCGAGCGCGGGCCGCGCGCCGTCAGCTAGGCGACGGCCGCCAGCCGCTGCGCCTCTTCGGGGGCCGAGCGGCGGTCGAGCCAGGATTGGAACATGAGGATCGCCCAGAGCTGATATTGCATGTTCACCTGCCCGCTCTGGTGCGCCTCCCAGGCGCGGCGGATCGGCTCCGGGCGGAAATAGCCTTCGCGGCTCAGCCTCTCCTCGCTCAGCAGGGCCTCGGCCCATTCCTTCAAGGGGCCGCGAAGCCAGGCATCGATGGGGATTCCGAAGCCCATCTTGGGCCGTTCGATCAGCGCCTTGGGCACATGGCGGTAGAGTAACCGGCGGAGCACCCACTTGCTCTCGCCGCCGCGAAGCTTGAGGTCCGTCGGCAGGCGCCAGGCGAGCTCGACCACCCGGTGGTCGAGAAGCGGCACCCGGGTCTCCAGCGAGACGCTCATCGCGGCCCGGTCGACCTTGGCGAGAATGTCGTCGGGCAGGTAGGTCAGCATGTCGAGCGCCATCATCCGCTCGCATGCGCCGAGGCCGGAAAGGCGCTCCATCGTCTCCGCACCCAGCGTCGCCGGCTCGCTCCCGCCGACGACCAGGGCCGAGGGCTCGCGCCAGCTCGACACCAGCCCCTGATAGAGCTCGTCGAGCGAGCCGCTGGCGAGCACCCCCGCCGCCTTGTGGACCTTCTCGCCGGGCAGCGACAGGCGCGCGGAGGCAGGCAGGAGCGGCTCCAGGGCACCTGCGATCCTGTTCCACTGGGCCGGAGACAGCGACTGCAGGCCCGACGCGGCGGCTCGGCGAAAGGGCCTGGGGATTCGGGAAAAACGCCGCCAGTTGCCGGCGGCGAGGCGGTAGCGATTGTAGCCCGCGAACAGCTCGTCGCCGCCGTCGCCCGACAGCGCCACCGTGACCTGCCGCCGGGCGAGCCGCGAGACCAGCAAAGTCGGGACCTGCGAGGCGTCTGCGAACGGCTCGTCGTAGATCGAGGGAAGCTCGGGGATCACGGCCTGGGCATCGGCCGGAGTGACGTAGAGCTCGGTGTGATCGGTGCCGAGATGGCGAGCGACCTCGGCGGCATGCTCGGCCTCGTTATAGGCGCGCTCGTCGAAGCCGATCGTGAAGCTCTTCACCGGCCGCGACGACTGCGCCTGCATCAGCGCGACCACCGTCGAGGAATCGACCCCGCCCGACAGGAAGGCGCCGAGCGGGACGTCGGAAAGCATCTGCTGCGCGACCGCCTTGGAGAGCGTCGTCTCGAGCGCGTCCACGGCCTCTTCGGGGCCGATGTCGAGCGGTGCGGCGGCCCCCGAGGCCGCGACCTCGGCCGCCGACCAATAACGGTGGATGACCGGTTCCTTCTCGCCCGACCGGAGGGTCAGGAAGGCGCCCGGCGGCAGCTTGGCGATTCCGGCATAGATGGAATGCGGCGCCGGTACGTAGTTGAACCGGGTGAACAGCGACAGCGCCTGCCGGTCGATCTCGCCGCGGAAGGCAGGATGGCGCGCAAGCGCCTTCAGCTCCGAGCCGAACAGGAAGGCGGCATCCGCGCCTTCGCCCTGCCAGCCATAATAAAGCGGCTTCTCGCCGAGCCGGTCGCGGGCGAGGGTGAGCGCCCGCTCCTGCTTGTCCCAAAGCGCCAAGGCGAACATCCCGGCCGCTTCCGAAAGGGCCTTCTCCACGCCCCAGGCCTCGATCGCGGCGAGCAGGGTTTCGGTGTCGGAATGGCCGCGCCAGGGACCGGAGAGCCGCTCGCGAAGCTCCAGATGATTGTAGATCTCGCCATTGTAGACGATGACGAAGCGGCCGCTCGCCGAGACCATCGGCTGCTCGCCGGCCGCGGAGAGGTCGAGGATCGCGAGCCGTCTGTGCCCAAGCGCCACACGCGGCTCGGGATCGGCCCAGGCGCCGGCGCTGTCGGGGCCGCGATAGGCGATGGCATCGGTCATTCGCGCCAGCTGGGCGCGGGCGCCCTGGGCGCCGTTGGCGAAGCGGCCGGCGACGAAGCCCGCTATGCCGCACATTTCCGAAGTCCTCCGCTTTACCCGGCCCTTCCGCGCTCGCGGAACCAGGCGGTTCCTCTAAACCCGGGACGAAAGAGTTGCAATTGAAGGGACGTGGCCCGAAGGGCAAAGCCATGCGCCTAGACGCCAAGCGCCCCCTCGACCTGCTCCTCTCCGGCCTCGCGCTGATCGTGCTCGCGCCGGTGCTTGCGATCGTCGCCCTGGGCGTCGCGGTCGCGCTCGGCCGGCCGGTCCTGTTCCGCCAGGTGCGCGCCGGGCTTGGCGGGCAGCCGTTCGAATTGATCAAATTCCGGACGATGCTCGACCGCGCCGATGCGGACGGCCGGCCGCTGCCCGATTCCGAGCGCCTCACCGGTTTCGGCCGCTTCCTGAGGGCGACCAGCCTCGACGAGCTGCCCGAGCTGTGGAACGTGCTTCGCGGGGACATGAGCCTGGTCGGCCCGCGCCCGCTGCTGATGCACTATCTGCCGCTCTATTCGCCCGAGGAAGCGCGCCGGCACGAGGTTCGGCCGGGCCTGACCGGCTGGGTCGCGGTCAACGGCCGAAACGCGATCGGCTGGCCGGAAAAGCTCGCGCTCGACGTCTGGTACGTGGACAATCGAAGCTTCGGGCTCGACCTCAAGATCCTTCTGATGACGGTCGCCAAGGTGGTCTCGCGAAGCGGGGTTGCGGCCGAAGGGTCGGACACGATGCCCGAATTCCGCGGAAGCGAGCCCGATTCGACGCTCACCCGGGGTTCAGCGACCCGAAGCTAGGAGCCGAGCCATGATCAAGCGCAGAGACATGCTCGTCGCCGGCTTCGCCATTCCGCTCTGCTGGAGCGGCGCGGCCTGCAGCGCCCTTCAGGCGCAGGTGCTCCGGCCCGAGGATTATGGCGCTCGCGGCGACGGCCGGACCGACGACACGGCGGCCCTTCAGCTGTGCCTGGAGGCGGCGCCCCCGGGCGCGATCGTGCGCCTGCGCAACGGGGCGGTCTACCGGGTGGACACCAATGCACGGCCGACCTGGAACGCCTTTGGCGGGCTTCGCCTGAAAACGGGCCAGATCCTCGAACTGAACGGCGCGGAGCTGCGCGCGCTTGCGAGCGACCAGATCCAGGGCTCGGTCGTTCAGGCTCACGGGGTTTCGGGTTGGAAGATCACCGGCCCGGGAAGGATCACCGGGGAGCGCACCGGCCATCGCGGCGCGGGCGGCGAGTGGGGAATGGGCATCTCGATCTGGGGCGGAAGCAACTGGCAGATCGTCGGCGGCATCGAGATCGCCGACTGCTGGGGCGACGGGCTGTACCTCGACTCCCGGGTCGGAGCGACCGACTCCTTCGTCATCGAAGGAGCCCGGATCAGCAATTGCCGGCGCAACGGCATCTCGATCGTCAGCTGCAGCAACGGCGAGATACGCAACTGCGATATCCAGGGGATACGGGGAGTCGCGCCCGGCGGCGGGATCGACCTCGAGCCCGACGATCCCGCCCGCCCCAATCGCAACATCCGGATCACGAACTGCCGAATCCAGGACTGCGTCGTCGGAATCTACGTCACCGGAGCGAACCGGAGCGTGCTCCTCTCCGGGAACGACATCGAGGGAGAGAATAGCGGAATCATCGTCGGCGACAATTGCGACGACCTTCGAATCGAATCGAACACGAGCATCCGGTCGACCGCGGGCGGCAAGGAAGGCGCCGCCATCCGCACCGTCTCGCAGCATCAGGAGTCGATCCGCGGGCTCCATATCCGCAACAACCAGATTTCCGGCGGCGGCTTCTTCGTCCTCGATTTTTACGGACAGGGCTATCGCGACCTCGTCGTCTCCGGCAACCGGATCAGCGCGACCAACGCCGGAGTGCAGGGCGTTGCGCGTATCGGCGCCGGCGAATTCACCGACAATATCTGCGTGATCGGCCCCAGGGCGGGCAAGGACGGCGAATATTTCATTCACCTCCAGACCGTCACCTACGGACGCAACAGCTACACCAACCAATCGTCCCATTCGATGTACTCCGCCTTCCGGGGCGGACGCGACATCGGCGGAGACCGCTTCGCCAGCCCGTCGCTTCGCCATTTCGCGGAAGGGCTTTGACACGGCCGTTCAGCCTGAGGGAATCAGCTTTCCGGGATTCATGATCCCGGCCGGATCGAGCGCGTTCTTGACCGCGCGCAAGGCGGCGAGCCGCGCGGGATCCGCCGTCCGTGCGAGTTCCGCCAGCTTCAATTGGCCGATGCCGTGCTCCGCCGAGATCGAGCCGCCGCATTCGCCCACCATGTCGTGGACCAGCCGGGTCACCGCCCCGGCCTGAGCCTCGAGCCAGGCTTCCGGCTCGCTCCCAGCCGGCGGCTGGACGTTGAAATGGACGTTGCCGTCGCCGAGATGGCCGAAGGCGACCACCCTCGCGCCCGCGAACTTCGCCTCGACCGCGGCCCGCGCCGTCTCGATGAACCCGGGCATGGCCGAGACCGGCACCGAGACGTCGTGCTTCACCGAAGGGCCCTGAAGCCTCTCCGCCTCGGCGATCGATTCGCGAATCCGCCACAAGGCCGCTGCCTGCGCCTCGCTGGCGGCGACCAGGGCGTCTTCGGCCAGGCCTTCCTCAAGGGTCGAGGCAAGCGCTTCCTGAAGCGCCTCGCCGGCCTCGCGAGCGCCCTGCGGAGCGACGGTTTCGATGAGGACGTGCCAGCGATGCGGACCCGCGAGCGGCGGCCGGGTGCCGGCGATCCGGTCGAGGACCAGCCCCAGGGCATCGTCGGGAACCAGCTCGAAGCTCTCGACCGCATCGCCCAGCCGCGCCTCGAGCCGGCGCAGCAGGCCGAGCGCGGCGGCGGGCGAGGCGAGCCCCACCCAGGCCACGGCCGAAGAGCCCGGCGCCGCGACGAGCCTCAGGCTGGCCGCCGTGACCACGCCGAGAGTCCCCTCGGCGCCGATCAGGAGCTGCTTGAGATCGTAGCCGCGATTGTCCTTCCGAAGCGCGGAGAGGCCGTCGAACAGAGCGCCGTCGGGAAGCACCGCCTCGAGCCCGAGGACGAGCGAGCGCATCGGCCCGAAGCGCAGCACCTGGGTCCCGCCGGCATTGGTCGAGACCAGCCCGCCGACCGTCGCCGAGCCTTTCGCGCCCAGTGACAGCGGGAAGCGGCGCCCCGCCGCCTGGGCCGCGGCGTGAAGGTCGACGAGGATGACTCCGGCCTCGGCCACCGCGACATTGTCGTCGGCGGAGACGGCGCGGATCGCGTTCATCCGGCGAAGCGAGAGGAGCAGGGCACCGCCATCCTCGCCGGGAGTCGCGCCCGCCACCATCGAGGTGTTGCCCCCTTGCGGAACCAGCGCCACCCGAGCGTCGGCGCAGAGCGAGACGATCGCCCGGACCTCGGCCGTCGAGGCAGGCGAGAGCAAAGCCGCGGCGCGCCCGCGATGCCGGCCGCGCCAGTCCTGGAGCCAGGGCTCCATGTCGCCGGGCTCGCGGGTGAAGCCGCGCGGACCGAGGCGCGCCTCAAGCGCATCGAGCAAAGCGGGGGACGCCGGCCTGACCATCCGCCCTCACTGACCGACATGGCCGCGGCAATCAATCGGCCGCTCGGGCCCGGCTCTCGCCGATTTGGCTAACAGCTTGCGGGCGGGCGCTTTAGGTCTATGGTTCGACGCTCGGCTCCCGGCCAGCCGGGGGCGGCGGAGGGGGTTATCGGGTGACGCTTGCGGCTCCCATCGCGTTTCGAGGCAGGCTCCGGGCTTCGGCTTGCGGAATCTCCTTGCTTTGCGCGTCGGCGGCCGCGGCCCAGTCCCCGCCCAGCCTGCCGAGGCCGCCGAGCCGCGAGGAAGTCGAGCGCCCGCAACCGCGTGAGCCGCAGCCCCGCTCCCGGCTCACCGTCGAAGGCGGAGTGGAACGCGCGCCCTGCGCGCTCGAAGGCGACGCGTTCCGCGACATAAGGTTCACGCCGCACTCAGTCGCGTTCGACGGGCTCAAGGGCATGACGGCGGACACGCTTGCGCCCGCCTATGAGCCCTATCTCGGCCGCGAGCAGCCGGTGGCGGTGCTGTGCGAGATACGCGACCGGGCCGCTACCATCCTTCGCGACGCCGGCTATGTCGCCGCCGTCGAGATACCCGAGCAGCGAATCGCCGCCGGCGACATACGGCTCGAGGTGCTGATGGCGAAGCTGGTCGCCGTGCGCGTTCGCGGAGACGCCGGGCGGAGCGAACGGACCATCGCCCGCTACCTGGAGAAATTGACGAAGGAGGAAGTCTTCAACCGCTTCGAGGCGGAGCGCTATCTCCTGCTCGCGCGCGACCTTCCCGGCTACGACGTCCGGCTCACCCTGCGCTCGGCAGGCGCGGCGCGCGGCGAGGTGATCGGCGAGGTGACGGTCCGCCGCCAGCCCGGTTCGCTCGTCGCCAGCGTCCAGAATCTGGGCTCGCGCGAGCTTGGGCGATGGGGCGGGCTGGTGCGCGGCGAGCTTTACGGGCTGACCGGCCTCGGCGACCGGACCACGCTCGCCGTCTTTTCGACGGCCGATTTCGACGAGCAGCATACGCTCCAGGCCGGACACGAATTCCGCATCGGCGGGGAGGGGCTGACGCTCGGCGGGATGGTGACCGCGGCCTGGGCGGACCCCGATCTGAACGATCCCGCCACCCGCGTTCGCGCAAAGACCCTGCTCGCCACCTTCGAAGCCGCTTATCCGCTCGTCCGAACCCAGGCCGCGACCATACGCGCCGGGATCGGCCTCGACTGGATCGACCAGCGAGTCCGCTTCAACGGCCTCCCGCTCTCCCGCGACCGGCTGCGGGTGGCCTTCGCCCGGATCGATTTCGACCGCTCGGACGAAGCGAGCTTCGGCGCCCGGCCCGGCTACGGCCCGGCCGAGCCGCGCTGGCGGATAGGGGGGCGGATCGAGCTTCGCCAGGGGCTCGACCTGTTCGGCGCGACCGAACCGTGCGGGCCCGCCTTCGCGCGCTGCACCGCCCCGGGCGCCGTGCCGCCCAGCCGGCTCGAAGGCGATCCGGGCTCCACCCTGCTTCGGCTCGAAGCTCAGGGCGAGTACCGGCCGGTGCCGAAAGTCACCCTCGCGCTGGCGGTGCGGGCCCAGTTCACCGGCGATCCGCTGCTCAGCTTCGAGCAATATTCGGCCGGCAATTACACGGTGGGGCGAGGCTACGATCCCGCCGCCCTGCTCGCCGACCGCGGCGCCGGGGTCCAGGCCGAGATTCGCTACGGAAGCCTGATCGCCCCGGCGCCGCGCGCTTTGGCCTGGCAGGCCTTCGCCTTCCTCGACGCGGCGCGGGTGAGCGAGGCCGGCCGGATTCCGACCCTGGCCGGCGGCCGCAACCTCGCTTCACTCGGGGGTGGGATCCGCGCCGCGCTCGGCGACGGCGCCCGGCTCGAAGCGACTCTCGCCGTGCCTCTCGAGCGTGTCGGCCTGCAAACGCGACGCAGCGACCCGCGCCTGCTCATTTCCTTCACCACCCGCCTCTGGCCATGGAGCTACTGATGCCCGGCCCCATCCTCAGACCTACAGCCGCAAGCCGCGCCAGGCGCTCCGCCCTGCTCGTCGGCGCCGCGGCAATCGCCATGCTCGGCGCGGAGGCGGCTTCGGCCCAGGCCTTCCTCGGAACGCCGACGACGGGCGCGGGCAGCTTCACCCGGGTGACGGGGCCGAGCAGCGAGACGATCACGATCAAGACGCCGAGCGCGATCATCAACTGGGACCCGCAGGACAGTTCCGGGCTCGGCAATGTCGATTTCCTTCCGGTGGGCAATGTCGCGACGTTCCAGAACGACCCTGCCAACCCCGGTTTCGTCGTCCTCAACCGGATCATCCCGTCCGACCCCAAGCGAATCGTCGAACTGAACGGCACGGTGATCAGCCAGCTTCAGCAGTCCGGCGGAACCGTCCGCGGCGGGACCGTGGCCTTCTACAGCCCTGGCGGCCTCCTGATCGGGAGCAAGGCGCTCCTCGACGTCGGCAGCCTGCTGCTCACCACGATCGATCCGGTCGTCGACGCCGGCGGCAATTTCTTCGTCGCCAATCGCTACGATCTGTCCACGCAGGCTAATCCGGACAGCGGCATCACGATCGCCCAGGGGGCGCAGATCAAGGCGCTGTCGGAAGGGAGCTATGTCGCCGTCGTCGCGCCCCGGATCCAGCAGAACGGGGACGTGCAGGTGAACGGCGCCGCGGCCTATGTCGCGGCGGAATCGGTCGCCCTCACCTTCAACAACGGACTGTTCGACATCGAGGTCGCGACCGGAAGCAGCAGCCTCCCCAACACCCTCGTCCATACCGGCAATACCGGCGGTCCCGCGAGCACCGGCGCCGGGGACAACCACCGAATCTACATGGTGGCCGTGCCGAAGAATTCGGCGATCACCGCGCTTTTGAGCGGCAAGGCCGGCTTCGATGCCGCTTCCTCCGCCGGCATCGTCAACGGCGAGATCATCCTCTCCGCCGGACGCAACGTCGTCGCCGACAATTTCGTCGACCTCGCCAAGCTTCCGCCATCGGACTTCCAAATTCAGAGCGGTGTTTACGGCTCCACGATCCGCGGAAGCGCTACCCAGGATTTCCTCGCCGGTACGAAAGGCGACATCAATGTCGCCGGCGACCTCATTCTCCAGGGGGACCTCCACGCCCATCTCATCGCCGCCGACCACAAGGCGCAGATCGACGGGGATCTCGAGCTTCGCTCCGACCAGCTGATCGAAGGCATCAGCGTCAACGCGACGATCGACGCCAAGGCCGGCGAGGCGGCGATCCTCGCCAGCGGCAATTCGCTCGTCCGGGTAACCGGAGACACAGTGATCAGCGCCCAGGCGCAAGGCGGCTATGACGGCGCGATCAACGCCGCCGGCAACGGCACCGGCGGGACTGCGCGGATCTCGGTCGCCAACGGCCTCGTCGACCTGCTCGGCAATTTGTCGCTGGGCGCCAACGGCCGCTCGGGCGAAGGCGCCAGCGCCCCCAATGCGGCCCCGACCGGCACGGGCGGCGCGGCGACGCTCGCCGCGTCGGGTTCGGGCCAGCTCGTCGTCGGCGGGACGACCCAGATCGCCGCCAACGGAGCCTCGACCCGGTCCGCCAAGGACGGCCCCGGAGGCACGGGCAGCGGCGGCAATGTCGCGATCACGGCGGACAGCGGCGGGACGATCACCCTCAAGGGCCAGCTCAGCGCCGTGGCCCAGGGCCAGGGCGGCGACAACGAGGTCGATCCCGCGAGCGGCGGCGCCGGCGTCGGCGGCAAGCTCTCGATCGCCGCGACCGGCGGCGCCATCGACCTCCAGGGCGGGGGCTTCGCGCGCTCGCTCGGCACCGGCGGGCAGGGCTCCACGGGCGGAACCGGCACCGGCGGAGCGGCGGCGATCGACGCCACGGCCGGGACGGTCAAGCTCGGCGGCGGCTTCGATCTCTCCGCCAACGGCCAGGGCGGCGACGCGTCCTTCCTCAACGGCGGCCGCGGCGGCGACGGGATCGGCGGCAGCGCCACCGTCCGAGCGCATAGCGGCGCGGCGCCTTCCTCGATCACCGGCGGCGACCTGCTCGCGGCTGCTTCGGGCACCGGCGGCGCCGGCGCCACGGGCAGCGGCGGAGTTCCCGCCGGCGGTCGCGGCGGCGACGGCACCGGCGGCACCGGCGCGGCTACCGCCGAAGCGGCGAATGCCGCGCTCAACTTCACCGGGCAGGCCACCGTCCAGGCCGGCGGCACCGGCGGGGCGGGCGGCGTGGGCGGCGACAATCGCGACGGCGGACTTGGCGGCAACGGCACGGGCGGGCTCGCCAGCGCCGGCACGGTCGAAGGCGCGGCCGGCGGGACGGTCGCGGGCAGCGCCGCCTTCGGCTCGCTCACGGTCCAGGCCCCGGGCAGCGGCGGCGCCGGGGGCGACGGCGGCGGAGGCCTTCCGACCGCCGGGGGCCAGGGCGGCAACGGCTTGGGCGGCCGCGCCGAGGTGAGCGCTACCGGCGCGCCCGTCTCCGTCCCCGGGGGCGGGATCCTCGACTCGAGCGGCTTCGGCGGCGCCGGCGGAATCGCGCCGACCCCGGGCACCCAGGGCGGCGGCCAGGGCGGGATCCTTTTCCTCGGCGCGAACCGCGCCTCGTTCGCGCCGACCGCCGGATCCCTGACCGGAGGCGCGATCGACGGAACCGCGAACGGCGTCGGCAACGCGACCCTCGCCAACCCGGCCGGGCGGTTCAACGTGAGCCTCGACACTGGCGCCATCGCCCTTGCCGCGCTCACCCTGGCCGCCGCTCCGGGCGGAGTCGCGGGCGCCGGGCCGAACTCCTCGGTCGCGCTCGTCAACGGAACGCTCGACACGACCGGCGCGACGTCCCTGACCAGCGGCGGAAACCTCCAGCTCGGCGCCATCGGAAGCGGGAGGATGAGCGGCGGCTCGATCCAGCTTGCCGCGCCGTTCGGCGGCATCTCCCTCTCGCACAGCGGCCTGGCGCCCGGCGCCAACACCCTCCAGACACCGGTTCTGACCGCGACCAGCCTCAAATCCTTCATCCAGAATCCGGGCAGCCGGATCGCCGCCTCGACCAGCGCCGACATCGTGGCGGGCGGCGATGTCGCGCTCACCGCCGCGGCCGGCGGGCTCAGCTTCGACATCACCGCCGGAGCGATCATCGCCATCGACGGGCCGGTGACCGGGCAGGCGCTTCAGCTGACCTCGAAGGACATCGCCATCGGCGCATCGGGAACGCTCGGCAACGGCGCCACGACCAGCGCGGTCTTCAACATCGTGACCAACGGCCAGGCGGCGGTGATCGGCGGATCGGCGCTGAGCGGGGGCTATACGCTCCAGGCGGCGGAGCTCGGCCGGGTCACCTCGCAGAAGATCCTGATCAACGCGCCCGTGATCGGCGCCGCTCCGAACCGGCCGGCGGACGTCTTCCTGAGCGCGATGACGCTGGGCGGAACACAGAGCGGCACGGGCCTCGGCCGGTTCGAGCTGGTCACCCCCGGGCGGGTACGGGTCGACGGCACGATCGCCTATGGCAACGCCTCGGTGGCCGACGCCTTCATGGCAACGGCGGGAGAGTGGATCCAGGTGATCACGCCCGGCGGCGCGATCCACGTCAGCGACAATCTGGGAGCCCCGGCCGGGCTGCTCACCCTCACCGCGCCGAGCATCACGGTGACCGGCGCGCTGGCCGCGGCCGAGCTCGCGGCCGACCCGAATTTTCCCGGCCGAAGCGCCGCCCTCCTCAACAACAGCGGACCGATCAACCCCGCGGGCTATCTCTTCGCCAACGGCATCAATCTCAACGTGACGCTCAACCTTTTCGTCCAGAACAGCGGCACGGCGAGCGACCTCGCGGGCGTCACCGTCGGCGCGGGCGGCCTCGTGATACGCGGCGGCGCCACGCCGATCACGGTGGTCGGCTTCGGCCGCAAGCGCAATCCGGACGGAACGTTCACGACCGGAAACGATTTCTTCGCCCTCATCGACTTCGGCAAAGGCGCCGGCACGACCTACAACAACGATTCCGAATACAATCTCTGCAACATCAACAGCGGCGCCTGCCCCGGCGCACCCCCGCCACCGCCGCCCCCACCTCCGCCTCCACCGCCTCCGCCGCCGCCCCCTCCGCCTCCGCCTCCGCCTCCGCCTCCGCCTCCGCCGCCGCCGCCGCCGCCGCCGTCTCCCCCGCCACCGCCCGCGCCGGGCCCGAAGCTCCCCGCAGCGGCGGCGCAGGCGACCAGCTCGGCGATCGTGCTCGGCCCGCTCATCCCCGCCGAAGCGCGCAAGACCGGCGAGGTGATCGATTCGAGCCTCGACGCCCGCTCGACGATCGACGAGCCGGTCGCGAGCGGGGGCGATCCCAGCCTGTGGAGCGACGACGACGACAAGGAAGGCGAGCCCAAATGAAGCGCTTCCTCCTCCCGTCGCTGCTGCTCGGCCTGCATTCGGCCGCCGGCGCGGCGGAGCCGAGGATCAGCCTCCAGGACAGCTTCCGGCTCGGCTCGGGCGGAAGCACGATCTGCTCGGCGGAATCGGCCGCGCGCGATCCGGCGCTTCAGGACATGTTCGACCGCGGCTATGGGATCGTCTGCCGAGACGCGGCGGCGCCGGTCGGCCGGCTCTACGCGCTGAGGCTGAGAACCGATCCGGAAGCGCGGCTGGCGAGCCTCCGGAAGGCCGAATGCGGCCCGGCCGAGCGGGTTGGCGACGCCGAGATGGCCCGCTGCACCCGCGACGGCGTGCCTTACCGGGTCTACACCCAGCGGCGGGGCAACACCTTGTTCGTCGCCGAGGGGCTGGCGGGCTATGACAGCGCGCTTCGGATCGGCCTCAGGACGCTCGTCGCCGACCGTCCGGTGCCGGGCGAGATCGAAGTCGCGGTCACCGAGGCCGGCGATCCCGCCGCCTTCGCCCGAGCCCAGGCCGGAGCGCTCGATCCGGCGCGGGCGCGCGACGTCGCCTACCGGCGCAACAATTCGGGAAGCTATGCCGAGGCGGCCGAATTCTTCACCGCCCTGATCGCCGCCGAGCCTCCGGGTGCCGCGCGGGCCGAAGCCCTGGCCAACCAGGCGGTTCAGCAATCGAACCTCGGAAATTATTCGGAAGCCGACACCCTCTTCGAGGAGGCGGCACAGGCGGATGGCGGAGGCGTGGTCGTCGCCCGGATGCTTCGCAACTACCGCGCCATCGACCTGCTCAATCGCGGCGCACCGGCCTCCGCGCTGGCTGAGCTCGACAAGCCGCTTCCGGCCTCCGCAATGCTCCCGGCCCCATCGCCCGCGACCGCGATCGATACCCGGACCGCGGCCCGGCTCAGCGCCGAATCGCCGCGGCTTCGCCAACTCGGCGGCGCCGCCGGCGCGCTCACTCCGGAGGAAAGGGCTCAGATACTCGACGCCCAGGCCCTGCACCTGCGCGGCACCTTGCTTCGACTCGCCGGCCAAAGCGAGGCCGCCGCAAGCGCGCTCCAGGCGGCGCTGGCCTCATTGACGGCCGTGCGGGACGGCGAGGTCGATTCGACGATGTGGATGCGCGCGCAGATCTACGGCGAGCTGGCGGCGATCGCCGAGGCGCGGCGGGATCCGGCCGAGGCGGAGCGGCAGCACCAGGCCGCCATCGCGCTTCTGGAGAGCCGCTATCCGGCCTCCGCCGCCTTGCTCTCCGCCCAGACCCGGCTCGCCGCCTTCTACGCCCGCTCCGGCCGCGAGGCCGAGGCGCGTGCGCTCTACAAGCGCATCGTCGACTCCAACCCTGAGGGCGGAAGCCCCTCCCTTACCCTGCGCCGGACCCTCGCGCCCTATTTCGCGATGCTTGCGCGCGAGGGAAGCGACCCGGCCGCGGCCGCAGAGCTGTTCAAGGCGAGCCAGCTCCTCGTCCGTCCCGGAGTCGCCCAGACCCAGGCGGTCCTCGCCCGCGAGCTTTCCGGCGGGAGCGACGAGGCGTCGCGACTGTTCCGGCAGGCGGTCAATCTCGGCCGCGATGTCGAGCGGCTCCGGGTCGAGACCGCTAGGCTCGCGGCCCTCGCCGAGCCCGCGGCGGCCGACTTAACGCGGCTCGCCGAGCTTCGCTCGGAGCTCGCCCGGGCCGAGCAGGACCAGGTCGCCACCCAGGCCAGGCTCGCCGACTATCCGCGCTACCGGGTCCTTTCCACCGGGCTGATGGATCTCGCCGAGCTCCAGCAGGCGCTTCGGCCCGGCGAGGCCTATTACAAGATGACCCAAGTCGGCGACGACGTTTACGCCCTGCTCGCCACGCCGCAATCGGCGCGCGCCTGGAAGATCGGCGCGAGCGGGGAGGGGCTGCAGGGCGAGGTCGACGCGCTGAGGGCGACGATCGCAGTCGAGCGGGACGGCCACATCCTCACCTTCCCCTTCGACGTCGCGCTCGCCAACCGGCTGTACGGCCAGCTGTTCGACGGCGCCGGGGATGGACTCGGTTCGGTCAGCCATCTGATCTTCGAGCCGGACGGCGCCATGCTCCGGCTTCCGCCCAATGTGCTGGTGACCGAGCGCGCCGGGGTCGATGCCTATCTCGCAAAGGCAAGGCGGCCCGGCGACGACGGCTTCGACTTCACCGGGATCAGCTGGCTCGGCCGCGACCGAGACATCAGCACCGCCGTCTCCGCCCGCGCCTTCCGCGATGTCCGCCGGGCGCCGCCGTCACGCGCTCCGAAGCCCTATCTGGGGCTCGGAGAGAATGCGGTGCCGCAAGGGACGTCGCGCGAGCGGACGGCGATGCACGAGCTGCTCGGCGAGGCCAGCCGCTGCGGCTGGCCGCTCGGCCAATGGTCGAAGCCGATCTCCGCCGCCGAGCTGCGCACCGCCGCGCAAAGGCTCGACGGCGCGGAGATCGTCACCGGCGAGGCGTTCAGCGACAGCGCGATCAAGGCGCGCGGCGATCTCGCCCAATATCGGATCCTTCATTTCGCCACCCACGGCCTCGTCGCCGGGCCGAGGCCCGAATGCCCCGCCCGGCCGGCGCTGATGACCTCGTTCGCGGGCGAGGATTCGGACGGCCTTCTGACCTTCGGCGAGATTTACGACCTGCACCTCGACGCCGACCTCGTCATTCTCTCGGCCTGCGACACGGCGGGAAAGGCGGGCCTCGCCGCCACCCGCGAGGCCGGGCTGCGCGGCGGCGGCGACTTCGCGCTCGACGGCCTGGTGCGCGCCTTCGTCGGCGCCGGAAGCCGCTCGGTCATCGCCAGCCACTGGCCGGTGCCGGACGATTTCGACGCGACCAACCGGCTCATCTCCGGCCTGTTCGAGGCCCCGGCCGGAACTCCCATCGCGACGGCGCTCCGCGAGGCGCAGAAGGCCTTGATGGCGAAGCGCGAGACCTCGCATCCCTATTATTGGGGCGGATTCGCTATCGTGGGCGACGGCGCCGCCCCGGTGCTTCGGGATTAGGCCGTTCCCGTAACCTAAAGCGTGGCGAAAGGGTCACGCCGGGTGGACCTTACGCCTCCGGAACAAATGCAAGCTTTTCCAGTTGAACGTTTTTCGGCGTACAGGGGAAGCTTCGGCTGGGAGCGACGGGCGAATTGAGAAAAGCCGGCATAATGTTGGGGGCGGTCGCCGGCTGGGCGCTCGTCACCGCTTCCCTGGCATCCGCCCAGACGAAAGCGGAACCGGTTCCGCCGGCGGCCGACGAGCCGATCGTTCCGGACAGCCAGTTCGAGAAGGAGCTGCCGTCGCTCGATCCCGAGCTCGGCAAGCCGCTCGAGCCGCTCGAGGATTTCTCCGGCCCGCCGCCCGCCGTGACGCCCGAGGGCGCTCTGGTCCCCGAACCGCCGGCGCCCGACGAGGAGCTGACCCGGCCGCTCACCCCGATCGACCAGTTCGACGTCGCCACGCCGCCGCCGGGGCAGCCGGGCGAGGCGGACGAGGGCAAGGTCGAGCCGGTCCGCTACACGCTCGTCGTCGAGGGCCTGAGCGATATCGGCCTCGAAGGCCGCTTCCGCGACCTCTCCGCGCTCGAGGATGCCGACAACGAGGCGACCAACGGCGCCCAGATCCAGGCGCGGGCGAAGGAGGACGAGCTTCTCGCCGTCCGGCTTCTCCGCTCCGAGGGCTATTACGACGCGACCGCGGTCTCGGCGATCGAGCAGCTGCCCGACGCGCCGGGCCGGATGAAGGTGGTGCTCAGCGTCGTCCCCGGCCCGCGCTACCTGTTCGGCGATATCGCCATCACCGGCGGCGCGACCGAGCCGGCGGGCCTCGCCCGCGACGCCTTGCCGCTGAAGAGCGAGGACCCGATCGTCGCCATCAACGTCGAGGCGGCCGAGGCCAATGTGCGGCTCAAGCTTCCGCAGCAGGGCTATCCGTTCGCCGAAGTGGGGCTTCGCGACATATTGCTCGATCCGGAGACGCGGCACGGCGACTACACGCTTCCGGTCGAGCCCGGGCCGCGCTCGCGCTTCGCCGGCTTCACCACCGAGGGCGACCTCGCCTTCGACGCCAAGCATGTCGGGGTCCTTTCCCGATTCAAGCGCGGCGACCTCTACGACAGCCGAAAGGTCGACGACCTCAGAGAGGCGATGATCGCGACCAATCTGTTCACCACCGTCTCGGCCGAACCGGTGCGGACCGGCGAGACGGCGGAGGACGGGACGGAATATGTGAACATCCTCGTCCGCCAGGACGCCGGCCCGTCCCATTCGCTCGCCGGGACCGCCGGCTACAACACCGGCGAAGGCTTCCGCGCCGAAGCGACCTGGGAGAGCCGAAACATGTTCCCGCCGGAGGGGGCGCTTCGGGTCAACGCCGTGCTCGGGACCCTTGAGCAGTCCGCTCGGCTCTCGTTCCACCGCAACAACTGGCAGAAGCGCGACCGCTCGCTTCTGATCGAGGCGGAAGCGGGACGGCGCGACCTTCCGGCCTTCAAGGGCTATACCGTCCGGCTCCACGGCCAGATCGCCCGGGAATCAACTCCGATCTGGCAGAAGAAATACACCTACGCTTTGGGCGCCGAGCTGATCGCGACCAACGAGAATGAGAAGAACTTCCCGCCCATCTCTCTGAAGGACGCCTTCTTCCTCGCGGGGATCAGCGGCCAGTTCGGGTTCGACCAGTCGAACAGCCTGCTCGATCCGACCAAGGGCTATAGGCTCAAGATCTTCGTCAACCCCGAGACGTCGCTGAGGGAGCCGACCCAGCCCTATATCCGCAACATCCTCGAAGGCAGCACCTACTATCCGGTGGCCGACAATATCGTCCTCGCCGGGCGGGCGCGGGTCGGTTCGATCTACGGCGCCGAGCTTAGCGAGCTGGCGCCGTCGCGGCGGCTCTATGCCGGCGGCGGCGGCTCGGTTCGCGGCTTCGGCTTCCAGGAGCTCGGGCCGCACATCGAGATCGCCAATCCCAAGTTCGACCCGACCGACCCCAAGGAGAAGGACAAGCCGACCCTCTTCGTCCCGACCGGCGGCCGAAGCCTCGTCGAGTTCGCCGCCGAGGCGCGCTACCGTTTCGGCAATTACGGCGTGGTCGGCTTCGTCGACGCCGGCCAGGTCTATGAAAGCCAGACCCCGCGCTTCAACGACATGCGCTTCGGGGTCGGGGTCGGCGGGCGGCTCTACACCAATTTCGGGCCGATGCGGGCCGACATCGCGGTGCCGATCGGGCGGCGGAGGGGCGAATCCAAGTTCGCCGTCTACGTCTCGATCGGTCAGGCCTTCTAGATGGCGACGGCGGCCGCCCCGATCCCGCGCGGCCGCGCCCGGGCGCAGGCCGCGGCCAAATGGACCGGAATCGGCCTGCTCGGGATCATCGTCCTGATCGGCCTGTTCTTCGTCTGGCTGAACTCGTCGCTCGGCCACCGCTACGTCGTCAGCCAGATCAACGCGCTCGAGACCGCGTCGGGCCTCGACATCGACGTCGGCAGCATCGAGGGCTCGCTGTTCGGCGAGCTCACCCTCCACGATCTCACCCTGAAGGACCCCAAGGGCACCTTCTTCTCGGCCCGCGAGGCGACGGTCGACTGGCGGCCGCTCGCCTATTTCCGCAACCGGATCGACATCAAGCGGCTCGAAATCCCGAACGCCCGCCTCTATCGGCTGCCGGAGCTGAAGCCCGGCGACCCCAACGCGCCCTTGCTTCCAGACATCGACGTGGACGTCGGCAGGATCGACGTCGGCCGGATCCTCGTCGATCCCGCCGTCACCGGCTACCGCCACCTCCTGCAAATGTCCGGAAGCGCCCGGATCGACAAGGGCCGGGCGCAGCTCGCGCTCGATTCCAACGCCATCGCCGCGCCCAACCTGCCGGGCGGCGACAGGCTCGCGCTCCGGCTCGACGCGGTGCCCGACCAGAATCGCCTGGCGATGGGCGTTCGGGTCGAAGCGCCGGCCAACGGTTTCGTCGCCAAGCTCGCCGGCCTTAATCAGCCGCTCGTCGCGAGCCTCGGCGGGCACGGCAGCTGGGCCGACTGGCACGGCCAGGCGCGGGCCGTGCTCGGCGGCAGGAGCTTCGCCAATCTTCAGGTCGGCGCCAAGAACGGGACGTTCAGCGTCACGGGGCCGGTCAATCCCGGGCTGGTGATGGCGCCGGGGATCGCGAAGAACCTGCTCTCGCCGGTCGTCCAGCTCAACATGACGAGCACGTTCGAGAAGCGCCGAGCGGACATGAGGCTTCGGATGAGCTCGGCGGCGGTGGGCGTGGTCGCCGAGGGCGTGGCGGACATGGCCCACAACAAGTTCGAGAATTTCCGGGTCGCCGCCAGGCTGTCGCAGCCGCGGGCCATCGCGCCCAACCTTCAGGGCAGCGACGTCCGGGTGGCGATGGTCCTCAACGGCGCCTTCGCCACGCCCTTCGTCGCCTACGACCTTCGCGCCCGGGCGCTCAGCATCAACGAGACGACGCTCGAGCTCTTCCAGGCGCGGGGGCGGGCGAAGCTCGACAGCGACCGGATCAGCATCCCCATACAGGCCCGCGCCCACCGGGTGAGCGGCCTCGATCCCTCGCTCGGAAGCCTGCTCACCAATGTCGCGCTCAACGGCACCCTCTATCTGAGCGGCACCCGGCTGGTCTCCGACAACCTCAAGGTCCGCTCCGACCGCTTGAACGCCACCATCGCGCTCGCCGCCGACATCGCCAAGGGCCAGTACCGCGCCGGAATCCAGGGCACGGTCAACAACTACCACATGGAGGGGATCGGCCTCCTCGACCTCACCACCAACATGGACGTGTTCACGGCCGGCAACGGCTTCGGGCTCAAGGGCAAGGTCGCGGTCCGCACCCGCCGAATCGACAACGCCACTGCCGCAGGGATCATGGAGGGGAACGGCACCGGGGCGGCCGACGTGGTGATGACTCCGGCCGGGGTGATCGCGCTCTCCAACGTTCGGCTGAGCTCGCCGGGACTGCGGGTCACGTCGGGCGGCGGGACGATCTGGCCCGACGGGCGGATCAACATCCGGGCCGCCGGCGTGTCGCGCGCCTACGGCGCGATCGCGGTCGTCGTCACCGGCTCGACGACCCGGCCGCAGATCCAGCTCAAGGCGGCCAGTCCCGGCTTCGGGATCGGCCTTCGCGACATCACCGCGACGGTCCGTTCGACGGCGGGCGGCTATGCGATCAGCGCCCGCGGCCAATCGGCCTACGGGCCGTTCGAGGCGGACGTCACCATCCTCTCGGGCCGGGGGCCGATGACGATCGACGTCCATCGCCTGCTCTTCGCCGGGATGACGTTCGCCGGCCGGGTAACCCGGACCGCGGCGGGACCCTTCGTCGGGACGCTCGCAATGACCGGCGAGGGCCTCCAGGGCACGATCCGCCTCGCCGCCGCCGGCCGCTACCAGCAGGCCGACATAGACGCCGTCGCCAACGGCGCCACCATCCCCGGCGAGAGCCCAATCCTGATCCAGCGTGGCCTGATCCGGGCGACCGTCGTCCTCTATCCGGACGCTCCGCACATCGTCGGCGACGCGCAGCTCGCCGGGGTGAGGAGCGCCAACTTCTTCCTCGCCCGCGCCCGGGCGAAGATCGACTATCGCGGCGGCAACGGAACCGCCCAGCTGTTCGCCGAGGGGACGAGCGGAATGCCGTTCCGGGTCGCGATCAACTCGGTCCTCACGCCCGACCACATCCGCGCCGCGGCTCAGGGGCAGGTCAGGAACATCCCGTTCCGGCTCGCCCGGCCGGCCGAGATCAGCAAGGTGGCGGGCGGCTGGCAGCTCGCGCCGACCGAGCTTGTCCTTCCGCAGGGCAACGTCCAGCTCGCCGGGCGCTACGGCAACGGAATGGTCGTCCAGTCGCGGCTCAAGGATTTCGACATCTCGCTGCTCAACGTCTTCTCGCCCGGCCTCGGCCTCGGCGGCCGGGCGACCGGAAGCATCGACTTCGCCCAGGTCGGCGGCGACAGCTTCCCGCACGCGGACGCCCGCCTGACCGTCACCGGCTTCACCCGCACCGGGATCGCGGTTCGCTCGCCCCCGGTCGATCTCGCCCTCGCCGGCGAGCTCCGTCCGGAAGGCGGAAGGCTCGCCGCGGTGATCCGCCGCGACGGCAACGTCATCGGCCGCGCGCAAGTCGGCCTTCGCCCGGTGGGCCCGGGCGCCGGCGGGTGGTCGACGCGCCTCCTCGCCGCGCCCCTCAGTGGCGGCATTCGCTATAATGGACCCGCCGAGGTTCTGTGGTCGCTGAGCGGAATCGCGAACATGCAATTGTCCGGTCCGATCGGCGTCGCCGCCGATTTCTCCGGGCGCGTTCAGCAGCCGCAGCTCAACGGCATCATCCGAGCCAACAACCTCACCTTCGTCCACGAGACCTACGGGACGCGGATCACACAGCTCGCCGTTCAGGGCCGCTTTACCAGCTCGGAGCTCCAGCTCACCCAGCTTTCCGGCCGCGCCGGCCACGGCACGATCAGCGGCACCGGAACGGTCGGCTTCGCCGCGGCGGCGGGCTATCCGATGGATATCCGCCTCAAGCTCGACCAGGCCCAGCTCGCCCGGAGCGACAATATCGGTGCGACCCTGACCGGCGATCTCGCCATCACCAACAACCGACGCGACGGGGCTTTGATCTCGGGCGATCTCACCCTGCCCGAGGTGCGCTACCAGATCATCCGCCAGGGCGCCGCCCAGGTGGTCGAGCTGGCCGGAGTGCGCCGCAAGGGCGAGCCGCTGCCGACCGTCAACGCCGCCGCCCAGCAGGCCGACGTCGCGCCGAGCATCTGGAAGCTCGATCTCCGCCTTCGCGCCGACAATAAATTGTTCATCGCCGGAATGGGCCTCGAATCCGAATGGAGCGCCGACCTCAGGGTCGAGGGCACCACCGCGACGCCCTCGATCGTCGGCGAGGCGGATCTGATCCGCGGAACCTACAGCTTCTCGGGCCAGCGCTTCGACGTCACCCGCGGCCACCTCGCCTTCACCGGCGCCCGGCCGCCCAATCCGCGCCTCGACATCGTCGCCAGCGCCGACGTCAAGGACGTCACCGTCAACATCGTCGTCTCGGGAAGCGCCAACAACCCGCAGATCGCCTTCACCTCCAATCCCGGCCTGCCGCAGGACGAGATCATGGCGCGTATCCTGTTCGGCGGCTCGGTGACCGAAATCTCGGCGCTGCAGGCCGTCCAGCTCGCTTCCTCGCTCAACTCGCTGAGGGGCGGCGGCGGCGGCCTCAACCCGCTCGGCAAGCTTCGCTCGGCGGGCGGCTTCGACCGGCTCCGGATCCTCGGCGCGGACGAGGCGACCGGCCGCGGCACGGCGATCGCCGCCGGCTTCTACCTCTCCAACGACATCTACATGGAGATCATCACCGACGCCCGAGGCTTCACCGCGACGCAGATCGAGATCGCGCTGACCAAGGCGCTCAGCATCCTCTCCTCGATGAGCACGTCGGGCGGCGGCAACAACATCAACCTGCGGTACCGCAAGCAATATTGAATCTGCACCTCCCTCGAAGATGGGGATAATATACTAGACTCAGAGGATTTCGATATCACGCATGACGGTGACGATTGTTAGGCAACCGCCTGCCAGCGAAATCGCTCTCCCAATAGTGCCCCGGATATGAATTCCCGGCCCGGTTACGCCAACAAAAACAAGCACCCCCACCATGCTCGTCAGAGAGCCGCCGGGGATCGGTTCCTTAGCCACCGCATCCGTAATAGCACAAAAAAGGGGTCGCCGAAGCGACCCCAGGTGTTGGCGAAAGCCCCGAAGGGCGGCGAATCCTAGGCCGCTAGGCTAGCGGCGGCGGACGTGGGGCCGGACGTACACGACGCGGGCAAAGCCGCGTCGCACGCTCCGGCGATAGCTGCGGACAAAAGTCATGGCAGTCTCCGAGGTTGCCCCCAGCGGCTAAATATGCGAAACGAAAGCTTCTGACGCGGTCCGTTCCGAAGGCGTATATTGCCTCTGGGAGTGGGTTGCAGATTGGGCCGGGCCTTCGGGTTCGGCCCTTTCGATTTCGGCTTACGTTACCGATCTCCGTTTAAGCTCACATCGACGCCTCATTTCCATTTGTTTGGGGGGGCTCTGCTCTGACGGTGATCTTACCGTCCCCCTTGTAAATCAGTTTGAACATGGTGGCGGCGGCCTCAAGCCACGCCGCGCGGCCTTCGATGGTCCAGAGGGTTCCAGGCTCTGGCATAGTCTGTAGGAGGCCTTCGACAAACGGGTGGTAAGCGCCGCCGCGTCCAGCGCCGCCGCTGCCGTTGCGGCCTCTAGTAACAGGCTCGTCAGGAGGGCCGGGGCTCTCTTCTCGTTCCGGGCGCTCGATCTGCTCCATTACGCCGCAGCCGCTTCCACTCACCCGGGGTCTGACAAGGCGATCCTCGCCGCTATCGAAGTAACCAGCGTACTTTGCGGAGCTTTGGAATATCTGCCGCGCTTTGGTGGCTTGCTTCACCGAAACGCCAAGGCTGCATATTTCGCGCTCAAGGGCTTTTGTGGGCGGCAACATCTTGCCGCGGTAAAGGTCGTAAAGCGCGCTGTAGAGGGGCACTGCCAAAAAAGCGTTGGTGCGAGCTTCGGCCTCGGTACTCTTATCAATAAGCCGGAGCCCATTGTCGCTCAGCTTGATAGCGGACACCCCGTCTTTATCCACGAGATCAAAAAGCTTCGCAGCGGCATTCTTGAGGCGGAAGTTGCCACTCATCGTGACCTTCATTTCCGCGGCGAGCTCATCCAGCGGGCAGGAACTAATCCCCGCCCGAGCGTAAACAGCCCGCGCCACTTCCTCGGCTGCCTTTAGATCGTAGTACGGGAATCCGATGGTAGAGCGCTCAATGCTCTTATCGCTCCCGGAGGAGGCTTTCGCAGCATCGAAGTCGACCTTCTCGCCTGCCATGACACACACCTCTTTTCGCGATGGACGGGACCACGCCCGACCGTCCGCCAACCGATACACGAGTTACGGATTTCAGCAAACACAAAAATTCAAAGCACGAGATTCCGATGCTGACGGACGTTTCTCACGAATTGTTTACGGATAAGCCGGGGAGTTACGCCCTGCCAGTTGGGCTGGCGGGTCAAGAGGATAAATGGGAAGAGAAGGTTGGAACAATCATTGATTACGTTCTGCACGTCGGGCGGCGGCAACAACGTGAACCTGAGGTACCGCAAGCAATATTAGGCCATGATTCTCCCCGAGCTTGCTCGGGGAGGGGGACGCCCGAAGGGTGGTGGAGGGGTAACTGGCGAGGCCTCGGCAATTACCCCTCCACCGGGCTTCGCCTAGTCCCCCTCCCCATCTTCGATGGGGAGGATTAACCGATCCTCGTCAGCCTTGCCGCCAGCGGGGCGAGCGAGGGGAACCAGCCGAGCAGGCCCATCATCGCCGCCCGGGCCCGGTCGTGCTCGGCGGAGCGCCTCAGCACCTCGGCCAGGCCGATCGGGCGCCGCGCCCGGCTCGCCCATTGGCGCTGGAAATCGCGCGCGGGCGTCCCGGCGGCGATGGCGCGGGCCGCGGCGAGCCCGCTCTCCAGAGCGATGGCGATTCCGTCGCCCGCCAGGGAGGCGATGACCGCGGCCTGGTCGCCGACCCGATAGACCCCGTCGACCGTCGCCGAGGCGCGCCATCCATAGGGCACTCCGGAGACCGCGCTCCATCCCACCACCTCGCCGTCGTCGAGGCGCGAACCTAAAGCGGGCAGCTCGGCCGCGAGTTGCTCGACCAGAGGCTCGATGCCCCCCGCCGCCTTGAGCCGAGCGCGCGAGGCGGAGAGGCAGAGGTTGGCGGTGCCGTCCTCCTGCATCAGAAGCCCGGCATAACCGCCCTCGTACAGGTGGAGCTCGATCACCCCTTCCAGCGCCTTCGCCAGCCCGGGGCTGGGCTTCAGCGCGGTTCGAAGGCCGAGCGGCCGGGTCGAGATGTCGACCGGTCGGGCGCCGCCGCGAAGCTCGTGCTTGCCGGTGGCGAGGATGAGGATTTCGCCGGCCACCTCGCCTTCGTCGTCGAGCCGGACGCAGCGGCGCTCGAGATCCGCCGCGCGCACGGTCCGGCCCCGGCTCAGGCTGGCGCCGGCCTCGCTCGCGGCGTTCAGCATCGCCTCGTCGAGCGTCCGGCGGGAGAGGCCGCCGGCGGTGCGCGGAAGGTCCGCCTCGATCGTTCGCCGGGCGGACACCAACCGCATATGTTGGATCGGCCTGGCGCCGAGCGCTCCGGGATCGAGGCCGAGGCGGCGAAGCGCGGCGAGCGCGTCCCAGCCGAGGAAGCCGCCGCAGACGACGTCGTGCGGCGCCTCCGTCCGCTCGATCAGCTCCGGCCCGAGGCCGGCGCGGGCGAGCGCGATCGCCGCCGCGGACCCCGCCGGCCCGCCGCCGACGATCAGCGAAGGCGCTCGACGCACAGCCGGAAGGGGAAGTAGCGCCGGACCTTCACGCCCTCGCCGACCCCGGCCTCGGCGAGGATCGCCCGCCAGTCAGCCGGCCGGAACGAGCGCGCGATCGAGAGCCGGCCGTCCTGGCGGACGATGCGGTGCACTCCGAGCAGGGTCGTGAGCAATGGGAAGCCGTAATAAGCGAAGGGGTGGCGGTGGAGATCGTTGACCAGCCAGCCGCGATCCGAGTTCGATTCCATCCAGCGCAGGAAATCGTGCAGCTGATCGTCGGTCATGTGGTGGGCGACGAGGCTCGAGACGACGAAATCGAAGCGGCCGAGATCGCGATAGTCGCCGCTTCGGTAGACGATCGGGACGCCCGGCGCAGTCATCGCCCGGGCGGTCGCCTCGCTCTTGGGGTTGAGATCGACTCCGGTCAGCTCGGCCTCGAGACCGCGCTTCTTCGCCCATCCTGCGATGACCCTGAGCATCCCCCCTTCGCCGGAGCCGACGTCGAGAAGGCTGAAGCCCTTCCGCCCGCGCGTTCCCCGCGCGAGGAAGGAGAGGGTCGGCCGGGCGGCGAAGGTCCATTTGTTGACCCGGCCCAAGCCCTTCAGCACCTCGTCGTAGACCTTTGGGTCGAGCGAGGGATCGTCCATCTGCTCGTCGTCGCGGACCCGCTGGGCGAGCGATCTCATCCCGCCCGCTCGAAATGGAAGCCTTCGGCGGCGAGGCCCGGGCCGAAAGCGAGCGCGATTCCGCGCCGCCGCTCGGGATTGCCGAGCATCCTTTCGAGCACGAACGGAAGGGTGGAGGAGGACATGTTGCCGAAGCGCGCCAGCACTTCGCGCGAATCGGCGAGCGCCTCGTGCGGAAGCCCGAGCCCGTGCTCGACCGCGTCGAGCACCGAGCGGCCGCCGGCATGGATCGCCCAGGCGTCATAGGCCTGGGGCGGCTCGTTGCCGAGCATCGCCTCGCGAACGCCGTTGTTGCGAAGCGCCTCGCCGATCCGCCCCGGCACTTCGCCCGACAAATGCATGACGAAGCCGTGATCGCCGATGTGCCAGCGGATCAGCTCGCTCGAATCGGTGAGGGTCGCGGCAAACGGTCGAGACAGCGCGAAGCCGCTTTCCTCGGCGGTGACGATCGAGGCGGTCGCGCCGTCGCCGAACTGAAGCGCGGCGAGCAGCCGTTCGACATCCTCCTCATATTGGAGGTGAAGGCTCGACAATTCGACCGTCACCACCAGCACCCGGGCCTCGGGCTCTGAGCGGACGATGTGATGGGCGAGCCTGAGCGACGAGACCGCGGCATAGCAGCCCATGAAGCCGACCAGCGTGCGCTCGACATGGCCGCCCAGGCTCAGCTCGGCGGCGATGATCTGGTCTATGCCGGGCGCGACGAAGCCGGTGCAGCTGGCGACGACGAGGTGGGTGATCCCGGCGAGCTCCGCCGAGTCGAGCTTGCCGATCGCCGCCAGCGCCAGCTTCGGCGCCGCGCCGACATAGATCTCCATCCGCTCGCCGGTGGTCGGAAGCCCGTCATGATAGAAGCCGCCCGGATCGACCGGCGATCCGCCGTCGTCGGCGACCGGCAGAACCGACCAGCGATGCCCGATCCCGGAGCGCGCCGCCATCCGGCCGAACAGCGCGCGCGCGCGCTCGTCGGCGAGCCGGCTCTGCGCCCAGCCGATGAAGGCCGAGTGGACGTCATGCTCCGGAACTGCCGTGCCGACGGCGTTGAGATAGGCCTGGCTCGTAGGGATCACCTTGGGACGAGTGCGCAATTGCAACGCATATGAGATGAATAAAGCCTGAGGAAGTTCCCGAGGCGCACGAAGCGGAAGCGAACGGGAGGATGGTGCCCAGGGGCGGAATCGAACCACCGACACCGTGATTTTCAGTCACGTGCTCTACCAACTGAGCTACCTGGGCGTTCCGGCGAGGCCGAAGACGAGCGCCTATAGAGGCGGTCAGCGCTCGCTGTCCAGTGCGCCGTCCCCGCTCTCGTCGGCGGGCGGGCCGGGCACGCGATAGGAGTCGCCGAGCCAGTTCAGAAGGTCGCGGTCGCGGCAGCCTCGGCTGCAGAAGGGCGCGTGCCCGGCGCTCGCGGGCTTGCCGCAGAGCGGACAGCCCTTGCCGGGGCGGTCAGGCTTGCTTGCCGTGGACATTGAACTGCCATGTGGTGAAGCGCGTATCCTCCCGCAAGGCGACCGGCCCGCCCAAGCGCCTCTGAAGGCGCTCGATCCAGTCCCGATTGGCACGGAGCCGGGCGACGACCGCCGGTGCCGCCGAAAGCTCGATCGCTCCGACGAACGGGCTCCATTCGACCTGGCGAAGCACATCGCGGGCGGCGGCGCCGACGAGATCCCACTGAACCAGCTCGGGCAGGGATCGCCGCTCGCGGCGGCGGACCACCTGGAGGAAGCCGAAGCCGTTGACCGCCGTGCGCTCGAACGGGCGGGGAAGCGCAGCGTCGAGCGCCTCGACGGCCCGGAGCCGATCGGCGCGCGAGGGGACGGTGGGAAGGTCGATTCCGATCGATCCGCCTATGTCCAGGCGACGGATGGCGAGCGCGGCCGCTTCGGCCCCCGCCACCGCCAGCTCTTCCGGCGGCAGGAATCCGTCGACGTCGAACAAGGTCATCGCGGGCGTGAGGCTCATCCGAAGCTCGCCGCCGCCGAAATCGATGACTTCGCCCATCGCCTCGTCGATCAACGTTCCCCAGCCATATTCCCAGAAGAGGTCGGGGCCCGGCGGACCGACCCGCCTCGCGTCGCCGATCCGCTCGAGGAGGCTGAGCCCCTCCCGCTCGTCCTCGTCGGTGATCCGGCCCTTGGCGCGCTTCGGCGCCCCCGGTTCGGCGATCGGCTCGCGGACGATCTCAACCCGCACCTTCTGCCCCTGGGTGAGCGCCCTGGGAAGCGGCTCGACCAGGATCTCGCCCCGGTCGCTCGCGACGATAGCGCGGCGCCCGGGGATGGCGATCTCGGCGAGCCGGCCGGACAGCACGGTGCCGCAGCGAAGCTCGCCGGGAAGCTCGATCGCGCCGACCAGTATGTCCTCGTCCTCGACGAGGATGGCGCGGTTCTCGCCTATCCCCTCCTCGTAGAGCCACTCAGCCAAGGGGGTAGCCGGCGGCCCGGAGAAGCGCCCTCGTCTCGTAGAGCGGAAGGCCCATCACGCCCGAATGGCTTCCGGAGAGGGCTCGGACCAGGGCTTCGGCCCGGCCCTGGATCGCGTAGCCGCCGGCCTTGCCCAGCCATTCGCCGCCGGCGAGATAGGCGTCGATCTCCTCGGAGGAGAGCCGCTTGAAGACGACCAGGCTGGTCGACAGCTTCACGCGCGTTGCCCCGCCGGCGGCGAGCGCGACGGCCGAGTGGACCCGGTGGCGGCGGCCGGAGAGCAAGGCGAGGGCCTCGCGCGCCTGATCCTCGCTCTCCGCTTTCGGGAGGATGCGACGCCCGGCGGCGACCACCGTGTCGGCGGCGAGGACGAGGCTTCCCGCTTCCGCGCATGCCGCGGCCTTCTCGGCCGCCATCCGGCGGGCGTAGCGGGCGGGCAGCTCGCCCTTCAGCGGAGTCTCGTCGATCTCGGCGGGGCGAACCGAATCGGGCGTCACGCCTAGCCGCGCCAGAAGCTCGAGGCGGCGCGGGCTTGCGGAAGCGAGGACGAGCCGCACGGCGCGGGCCGTGGTCACTTGAAGCGGTAGGTGATCCGACCCTTGGTGAGGTCGTAGGGCGTCAGCTCGACCAGGACCTCGTCGCCGACGAGGACGCGGATCCGGTTCTTGCGCATCTTGCCGGCGGTGTGGCCGAGTATCTCATGTTCGTTCTCGAGCCGGACGCGGAACATGGCGTTGGGCAGCAGCTCGACCACCTGCCCGCGCATCTCGAGAAGCTCTTCCTTGGCCATTTACCCTCTGGACCGGCTCGCAAAACCGCGCCGACATAGCGGCAAGGACGGAGCTTTGCTAGAGGCGGCCCATGAAGCCGCTGTTCACCATTGGCTATGAGGGCAAGACCCAGGCCGAGTTCCTCGACGAGCTCGCCGCCGCCGGAGTCGAGCTTGTGCTCGACATCCGCGCCGTCGCCGCTTCGCGCCGCCCCGGTTTCTCGAAGACCGCGCTCGCCGGCGGACTCAGGGAGCGGGGGATCGACTATCTCCACCTTCGGCCGCTCGGAACCCCGGCCGCCGGCCGCGAGGCGGCGCGGGCGGGACGCGTCGCCGAGATGCGCGCCATCTATGCCGACCAGCTCGAAACGCCCGAGGCGGGGCTCGCCATGGAGCAGGCGCTCGCCGAAGCCCAGAGCCGGCCCTCGGCCTTGCTCTGCTACGAGAAGGATGCGCCCGGCTGTCACCGCTCGATGCTTGCGGAGCGAATGCTGAAGCGGGCGGAGTTCGAGGTCCACGACCTCTAGCGCGGCCGCCGCTCCAAATGGAGATAATCGGCGTTGAATTCCGCGACGCGCTGAAGCCCGTCCCAGTCGTCGATCGTCACCCGTCCGCCGCGGAAGGTAAGCAGGCCGTCGTCGCGAAGCTTCTTGAGCATCCGGTTGACATGGACGGAGGTCAGGCCGGTGGCGTCGCCGAGATCGGCCTGGATGAGGGGCAGATCGTAGCCTTCCTCGTCGGCGAGACCGATCAGGCGCAGCCTCACCATCAGCTCGCAGAAGATATGGGCGATCCGGGCGATCGCGGTCCGGCGCCCGATCGACAGGATCTTCTCGCGGTGGATGGCGGCGTCGAGCAGGGTCGAGAACCACAGCATCCGTCCGAGATGGGGATGGGTCTCGGTGATCCCGCGAAGAGCGTCGTGCGGCACCAGCGCGACCCGGATCGGGGTGAGGGCGCCGATATTGTGATCGATGCGCTTCAAGAGGAAGCCGTGAAGATCGACGAAATCGCCGGCGACGTGGAGCTCCATGATCTGGCGCTGGCCTTCGGCGAGATCCTTGAAGCGGCAGATCAGCCCCTCGACAAGCAGGGTCGAGGCGCTGAGCGTCGTTCCGCTGCGGACGATCGTCCGGCCGACGGGATGCTCGCGTATCTCCCCAATCGAGGCGCGCAGCACCTCCTCCTCCTCCTCGCTGATGACGTCGCGCGCGCGCAGCTTGAGGAGAAGGCCCGCGACCGCCGCCCGGGCATCGTCGTCGCTGAACCTAGATCCCATCGCGAACGCCCTCCGGCCGGTCGCTGCGTGCGCCCGCGGCCTCGAGCTCGCGGTCGAGGCGGCGAGTCGCCCACAGCCAGCTCATCCGGAAATCGGCCGCGAGCGACCATAAGGGATAGGTGAAGGTGGCGGGCCGATTGCGCTCGACGACCGCGTGGGCGAACCAGGCGAAACCGTAGCCCGCGACGGGAAGGGCGAGGAGAAGCCGCCAGTCGCGGGCGAGGATCCCGGCGACGGCAATCAGCAGGACGAGAGCCGTCCCGGCATAATGAAGCCTGCGGGTGGCGGGCTGCGCATGGTCGCGCAGATAGCTGGGCCAGAATTCGCTGAAACTGCGATGGCGCGTCATGCTTTTCCCTGTCGGCGCATGGCCTATAGCATGAATCCAGCATTCGCCACCCGCGCTTGTCGCTCGGCTCGATTGACCTTTCGGATGCTTAGCGTAACCTGCGCGCCATGGGGCTCAAGGGGCGGCCGTGGGGACGGGCGCATTCCAGCAGACGGCTCCGGCCGTATAGCGGACGCCGCGGTGGCAAGGGCGTCCGACCGGGAGAAAATCCGTGGCCCGAATGGTCAGTCAAGGCGCTCAGCAGGAGCGCGATCCCAAGTTCAAGAACACCGATCTCGCCGCGCTGAAGGCGATCGCCCAGGCGGCGATCGACGTCGAGCTGTTCACCATCCCGCTCTACATGACGAGCCTCTATTCGATCGAGGGGATGCACGAGATAAACGGCCGCGCCAACCAGCTCTATCTCGGGCGGCTGTGGCCCGGGGCGAAGACCAGCGCGGCGCCCGCCAACGCCAACGAGCGTGCGTTCAACATCGTCTTCTCGGTGTTCATCCAGGAGATGCTCCACCTGCAGATGGCCGCCAACATGGCGAGCGTGGTCGGCGCCAAGCCCGATTTCACCAGCCGGGCGCTTCAGAACGAGCGGTTCGGCTGGACCTGCTACGGTCCCAAGCTCAGCGTCATCCCCAACATCATCGACCTCAAGGATACCCGGTACGAGGACGTCGCCGTCGACATCGGCCCTCTCGACAAGGCCCGGATCCGCCTGTTCCTCGCCATCGAGCAGCCGGAGGACGACGCCAGGAAGGCGATCAAGAAGGGGTGCGAGAAGAAATATTTCCCGGACGCGCCGTTCGCCGATTGGAAGCCGAACCAGCCTCTGCCGATGTTCGGGACGATCGGCTGGATGTACCAATGCTATTACGACTATCTGAGCCTTCGCTATTCCGACGGCTCGACGCTCTGGGAGCTGGTGTGGAAAAGGGCGCAGAAGGGCAGCCCGGTCCAGAACGACCTGTTCAACGCGGCCTCGGGCGGCCACCCGATGCGCGAGTTCATGGGCTTCAACACCATCGTCGCCCTCACCTACAAGGACATCGCCTTCGAGCAGATGGTCTCGATGATGGACGCGATCACCGATCAGGGCGAAGGCAGCGTGATCAAGCGCCGGCCCGAATTGCTCCAGAAGGTGAAGCCCAGATATTGCCCCGACAAGGAAGCGCTGGAATCCGATTATCCGAGCTACGACGCCCGCGGCGTGATCGCGCCCTCGGCCGATGCCGTGGCCCGGTTCAACAACGACAGCGACGATCATTATGAGCGCTTCCAGGAGGTCGATAAGCTGATCGACGCGGGTCAGATCACGACCTGGGCGAACAATGCGCGGATCGGCCACTGGCAGGCGAGCGACCTCAAGACCGCCGATTATGGCGACAATCCCTATAACGACGTGCTGCCAAGCGCCGACGACATCGCCGGAGCGCTCAACCGACTCGCCGGCCAGCCGGACAGCCACAAGCTTCTCAGCCAGGCCGCGATCGGGGCGATCGCGGGCGTGACCACGGTGCTCAACAGCTATTGGGCGCCGCCGGCCGGAAGCGTTCTCTTCCCCTATCCGTCGATGGCGGGATCGGGCGACAGGATGGCGATCGCCTGGGCGGTCACCGGAAAGACGCCGGACCTCGCGATCGGAATAGATGCGCCCGTCCCCGATACGCTGAAGCATGCCTGCCAGGGGCTCGAGTTCCAGAGCGGGGGCGACAACGATTGCGCCCAGGTCGCCATCTTCCACAGCTGCAAGGGCTCGAACAATTGCCACGCCCAAGGCGGCTGCGGCTTCGTCCAGGTGACGACCGGCGGCGGCAATTGCAGCGGCAGCGCGCCGCCCAAGAGCGTGGCTGCGGCCGGCGGTGACGGCAGTGTCCTGTCGACCCGTGCCTTCGGCGGCAATTGCGGCTTTCCGCCGCCCCCGCCGAGCACCTTCTATTCGGCGCCGAGCGACAACAAATGCTCGACTCTGGGCGGCTGCGCGGTGCCGATATCGGCCTCGCAGCTCTATCCCACGGAAGGCGTGATGCAGATCTTCGACTTCCAGCAGGACGACGAGACGAAGGCGATCACCTCCGATCCGATCTGCCGGATGCGCTACAAGGTCGGCGAGGCGGTCCACGACGTCGCTTATCGGGCGTTCGAAGAGGTGATGATCTACCGCCAGCAGTGGGACGAGCCGAAGCCGAAGTCCAAGCCGAACGACCTCAGGCTCGCCTTCCCGCCCTCGACCTGATGGCCCGGTCCGACCCCTCCTGCCCGCCGAGGCTCGGCTTGCCGAACCTCGGCGACGGGATCGGCCTACGCGACGTCCATTTCGCCCATCTGATGCGAACCGATCCCTCGGCCTGGGACGTCGACTGGTTCGAGATATTGAGCGAGAATTTCCTCGATCATCGCGGCTATGCGGCGGTGGTTCTGGAGGGGGTTGCGGCGCATCGGCCGGTGGTGATGCACGGAGTCTCGCTCTCGATCGGAAGCGCCGAGCCGCTCGACACGGCCTATCTCGACAAGCTCGCCGAACTTGCGGAGCGGGTGAAGCCGGCCTGGATCTCCGACCATCTGTGCTGGACGGGCCTGGCCGGGCGCAACAGCCACGATCTCCTCCCCATGCCGCTCACCGAGGAGAGCCTCGCCCATGTCACGGCGCGGGTGCGGCAAGTGCAGGACCGGCTCGGGCGGCCCCTAATCCTCGAAAATCCCAGCACCTATCTTCGCTTCGCCGGAGTCCAGATGCCGGAATGGGAGTATCTCGGCCGCCTCGCCGAGGATTCGGGCTGCGGGCTTCTGCTCGACGTCAACAACGTCCATGTCAGCGCCTTCAACCACGGCTTCGACGCCGACGCCTATATCGAGGCGCTGCCCGCCGAGCGCATCGTCCAGATCCACCTCGCCGGCCCGCGCGACTGCGGCACCCATCTGCTCGACACCCACGACAGCCCGGTGCTCGAGCCGGTCTGGAAGCTCTACGCGCTCGCCCAGCGGCTGACCGGCGGCGTTTCCACCCTGCTCGAATGGGATTCCGATATCCCGCCTTACGAGGAATTGTTGGCGGAGCTCGCCAAGGCCAAGGTCTGGCGGGAAGCGGAGCCCGCTTTTGCCTGAGCTGGCCGAACTGCAGGGCTGGATGCTCGATTCGATCGTCGGAGGAACGGCCGAGCCCGAGGCGGTGCGCGCGCGCATCGAGGGCGACGAGCGGCTCGGATCGGAGGGACGGTTCGCCATCTATTCGGGCGGCTATCGCCATCGCCTCATCGAGACCCTGCGCGACGATTTCCCCGCGCTTCGCCGGCTCGTCGGAGAGACCGTCTTCGAGCTGTTCGCGCGCGGCTATATCGCCGCTCACCCGCCGAGCCATTTCAGCCTCTACGATTACGGCGCCGGCTTCGCCGATCATCTCGGCGCCACCCGGCCTGTCGATGGCGGTCCACTCTCCTTTCTGCCGGCGGCGGTGGCGCGGCTCGAGCGGGCGCGTTCGGAGGTCCAGCGCGCCGAGGGGATCGAGCGTCGGCCCTGGCTGCTCGCGGAGGCGGCGCTTCGGCCGGGGCTCAGGCTGAGGCTGCCCGACAGCGTCCGGCTGCTCAGGCTCGATTTCGACCTTCTGCCGCTGATCGCGACGGTCGAAAGCGGTGGCGAAGCGGTCGTGCCCGAGCCGGGCGAGAGCCTGATCGCGGTGGCCCGGAGCGGCTATCGAGTCCGCCAGCACCCGCTCGAACCGTGGCGCCATGGCTGGCTCGAGGCGCTCGGGACCGAAGGCGCCGACGCTTACAGCGCGGCGGCGGAGGCGGCCGCCCGATCGGGACGCGAGCCCGGCGCGCTGATCGCCGACCTCATCCTCTGGCTTCCCGCGGCCGCTGCGGCGGGGCTTTTGACGCCGGCGTGAGATCCCCCGCGACGAAGCGGATTCCATCGAGGCCGGGGAAGAAGATGTAGGCGCTGGCCTTGGTGAAGACGAAGTTCGCCATCGGCCTGATCTTGTAGTTGCGCCCGGGCGGCTTGGTGTCGGTCGGCGCCGTCTCGTACATCGCAACCGAGCCGGCGTCGCCCATCAGCGGATCGGCCGGGTCGATGACGATGTAGAAGCCGTTGGGATTGTTGATCCAGTTGTGCTGGACGAACTCCCATTGCTCCATCAGGCTCGTGCCGAGGAAGAAGCCGGCGAGGCCGCGTTCGCTCGTCGGATCGTCCGGATTATTGGAATCGTAGGGGAGCTGATACGGCATCGCCCTGCGCATTATGCGGTGATCGCGCGTTGGAGCGCCCGGGAAGGCCGGGTTGATGTCGCCGGCACTGGCGAGCCGCATGTTGCCGCGCCGGGCATGGCTTCCGATCGGGCAGCCCTGCCCCTTGTCGGGCTTGCCGGCCTCGTCGAGGTAGAGGAAGTCGTTGATCTTCTGGGGCGGCAGAAGCGGGGGCGGCGTGTCGCCCTGGATTGGGAACACGCTGAGCGAAGTGCCGTTCGGCCAGCGGCCGCAAATCTTGGCCTTGACCGCGTCGCGCTGGAGTTGGGGCTGGGAATCGCTGATCCCGAAAGCCTTGCCCACCGCGGGCGCGAGATCGTCGATCTGCTTCTCGAACCCTTCGACGTCCTGGCGGAGCACCCGGAAGGCGGCGAAGCAGCCGAACTGGCCGAACCGGGCGGGCTGGGGTACCGGCACCGAGGCGTAATAGGGCCCGGTGGCGGTGCCCAGCATGAAGGCGCCCGGATCGACCAGGTCCTGGCCGCCGTCCGGCTCGCTGCTGAAGGGGGAGCCGGCGAGGATCGGCTGTCCGATGCCGTCCTCATAGCCGAAATAGACCTGGCCGTCGCGATACACCTGGGTGTCGAAGATGCGGTTGCGGGCAGGCGCGACGAAGCCGTCGAGCAAGACCTGCTCGAGCTGTCGGCTGAGGCGGTCGAGCGTGTCCGGGTCATTGACGTAGAGCGAGAGCAGGACGTCGAACTCGCTGTCGTCCAGCACCCAATTGCCCGGCGCGCTCGCGCCGATGTCGCCGACGAACGGGGCTCGCTTCGCCGCGCCGTCGACGAACGGCTGGTGATCCGGAGTCGCGAAGCCGGCGAGCGTCGCCGCAGGCACCCCGAGGGCCTTGAGACCCCCATAGGTGAAGCCGGCGCTCAGGCAATATTGCGGCTTCACCGCGCCCCAGGGCGCCGCGCTGGTGACCTGAAAGGCGCCGGTGCCGTCGGCCATCGCGCCGAGGATCCGGCGCGCCGCCTCGGGATTGGAGACGCTGAGCGCGAAGTGGCGCACCAGCAGCATCGTATAACCGCGCACCAGGAAACCCTGGATCTGCGCCAGATGATCGGCCCAGGCCATCTAACCCTCCCCCGCCATGGTGATCGGGCGCAGCCCCGAAAGGCGCTGCGCCTCCGGACAGCTCAGCCGAGCGCGTTCTGGATCTGCACGACCGTGTAGGGATAGGCCTGGGTGAACGGCAGCTTCCCGCCCATGGTGAGGTCGTGCTCGCGCACCCACTGGATGAAGGCGGGAATATTGTCCTGGACCGGCTTCAGCTCGGCGAGGCCGACGATCAGGTCCGCGGCATTGTTGAACAGAGGCGGATTGGCGAGGACGAGATCGCGAATGTAGGAATCGAAATCCTCGTCATAGACGGTGGTGAGCAGGACCGAATGCTGGCCTTCCGGATCGTCGAGTCCGGGCACGGGCACGGCCCAGACATAATGGAGGATGTTCGGGCCGCCGCTTCCGTTGGCGGTCTCCTCGGCGCTGAGCGGCGCCATCGCGCCGGCGACGGCCTCTTCCCGGCTTTTTGCATAGACGCGAACCAGAAGCGAAAGGCCCTGTGCCATATCCCGTTCCTCCCTCGTTTAAGAAGGGAAGCTGACAGACTTGATACAGGTTAGCAATCGGATTGATCCGAATCCCGCATATCGGCGCTAACCGTTGACGACCGTCCCGCCATTGGGATGAAGCACCTGTCCCGCCATGTAGCTCGAATCCTCGCAGGCGAGGAACAGGAAGCTCGGAGCGACCTCGTTGGGCTGGCCCGCACGGCCCATCGGCGTGTCCTTGCCGAATTCGGGGATCTTCTCCGGAGGCTGGCCGCCGAAGGGGTTGAGCGGCGTCCAGATCGGCCCCGGCGCGACCGCGTTGACGCGGATCCCGTCGCCGATCAGGTTCTGCGACAGCGAGCGGGTGAAGGCGGTGATCGCCCCTTTGGTCGAGGAGTAATCGAGCAAGGCTTCCGAGCCCTTGTACCCGGTGATCGATGTGCAATTGATGATCGCCGCGCCCTTCTTCAGATGCGGCCGCGCCGCCTGGACCATGAAGAAATAGCCGTAGAAATTGGTCTGGAAGGTGCGCTTCAATTGCTCCTCGGTGACGTCGGTGATCTCCTCGTCGGGATGCTGCTCGCCGGCATTGTTGACGAGGATGTCGAGCCCGCCGAGCTTCTCGACCGTCTCCTTCACCGCGCGCTCGCAGAAAGCCTTGTCGCCGACGTCGCCGGCGATGAGGACCGCCTTTCGGCCCTCGCCCTCGACGATCTTCCTCGTCTTAGCGGCGTCGTCATGTTCGCACAGATAGAGGATCGCGACGTCCGCCCCCTCGCGCGCGAACAGGGCGGCGACGGCGCGGCCGATGCCGCTGTCGGCGCCGGTGATCAGCGCCACCTTACCCTCGAGCCGGCCCGATCCCGGATAGCGCGGCTTCCAGTCGGGCTTGGGCTCGAGCTCGCTCTCATGGCCGGGAAGCTCATCCTCATGGACCATCTCGAGGGTTTCGGTGTCGTCGCTCATCCTGTCACTCCTTCGCCGCGATTCCGGCGCCTTCGTCACCGAAGGCTTCCACGGTCGACCGGCCCTGCTCGTCCTGCGCCGGCGCCTTTTCGGCCGCAGTCGGCTCGCCCTCGCGGCCGAGAACGTCCGAAAGCCGGCTGCCGTCGCCGGGATCGTCGGACATCTCGTTGTTCTGATTTTGCGGCTGGTCGCCGGAATTGTGCTGGTTGTTGCTCATGCTCGACCTCTCGATAAGGGATTTCAAAGAGTAACCGCCGCCCACGAGCGCGGTTCCGGGCCCCGCCGTCAGCTGCGGATGGGGCTCGTCCTCACCTCAGCCTGACCCGGGCCCGGCCGCAGAACGTCGCCGGGCTTGAGCGCAGCCTGCGGCCCTTTCGCCGCGACGCACTGGGCGACGACGACCGGATAGTCGACGTCGCTGTTCTGAGAGACGGCCGCCTCGGTCGCCGCGGTGCACGCGGCCTGGCTCTCATATTGCGCCTGAAGCATGCGCACCTGCTGACAAGGCCCGTCGCCTTCGCCGCAGCCCATGATGGCGATGAGGAAAATGCCCGGTCCCATGATTGCTAAACCCCTGCGAATCGGCGACGTTCCAATCGTTTCGCCGCCGTCGCGCTTGGGTTCGGCGGCAGCCCGCCCTACTTAGGAAGGATGCGGCCTCTCGAATCCTCCAGCAACACCCCCCACGGCGGCTGGCGCGCCTTCCGGCGCTTCCTTCCCTATCTTTGGCCGAAGGGGGAGCCGGGGCTGAGGGCTCGGGTCGTCGTCGCCGTTCTGCTCGTCTTCGCGGGCAAGGGCGCGACCCTGTTCATGCCCTTCGCCTACAAGGCGGCGATCGACCGGATGTCGCATGGGGTGACGCCGGCGGCGGGGCTGGCGATGGCGCTGGTCGCAGCCTATGCGGCGGCGCGCTTCGGCGGGGTGCTGTTCGACAATCTCAGGAACGCGATCTTCGAGCGGGTCGGCCAGGACGCCGCCCGGCGGCTGGCCGAGACCGTCTTCCGCCACATCCATCGCCTGTCGCTTCGCTTCCACCTCGAACGGCGGACCGGCGCCCTCACCAAGATCGTCGAGCGCGGCACCAAGAGCATCGACATGATGCTCTACTTCCTCCTCTTCAACATCGCTCCGACGATCATCGAGCTCACCGTCGTGTGCGTCATCTTCGGGGTGAAGTTCGGTCCGGGGCTGGTCGCCGCAACGCTCGTCATGGTGGTCGCCTACATCGCCTTCACCCGCTTCGTCACCGAGTGGCGGACGCATCTCCAGCGGCGCATGAACGAGGTCGACAACCAGGCGATCGCGCGGGCGGTCGATTCGCTGCTCAACTACGAGACCGTCAAATATTTCAACGCCGAGGAGCGGGAGGCGGAGCGCTACGGCCAGGCGATGCGAAGCTTCGCCGACGCCGCGGTGCGCAACGAGCAGTCGCTCGCCTGGCTCAACATCGGCCAATCGCTGATCACCAACCTGATGATGGCGGGCGCCATGGCCTATACCGTCTGGGGCTGGAGCCGCGGGCAATTCACCACCGGCGACGTCGTCTTCGTCAACACCTTCCTCGCCCAGCTCTTCCGGCCGCTCGACATGCTCGGCTGGGTCTACCGGACCATCCGCCAGGGCCTGATCGACATGGAGGCGATGTTCGACCTCGTCGACACGCCCGCCGAGGTGCGCGACGTCGAGGGTGCGGCCCAATGCCGGATCAGCGAAGGCCGGGTCCGCTTCGAGAACGTCCGCTTCGGCTACGAGGCCGATCGCGAGATATTGAAGGGCGTCGACATCGAGGTGGCGCCGGGAACGGTCACCGCCGTCGTCGGCCCGTCGGGCGCGGGCAAGTCGACCCTGTCGCGGCTCCTGTTCCGCTTCTACGAGCCGACCAGCGGCCGGATCACGGTCGACGGGCAGGACATCAGCCAGGTCACCCAGGCCAGCCTTCGCTCGGCGATCGGAATCGTCCCCCAAGACACGGTGCTGTTCAACGACACGATCGGCTACAATATCGGCTATGGCCGCGACGGCGCGAGCCGGGCCGAGATCGAGAAGGCGGCCGAGGGCGCGGCGATCCACGATTTCATCATGAGCCTGCCCGAAGGCTATCAAAGCCAGGTCGGCGAGCGCGGGCTGAAGCTGTCCGGCGGCGAGAAGCAGCGGGTCGCCATCGCGCGGACCCTGCTCAAGGACCCACCCATCCTGATCCTCGACGAGGCGACGAGCGCGCTCGACAGCCGGACCGAGGCGGCCATTCAGGAGACCTTGAGGAGCGTCACCGCGCGCCGGACCTCGATCGTCATCGCCCATCGCCTCTCGACCGTGGTCGACGCGGACCAGATCGTCGTCCTCGACGAGGGCCGGGTCGCCGAGCGCGGCACCCACGCCCAGCTGCTGCGCAAAGGCGGCCTCTACGCCGACATGTGGGCGAGGCAGCAGACCGAGGCGGAGGAAGAGGCCGAGGCCGCGGAGTAGCTAGCCGACCAGCTCGAACTTCATCAGCATCGTCCGCTGCCATTCGGCTGGTTTCTCCGGAACGTCATATTCGTGGAAATTGTCGTCGGAGATCACGTAGAGATAGCGGCGGCTGCCTTCGTCGCGGACGGCGAGGCCCTCCCAATTGTCGATCACGACGGGTCGGACGAACAAGGCCAGCGTGCGTGTCTCGCCGCTCGGGGAGCGGGCGACGATGGCGGCGCGATTGTCGAAGCCGCCGGACCAGCTCCGGAAGAGGACGTAGAGCGTCCCGTCCTCCGCCCAGCTCGCGTCGACCGGAAAGGCGGTCTCCGGATCCAGCCCCTCCGGTCCGGTGAGGCTCACCGGCCGGTCGCGCCCGCCGCCGCGGATCAGGCAGTTCGGCGCGCTCCCGCTCGCGAGCCGTTCCGCGCACAGGAAAAGCCGGTCGCCGCGCGTGGCGAGAGTCTCGATTCCGTGATTCTTCTCGAGCGGCCCGAAGAGGACCTGCGGATCGAGCCCGCTCGCCTCGGCGGGAGCTCCGAGCCGGTCATAGCGCAAAATCTTGTGCTCATGCTCGAAGCTGACCAGCCAGCCCCTGCCGTCGGGCGTCAGCGACTCGGAATCTCCCGTCGCGGTGCCGGTCAGCGGTCGTCCCCCCGCATCGAGTAGGTCGCCCATCCGGAAATCCTCGGCGCCCACCAACCGGCCGGCCCGTTCCACCGGGACGAAGCTCGCCCAGTCGCCGACGTCCGTTACCGCCCAAAGCCGTCCGCCCCGCCATTTGAGCGACGAGAAGCCGCCGAAGCGCTTGTCGGGCGAGGTCAGCACCGCCCCGCCGAGATAGCGGAGCCGGCCGAGGATCGAGCGTCCCGGATCGTTCGAGTCCAGCGCCAGCGGCGAGGCGGCGACTGGAATGGCGTCTCCGACCGGCGCGGGCGGCAAGGTCGCACAGCCGGCGACGAGGAGCGCGAGTGGGAAAAATATCCGCATATCCAATGTCCTACGCCTTGCGCCGATCGCCCTCGACAGCGCTTCGACGCCTCCGCTAGGTGGACGCGTGGTGGCACCGCTCGACATCCTGCACAAGACGTTCGGCTTCGCCTCGTTCCGCGGAGTCCAGGAGCGGGTGATCGGCCGGGTCATGGCCGGCGAGCACACGCTCGCGGTGATGCCGACCGGCGCCGGCAAGTCGCTCTGCTACCAGGTTCCGGCGCTCGCACGGCCGGGGACGGCCCTCGTCATCTCGCCGCTGATCGCGCTGATGCACGACCAGATTCGCTCGGCCGACGCCTTCGGAATCAGCGCCGCCTCGCTGACCTCCGCGGACGGGGACCGCGAGGAGACCCTGGCGAGGCTGAGGCGGGGCGAGCTCGACCTCCTCTACGTCGCTCCCGAGCGGGCGAGCACGCCGGCCTTTCGCGAGCTGGCGGCCCGGACGAAGCTGGCGCTGATCGCCGTCGACGAGGCGCATTGCGTCTCCGAATGGGGTCACGATTTCCGGCCGGATTACCGGCTGCTGAGGCCGCTGCTGGATGCCTTTCCGGATGTACCTCGCCTCGCCCTCACCGCCACCGCCGATCGCCAGACCCGCGAGGATATACTCGTCCAGCTAGGCATCCCGGACGAGGGGCTCATCGTCGCCGGCTTCGACCGGCCCAACATCCGCTATCATGTCCGGCCCCGAGACGGGGTCGGAGCCCAGCTCAAGGCCCTGCTCGCCGAGCAGCCGGGGCCCGGGATCGTCTACGCCACCAGCCGCGACAAGACCGAGAAGCTCGCGCTCCAGCTCGCCGGCGGCGGCCGCAAGGTGCTTCCCTACCATGCCGGGCTGGACCCGCGGGTGCGCGCCGCCAACCAGCGCGCCTTCGTCGACAGCGAGGACATGGTGATGGTGGCGACGATCGCGTTCGGGATGGGCATCGACAAGCCCGACGTCCGCTTTGTCGCCCATGCCGGCCTGCCGAAGTCGATCGAGGCCTATTACCAGGAGACCGGCCGCGCCGGGCGCGACGGCGACCCGGCGGAAGCCTGGCTGTTCTGGGGCGCCGAGGATTTCGCCCGGGCCCGCCAGCGGCTCGAGACCGAGGTGCCCGAGGCCCGCCGTCCGGGCGAGCGGCAGCGGCTCAATGCCCTTGCGGCGATGGTCGAGACCGCCGGCTGTCGCCGGGCGATGCTTCTTCGCCACTTCGGCGAGGAGCCGCCGGAGCGCTGCGGCAATTGCGACAATTGCCTGTCCCCGCCCGGAACCGTCGACGCGACCGAAGCGGCGCGCAAATTGCTCTCCGCCGCCTTCCGTACCGAGATGCGGTTCGGGATCCAGCACCTCACCGACGTCCTTGCCGGCCGGGAGACCGACAAGGTCCACAATTTCGGCCACCAACGCCTGTCGGTCTTCGGAATCGCCTCGGAGGAGGAGCTGGCGCTGGTCAAGCCGGTCGCCCGCGCCCTGCTCGCCCGAGATGCGCTTCGCGCCGATCCCTATGGCGGCCTCAGCTTCGGACCGGCGGCTCGGCCGATCCTCAAGGGCGAGGAAAGGCTGGAGCTGGTCCTGCCGCCGGCGCGGCGCTCGCGGAAGCGGCGGGAGCGGACCGAATATCCGCACGATCCCCTGTTCGAGGCCTTGCGCGCCCGCCGCCGCGACCTCGCCAAGGAAGCGGGCGTGCCGCCCTACGTGATCTTCCACGACAGCACGCTTCGCGAGATGGCCGAGCTCAGGCCCGAGACGCTCCACGCTCTGTCGCGGGTCTCCGGAGTCGGCGCGGCCAAGCTCGAACGCTATGGCGAGGCGTTCGTCGAGGTGGTGCGAGGGTTTGCTTAACGATGCGCAGGCTCGATGCGACTACTCTGGTTTCCCCCAGGCAGATCGTCCCCAACGACGTACCGGCGATCGCCGCGCTCGGCGTCCGCCTGATCGTCAACAACCGCCCGGACGGGGAGGAGCCAGGCCAGCCGTCGTCCGCCCAGATCGAAGCCGCCGTCCGGGCCGCCGGTCTCGACTATCGCCACATCCCGATCTCCGGCGGATTTCCGCAGGCGCAGGTCGAGGCGATGGCGCAGGCGCTCGAGGCGGGCCCGGTGCTGGCCTTCTGCCGTTCCGGAACGCGCTCGACCTGGCTCTGGGCGCTGGCCAGGGTCTCCCGTGGCACCGATGCGGAGACGCTGGTCCGACAGGCGGCCGGGGCGGGGTACGATCTCGGCGCCCTCCCCGCCTTGCTCACGCGCTGAGCAGGCGCCTCGCGAAGGCCAGATCGTCTTCGTCGACCATCAGCCGCACCGGCACGACGCCGTCGAGGCCGCCCCAGTTCATCTCGGTGTCGAAGAGGATGCTCTCGACGCCCTCGGCAGCGAGGCGCGCACGCGCCATTCCGCCTTCGACGCCGTTGTAGAAGCGGGCGGCCTCGACCAGCGCCATCACCAGGGCTTCACGTCGCCCGCCGCGGTCTCGGCGGCGCGCGGCGGCCGGCCGAGGATCGCGTTGCGGTGGGGAAAACGGCCGAACCGCTCGATCACGTCGTGATGCTTCTTGGCATAGCCGAGATGATAATCGTCGCCGAGCGCGGTGAAGAGGGCGAGCGAGCGTTTCTGATCCGCGATATCCTCGCTGTGCTGGAAGGGCATGTAGAGGAAGACGCGCTCATTGCCGTCCACTTGCTCGTCCAGCCCCCGGTCGACCGCGCCCTTCGCCACGGCGAGCGCGAGCGGGTCTGTCGAGAATTGATCGGCCTGGCCGCGGAACATGTTGCGGGGAAACTGGTCGAACAGGATGGCGGCCGCGAGCGCGTCGCGCGGGTCATCGAGAAAGGCCTGCGGGACATTTTCCCGCTCGGCCTCCCACAGAGCCCTAAATCGCTCGCCTATCTCCGCATCGAGCGCGGGGTCGGCCCTCCACCATTGCTTCGGGTCGAGCCCGAACCAGAAGCCGAGGACGTCGTCCCGCCAGCCCATCAGGCGGCGGTTCCTCCGACGGTGAGGCCGTCGATGAGCAAGGTCGGCTGGCCTACCCCCGCCGGAACCGACTGGCCACCCTTGCCGCAGACTCCGACGCCCTCGTCGAGCGCCATGTCGTTGCCGATCGCGGCGACCTTGGTGAGGACGCTGGGGCCGTCCCCGATCAGGGTGGCGCCCTTCAGGGGCGCGCCGAGCCGGCCGTTCTCGATCCGGTAGGCTTCGGTGCAGGAGAAGACGAACTTGCCGCTGGTGATGTCGACCTGGCCGCCGCCGAAGCTCTTGGCGTAGATGCCGTTCTTCGCCCGGGCGAGGATCTCGCTGGGGTCGTCCTGGCCGCCGAGCATGAAAGTGTTGGTCATCCGCGGCATCGGCGCGAAGGCGAAGCTCTCGCGGCGGCCGTTGCCGGTCGGGTCGACGCCCATCAACCGGGCGTTGAGCCGGTCCTGGATGTAGCCCTTGAGGATCCCGTCCTCGATCAGGGTCGTGCACTGGGTCGGCGTGCCCTCGTCGTCGATCGAGAGCGAGCCCCGGCGCTCGCCGAGCGAGCCGTCGTCGACGACGGTCACTCCCGGCGCCGCCACCCGCTCGCCGATCCGGCCAGAGAAGGCCGAGGTGCCCTTGCGGTTGAAATCCCCTTCGAGGCCGTGGCCGATCGCCTCGTGGAGGAGGACTCCGGGCCAGCCCGGGCCGACCACCACCGTCATCTCCCCGGCCGGCGCGGCCACCGAGTCGAGATTGACCAGCGCCTGCGCCAGCGCCATGTCGATCGCCCGGCTCCACACCGCCTCGTCGAACAGGCTGTCGTAGAGATAGCGGCCGCCGAGGCCGTGATAGCCGCTCTCCCGCCGGCCGTTGCGCTCGACGACGATCTGGACGTTGAGCCGGACCTGCGGGCGGACGTCGTGGGCGACGAAGCCGTCCGGCCGGACGATCTCGACCACCGACCAGCTTCCGGCGAGCGAGACCGAAACCTGCGCCACCCGCGGATCGCGGGCGCGGGCGGCGGCGTCGATCTGCTGGCACAGCGCCACTTTCCGGGCGAACGGCACCAGGCTCAGGGGATCGGAATCGGTGTAGAGCGTCGCGTTGGTCCGGCGCGGCGGCGCGGGCCGGGCCCCCTTCGCCGGATCGAGCACGGCCATCGTCTCGGCGGCGCGGCGGATCGCGGCTTCCGAAAGCTCGTTGGCGTGGGCGAAGGCGGTGGTCTCGCCCGACACGCCGCGAAGGCCGAAGCCAGCCTCGGTCTTGAAATCCGCCATCTTGAGCCGGCCGTCGTCGAAGCCGAAGCTCTCGGAGGCGATGTACTGGAGATAGAGCTCGCCGTCGTCGCAGGACTTGAGCGCCTCGGCGGTCAGCGTCAGCGCCGAATCGGGGGTGAGCGCATCGTTGCGATAAAGAAAGCGACGGGGATCGGTGTAGGTCATGGAGAGGATATAGGGACGAGGCCGCCCCCCGTCATCCCGGCTGGTGGGCGTCCGCGGCGCCGCCCTTGAGCACGAACCTCTTGTCGCAATAGCCGCAGTCGACGAAGCCCTTCTCGTCGATCTGGAGATAGACCCGCGGATGGCCGAGCGCCGGGTGGGTCTCGCTCGCCCCGTCGCAGGCGACTCGCGGAGTCTCGACGTAGCTGATCTCGGGCGTGAAGCGGTCGGTCTGCATGGCGCCGGCTCTAGCAACGGGGCGGGAGGGCGGCAATCAGGTCTCGGCCATGAAATCGGCGATCGCGCCCGTCACCGTTTCGGGCTCCTCCCAGGTGATGAAATGGCCGGCGGCGGGGGAGGTGACGAGGCGCAGGTCGTCGATGAGATCATGGAGCCCGCCGAGCTGGACCGGCAGCAGCGCCGAATCCTTGAGGCCCCAGACCACCAGGGTCGGCATCCCGAGCTTCGGGAAGGGGGCGTGGACCCAGAGCGGCGCCTTGGCGTCCTCGCCGGGCGCGGGCACGACGATCTTTGAGGCGCGGTACCAGTTGAGCATGGCGGTGAGGGTGCCCGGCTGCGACCAGTCGTCGAGATAATTCTGCCGCTCCTCGGCCGAGAGCGGCTTGCCGCCGGTATGCGCCGTGATCCGGTCGAGGAAGCTCTCCAGTCCCATGGCGGTGATCGCCGCTTCGGCCATCGGGCTTCGGAAGAAGCTGATATATTGGGACGCCTCGCGCTGCGCCGGATCGTCGATCAGGCTCTTCTGGAAGACGAGCGGATGCGGGGCGTTGACGATGATCAGGCGCTTGATCCGCAAGGGGTGGCTCAGCGCCGCCATCCACGCCACCGCCCCGCCCCAATCGTGGCCGACGAGGGTGAAGCGATCGAGGCCGAGGGCATCGGCGAGCGCCATCAGGTCGGCGACGATCCTGTCGGTCTCGTAATTCTCGACCCCCTCCGGCTTGTCGGACGCAGCGAAACCGCGCTGGTCGGGCGCGTAGACCCGATAGCGGTCCGACAGGCCGGCGAGCTGGTGCCGCCAGGTCCGGTGCGATTCGGGGAAGCCGTGGAGGAAGAGGATCGGCTCGCCGTCGGCCGGGCCGGCCGACGCGACGTTGAGCGTGACTCCGGTGGCGAGGGGGATTCGGTCGTAGGTCAGATCGGTCATGGGTAGCTCACCGTCTTGGGCGGAGTGGTCGGCAACGGAATGAACTCGTCGCGATCGTCCGGGGGCAACGTGAACCGGCCGGCGCGCCAATCCTCCTTGGCCTGGTTGATCCGGTCGCGGCTCGACGAGACGAAATTCCACCAGACGTGGCGCGGGCCGTCGAGCGCTGCTCCGCCGCAGAGCATGACGTGGGCTCCGCGATCGGAGCGCAGGGTGGCGCGGACGCCGGGCGCGAGCACGTAGAGGACGCTTCGCTCGAGCGGAACGCCGTCGAGGCTTGCCTCCCCTTCGGCGACGTAGACCGCGCGCTCCTCAGCCTCGGCGTCGACCGGCATCGCTCCGCCGGCGTCGAGATGGATGTCGGCGTAGATGGTCGGGCTGTGGCAGGTGACGGGCGAGGTCGCGCCCCACAGCGAGCCCATCACCACCCGGGCGCTGGCGCCCCCGCCGTCGACCACGGGAAGCCGGTCCTTCGCCACATGCTCGAAGGCGGGATCGATCTCCTCCTTGGCCTTGGGAAGCGCGATCCAGGTCTGGATTCCGGACAGCTCCGGTCCGTCCGGCCGGACCGAGGCCGGGCTCCGCTCGCTATGGGCGATTCCCCACCCCGCCGTCATCAGGTTGACGGCGCCGGGCTCGATCGTCGCGAATGTGCCGAGGGAGTCGCGATGGTCTATCGCCCCGGCGAACAGATAGGTGACGGTGGCGAGGTTGATATGGGGATGCGGGCGGACGTCGATCCCGCCCCCCGCCTCGAGCTTGGCCGGGCCCATCTGGTCGAAGAAGATGAAAGGGCCGACGGCCGTGCGCTCGCGATGCGGCAAGGTGCGGTGAACTTTGAAACCGCCGAGATCGTGGGTGGCCGGGTGGAGCGTCTGGAGGATGAGATCGTCGGACATGATTGGCCCTTAGCCGTCATTGCGACCGAAGCGAAGCAATCCAGTCGCGGCAGGCTATGTGACCCGGCGGCGGCTGTCGCGCTGCTGGCGGAAGGCGGATTGCTCCCGGTACACGCGCAGGCGCGCCCGATTCACCGATCCGATCGGGCGGTGCTCGACGAGCGCGTGGCCCGGCGAAAAGGCGAGCGCCTCGGAGAGTTCGTCGCGCTCCGCGGTCCGGAAATTTTGCCGCGGGATGGTCAGCGTCGCGACCTTGGCGAACGGGGCGTCGTCCTCGTCCCAGCGCACCGCGGCGTCCTCGACCGGCATGGTCGCGGGATCGGTGCGAAGCTGCACCATGAAGTCGAAGGTTGCGTCGGCCTGGCCGAGATGGTCCTGCAGATTGTCGCTGAGATAGGTGGCGGTGAGCGGCTCGGGCTTGGCGCTCCGATAGTCGGAAGTCGGCACCAGCGAATATTTGACGACCCGGTCTGGGCCGAACAGATAGGGCGTGGTGCTCCAATAGCGTATATCGGCCGGCGAGGTCGGGTCTATGTTCGCGGCGAACAGGGCGAGCAGGGTATGCAGGTGGCCGGTCAGAAGCATCTTGGCCACGAACAGGATCTGCGACCAGTCGGTGATCAGGTAGATCGCATCGTGGAAGAGCTTGACCGTGCCCAGCGGCATGGTCGGCGTGCTCATCAGCACGAAGTCCTGAGTGGTCGCCTCGTCGCTTTCGGGGATTCGCTCCCCGGGTACGTTGCGAAGCTTGATCGCGGCGCCGCGCAGATCCTTGACCGCCTGCGATTTCGCCTTGTCGCTGGAGCTTGAGAAGCGAACCCAGGCGTCGTAGCGGCCGGGCTTCGCGAACAGGCCGACCCGGAGCGGCTCGGGCAAGTCCGGCTCGACGGTGAAGACGGCCTCCAGAACGGCGGTCTCGCGGGTATGCGCGTCGCGCAACGTCGCGCCGGGCGGATAGCGCTTCAGCTGCATGCGCCGCATCACCTCGATGATGTGGGCGGTGCGTTCCTCCTCGCGCGGCTCGAGCGTCTCGAATTGCGTCAGGTCGGTCATCGTGCCGCTCCTCCCCCGATCGGATGCGGCTTAACCTAGGCTATGTTTGGCGACGCGGCCAAAGGAGATTGGTCCGATCCCAAGTTCATCCTTCCCCCGGCGCCCGGGCGCGGATGGCGAGGGCGTGGATTCGGTCCCGCATGAGGTCGCCCAGCGCCGAGTTGACCGAGCGCTGGCGTTCCAACCGGCTCATCCCGGCAAAGCCCGGCGACTCGATCTCGACGGTGAAATGGCTCTCGCCCGAACCGTCGTCCCCCGAATGGCCGCGGTGGCGGGCGCTGTCGTTGGTTACGGCGAGCCGTGTCGGAGAGAGGGCGGCGCGCAGGCGTCGTTCGATCTCCTGCGCCACGTTACCGGTGAAAGCCTGGGTCATCTTGCCTATATAGGATGGTTTGGAGCGAAGGTGACAGAGTGGCGAGTGCGGGCACGAGACAGACGAAATTCCACGGCCGGGCGGAAGCGCGCGGGACCTGCGCGCATCCCGGCTGCGACGCGCCCGCCGAGTTCCGCGCCCCCGCCGGGCGAGGGCCCAATTTCGACGGGCCGGGCGACTGGCGCTGGCTCTGCCTCGACCATGTCCGGGCGTTCAACGCCGGCTACAATTATTTCGAGGGCATGAGCACCGACGAGATCCAGGCTGCCCAGAATCCCTATGGCGGCTGGGACCGCGAAACCCGCGCCTTCGCCCGGATGGGCGCAGACGGGCCGCCGCGATGGGCCGATTTCTCCGACCCGCTCGATGCGATCGGCGCCCGCTTCCGCCGGGCCGCCGCCGAGGGCCCGCGCACCGACGGGCGCGAATTGAGCGAGGCCGACCGCAAGTCGCTTCGAGTGCTCGGGCTGGGCACCGACGCCGACCGCCGCGGCCTCAGGCGCCGCTATGCCGACCTCCTCCGCCGCTACCACCCCGACCATAATGGCGGAGACCGCGGCCACGAGAAAGCGTTGCAGGCGGTGATCGAGGCTTATACGCAGCTCAAGTCGCGTCCGGCCTTCGCCTGATATCCTTCGATACGGGGCTTCGACAAGCTCAGCCCCTACTCAGGATGAGCGGGGGCTGCTACGGGACCCGCTCATCCTGAGTAGCCGTTGAGCGAAGTCGAAACGGCGTATCGAAGGACCTAGCTGAGAGTTGAATGAATGACTGACCTCCCCAACGCCAACCCCGCCAGCCGAGGCGCCCTCGTCATGGATTCGCCCGACCGGATGGCGAAGGTGCGCGACCTGTTCGGGATCGATACCGACATGGAGGTCCCGGCCTTCTCCGAGGCGGACGAGCGGGTGCCGGACCTCGATCCAGCCTATGTCTTCGATCCGGACACGACTCTCGCCATCTGCGCCGGCTTCGGCAAGAACCGGCGGGTGATGGTCCAGGGCTATCACGGCACCGGCAAGTCGACCCATATCGAGCAGGTCGCGGCGCGGCTGAACTGGCCGCTCATCCGCATCAACCTCGATGCCCATATCAGCCGGATCGACCTGATCGGCCGAGACGCGATCGTGCTTCGCGACGGCCAGCAGGTCACCGAGTTCCGCGAGGGGCTGCTGCCCTGGGCGCTTCAGACTCCGACCGCGCTCGTCTTCGACGAATATGACGCCGGCCGGCCCGACGTGATGTTCGTCATCCAGCGGGTGCTCGAGACCGAGGGCAAGCTGACCCTGCTCGACCAGAACCGGGTGATCCGCCCCCACCCCTATTTCCGGCTGTTCGCGACCACCAACACGGTCGGCCTCGGCGACACGACCGGTCTCTATCACGGCACCCAGCAGATCAATCAGGGCCAGATGGACCGCTGGAACATCGTGGTCACGCTCAATTACCTGCCCGCCGAGGTCGAGGCCCGGATCGTCCTCGCCAAGTCCGGCGAGTACGACCATGAGGGCGGCCGCGCCGAGGTCGAGAAGATGATCAAGGTCGCCGACCTCACCCGACAGGGCTTCGTCAACGGCGACATCTCGACCGTGATGAGCCCGCGCACCGTGATCAGCTGGGCCCAGAACGCGCTCATCTTCAACGACGTCGGCTTCGCCTTCCGACTCACCTTCCTCAACAAATGCGACGAGGCCGAGCGCGCCCTGGTCGCCGAATATTACCAGCGCGTCTTCGGCAAGGACCTGCCGGAAAGCGTCGCGGCGAAGGCGTGAGGGAGTGAGGCGCAGGTGAAGGGAAGTCCGTTCGGGCTGAGCCTGTCGAAGCCCTTCACTTCCACGTCGGACGGAAAAGGAAAGCCCTTCGACAGGCTCAGGGCCAACGGAGTGTTCCTTGCCTAATCAGGACAATCCCCTCGAAGCTTTCCGCCAGGTGCTGACCGGCGCGGCTCGGGCGATCGCCCGGCAGCCGGAGCTGGAGCTCGGCTTCACCGCCGACGCGCCTTCCGCCTCGGGCAAGACGGTGAAGGTGCCGATGCCGGGGCGGACCCTGGCGCAGCGCGAGGTCGCCGAGGCGCGCGGCTTCGCCGACTCGGCGGCGCTCAAGCTCCGCCACCACAATGCCGCGCTCCACGCCCGGAGCGCGCCCGCCGACGAGATCGCGCGGGCGGTGTTCGACTCGGTCGAGCAGGCGCGGGTGGAGGCGCTCGGGGCCCGCGCGATGGAAGGGGTTCGCGCCAATCTCGCCCAAGCGACCGAGATGCGGATGCGAACCGATCCGATCACCCGTGCCCGCAACCGCGCCGAGGTTCCGCTCGGTACCGCGCTCGGCCTCAAGGTGCGCGAGCGCCTGACCGGCGAAGCGGCGCCCGAGGCGGCCCGCGGCGGGCTCGATCTCGTCTCCGACTGGATCGAGGAGAAAGCCGGCGCGGACCTCGACGCGCTCGGCCTCGTCCTCGACGATCAGGGCGCCTTCGCGGCGCTCGCCACCAAATTGCTCCGCGACCTCGAGCTGATCGAGGGCGAGGCTGAGGCCGAGCGCGACCCGGAGGAAGGCGAGGAAGGCGAAGGCGGCGACAAGGACCAGGGCGAGGAAGGCGACAGCCAAGACGAGGAGGATGAAGGCGGCGGCGCAGGCGAGGCCGAGATGCGCGTCGAGCCCGGCGATTCCTCGGAAGAGGAGGGCGAGCGCGACTGGTCCGAGGAGGAGATGTCGGAAGGCGAGGAAGGCCAGGCCGAGGAAGGCGAAGAGGGCATGCTCCCGGTCCGCCCCAACCGCCCCCTTTCCGACCTGCCGCCGCAATTCGATTACAGGATCTTCACCGCCCGCTTCGACGAGGTGATCGGCGCGGCCGAATTGTGCGACGAGGAGGAACTGGGCCGGCTTCGCGCTTATCTCGACCAGCAATTGATCCACTTCCAGGGCGCCGTCACCAAGCTCGCCAACCGTCTCCAGCGGCGGCTGATGGCGCAGCAGGCGCGAAGCTGGGATTTCGACCAGGAGGAAGGGTTGCTCGACGCCGCCCGGCTCGCCCGGGTGATCGTCAACCCGGCCCATTCGCTGAGCTACAAGGTCGAGCGCGACACCGAGTTTCGCGACACGGTGGTCAGCCTGCTCATCGACAATTCGGGATCGATGCGCGGACGGCCGATCTCGATCGCCGCCATCTCCGCCGACATTCTCGCCCGGACGCTCGAGCGCTGCGGGGTCAAGGTCGAGATACTCGGCTTCACCACCCGCGCCTGGAAGGGCGGCCAGGCGCGCGAGACCTGGCTCGCGGCAGGTCGGCCGCCCAATCCCGGCCGCCTCAACGACCTCCGCCACATCGTCTACAAGGCCGCCGACGAGCCGTGGCGGCGGGCGCGCAAGAATCTCGGCCTGATGATGCGCGAGGGGCTCCTCAAGGAGAATATCGACGGCGAGGCCCTGTTATGGGCGCACCACCGTCTGATCGGGCGCCCGGAGGAAAGGCGGATCCTGATGGTCATCTCCGACGGCGCGCCGGTCGACGATTCGACCCTGTCGGTCAATTCGGGGACCTATCTCGAGCGCCATTTGCGCCAGGTGATCGGCTGGATCCAGGCGCGCTCGCCGGTCGAGCTGATCGCGATCGGGATCGGCCACGACGTCACCCGCTATTACGAGAAAGCGGTGACGATCATGGACGCCGAGCAATTGGGCGGAACCATGATCGAGCAGCTCGCGGCCCTGTTCGACGCGCCCTGACGCAAAAAGTAGGGCCGGCCTCCCGTCAGGGAGACCGGCCCGCCCTCGATACGCTACCAGAGGGTAAGCTCAGCGGCGGCAGCTCGACTTGTCGACCGCTCGGCCGGCGAGGGCGCCGATGGCGCCGCCGATGATCGTTCCGGTGGTTCCGCTGCGGCCGCGATAGCGGTCGCGGGTCACTTCGCGGCCGAGGAGGGCGCCGGCGACTCCGCCGACCACCAGGCCGGTCGTGCCCGAGCAGCGGCGACCGGCATAGCGGACGTTGCGGTTGCCGTAATAACGGCTGTCATAGCCGCGCCCGTAGCGGTCGCCGCGATAGCTCTGCTCGTAGCGGCCGTAATCGTAATAGCCGTCGCGGCCCCGCGCTTCGGCGGTGGCGGGAACCATGGCGAGGGTCGCCGCGGCGGCGCTGGCGAGAATAAGCTTACTGAACATTATCGACTCCTATTGGGGCCCCGAACCGGCCCGCGAATGAATCGTCTATGCAATCGGCGCATTGACGCCGTCCTGAATGACGCCGTCAGCCGCCGTTCAGGCTGGCGGAAGCGGTCCCGGCGTGACAGGAGCGCTCGGGAGGAGAGACGAACATGGCCGAACGCCAGCCGGACCATCCGGTCTATCAGCTGTTCCTGGAGCGCTGGTCGCCGCGGGCGTTCGACGGGTCCGACCTGCCGGAGGAGGATCTGCTGACGATGTTCGAGGCCGCGCGCTGGGCGCCCTCGGCGTTCAACTCGCAGCCCTGGCGGTTCCTCTACGCCCGCCGAGGGGACGAGAATTGGGAGCGTTTCCTCAGACTTCTCATCCCCTGGAACCAAGGCTGGGCGCACACCGCCTCGGCGCTCGTCTACATCCTTTCCGACACCCTCCCCTTCACCGACAAGGCGACCGGCGAGCCCCAGCCCTCGACCACCCACAGCTTCGACTCCGGCGCCGCCTGGGCCTGCCTCGCCGTCCAGGCCGCGCGCATGGGCTGGCTCGCCCACGGCATGTCGGGCATCCAGTACGAGCTCGCCCGGTCCGAGCTCGGCATACCCGAGCGCTTCGCCCTCAACGCCGCCTGCGCGATCGGCCGGATCGGCGACCCCGCCCAGCTCGACGAGAAGCTGCGCGCGCGCGAGTTTCCGAGCGGGAGGAAGCCGGTGGCGGAGTTCGCGTATAAGGGAAGCTGGCCAGGCTGATCCCTCCCCCGCTCTTCGCGGGAGAGGACGGCTTGTGCCAGCGCCCCTTCTGGTCAACATTCCCGCCATGACAGTGGACACCGCGAGCGAAGGCCGATCCCGGCGCCTCGTCACCCTTCCGGCGCGTCCGGAGCCGATCCGGGTCGCGGCCGAGGAGACGGCGGTGATCGTCGTCGACATGCAGAACGCCTACGCCTCGCCCGGCGGCTATCTCGACCTCGCCGGATTCGACATCGGCGGCGCCGCGGCCGTCATCGAGCAATGCGCCAAGGTCGTCGAGACGGCTCGGTCGGCGGGACTTGCGATCATCTATTTCCAGAACGGCTGGGACGAGGCCTATGTCGAGGCCGGCGGGCCGGGCTCGCCCAACTGGCACAAGTCGAACGCGATGAAGACGATGCGCGCCCGGCCGGAGCTTCAGGGCAAATTGCTCGCCCGCGGCGGCTGGGATTACGCGCTGGTAGAGACGCTGAAGCCGCACCAAGGCGACATCGTCCTTCCCAAGACGCGCTATTCGGGCTTCTTCAACTCGCAGCTCGATTCCGTCCTTCGCTCGCGCGGGATACGCAACATCGTCCTCGTCGGAATCGCCACCAACGTCTGCGTCGAATCGACGCTTCGCGACGGCTTCTTCCTCGAATATTTCGGGGTGATGCTGGAGGATGCGACCCACCAGGCGGGCCCGGACTATCTGCAGAAGGCGAGCGTCTACAATGTCGAGACCTTCTTCGGCTGGGTCTCCACGGTCGCCGATTTCTGCGGCGCCTTCGGCCAGATGGCGGACTAATCCGTCATTGCGAGGAGCGAAGCGACGCGGCAATCTAGTCACGGGCGCCAGAGCAGCCTGGATTGCCGCGCTTCGCTCGCAATGACGGGGGATATTGAATGCCGTTCGAATCGATCAACCCGCCGCAATTCCCGACTCCGATCGCGCCCTATTCGGCGGGGACGAAGGCGGGCGACACCGTCTACCTCTCCGGAACCCTCGCGCTCGGGCCCGGCGGAACGGTGCTCTATCCCGGCGATGCCGAGGCTCAGACGCGCCATGTGCTGGAGACGATCCGGATCACGCTGGAGGCGGCCGGAGCGACGATGGCGGACGTCGCCTTCAACCACATCTTCCTCACCGACTGGGCCGACTATCCGGCGATGAACCAGGTCTATGCCGAATATTTCCCGGGCTCGAAGCCGGCGCGCTACTGCATCCAGTGCGGGCTGGTGAAGCCGGGCCTGCTGGTCGAGATCGCCAGCGTCGCGCATATCGGCTGATGCCGCACGCCGCAGGCCTCTGGTACGACTGGCACGGGCCGGAAGAGGGCGACGTGCTGATCCTCTCGGCCGGCCTGGGCGGCCTCGGCTCCTATTGGGCTCCCAACCTGGCGGCGCTCGCGCGGGATCACCGAGTGCTTCTCTACGACCATCGCGGGACCGGGCGAAGCGAGCCGCTATCCCCCGATCCGGTGTCGATCGCGTCGATGGCGGCCGATGTCGCCCGATTGATGGAGGCGCTCGACATTCGCCGGCCGAAGTTTCTCGGCCACGCCGTCGGCGGACTGATCGGGCTCGAGCTGGGCGGAGCGCTCGCCAAGCGGGTGGTCGTCAACGGCTGGGCGAGGCTCGATCCCCACACCGAGCGGTGCTTCGACGTTCGTCAGCAAGTCCTGCGCGACAGCGGCCCGGAAGCCTATGTCCGGTCCCAACCGATCTTCCTTTATCCCGCGGGTTGGAGCTCGCGGAATTCGGGGATGCTCGACGTCGAGGGCGAGCATCAGCTCGAGCGCTTCCCCCCGATCGAAACGGTCGAGCGGCGGATCGCGGCGGCGCGCGCCTTCGAGCTCCGGCCGGGCCCAGCCTGCCCCACCCTGCTCGTCGCCGCCGCGGACGACATGCTCGTTCCGGCGCATTGCTCGCAATTCCTCGCCGGCGAGCTTGCCGACGCGAGGGTGGCGAGCCTTGCCTGGGGCGGCCACGCCTGCAACATAACCGAACCCGACGCCTTCGACCGCCTCGTCCTCGAATTCCTCAGGAGCTAAAGCCATGGAGATCGGCATCTTCACGCCCATCGGCAACAACGGCTGGCTCATCTCCGAGAACTCGCCGCAGTACATGCCGAGCTTCGACCTCAACAAGGAGATCGCGCAGAAGGCGGAGAAATACGGCGTCGACTTCCTGCTCTCGATGATCAAGCTGCGCGGCTTCGGCGGCAAGACCGAATTCTGGGAATATAATCTCGAGAGCTTCACGCTGATGGCCGGCCTCGCCGCCGTCACCGAGAAGATCAAGATCTACGCCACCTGCCCGACCCTCGTCATCCCGCCCGCTTTCTGCGCGCGGATGTGCAACACGATCGATTCGATCAGCCACGGCCGCTTCGGCCTCAATCTGATCACCGGCTGGCAGCGCCCCGAATACAGCCAGATGGGGCTTTGGCCGGGCGACGAGCATTTCCGCAACCGCTACCAGATGCTCGGCGAATATGCCCACATCCTGCGCGAGCTGTGGGCGACCGGAGTCTCCGACTTCAAGGGCGAATATTATCAGATGGAGGACTGCCGGGTGCGGCCGCTTCCCGAGGGCGAGATGAAGATCATCTGCGCGGGAAGCTCGGACGAAGGCCTCGCTTTCTCCGCCCAATATGCGGATTACGCCTTCTGCCTCGGCAAGGGCGTCAACACGCCCAAGGCCTTCGCGCCCAACAACGAGCGGCTGATGGCGGCGACCGCCAAGACCGGCCGCGACGTCCGGATCTACGCCCTCTTCATGGTCATCGCCGACGAGACCGACGAGGCGGCGATGGAGAAATGGATCTCCTACCGCGAAGGCGTCGACGAGGAAGCGGTGGCCTGGCTCGGTGCCCAGGGCGCGGCCGACAAGACGAGCTCGACCACCAACGTCCGCCAGCTCGCCGACCGCGAGAGCGCGGTGAATTTGAACATGGGCACTCTCGTCGGCTCCTACGAGAACATCGCCCGGATGCTCGACGAGGCGTCGACGGTTCCCAATACCGGCGGAGTCCTGCTAACCTTCGACGACTTCATCGAGGGCACCGAGAAATTCGGGACCCGAATCCAGCCGCTTATGGCCTGCCGGAGAGGGAAATGATCGCTGCCTTCCATCTTGCCGCCGGGGCGCTGCTCGCGCTCGCCGCTCCGCAGCCGGCGCCGCCTTCGATCGGCGACGTTCCGTTCACCGGCCACACCAAGGCGGACCCGGCCCTGATCCGGAGCGTGATGGCGGAAGTCGGCTATTTCGGTGGCGGTCAGGCGCTCAAATGCAGCGAGATAAAGAGCGTCGAGGCGACGATCATGCCCCGCCGCTGGAAGCCGTCCGATCCGAACTTCCAGGTCAATTTGAAGGGCACGCGCTACGAGCGCTGGGCGGTGACGATGTGCGGCAAGGTCGAGCCCTTCCTGGTCAGCTTCTGGACGGACAAGAAAGCCGGCAAGCAGTTCATCGTCGCCCATCCGTTCCCGGCGGATCCGCCGAAGAAGCCGTAGCGCCCCGGCGGAGGCCGGGGCCCGGTTCTCGCGACGTAAGGGGCTGGGCCCCGGCCTTCGCCGGGGAACTAAGCGGCTTTCCTGATCGCGCGGTCGAGCAGCGCGGCGTCGGCCACCGAAGCGACGACGGCGAGGCCGCCGACTTCGTCGCGGCGGGCGACGAGCAGGACGAACTCCTCCTCGCCCGGAATGTCGACATGGCCGAGCACGGGCGCGAAGCGGAGCGTCTCGCGGGCGGCCTCTGTGCTATCCGGCTTCGCCTGCGGGCGCCGGGCGCGGCGTTCCGCCTGGACGAGCGCCTTCAGGCCCTCCGCCTCGAGCCGCTCGCGAAGGCCGCCGAGCGGGAGATCCTCGCGCCGGGCCCAGCTCAGTGCGGCGGCGAATTCGGTGAGCCGGCCCTTGTCGTAATCGGCGCCGAAGACGAGCTTGACCACCGGAGTCATCGGCGCGCGCGCCTGGACCTTCAGGCCGCTATCCTCGAGCATCTCGGCATAGGCTTCGCTGTCGCCTTCGGCGGCGAGCGCGAAATCATAGGCCTGGCCGAGAGCGCGATAGAGAGCGGCGCGGCTGCGCTGGTCGGCGCCCTTGGCGGCTTCGGCGCTGTCGCGCGCCGCGCAGAGGCGATCGGCGAGGCCGGCGCCGAGATCGAGCTCGGGCTCGTCCCAGCCGGTCTCGACCGGCGTGTCGAGCTCGAGCGGCTCGGCATTGGGGCCGTCCGCCCAGACCGGGCTCGCTTCCGCCTGGGGGGTCGCCGCAAGCGCGTTCGCCGCCTGCTCGGCGATCGCGGAGGCGGTCGCGCTGTCGGCGATCTCCTTCCAGTTGATCACGCCGTAGATGAAATCGATCGCTTCCCCGGTCGAGGAGAAGGGCATCAGGATCCCGCGGTACATGGTGTTCTTGCCGCGCTGGCCGACGAACTCGGCCTCGAAGCCGATCGGCGCCTTGTTGGCGATGATCTGGAGATAATGGTCGGTCAGGCGGGAGAGCAGCGAGCGCTTGGGCACGTCGCTGATCCGGCGGATGTCGCCGATCAGGTCGCATTCCTCGCGAAGCGCATCGCCGAGCCAGGCGACCCTGGGATCGTCGCTTCCGTCGGAGAAATCGAGGAGGACGCTGTTCGGGCCGAAATCACCGAGGGTCTCGGGCGCGAGGCCGCGGATCGAGGGATAGGCCCGGCCGTCGAGCAGCGAGACCCAGTAATTGTAGGCGCGCACATGCATCCGGCGCTCGTCGAGGCCGATCTCCGGGGGCACCTCGATGCCGCCGTCCTCTTCGGCGCCATAGTCCGCCGCGTCGTCAAAGGCCCGAAGGCTGTCCATCAGGGTGTCCTCGTGCTCCCCAGTCGAGGAACCCTGCACCGGACGTGGTTGAAAAACGGTTAAGGTTTGGGCCGTGCTTGCCACCCTCACCGACCGCTGGTAGAGCGCCCGCCTCCCCCGGGAGCGCCGCTTTAGCTCAGCTGGTAGAGCACATCATTCGTAATGATGGGGTCGTGGGTTCGAGTCCCTCAAGCGGCACCAGGACCCCGTAGTTCCCGAAGGGGCCAGGGCGGTATTCCTACGTATATCCAACAGGTCCCCGGACGTTCCGGAACCGAATCCACGCGCCGGGGTTTGGCACGTCGTTAACAGCTTCTTTCCCCTTTAAGCTGTTGAAAGGCGACTAATTTGGCCCCCGACCGCGCGCTGCAACAAGAGTTGCTTTTCTGCTCCGGCAGGCGTTTCGCGCGCGGCTTCGGTCCGGCCCGGTTGCGCCAAATGCGTTCCACAACAAGCGAGCTCAAGGCTTGATGCCGCACCCGATCCGAAGGGTTGCGGTGCAGGCGTCCAATCGGCCGCGCTCGCGCCAAAACTGATCAGGGAGACCAGGGATGCCGAGATTCGGGCAGAATTTCACGTCACGGCTGTTCGCCGAAGATTCCACCAGCGCAGCCGCGTTCGGCAGCGAGGCCTTTTCGAGCCAGCTGTTCAAACTGGGCATCGGCTTCGTCGCCGACGGCCTCGCCGCGCCGGGCGCCGTCAACAGCCTGGTCATCGTCGGGCCGGACGAAGCCGGCGACGGCATCGGAGTCGCGCCCGGCAACCCGACGATCACCGTCGACGCCGCCGCCCACACGATCGGAACGATCAACACGATCGGCGATCAGGATTTCTATGCGGTCACCCTCGAAGCCGGAAAGACCTACGAGATCGGCCTGTTCGGCTATTCGGGCGGCCCCAATCTCGTTCCGCTGCAGGATAGCTTCATCGAGCTCTACAACGCCGCGGGCGTGAAGCAGGCCGAGGCGGACGGCGGCGCGAGCACTCTCGCCAACCAGGTCAATTCCGGGTTCGACGCCGTCCTGAACTTCACCGCGACGGCCACCGGAACCTATTATATCGACGCCCGCGCCTTCGATAACAATCCGGCCAACGGCACGACCGGCGAGGGCGTCGGCGACTACGAGCTCTACGTCCACGTGGTCGATCCCAACGACCCCAACGTCTACCATCCCTATTATAACGACAGCAGCCCGCTCTACGCGATCGACTGGGGCACCCGGGTCAACAAGGTCAACCAGACCGCCGCCAACCCCGACGGCAACGAGGGGCCGCGTCCGACCGGCAACGCCCAGGGCACTCCGACCTACGGCAGCGCCCTCGACATGAACGCCCTGCTCGCCGCCAACGGCAAGACCGCCGCCGACATCGCCGGCAAGAACGTCATCACCATCTATTTCGCCAAGGCCGGCGAGATCATCACCTCCGTCGAGGATCCGACCAACCCCGGCCTCCCGCCGGTCGCGATCGAAACGGCGGACGTCTCCTCCTTCGAGCATCTCGCGGTGATGACGGCGCTTCACCAGTTCGAGAAGGTCGCCGACGTCGTCTATCTCGAGGTCCAGAGCAAGGACCAGGCCGACTTCGAATATGCCAGCTACAAGGGCACGCCCGGACCCGGCATCTCGCTGCTCGGCTCGATGGAGCCGCCGGACGAGCCGAACGAGGGCCTCGCTTTGTTCAACTCCGGCGACTATCGCTGGAACGCGACCGACCTCCAGCAGGGCGGCTTCTCGTTCGTCACCCTGATCCACGAGATCGGCCACGGCCACGGCCTCGCCCACCCGCACGACAATGGCGGCCACTCCGGGATCATGCACGGAGTCGAGCCCGAAGGCGCCGGAGTCGCCGACTACACGACCGGCGACTATGCGCTCAACCAGAGCGTCTACACGATGATGTCCTACGAGGACGGCTGGCAGAGCTCGCCCTACGGCAACGCGCCGACGACGGGCGGCTACGGCTATCTGGGCGGCCTGATGGCCTTCGACATCGCCGCCATCCAGGACAAATATGGAGTCAATGAGGATTGGGCGACCGGCGACGACGTCTACACGATGAAGGACGAGAACGCGCCCGGCACCTTCTTCACCTCGATCTGGGACGCCGGCGGAACCGACCAGATCGTCTATAACGGCGCGAGGGACACGACGATCGACCTTCGGGCGGCGACTCTCAAATACGAGGTCGGCGGCGGCGGGTTCGTCTCCTACGCCTACGGGATCTTCGGCGGCTACACGATCGCCAACAGCGTCGTCATAGAGAATGCGAAATCGGGCAGCGGCAACGACAAGCTGACCGGAAACGCGGCGAACAACGTCCTCGATGCAGGCGACGGCAACGACAATCTCTATTTGTGGTTCGGCGGCGGCAACGACACCGCGCTCGCCGGCGCCGGCAACGACCTCGTGTTCATGGGCGCGACTCTCACCGCGGCCGACATCGTCGACGGCGGCACCGGGAACGACACTCTGGTCATCCAAGGCAACTATAGCGGCGGGCTCACGCTCACCGGCAACGTCACCAACATCGAGAACCTCTCTATCCTCGCCGGGTCGAACACCAGTTTCGGCGAGACCGGCACCGCCCTCTACGACTATGTCCTCACCACCGACGACGCGAACTTCGCGCCGGGGATCCAGGCGCGGGTCAATGCCAGCGCCCTGCTCGCCGGCGAGGACTTCACCTTCAACGGCTCGGCGGAGACCGATGCCAGCTTCGTCGTCTATGGCGGGCGCGGCACCGACACCCTGACCGGCGGCCTCGGCAACGACATCTTCTTCTTCGCCGAGGGGGGCCGGTTCGCCGCCGGCGACACCGTCAACGGCGGCGCCGGCTACGACAGCATCTTCTTCCGGGGCAATTACACGATCGACTTCAACGCCCCGGGCTATGCCGGCCTTCTGACCAGCATCGAGAGCATGACCCTCTCGTCGGCCACCGACACGCGCTATGCGCGCGGCGGCGGAACCGAGTTCGACTATGACATCAAGCTCGCCGACGCCCATCTCGCCGCCGGGGTGACCCTGACGGTCAACGGCGGCCTTCTCCAGGCCAACGAGACGATGAACCTCGACGGCAGCCAGGAGACGGACGGCTTCCTCCGGCTCTTCGGAGGCGCGGCGTCGGACATCCTCAAGGGCGGCGGCCAGGCCGATCTCATCCACGGCAATCTCGGCGCCGACACGCTCACCGGCGGCGGCGGGGCGGACACCTTCCGCTACCAGAAGTCGGAGGAATCCACGTCGAGCTCGATGGACCACATCCTCGACTTCACGCCGGGGACGGACAAGATCGAGCTGACCCGGATGGATGCCAACACGCTCGCGGCCGGCAACCAGGACTTCCACTGGATCGGCTCCGGCGCGTTCGCCGGCACAGGCGCGGCGTCCGCAGGCGAGCTTCGCGCCTATGAGCAGAACGGAACCTGGTTCGTCGAGGGCGACACCAACGGGGACGGCACCGCCGATCTCGTCATCGCCCTGACCCTCCAGGGCCAGACCCCCCTCAGCCAGTCGGACTTCCTGCTCTAGGAGCCGGCGGCCGCCGCGACCCGGGGCGCCTCCCGCGCCTCGGGCGCGGGGGCAGCGGCGAGGAGGTGCTTGCGTACCTTGCCGGCGGCGGTGCGCGGGAAATCGGCCACCCACTCGAAGCTCGCCGGCACCTTGTAGGCGGCGAGCCGGGCCCGGCAATGCGCCTCCAGCTCGGCGGCGGCGGGCGGGCTGCCCCCCTCTGCGGGACGGACGAAGGCCCGGCCGACCTCGCCCCAGCGCGGGCTCGGCACCGCCACCACCGCCGCCTCGGCCACCGCCGGATGGGCGGCGAGGACATTCTCGACCTCGACCGGATAGACGTTCTCGCCGCCGGAGATGAACATCTCCTTCTCGCGCCCGGCGACCCAGTAATAGCCTTCCTTGTCGCGGCGGGCGAGGTCGCCCGATCTCAGCCAGCCGTCGGCGGTGAAGGCGGCCCGCGTCGCCTCTGCATCGTTCCAATAGCCGGGAGTCACCGCCGGGCCGGCGAACAGCAGATGGCCGACCTCGCCGTCGGGCAGGTCGCGGCCGTCCTCGCCGACGATCCGGGCCGAGACCAGGAGCTGCGGCCTGCCGACCGAGCCGATCCGCTCCCAGGCGTCGGCCGGGGCGGCCAGGAAGGCGGTCGGCCCGGTCTCGGTCATGCCCATTCCGTTGCAGACCCTGATCCCGAGATCGCGGCAGCGGCGCGCGAGCGAGTCGGGAAGCGGCGCGCCTCCGCAGCCCCAGTGGCGGACATGATCGAGCGGCGCCCGGGCGAAGGCGGGGCGATCGGCGAGCGCCTGGTAGACGGTGGGGACGGCGAAGAAGGTGTCGAGCCGCCGCGCCTCGATGAGGGCGATCACCGCCTCGGCGTCGAAGGCGGGGAGGATGAGCACCCGGCCGCCCCGGAGCAGGGTCGGAAGCGCATGGAGGTTGATTCCGGCGGTGTGGAAATTGGGAAGGAAGGCGAGCGTCGTGTCGGCCGCTCCGAGGCCGATCGCGGTTCCGATATTGACGAGGTTCGCGAGCGCCATTCCGAACGTATAGATGACCCCCTTGGGCCGGCCGGTCGTCCCCGAGGTGTAGAGCAGGTACCAGATCCCGTCGGACGGCCAGCGGGCGCGGCGCGGGCAAGGCCGCGCCCCCTCGACTCCTTCATCCCAGGCGCCGTCGAGCGCGAGCGTCGAAGGGGGGGCGGCCAGCCGGCGCACCGCGGCCTCGTCCTCCGCCCCGTGGAGGAGCAGGACGGGAGCGGAATCGGCGAGCAGGGCGTCGAGCTCGGGCGGCGGCATCCGCCAGTTCAGCGGGACCAGGATCGCGCCGAGCCGGGCGCAGGCGAACAGAGCCTCGAAGAAGGCGATCCGGTTTCGGCACAGGATGGCGACCCGGTCCCCCTCGTCCACTCCACAAGCTTCGAGCAGCGACGCCGCGCGCGAGGCGCGCTCGTCGAGCGCCCGATAGGTCAGCGACCGGCCGGTGAGCGGCTCCTCGAGCGCGACCTTGTCCGGCGTCAGCTCGGCGCGGCGGGCGAGGAGATCGGGGACCTTCATCCCCTTTTCCTCAGCCCCTGCGAGACGAGATCGATGGCGATCCCGGCGACTTCGGCGGCCGACAGATCCTTGTCCCAGATGCCGTAGCGCATGCCGAGGAACACGCTCATCCCGATCAACGCCCAGGCCCTCGCCTCGTCCTCGGCCTCGCCGCCCGCGCCGGCGATCTCGCCGCGCTCGCGCGCTCCGGCGAGGTTGCGGCGATAGGCGTCGGCGAAGGTGAGGTAGTGCTCGCGATAGACGTCGTGGGCGACGAACTGGGCCTCCTCGATGATCCGGTAAAGCTCGGGATGCTTTCGGGTGAAGGCGATGAACGCCTCCAGGCCGAGCCGCTCCGCGGCGAGGCGGTCGGGAGCGCCCTTGACCGCTTCGGCGACATGGGCGCGGGTCGCCCGGCTCATGTCGCGGACGAGCGCCCGGAACACTTCCTCCTTGCTCTCGAAATAGGTGTAGAAGGTGCCGAGCGCCACTCCGGCGCGGCGGGTGATGCCGGTGATCGCGGCGTCGTGGAAGCCGCGCTCGCCGAACTCGGCCGCCGCCGCCTCGATCAGGCGGCGAAGCGTCTTGCGGCCACGCTCGGTGCGCGGCTCCTTGTCGCCATTGATCGCCACGGCCGGACCGACTGAAGCCATTGCTATCCCCCCGCAGGCGAAGTTGAACCGGTTTTCAGCTTTGCGCAAGCGGCCCCGGTCAGTCGACTCCAGGGCAGAGGTGGCTGCCGGTGCAGCGCAGGGTGACAAAGCTCTCGTTGAGCAGCCGCCAGCCGCCGTCCTTCGGGACCCAGGTCGCCTGGTAGATGCCGGTCAGCCGCATCTCGCCGTCTTTCTCGTTCCAGCGACCGACCCAGGTTCCGCTTTCGGCGGCGCGCTTGCCCGATGAGGCGACGACGATCCGCCGGGGCGTTCGGACGTAGGTCACGAAGGCCGGATCGGCGAAGGCGGCGGCGAGCCGGTCCAGGCTCGCTTGCGCGGTGAAGGGCCGGCCCGACGAGCCGGGGAAGGCCGTATAGCCGTCGGCGAAGAGCGGCCGGATATCGTCGACGCGGTGAGCGGAAATCGCTTGATTGGAGCGGGCGCGCAGGCCGCGGATCGCCTCGACGTCCGCGGCGGCCGAGGCCGCGAGCAGGAGGGCGACGATCAACGCCGCGCCGCGAAGACGTGGGCGGACATGGCCGCGTCGACCGGATCGCCGTGCCGGCGGACGAGGGCGGCGACCGCGGCCTCCGTCGCTTCCTCGAGCCGCCCGGGCGCCCGCGCCTCGATCTCGGCGCGCAGCGGCGATCCTTGGCACAGTCCGGGCGCGACCTCGCCGGCAGCGCCGCGACTCCGCTTCGCGATCGTCTCCGACTCCACCGATTCGAAGCCCGCGACGCGCAAGTCGGCCTCGATCCGAGCCTTGTCGTGATAGCCGAACGGAACCCGGGCGAGGAAGCTCGGCGGATCTTCCGGGAACAGGGACGCGACCGAATCCGCCAGGGTCTGCGACGCCGGGTTGGCCTCGAGCCGGTCCCAGACATTGAGCAGGTACGTGCCGCCGGGCCTCAGCACCCGCAGCGCCTCGCGATAGGCCGCGATCCGATCGGGAAAGAACATCGCTCCGAACTGGCAGACGACGAGGTCGAAGGCCGAGTCGGGGAAAGGCAGCGCCTGGGCATCGGCGGGCCGGAACGTCAGTCGAGGCCCGGCCCCCTTCCCTTCCGCCACCCGGAGCATGTCGGGATTGAGGTCGGTGGCGACGATCTCGGCTTCGGGAAGCGCCCGGGCGAGAGCCGCGGTGACGATGCCCGTGCCGGCGGCGACCTCGAGGATGTTGCGCGGCGCAAGGTCTACAGCGCGTGTAGCGAGGTCCTCCGCGTAGGGCTCGAACAGGAACGGCCCCAGACAGCGGTCGTAATATTCCGGGATCGACCCGGTGAAGACGGTGTCGCCGCTTTCCATGGCGCGAGCCTAAGCGGCGGCTACTGGCCTGTCGAGCCGGGCGGCGGAAGCAGCTCGCGGCGGATGCTGACGAAGCGCGCCGCCAGCCGGATTTCGGCGAGGAAGAGGGTGAGGCCGACGATGAGCAGGCTCATCGCGACGATGAAAAGAACGGCGATCGGCCGGGCGAAGGCGACCTCGGCCAGATCGGCGACGAACAGGATGGCGACGAGGAGGCAGACGAACAATGCGCTCGCCGTGCAGGCCGTGATGGCGAGGTTCACGATCCGCATTCGGCGAAGGATGACGTCCAGCTCGGCGCCGGCATGCGCCCGAGTGGCTTCGTCGAACGACGTATATTCGCGCTCGAGGCTTCGGCCGCGGTCGACGATCCGGGCGAGGCGCGAGGTCAGGACGTTCAGCAGACCCGCGATCCCGGCGAGCAGGAAGACGGGCGCGATCGACAGCTGGATGAGATGCGCGATGGTCGAGACGGGCAGGGCCTGGTCCATTTGCCCCAACACCGCTCCGGGCGCGCGCTTGTCAAGATCAGGAAAGCGCTTCCCTCCCCCTCCCCGCCGCCGCTATGGGCACGCTCCCATGTCCGCCGCTCCCGCCCGCTCGCGCTCCCGCTCCGCCGCCCGGCTCGCCGCCGTCCAGGCGCTCTACCAGCGCGAGATGGAGAAGGTGCCGGTTCCCAAGCTTCTCCACGAATTCCACCACCACCGGCTCGGCGCGACGATCGAGGGCGTCGAATATGAGGAGGCGGAGGTCGATTTCTTCGACGACCTCGTCAGCGGAGTCGCCGCCCGCGAGGCGGAGCTCGACGGCCTCATCGCCGCCCGGCTCTCGGCGGACTGGTCGCTGGACCGCCTCGACCGGCCGATGCGCCAGATATTGCGCGCCGGCGCCTATGAGCTGGCCGCCCGGATCGACGTTCCGACGGCGAGCGTGATCTCCGAATATGTCGAGGTCGCCAAGGCCTTCTACGCGCAGAAGGAGGCGGGCTTCGTCAACGGCCTCCTCGACGCCGTCGCGAAGGATGTGCGGAAATGATTTGCCTCCCCATCGTCAGATGGGGAGGGGGACCAGGCGAAGCCTGGTGGAGGGGTGACCTGACGAGGCCTGGTCAGTTCACCCCTCCACCACCTTCGGTGGTCCCCCTCCCCACCGCTTCGCGGTAGGGAGGCAAAGTGGACGAATCCGCCTTCATCGAGTCGCTCCGCCGGCTGGCGACCCATCCTGCCGCCCGAGGCCTCGCCGACGATGTGGCCGTCCTGGATTTCGGCGGCCGTCAGCTCGTCCTCACCCACGACATGCTCATTGAAGGCGTCCACTATCGCCCCGACGACCCGCCCGCCGACGTCGCCTGGAAGCTGGTCGCGGTGAACCTCTCCGATCTCGCCGCCAAGGGCGCCCGGCCGCTCGGCGTGCTGCTCGGCTACAGCCTCGGCGACGAGGCCTGGGACTCGGCCTTCGTCGCCGGCCTCGGCGTCGCGCTCGAAGCTTTCGGCCTCCCGCTGCTCGGCGGCGATACGGTTCGCGGGGCAGGAGCGCGCACCCTGGCCTTGACCGCGCTCGGCGAAGCGGACGGGCCGGTACCGTCCCGCGCGGGCGGACGGGACGGCGACCATCTCTGGGTCAGCGGGACCATCGGCGACGCGGGCGCGGGGCTTCGCGGCCTCGGCGAGGCGCTGGTCGAGCGCTACCGCAATCCCCGGCCCCGGCTCGAGGCGGGCCAGAGGCTCGCTCCGCTCGTCTCGGCGATGATGGACGTGTCGGACGGGCTGCTGATCGACGCCTCCCGGCTCGCCGACGCCAGCGGGCTCGCCGCCGAAATAGACCTCGGCCTGGTTCCCCTGTCGCAAGCCTATCTCGGCGCCGTCGGCAGCGGTCGCGAGGCGCGGCTGGAAGCGGCGACGGCGGGGGACGATTACGAGCTGCTCTTCGCCGCGGCGCCGGAGCGGGCCGGGGAGATACTCGCCCTTCAGGACGCGCTCGGCCTGTCCATGAGCCGGATCGGAAGCCTCGCCGAGGGTTCGGGTCTGCGCCTGCTCGACGGAGATGAGCCCATCCCGCTGCCGCCGCGCCTCGGTTGGGAACATCGCTGAACGCCTACTGTTGAATCCCGCGCATAAGCCCCCTAAAGGGCGCGCACATCCGGGCGCGTCCGCGCCGGGGCCATTGCCCTGCCCGGCTTCAGTTTTCCCCCGGCGAATCGAATTCGCCGGGTTTCAAATTCAGGGGAAGGAAACTTCATGACCGTCGTGCTCATTGCCATTGCCTGCGGAGTGGCCGCGGTGCTCTACGGCATCCTCACCAGCATGCAGGTGCTGAAATCCTCGCCCGGCAACGAGCGCATGGTCGCCGTCGCCTCGGCGATCCAGGAAGGCGCCAAGGCCTATCTCTTTCGCCAGTACAGCACGATCGCCGTGGTCGGGATCGTGGTCGCGATCGCGGTCTTCTTCCTGCTCGGGCCGATCCAGGCCGGCGGCTTCGTGCTCGGCTCGCTGCTTTCGGGCGCCGCCGGCTTCATCGGGATGAACATCTCGGTGCGCGCCAACGTGCGCACCGCCGAAGCGGCCCGCACCAGCCTCCAGCGCGGCCTCACCGTCGCCTTCCGGGCGGGCGCGATCACCGGAATGCTCGTCGCCGGCCTCGCCCTCCTCGCCATCTCGGTCTTCTTCTACTTCCTGGTCAAGGTTCAGGGCCTCGCCCCCAACGACCGCGAAGTGGTCGACGCGCTCGTCGCCCTGGCCTTCGGAGCCTCCTTGATCTCCATCTTCGCCCGTCTCGGCGGCGGGATCTTCACCAAGGCGGCCGACGTCGGCGCCGACCTCGTCGGCAAGGTCGAGGCCGGAATCCCCGAGGACGATCCCCGCAACCCGGCCGTGATCGCCGACAATGTCGGCGACAATGTCGGCGACTGCGCCGGAATGGCCGCCGACCTGTTCGAGACCTATGTCGTCACGGTCGGCGCGACGATGGTCCTGATCGCCTTGCTCGTCACCACCGCGGGGGCGAACCTGCTCAGCCTGATGAGCCTTCCGCTGGGCATCGGCGGCGCGTGCATCATCACTTCGATCATCGGCACCTATTTCGTCCG
>JBJMTX010000031.1:0-20671 GCA_045811485.1 Allosphingosinicella sp.
GGTCGGCGGTTACGTCTATTGCGATGGCGCCAACTTCAACGCGATCGTCGGGCGGGTGCGTCCAGGCGACCTCGGCATCGACGCGATGCACATCAACCTCCACAAGACCTTCTCGACCCCGCACGGCGGCGGCGGGCCGGGCTCGGGACCGGTCGTCTTCTCCGAGGCCCTGACCCCGTTCGCGCCGCTCCCCTTCGTCGAGAAAAAGGGCGACCATTTCGCCCTGGTCGAGGAAGAGACCGCGGGCGAGCATCACGGCTCCAGCTTCGGGCGGATGGTCGCCTTCCACGGCCAGATGGGCATGTTCACCCGGGCGCTGGCCTACATCATGAGCCACGGCTCCGACGGCCTCAGGCAGGTGTCGGAGGACGCCGTTCTCAACGCCAATTACGTGCTCCGCCGCCTCGACGACCTGCTCGACGCGCCGTTCGGCGAAAGCGGTCCGTGCATGCACGAGGCCCTGTTCAGCGACAAAGGCTTCACGAACGGCCTCACCACGCTCGATCTCGCCAAGGCGATGATCGACGAGGGCTTCCACCCGATGACCATGTATTTCCCGCTCGTCGTCCACGGCGCGATGCTGGTCGAGCCGACCGAGACCGAATCGAAGGCGGCGCTGGACGAGTTCATCGGCGCGATGCGTTTCGTGGCGGAGCGGGCGAAGGCCGGCGACGAGAGCCTCAAGGCCGCGCCCGTCTATGCGCCGCGACGCCGGCTCGACGAGACCCTGGCGGCGCGCAGGCCGGTCCTCGTCTACAAGGCGCCGGACCGGGCGGAAGCGGCGGAATGAACGCCGGCGCCATCCCCCATTCCTGGATCCGCTACGCCATCACCGCGGCGGTCGTCGCCGTGGTGATGGCGATACGTTTCCGCCGGGCGGGCGTGGCTCGGCCGCTGAAGCTCGGCCAGCTGCTGATCATCCCCGCCGTCTACGGCGTGCTGGCGATCGTCATGTTCGTCTCCGCCCCGCCGACGAGGACGGGCTGGCTGCTCTGCGCCACGGCGCTCGCCGTCGGCGCGGCGGCCGGCTGGCAGCGCGGCCGGATGATCCGGATCGACGTCGATCCGGAGACCCGCACCCTCCAGGCCACCCAATCCCCGTTCGCGATCCTGTTCATCCTCGTCCTCATCCTGGTCCGCTCCGGGCTTCGAGTGGCTCTCCAGAGCAAAGCGGGCGGCGTGCTCGACGCGGCGACGCTCACCGACATGCTGATCGCCTTCGCGCTCGGCCTGCTCGCGGTCCAGCGCATCGAAATGTATCTTCGCGCCCGCCGGCTGCTGGCGGCGGCGCCGGCTTGAAGCGCGAGTCTCCCGCCGCGGCGCGCAACCGGGAGCCGATCGCGGCCGTGCTCCGCGAGGTCCTTCCGGCCGAGGGCATCGTGCTCGAGATCGCCAGCGGGACGGGGGAGCATTCGGTCTATTTCGCGGAGCGGTTTCCGGCTTTGCTCTGGCGGCCGAGCGATGCCGATCCCGAGGCGCTAGAGTCGATCGAGGCGTGGGTGCGGGAGGCCGGGCTTCTCAATTTGCTCGAGCCCGTCCAGCTCGATGTGTGCGAGCCAGTATGGCCGATCGGGCACGCCGACGCGATTCTGTGTATCAACATGGTCCATATCAGCCCCTGGGCGGCGACGGTCGAGCTGTTGCGGGGCTCCGCCTGGTATCTCGATCCGGGTGCGCCCCTGATCCTTTACGGGCCCTACCGACAGGCGGGCGTAGCGACGGCTCCGAGCAACGAGGCGTTCGACGCCTCGCTGAAGGCCCGCGATCCGGAATGGGGATTGCGGGAGCTCGAGGCGGTCGAAGCGGAAGCGGGCCGCAGCGGCCTTCGCCTGGAGCGGGTCTTCGAGATGCCGGCGAACAATGTGACGGCGGTGTTCAGGCGCGCCTAGGGCCTGTACTCATAACCGGCAACGTCCATGACGGGGCGGAGAGGTAGTCAGGGCTAGGAGCGAGGAGGAAGCGATGCAGGGACATCGTGACCGACGAGGGACGACGCCATGGCCGCCTCTCCGCCCCGCCGCTTCGCGGTCGCCCGGAGAAGGGCACCGGCTACGTCGCGACGCTTGTGCGGGCAACCGGCCCGCCCTGCGCGCCGCTCCTTGCCGGTGCCCTTCTCCGGGCGATCCTGGACATTGCCGGTTATGAGTACAGGCCCTAGCCCGTCACGCCGGGGCGACGGCTACTTCTCGTTGAACCTCGGCAGGTCCGCCTGCTCCGGCTTGTCGCTGTCGCGGACCCGGATGACTCCGTCGACGTCGCCGACGGCCTGCCTGACCTCGTCGCGGGCGCCGATGTCGCGCTGGAGATTGCCGCCCGACGAGCCGCCGAACGCCGGTCCGTCCTCCATCGATTCGATCAGCTCGCGGTCGTCGGGACGGTTCTTACCCTCGGTCATGGAAAGTCTCCTCTTCGTCCGGCTCAATGCCGGGCGGGAGGCGCGGTTCCGAACAGGCGGACGAGAAGCAGCGTCCAGCCCGCGCCGAACGCCCAGCCGCCGATCACGTCGCTCGGCCAGTGGACCTGGAGGATCAGCCGGCAAAGGCCGGTGACCAGGGCCAGGAGGAGCGCCAGGGCGATTGCCGGAATCCGGGTCCGCGGGCCGGTCGCGAGCAGGGCGATGCCCAGCCAGACCGCCATCGCATTGGCGGAATGGCCGCTCGGGAAAGCGAGGCTGTGGGTGACGGCCTGGCGGCCGAGCACGTCGGGCCGGGCGCGGTCGAAGGCGAGCTTCATCCCCTCGACGAGCGGGCGCTCGGAGGCGAGGATGACGAGGATGAGGATCGCCCGGCGGCGATGGTCGCGGGCGACCATGAAGGCGGCCGCGGCGATCGCTCCGGCGAGCACCGTCCAGCCGTCGCCGATATGGGTGAGCCACCGCGCGGCGGGGACGAGCGAGGGGATGGCGAGGGCGTGGAGAACCGCCGGATCCACCCGCGTTTCGGGCCCGCCGAAGAGCAAAGCCGCGGCGCAGACGAGGGCAAGAAAGGCGATGGCCAGCGGGAAGCGGAGCGTCTTCACGGCGCCCGCCCTGCGCCAGTCTGGGCGGCGCTGTCCAGCCCGTGCCGTTACAGCGCCGGATCGATTCGAAGTTGCGTTTGATTCATGTTAGTCGTTGCGAATCGCGGGGGGAGCGGTGATGGAATCGAACGAGAGATTTTACGCCCGAAGGGCCGTCGAAGAGATGCGCGCGGAAGCCCGCGCCCTGACTCCGGAAGCCAAGGCGCGGCGGCGCGCGCTGGCCGAAGCCTTCCAGCTCAAGGCCCTGCAATGCCGGGAAACGCTGGTGAGCCCTGCTGGATTCGAACCAGCGACCTACTGATTAAAAGTCAGTTGCTCTACCGACTGAGCTAAGGGCCCCAGGCGCGCTTGCCCTAGGAGCGGGGGGCTTTGGGGTCAACTGCGCCGCGGCAGGCGAGGCGATGGCGGAGCTGGCGGATGGTGGCTCCGGTGAGCGGATCGCGCCAGCCGGGGGCGATTTCCGCCAGAGGGGCGAGAACGAAGTCGCGGTTGCGATATTCGGGATGGGGGACGATCAGGCCCCCGGTCGCCCAGGCGCCTTCGGACCAGAGGACGATGTCGAGGTCGAGCACCCGCGGCCCCCAGCGCCTGCCGCGGCGCCGGCCGAAATCGCGCTCGACCTGCTTGAGCCGGGCGAGCAGGGCTGGGGGATCGAGGTCGCTCTCGACGAGGGCGGCGGCGTTGGCGAAGCTCCGTCCCGCCGGGCCGAACGCCGGGGTCAGGTGCACGCTCGACAGGCTCTTCGCACCAATCGCGCTGGCGGCCGCGCGCACCGTCGCGGCGGGCGAGCCGTGGCGGCTGCGGCGGTTCGAGCCCAGGGCGATCGCATAGCTTGTCAGCGCCATCGCCTGCGCCCTAGACGCTGCGGATGCTTCCCGCCATCTCCCCGGTCCCCGAGCTCGAAGCGCCGCGCGATTGCCCGCTCTGCCCGCGCCTCGTCGGCTTCCGCGAAGCTCTGCGCGAGGAGCATCCGGACTGGTGGAACGCGCCGGTGCCGCATTTCGGCGATCCCGAGGCCTGGCTGGCGATTTGCGGCCTCGCGCCCGGCAAGCAGGGCGCGAATCGGACCGGGCGGCCCTTCACCGGCGATTTTGCGGGGCTTCTGCTCTACGAGACCCTGCTCAAGTTCGGGCTCGCCGAGGGCGCCTTCGAGGCTCGGCCGGACGACGGGCTGAGCCTCCGGGGCGTGGCGATCCTCAACTCGGTCAAATGCGTGCCGCCGCAGAATAAGCCGACGCCCGAGGAGATCGCGACCTGCACTCGAACCTATTTCCGTCCCGCGTTGGCGGCGTTGCCTCGGGTTCGGATCCTCGTCGCCCTCGGCCGGATCGCCCATGACGCCGCGATCCGCTCGGTCGGCGGCCGCCTCGCCGCTTTCCCCTTCGCTCACCTCGCCGAGCATCTCCTGCCCGACGGCCGGATCCTGATCGATAGCTATCATTGCTCGCGCTACAACCAGAACACCAACCGCCTGACCACGACGATGTTCGAGGCGGTTTTCGAGCGCGCGGCGGAGGTGAGGGAGCCCACAAGCTTGGAACGCTTCTAAACATTGACCTTTCAAGATCAAACGAGGAACATCTTTCCTTGACGCCAGGAGAATTCACGTCACTATGGCACCAAGGAGCTGACCCATGCCCTATCAATGCATCCCGCTCGAGCAGGACACATCGGAGTGGCATCGTTGGCGAAGTGCTGGAATTGGTGCTTCCGATGCGCCGTGTTTAATGGGCGAAAATCCTTGGAAGTCTGCAGCCGCCTTGACCCATGAGAAGCTTCACCCGCGGGCTGGCGGAGGGACCAATGCTGCCATGGAACGGGGAAAGGCGCTGGAGCCGGTAGCCCGTGCTTCTTATTGTGAGTCCAGAAGGATCACCGTTCAACCCAGCTGCGTTCAAAGTCGCTCCAAGCCGTGGATGCGCGCCAGCCTCGACGGCTTGAACGAGGATGAAAGGCTGGTGGTTGAGATCAAGTGCGGGGAGAGCTGTTACAAACGCACTGCGGCCGGACGTGCCGTACCGGACTGCTATTATGGGCAGCTCCAACATATTCTGGCCGTGCTGGAATATGCTTCAATTGATTTCTGGTGCTACTCACCCGCGAAACGGCCACTCCGGTTGGAGGTGAGTCGAGATGATCGGTACATCAGTCGACTCATTGCGAGAGAAACGGCGTTCTGGGAATCGATCGGTCCTTCGGTTCTGGCGCGGCTGTAGGTCCTCGTCCGTTCTTTACGGGAGAGGGGTTCGTGCGGCTCAAATATCCTCCGCGATCCTTCCGTACAGGTCGGGCCTTCGGTCGCGGAAGAAGCCGAAGGCGGCCCGGTGGGCCTTGGCCTGCTTGAGGTCGAGGGTGGCGGTGAGGACTCCGGTTTCCTTGTCGCCGAACTCCGCGAGGATGTCGCCGCGTTCGTCGCAGATGAAGGAGTGGCCGTAGAAACGCTGGCCGTGCTCGGTGCCGATCCGGTTGGCGGCGACGACCGGGACGACGTTCGAGACGGCGTGGCCGATCATCGCCCGGCGCCACATCCGGCTGGTGTCGAGGTCCGGATCGTGAGGCTCGGCGCCGATCGCGGTCGGGAAGAGCAATATCTCGGCGCCCATCAGCATCAGGCTTCGAGCCGTCTCGGGATACCATTGGTCCCAGCAGACGCCCGCGCCGATCGTCCCGAACGGCGCCTGGAAGACCTTGAAGCCGGTATTGCCGGGGCGGAAATAGAATTTCTCCGAGTAGCCGGGCCCGTCGGGGATGTGGCTCTTGCGATAGACCCCGCGAACCTTGCCGGTGTCGTCGATCATTGCGAGGCTGTTGTAATGGTGATGGCCCTCGGCCTCGAAGAAGCTGGTCGGGATCCAGATTTCGAGCTCGGCCGCGAGCGAGCGCATCGCGATCACCGCCGGATGCCCGCTGGCGGGGAGCGCCCGGGCGAAATGGCTCTCGTCCTGGGTCCGGCAGAAATAATGGCCCTCGAACAATTCGGGCGGGAGGACGAGCTTCGCGCCCTTTCCCGCCGCGTCGCGCACGAGCTCGGAGACGGCGGCGACATTCTCCTCGACGCTGTCGGTGAAGGCGAGCTGGAGGGCGGCGACTTTGAGTTCGGTCATGCGGGTCCTTCGATGCGGGCCTTCGCCTTCGCTCAGTCCCTACTCAGGATGAGCGGTCGAATGCCAGCCCCGCTCATCCTGAGTAGCCCGGTGAGCCTGACGAACCGGGCGTAGCGAAGGGCACCTGCTGGCTGATGCAGTGGAAGCTGCCGCCGCCGGTGAGGACATGGTCGGCTCGGAGCCCGACGGCTCGGCGGCCGGGGAAGAGCGTGCCGATCGCCGCGACCGCCGCCTCGTCGTTGGCGGCGCCGTAGAGCGGTACGACGACAGCCGCGTTGCCGACATAGAAGTTCATGTAGGAGGCGGGGACGATCTCGCCGTCGCGCTCGACGAGCCCGGGGGAGGGGAGGGGCACGATCTCGAGCCCGAAAGCCTCCGCGCGGGCGCGGGCATCCTCATAGGCGGCGGCGTTGGGGTCGTCGGGTTCCGCGACGGGAATGGCGAGCCGACCCCCGCCGACGAAGCGGGCGAGATTGTCGACATGGCCGTCGGTATGGTCGTTGAGAAGCCCCTCGCCGAGCCAGAGCAGCCGGTCGAGGCCGAGATCCTCGCTCAGCCGCGCCTCCACCTCCTCGCGGCTCATGCCGGGGTTGCGGTTGGGGTTGAGCAGGCATTGCTCGGTGGTGACGGCGAGGCCCGACCCGTCGACGTCGATCGCTCCGCCTTCCAGGATCCAGTCGTGGCGGGTGGCGAGGATCCCGGCATAATCGGCGAGCCTGAGCCCGACCGTCTCGTCCCCCTCGAGCTCATATTTCCCGCCCCAGCCGTTGAACCGGAACGAGCGGGCACAGCGGCCGGCGTCCGATTCGAGGATCAAAGGCCCGGTGTCGCGAAGCCAGATGTCGCCGAACCTTTCCTCCAGCACGGTTGCGAACGGCGCGAGCTCGCGCGCGGCGTGGACGGAAGCTGGGTCCGCCGCGACCAGCCGCACCTCCTCGCCCGCGCCGCCGGCATGGACGGCTTCGGCAAAGGCGGCGACTTCGCGCCGGGCCGGCTCGAGATCGGCCTCCCACAGCTCCGAGTGGCTCGGAAAGCCGATCCACACCCATTCGTGCTCCGCCCATTCCGGCGGCTGGCGGTCGGTCACCGGGTGCCCGCCCCCGCCCGGCTGCGGTCGCGGATGGCGCGGAATTCGTCGCCCTCGTTCCAGTTGGGCCAGTCGGTCGTCATCGCGAGCTCGCGGCCGATCTGGTAGAAGATCTTCAGCTCCCGGATCGCGCCGGACCAGTCCCAGCCGGGATCATATTCGTCGCTCGGCTGGTGGTAGCGGTGCATCCGGTAATCCTCGGCCGCGGCGTGGCCGGCCGCCGTGCCGCCCTTGACGAGATCCTCGCCGAGCTTGGCGTAGATCATCGGCACGCCCTGCTTGGCGAGGCTGAAATGGTCCGAGCGGTAATAATAGCCGGCCTGCGGCGACGGCTCTGGCCTCAGCGTCAGGCCCTGGGTGGCGAGGGCATGGGCGAGATAGCGGTCGAGCTCCGACTTGCCGCCGCCGACGGGCACGAAATCGCGCGCGTCGCCGGCCATGCTGAGGCTGTCCATGTTCACGCCTCCGGCGGTCATGGCGAGCGGATAAAGCGGATGCTCGGAATAATATTTGGAGCCGAGAAGGCCCGATTCCTCGCCGGTCACCGAGAGGAAGATGATCGAGCGGTCGGGATTGCCGCGCTTGGCATGGGCTTCGGCGAGCGCGATCAGGCCGGCCGTGCCGCTCGCATTGTCGATCGCGCCGTTGCAGATGTCGTCGCCGGTCGGATCGGCGTCGCAGCGGCCGAGATGGTCCCAGTGCGCGGTGTAGATGACATATTCGTTCGGCCGCTTCGCGCCGGGCAGGATCCCGACGACGTTGCGCGAGCGCTGCCGCCTTATCTGGTTTTCGAGCGAGATCGAGGCCCGGGCGCCGAGCGGCACGGCGCGGAACCCGGGCCGGGCGGCGGCCGACGTCAGCGCATCGAGATCCTTCCCGGAATTGGCGAACAGCCGGTGGGCGGCATCGTTGGTCAGCCAGCCGATCACCTTGGACTGGTCCATATGGTTGCCGGGCTCGTCGAGATTGTACTGGGCTCCGGTCCAGGAGGACTGGACGACGTTCCAGCCGTAGGCGGCGGGCTCGGTCTGGTGGACGATGAGGGCGGCGGCCGCGCCCTGCCGCGCCGCTTCCTCATATTTGTAGGTCCAGCGGCCGTAATAGGTCATCGCCCGGCCGTTGAACGGGCCGTCCAAGTCGGCCTTCTGCCAGTCGGGATCGTTGACGAGGATGACCACCGTCTTGCCGCGGACGTCGACGCCCTCGTAATCGTTCCAGCCCTTCTCGGGGGCGTTGATGCCGTAGCCGACGAAGACGATCTCGCTGTCCTTGAGGTCGATTCGGGGCTGAACCTGGTAGGAATTGGCGACGAAATCGGTCCGGTAGGCGAAGCTCAGAGGCGCGCTTCCCCCGGACACGGTGAGGGCCCCGGGCGCCGCCGTCGTCTCGACCATCGGCACGTTCTGGAACCAGCTGCCCTTGTTGCCCGGCTGGAGCCCGGCCTTCTGGAAGCGCTCGGCGATATAGGCGACCGACTTGTCCTCGCCCGGGGTGGTCGGGGCGCGCCCCTCATAGGCGTCCGACGAAAGGATCTGGGTGACCGTGGTCAGGGTCGCCAGCGAGATTGCCGGCTCGGAATCAGCGGCGGCGGCGGGCCGGTCGCGCGCGGTCGCGCAGGCGGCAAGGAGCAAGGCGGCGCAGGCCGGGGCGGCAGCGGATCGAAGCGACAAGGTCATCCTCCTCTCGGCTCCCCCAGCCGCCCGGCCCATGGCAGCAAGGCCCAGCGGGTGCAAGCTTGCGTCCGCGGCCGGAGCCTGTCATCTAGTCCGGGAACCTGGGACGGGGGTCCCAAGTCATTGGGGGTATTCATGTTTCGGATATTTTCTGTCGGGCTTCTCGCCCTGTTCGGCCTCGCCGCCGCCGCCCCTCCGGCCGATCCGGCGGCGGCCTTCGGCGCCCGCGACAGCGTCCGCGACATCGCCTTGTCGCCGTCCGGCGGCCGCATCGCCTTCATCCAGCCCGGGCCGGGCCGCTCGACCCTTCTCTACACGGTCGATGCCGAGGGCGCCGAGGAGCCGCATCTGGCGCTGAGGGCCGACGGCTCGCCCGACAGCCTCTCCGAGTGCGGCTGGGTCTCCGACACCCGCCTGGTCTGCACCGTCTATATCGTCTCCGACAAGATCCTGCCCGGCGAACCGGCCGGAGTGACTCGGCTCGTCGCCGTCGATTCCGACGGCAAGAACCTGAAGCTGCTCAGCCGGTCGACCCGCGCCTACGATCAATATCTCGCGTTCGGCGGCGGCCGGATCGTCGACTGGCTGCCCGAAACCAACGGAGCGGTCCTCATGGCCCGCGAATATGTGCCCGAGGCGAGGGGGGGCACGCATATGGAGGACAAGAGGGAAGGCTATGGGGTCGACCGGGTCGACACGATGGACCTCAGCTCGAAGACCGTCGAGCCGCCCAAGGCCAATGCGAGCAACTACATCAGCGACGGGCGGGGAATCGTCCGGATCATGTCGACGGTGGGCGTTACCGGTTCGACCGGCTACGAGAACGGCAAGATCAGCTATCTCTACCGGACCAAGGCTTCGCGCGACTGGAAGCCGCTCGCCGACTACAACCAGATTACCGACCAGGGCTTCTTCCCGGTCGCGGTCGATCCCGACCTCGACGTCGCCTACGGCTTCAAGGTCGGCGCCGGCGGTCGGCGCGAGCTGTACAGCATCGCCCTCGACGGCTCGAAGCGCGAGACATTGGTCTTCGCCCACCCGCAGGTCGACGTCGACAGCGTCATCCGGATCGGCCGCGCCCGCCGGGTGGTCGGCGCCACCTACGCCACCGAGAGGCGCGAGGCGGCCTATTTCGATCCGGCCCTGGCCGGGCTCGGGCGCTCGCTCTCCAAGGCGATGAGCGGGCTTCCGCTGATCCGCTTCGTCGATTCGAGCAGCGACGAGAGCAAACTCCTGCTCTGGGCGGGAAGCGACACCGATCCCGGCCGTTACTATCTGTTCGACAAGGCCACCAAGCATCTCAACGAGCTGATGCTGGCCCGGCCCCAGCTCGAGAACGCCCAGCTCGCGCCGATGAAGGCGGTGACCTACAAGGCCGCCGACGGAACCCAGGTGCCCGCCTATCTGACCCTCCCCGTCGGCGGCACCGGCAAGAACCTGCCGGCGATCGTCATGCCGCACGGCGGGCCGAGCTCGCGCGACGAATGGGGCTTCGACTGGCTCGCCCAATATTATGCGAGCCGGGGCTTCGCCGTTCTCCAGCCCAATTATCGGGGCTCGGCGGGGTATGGCGACGCCTGGTACCAGAAGAACGGCTTCCAGTCCTGGCGGACCGCGATCGCCGACGTCGACGATGCCGGCCGCTGGTTGGTCAGCGAGGGGATCGCCGCGCCCGACAAGCTGGCCATCGTCGGCTGGTCTTACGGCGGCTATGCCGCGCTGCAGTCGGCCGTCACCGATCCGGGCCTGTTCAAGGCCGTGATCGCGATCGCTCCCGTCACCGATCTCGCCGCGCTCGTCGCGGACAGCGAGGGCTGGACCAACTATCGGATCGTCCGCGATTTCGTCGGCACCGGACCGCATGTGCGCGAGGGCTCGCCGGCTCAGAATGCGGAGAGGATCAAGGTCCCCGTCCTGCTCTTCCACGGCGATCTCGACCTCAACGTCGCCATCCACCAGTCGCGGTTGATGCAGGACCGGCTTCAGGCCGCGGGCGCTAGAAGCGAGCTCGTCGTCTATCCCGGCCTCGATCATCAGCTCGACGATTCCACCGCCCGCGCCGACATGCTGAGACGAAGCGAGGCCTTCCTGCGCAACGCGCTCAAATTGTGAGACACGGCGCCCTGAGGGGGCGTTTCAAGGAGAACTGACTTTGCGCCATCTGTGGCTTCTTGGGCTCGGCTATGCCTTCATCGTCGCCGCCGACAGCCCGCCCGATCCCGCCGCCGCCTTCGGAGCGCGCCAAAGCGTCGAGGATATCAGCCTGTCGCCGGACGGCGCCACGATCGCCTTCGTCGTTCCGGACTCCGGCCGCGGCAATGGCCTCTACACGGTGCCGGTCGACGCCTCGAAGCCGCCGGTTCGTATCCTCGTCGCCTCCGGAGCGCCGGAGACGATCGACAATTGCGACTGGGTGTCGAACGCCCGAATCCTGTGCCGGGTGCTGATCGCCCGGAAGGAGCTGGGTACGCCCTACACCGCGTCGCGCCTCGTCGCGGTCGATTCGGTGGGGGGCAACGCCAAGGTGGTCAGCACGCGCCAGGGCGAGAATGCGCTCTACCAGGCGACTTCGGGCGGCTATGTCGTCGACTGGCTGGCCGGCCAGGACAACAATGTCCTGCTCGGCCGGGTCTACGTTCCCGAGCAGCGGATCGGAACCAACATCTCGCGAAACCTGGAGGGGCTCGGGGTCGACCGGGTCGACACGCGCTCGCTCGATTCCAAGCGGATCGAGACTCCGCGCCGGGACGCGGTCGAATATATCAGCGACGGCCAAGGCCGGGTCCGGATGATGGGGGTCAGCCCGGCCTCCGAATCGGGCTATGCGACCGACAGGATCAACTATCTCTATCGCCTGCCCGGCTCGGACGATTGGCAGGCTTTCGGCCAGTATCAGATATTGAACGATCAGGGCTTCAACCCGATCGCGATCGATGCCGATGCCAATGTCGTCTACGGGCTCGAGCGCAAGGAGGGCCGAAGCGGCCTCTACACCATCACCCTCGACGGCAGCCGGACCCAGGCTCCGGTCCTCCTCCGGCCCGACGTCGACGTCGACGGGCCGATCCGGCTCGGCCGAAGCCGCCGCGTCGTCGGAGCCACCTATGCGACCGACAGGCGGGTGGCGGTCTATTTCGATCCGGCGCTGAAAGGGCTCGCCGGCTCGCTCGCCAAGGCGCTTCCCGGCGCTCCGCTCGTCCACTTCGCCGGCGCAACGCTCGACGAGCAGAAGCTCCTCGTCTGGGCGGGCGGCGACACCGATCCCGGCCATTATTACCTGCTCGACCGCAAGACCAAGCAGATGCAGCGCCTGCTCTCGACCCGGCCGCAGCTCGACGACATTCCGCTCTCCCCGGTCAAGGCCGTCACCTACAAGGCCGCGGACGGGACCGAGATCCCGGCCTATTTGACCCTTCCGCCCGGTTCGAACGGCAAGGGCCTGCCGGCGATCGTGATGCCGCACGGCGGCCCCTCCGCCCGGGACGAATGGGGCTTCGACTGGATGGCGCAATATTTCGCCAATCGCGGCTTCGCCGTGCTCCAGCCCAACTTCCGCGGCTCCTCGGGCTATGGCGACACCTGGTTCCAGAACAATGGCTTCCGCTCCTGGCGAACCGCGGTCGGGGACGTCGCCGATGCGGGGCGGTGGCTCATCGCCCAGGGTATCGCCGAGCCGAAGAAGCTCGCAATCGTCGGCTGGTCCTATGGCGGCTATGCGGCGCTCCAGTCCGCGGCGGTGACTCCCGACCTGTTCCGGGCGGTGGTGGCGATCGCGCCCGTCACCGACCTCGCCAAGCTTCGCGAGGACGCGCTCAAATATACGAGCGGCCGGATCCAGAGCGACTTCATCGGTTCCGGCCCGCATATCCGCGAGGGCTCGCCGGCCCAGAACGCCTCGGCGATCCGGGCGCCGGTGCTGATGTTCCACGGAACGATCGACAGCAACGTCCTCATCGGCCAGTCGCAGCTGATGAAGGACAAGCTCGGCAAGCAGGCCGAATTGGTCGTCTACGAAGGCCTCGACCACCAGCTCGACGACGGCAATGCGCGAACCGACATGCTTCGGCGGGCGGACGCCTTCCTGAGGACTTCGATGGGGATGTGAAAAGGGGCGGCCCAATGGACCGCCCCTGTTGATTTCACCGCCGGGCGCCGCCGGTCAGCGCGAGTAGAACTCGACGACCAGGTTCGGCTCCATGCGGACCGGATAGGGCACCTCGTCGAGCGACGGGACCCGGGTGAAGGTCGCCTTGGCGGTGCCGTCGGGGGCCACGTAATCGGGGATCTCGCGCTCGGCGAGGCCCTGAGCCTCCATCACCAGCGCCATCTCCTGCGCCTTGGAGCCCAGGGTGATCTCGTCGCCGACATTGACCCGGCGCGAGGCGATGTTGCACTTCACCCCGTTGACCCGGATGTGGCCGTGGCTGACCATCTGGCGGGCCGACCAGATGGTCGGCGCGAACTTGGCGCGGTAGACGACCATGTCGAGCCGGCGCTCGAGCAGGCCGATCAAATTCTGGCCGGTGTCGCCCTTCATCCTCGAGGCTTCGGTGTAGGTGCGCTTGAACTGCTTCTCGGTGACGTCGCCGTAATAGCCCTTCAGCTTCTGCTTGGCGCGAAGCTGGATGCCGAAGTCCGACATCTTGCCCTTGCGGCGCTGGCCGTGCTGGCCGGGGCCGTATTCGCGCTTGTTGACGGGGCTCTTGGGCCGTCCGAAGACGTTCTCGCCCATCCGGCGGTCGAGTTTGTACTTGGCGCTGCTGCGCTTGCTCATGTCAGGTCCAATCTGCTTGGTTCTACGTGTCCCGGAACCGCACCGCATGACCAATTGTCATGCGCGGCCGCCGCTTCACCGGGGTGCGGGGCCAATTGCGAAGGGCGCGACATGGCCGCTGGGGCCCCGAAAGTCAACCTCGACAGGGCTTTGAGCGGCGCTAGAAGGGCGCGATGAGCAAGGACAGGGTGCGGCCGTCGAGCTGCGAGACGATGGCGGAGGTCCGGACCGGGGTGGACGCCCTCGATCGCGAGATCGTCGCACTGATCGGCGAGCGCTTCCGCTACATGGATGCCGCGGCCCGGATCAAGCCGGAACGGGGCGCCGTCCGCGACGAATGGCGCAAGGCCCAGGTGCTGGGCAACGTCCGAGCGCTCGCCGCCGAGCACGACGTGCCCGAGGCGGCGATCGAAGAGCTGTACGAGCGGCTCGTGGAAGCCTCGATCGCCTACGAGCTCGACCGCTTCGACGCCACGCGATAAGCCCGTCATCCCGGCGAAAGCCGGGACCCAGGAACGGAGGCTTGCGATGGCCTCCCCGGACCTGTGTTCCTGGGTCCCGGCTTTCGCCGGGATGACGGATATCACTCGATCTTCCGTCCGCGAGACCGCCTCGGCTCGGCGAGGGCGCGGATGATTCCGCGCATCGCCTGGACCTCGCGGGTGGACCAGTCCGCCTTTGTGAGGATCGTCCGGATCGTGTTCTTCGTCGACGGCGTACGGTCCGGAGGGTGGTAGTAATGGACGGCTTCCAGCGCCTCCTCGAGCTGGCCGATGAGGCCTTCGAGCTGGGCCTGGGTCGCCCGCGGCTCGCGCGGCTCGCCTTCGGTCGGAACGGCGAGATCGGCGCCCTTCGACCATTCGTAGGCGATCAGGATTACCGCCTGGGCAAGGTTGAGGGAACGGAAGTCCGGATTGACCGGCACCGTGACGATCGTTCCCGCGATCGCCACCTCGTCCGTCTCCAGCCCCGAGCGCTCGGCGCCGAACAGGATGGCGGAGGGCTCGGCCCTCGACCGGATCTCCCGCGCCGCTTCCTCCGGAGTCGCCACCGGCACCACGAGCCCGCGCTTGCGCACCGTCGTCGCATAGACATGGGCGCAATCGGCCACGGCCTCGGCCACCGTTCCGAACACCCGCGCCTGCTCGAGTACCAGGTCGGCCCCGGCCGCCGCCGGCCCCGCCGAAGGATTGGGCCACCCATCGCGGGGAGCGACCAGCCTCAGGTCGGTCAGCCCGAAATTGAGCATCGCCCGAGCCGCCTTGCCGATATTCTCGCCCAGCTGCGGGCGGACGAGGACGATCGCGGGGCCCTTCGATACGCGGCCTTCGACTTCGCTCAGTCCGCTACTCAGGATGAGCGGTTTCCCTTTTCGCTCATCCTGAGTAGCCGGTGAGCGAAGTCGAACCGGCGTATCGAAGGAGTTTTTCGCGAGTTCGTGAAGCGCGTCAAAGTCGCCCCGAGCCAGTGCTTCCTTCTTGGCGCGGGTCCAGCCCTTGATTTGGCGCTCGGCCGCGAAGGCGCTGTCTCGGTCGGGGAAGCGGTCGGCCCAGACGAGCTGAACCGGTCGGCGCTTCTGCGTGTAACCGGGAAGCGCTCCACTTTGATGCTGGGCGACGCGGCTGTCGAGATCGTCGGTATGCCCCGTGTAGTAGCTGCCGTCGGAACAGCGCAGGATGTAGGTGTAGAAATCCAACGCGGGTCCTTCGATACGGGCCTTCGGCTTCGCTCAGTCCCTACTCAGGATGAGCGGGAGGGGACAAGCGGCGCTTCCTTGCTGTGCGCAATTAGGATGCCCTTCCTTCGATACGGGCCTTCGCCTTTGCTCAGTCCCTACTCAGGATGAGCGATTGAGGATGTTCGCCACCGCTCATCCTGAGTAGCCGGTGAGCGAAGTCGAACCGGCGTATCGAAGGAAGGACGAAGATCACTCTGCGCCCGCTTCCCCCACGCTCCCCGCAAACTCCTCGAAATCCCTCGCCTCGCGGAAATCCTTGTAGACGCTGGCGAAGCGGATGTAGGCGACGGGGTCGAGGGCCTTGAGGCCGTCCATCACCATCCCGCCGATCCGGCTCGAGGCGATCTCGCTGTCGCCGCTGGTCTCGATCTGGCGCTGGATCGAGGAGACCAAGCGGTCGAGCCGCTCGGCGGGGACGGGGCGCTTGCGGCAGGCGATGGCGATCGATCGGTCGAGCTTGGAGCGGTCGAACGGCTCGCGCCTGTTCTCCGACTTGACGACGGTGAGCTCCCTCAGCTGGACCCGCTCGAAGGTGGTGAAGCGCGCGCCGCAATCCTCGCACTGCCGCCGCCGCCGGATCGAGGAGCCGTCCTCGGTGGGGCGGCTGTCCTTAACCTGGCTGTTCTCGTGGGAGCAGAAGGGGCAGCGCAATTACAGATCCTGGTAGATCGGGAAGCGGGCGCAAAGCTCGCGGACGCGGTCCCTGACCTCGGCTTCGACGGCGGGGTCGCCCTGCTCGCCCTGGTCGCGAAGCCCGTCGAGAACGTCGGACATCATGTCGGCGATGTCGCGGAACTCCGCCGTCCCGAAGCCGCGGGTGGTTCCCGCGGGCGAGCCGACCCGGATCCCGCTGGTCTTGACCGGAGGCAGGGGATCGAACGGGATCCCGTTCTTGTTGCAGGTGATCGACGCGCGCTCGAGCGCCTCGTCGGCGTCCTTTCCGGTCACGCCCAGGGGCCTCAGGTCGACGAGGGCGAGATGGGTATCGGTGCCGCCCGAGACGAGATCCGCGCCGCGCTCCTTCAAGCGCCCGGCGAGCGCCTTGGCATTCTCGATCACGGCCCTGGCATAGGCCTTGAACTCGGGCTGCAGCGCCTCGCCGAACGCGACCGCCTTGGCGGCGATGACGTGCATCAGCGGACCGCCCTGGAGGCCCGGGAAGACCGCCGAGTTGATCTTCCTGGCGATCGCCTCGTCGTCGGTCAGCACCATGCCTCCGCGCGGGCCGCGGAGAGTCTTGTGGGTGGTGGTGGTGACGACATGGGCGTGGCCGAACGGGGAGGGATGCTCGCCCGCGGCGACGAGGCCGGCGAAATGGGCCATGTCGCACATGAAGATCGCGCCGACCTCGTCGGCGATGGCGCGGAAGCGGGCGAAATCGATGTGGCGCGGGTAAGCCGAGCCGCCGGCGATGATCAGGGTGGGCTTGTGCTCCTTGGCCAGAGCCTCGACCTGGTCGAAATCGATGAGGTCGTCGTCGCGGCGGACGCCGTACTGGACGGCGTTGAACCATTTGCCCGAAAGCGCCGGCTTGGCGCCGTGGGTGAGGTGCCCGCCGGCGTCGAGCGACATCCCCAGGATCGTGTCGCCCGGCTTGGCGAGCGCGAGCATGACCGCGCCGTTCGCCTGCGCGCCGCTGTGCGGCTGGACGTTGGCGAAGCCGCAGCCGAAGAGCTGCTTCGCCCGCTCGATCGCAAGCGTCTCGACCGCGTCCGAGGGCGCGCAGCCCTGATAGTAGCGGCGGCCCGGATAGCCCTCGGCATATTTGTTGGTCAGCACCGAGCCCTGAGCCTCGAGCACCGCGCGCGAGACGATGTTCTCCGACGCGATCAGCTCGATCTGGTTCTGCTGGCGGTCGAGCTCGGCGGCGATGGCGTCGGCGACCGCCGGATCGGCGCCGCGAAGCCGCTCGCTGAAGAAGCCCTGCGACTTCACGTCCGGGAAATCGAAGGCGGGACGGCTGCTCATGCGGGCTCCTTGGCGAAGGCGGGATGGGTGAGCTTGTCGACCCGGCGCTGGTGGCGCCCGCCGGCGAACGGGGTGGCGAGGAAGGCCTCGACGCAGGCCTTGGCCATTTCGAGGCCGATCAGCCGGCCGCCCATGGCGATAACGTTGGCGTCGTTATGCTCGCGCGCCATCCGGGCCGAGAGCGGCTCGGAGACCAGGGCGCAGCGGCAGGCGGGATGACGGTTGGCGGCGATCGATATCCCGATCCCGGAGCCGCACAGCGCGACCCCCAGCCCGGCCCGGCCCTCCGCGATCTCCTCGGCCAGCTTGTAGCCGTAATCGGGATAATCGACCGGATCGACTCCGTCGGGCCCAAGGTCGGTCACCGAGTGCCCGGCCTCGCGCAGCCAGGCGGCCAGAGCGGCCTTCATCTCGAAGGCGGCGTGATCGGAAACGATGGCGATACGCTCGGCCACGTTGAGACTCCGCTGCGGGGCTTGAGCTACATTCTCTAGTGGATGGGCAATGCCGACGCCACCAGAGTTTGCAGCTTGCCCGTCATTGCGAGGAGCGAAGCGACGAAGCAATCCAGCGGGACTCGGAGGCCCTACTGGATTGCTTCGCTACGCTCGCAATGACGGCTGGCTCAGCCCACGAAGAAGCCGAGCTGGTCGATATAGATGCCGCTACGGCCGAAGAAGCCGTTGACGTTGGCGTTGACGATGAAAGGCGCCCCGCCCTGGCCGCCGAAGGGGCCGTAGGTCCGCCGGACGCCCTGCCGGTCCTGGGTGAGGAAGGCGATGTTGTCGAGATAGTCGCCCGACCGGCCGACCACGGCGATGATCTGCTCGTCATTGTTGAAGATGATGTCGTGCTGGGTTCCGCCGGTGCCGCCGTGGCTATGGGTCTCCTGGGACCCGTCCGGCAATCGGTAGGTGGTTGCAATCGCGTCGACATAGCTGCCCGAGCGGATCGTGATCGCGCTGATCCGGCTGAGCTCGGGGATCGGGCCGGGATCCTGGAAGGGCGCGCCGCCGCCGCCGCCGAACGGGCCCTGAGTCGCCGTCGCGAGGTAGCAGCCGATCGCGTCGACAAAGCTGCTGCTCCGCCCGTGGAAGGCGGCGATCTCGCCCCAGATCTTGAACGGCGCCCCGCCGCCGCCGCCATAAGGGCCGTAGCTTCGGATCAGCGGCGGATCGCCGCCGCCGTAGATGACGGCGGTCGTGAAGCCGATCTGGTCGACATAGGCGCCGCTTCGGCCCTGGACGCAGATCACCTTCTCGTTGGGCACGAAATCGAACGCGGCCGGTCCCCCGCCGCCGCCGCCATGGGTCTGGACCGAGGTTCCGGCGGCGAGCCCATAGGTCGATTCGATCTGGTCGACGTAGCTGCCGGAGCGGACGGCGATTCGGGTGAAGCCGGTCGGCGGAGTCGCCGAAAGCACCTGAGCATCGTCCCAGGCCGTGCCGCCCCCGCCGCCATAGCTCACGGTCTTGAACATCGGGCCTCCTCCTGTATCCGACGGCGTGGATCAGGCCGCCAGGCGCATCTCCAGCCGGTCCCAGATCTCGACCAGGGCCTGGGCCAAGTCGCGCATCATCGCTTCGTCGTGATGCGGGCCGGGGGTGAAGCGCAGCCGCTCGGTGCCGCGGGGCACTGTCGGGTAGTTGATCGGCTGGACGTAGACTCCGTACTCGGCGAGCAGGATGTCGCTGATCCTTTTCGCCTTGACCGGGTCGCCGACCATGAGAGGCACGATGTGGGTCGTCGAAGGCATGGCCGGAAGCCGCGCTTCCTCGAAGATCGCCTTCAGCTTCGCGGCATTGACCTGCTGGGCCTCTCGCTCCGCGGTCGAGGCCTTGAGGTGCTTCACGCTCGCCAGAGCTCCGGCGACGAGCACCGGCGACAATGAGGTGGTGAAGATGAAGCCGGGCGCGTAGCTCCTCACCACGTCGACGATGTTCCTGTCGGCCGCGATATAGCCGCCCATCACCCCGAACGCCTTGCCGAGCGTGCCTTCGATGATGGTGATCCGGCGGGCGACGTCGTCGCGCTCGGAGATTCCGCCGCCGCGCGGGCCGTACATGCCGACCGCATGGACCTCGTCGAGATAGGTGATCGCATTGTAGCGGTCGGCGAGGTCGCAGATCGCGGCGATCGGAGCGATGTCGCCGTCCATCGAATAGACGCTTTCGAAGGCGACCAGCTTGGGCGTCTCCGGCTCCTCGGCGGCAAGCAATTCCTCGAGATGGGCGAGGTCATTGTGGCGGAACACGCGCTTGTCGCAGCCCGAGCTCTTGATCCCCGCGATCATCGACGCGTGGTTAAGCTCGTCCGAGAAGATCACGCAGCCGGGAAGCAACTTTGCGATGGTCGACAGTGCCGCCTCATTGGAGACGTAGCCGCTGGTGAACAGCAGTGCGCCGTCCTTGCCGTGGAGGCTTGCCAGCTCGGCCTCAAGCTCGGTGTGATAGTGGGTATTGCCGCTGATGTTGCGGGTGCCGCCGGAGCCGGCGCCGACCTCGTGCAGCGCCTGTTCCATCGCCGCGATCACCGCGGGGTGCTGGCCCATGCACAGATAGTCGTTGGAGCACCAGACGGTAATTGGCTTCGGTCCATTCCCGCCGAAGCACATTGCGTTCGGAAAGCTGCCCTTGGTCCGGAGGATGTCGATGAACACGCGGTAGCGGCCCTCGTCGTGAAGGCGTTCGATCGCGGACTTGAATATGCGGTCGTAATCCAACTGGCCCAACTCTCGCTTGCCGACCCTTTAGCTTCGCCTCTCCGGCAAGGCCATTGCGAACGACTCGCAAAAAGGTGCGTCTAGAGCGTTTTAATCTCGCCGATCCCGAAGCGAGCCAGCATCTCCAACGAAGGCGTTCGCGCAGGCCCCGTGAGCAGCATCAGACCGTCGGACGGGGCGGACGGCCAGGGCTGCTCGCGGGTAAGAAAAGCGATGCGCCGCGCGATGCCTTTACCGCCGTCCACATATGTGATGTGGGGGAAGGCGGTCCGGAGCTCGTCCTCGAGAAGTGGGAAATGGGTGCAGGCGAGCACCACCGTGTCGATGCGATCGCCGGCGGACGCATCGAACATCGGCTGGGTGGCGGCCTTGATCGCCTCGATGCTGATCGTCTCGCCGGCCAGCTTGGCCTCCGCGAGTTCCACAAGTTCGGGGGAGCCGTGGCGGATGATCGTGCAATCCGCGGCGAACTTCGCGGCCAGATCATCGACGTAAGGCTGGCGCACGGTGGCTTGGGTGCCGAGCACCCCGATGACCCGGCTAGTGGACATCTCCGCGGCGGGCTTGATCGCGGGCACGGTGCCAAC
>JBJMTX010000032.1:0-61074 GCA_045811485.1 Allosphingosinicella sp.
CGGAAACATAGCTGCTCAGCATACCTGTAAAAATTCCTGGGCCAAAGAACTGATTGACCCACCCCATACCCAGGTAGAAGTTCGGCCCATGTCCGTGGGCAGCGACATACCAATTTCCATTAGATTCGTAATTTCGTATGTCCACTTGGCCACAACAAAGTATATGGCCCGGAAGCGCAAAGTTAGTTGCTGACAGTCCGTCCCGCGAAATCCGTGTAAGCACATGACCCGCAATAAACGGGCTGCCTTCGGCATCGTTCGAGCCCGTTCCCTGCGTGCCGAGGCTGCACGCTGCAGTGGTGATCGTGCTGAAGACCGCCGGCTCATCCTCTGTTGCTCGCGATCTGGCTCGAGCGGCGTGCGGCCGTCACTTGGATGACGAGGATCGGTCGCAAACCTCAAATAGGCGATGCGCAGCAAGCTGGGCTTGTCGATAGCCGTCAACTTGTCGGTAATTCCGTCGATCGCCTGGGCGAGCCTGATCCTTTATGTACATGAATCCTACCTCTAGGATCATCCACTTAGGAAGCGTTCGGTCACCGACACAGTTAACGGCGGCGTCCAGTGGGTCCCGGCCTCCCAGAAAACCCCAATCACCCCATGCCTTATGAAGAATCTCTTTGGAATAGAGGGCGTTTTGAAAGTCGAGTTCTGTAGGGTACTGCGCAACTTTCCTGTTCGCATGGTAATAACCAATATACGAAGCAATCAATCTAAGATGGTTTTCAGGTAAGGCTTTATAAATCTGCTCCGCAGCCTCGAGGAGGCTTTTCGGCGGAGTTTCAGAAGAAACCGAAAACTCGAAGGGGAGCTCCCGTGGAACGGATTGGATAATGATAGCGTTGCGCGTCCGTTTGACGGTAACCGACTCGGCCTGAGCGTTGCCGGCTGCGCTAATCGAATAAAGAAAGATGATTGACGCAATCCGCAACATTTTTATCTCCTTGCCGGAAGGCACTTGCCACCGCCGGGACATCCGTTAACACCAAAGCTTCCCTCTTTCGCATAACGGGCTTCTTTGGGTTGAAGCAGCCTCAAGTCCCCTGTGGCACGCTCATAAGAGTAGAAGTTATAGCCGCTCTTGGCAAAATTAATATCATAGCCACTAAAACCCTCCCCGTTGCTATGATTATGGATAAATGCAGTAATACTTGTTATGGAGAATCCATATGCACTAAGTGTTATACTAAACCCAAGATTCTCGCTTCTAAACGACTGGATAGTTACAATATGTGGAATTGTTAAGTAGTATTCTCCTTTGTGGACGATAGCAGATAGAAGCTCCTTATCGCTTGGCAACATAGCGATGACTGCTTCCCACCTATTTGCCCAGTATTCTGCAGCTGCTTTCTCGGATTTCTGACCCTCGGCACTTGGGTCCAAGTGCAATTCCCTGCCTTTCGACTCCCCCTCCAAAAACGCTATCATTTTCTTCATCCTGGCGCGAGCCTCAAGGCCATCGCCGCAAGCGGAAAGTATTAATGTTCCGGCACAATCCTCCCCTAAAAGCCCGCTGGGATCTTGCGCGTTCACTGGATCACCACCGGCATAGCCATACAGATTCATCCCGTCGCCGTACCCGATCGGATCAGTTTGCATGAACCGTCCCAAGGTCGGCGAGTAGATGCGGGCTTTGTAATAATACATGCCGAGCTCGGACAGCCAGGTCTGCCCAGTGTACTGGAACCGGCCGGCATTGCCAGAGCCCGGGATGCCGTATTCGTCATAGGTGTTCACGCTGAGCGTGGTGCCCGAGCTGTTGGTCACCGCGACGATGCTGCCGCGCTCGTCGGAGTGAAGGAACCTTCGGTCCGTGGTGCCCGAGCCGTCGTACCAGACGAGAGGCTCGTCGGCGCCGGGGCCGTGAACGTAGCGGCGGAGCATGCCATTGGAGCTGTTAAACTCCGCGATCGGGTCGGTGCCGTCATAGGCAAGCCGTGTGGTGCCGGCGCTTCCGCCCGACGTCTGGTAAAGCCGCAAGGCCGGGTCGTAGGTGAGCGCGATGCTTCCGCTCGCGGAGGTCAGCAGATTCTCGGAGCTGTAGGCGTAGGTCATGCTGCCGGCGGAGGTGAGGTTGCCCTTCGCGTCGTAAGTGGGCGTAATCGAGCCGGTCGCCGTATACTGGTTGCGGCCGTTCGAGGTGTAGCTGCGGTTGAGGTTGTAGTGGCCGGTCCAGGCATAGGAGTCGTTCGAACGCGTGTTGCTGGCGATCTGCGAGGCGGGTGTATAGCCGAACCCCAAAGTCTGGTCGTAGGTCGTACCCACAAGGTTGTCGGCGAGGCTCGTCAGCCGCGACACGGCGTCGTAGCCGTAGCTCAGCACCGAGCCGTCGCCGCGGGTCAGCGAGGCGCGGCGGCCGAGATCGTCATAAGCGTAAGTGGCGAGCACGCCGGCACCCGAAGTGGCGCCGTTCTCGCGCAGCACCGTGGTTTCGCCCGTCACGAGATGCTCTTCGTCGACGTAGAAGCCGTCGGGGTGGGCGATCCGCGTCCTTCGCCCGCCAATGTCCCAGGTCGAGGTGACCGTGCCGTGGGGGCCCACCTGCGTAAGGTTGCGACCGAGCGCGTCGTAGGTGAAGCTCAGAGTCTGGGCCGAGGTGGCCGCCGAAATCATGTGGCCGAGCAGGTCGTAAGTGTAAGCGACGTCGGGCTCGCTTCCGGGCAGGTCCTTCGCCGTCATCCGGTTGAGCGCATCGAACGTGAACGCGATCGTCTCCCCCGCGCGGTTCCTGAAGCTGGTGACGTTGCCGTTCGCGTCGTAGCCGGGCTGTTCGTAGTCCGAGCTGTTGCTCGTCCCCGCCCCCTTGGTGGCGCTCGGATACTGCGTCTGGCTGAGGCGGTCCTGGCCGTCATAGACGTAGGTGGTCTTGTTGCTCTCGGCGTCGGTGACGGTCTGGACGAGGCCGTTGTTCGTGTAGGTCGTCGTGACGTCATCGGCCTGCTGGCCGGTCACACCATAGGCGCTGGTCGTCGTCGTAACCCGCCCGGCGGCGTCGTAGGCGGTCTTCACGATCCGGTCCGGGCCGAAGTCGTTCGAGCCGCTGCCCTGGGTGCCGAGGCTGCACGCCGCCGTGGCGATGGTCGAGAAGATCGCCGGGTTCATCCGCTGGGCGACGCATTCGGGCCGGCCGAGGGCGTCGTAGCTGGCCTGGGCGAGGGCGTAGATGGTCGAGCCGGAGACCAGCTTCTGCTTCACCGGCCGGGCGTTGGAATCATACTCGGTCTGCACCTCCTGGAGGCTCGAGAAGGCCGCCCAGTCGGTGTCGGACTGGCTGTTGACCGTTCCCTGCTCGACCTTCGTCAGCAGGCCGCTGGTCGAGTCGTAGGTGTTGCGCACGGCGCGGTGCTTGAGGCTACCGCTCCCGTCCGGATCGGGGGAAACCGTGCCGACCACCTGCCGCGCGGCATCGTAGCGGATCCGGCCGATGTCGGCGGTCCCGGAGAGCGGGCCGTCGACCGTGAGCAGGTTGCCGAGATAATCGTAGGTCATCGTGGCTGTCGCGGTCAGCGTTCCGCTGCCGTTGCCGGCGCTCGACGAGGTGAGGTTGCCGTTTACGTCATAGGCGAGGCTGGTCACCACCTCGTCGGCGCCGCCGGCGCACGAGCTCGTCGTCTGGCATTGCGAGGTGCCGGTCAGCCGATACTCGCCGTTGGTGAGCGTGTAGCTGTAGCGGACCTGCGGGCGGGTCGCGCCCGAGGTCGGCGCGGGACCGGTTGCGGTCAGCACTCCGCCATGGGTGCTGTCGTAGGTGTAATCGGTGGTGTTGATAGCCTGCTAAAACAGCGAATGAGACGCTTGCGCCGATCAGATATACCGATAGTCAAAAATATGCCTAATTACAGGATTATCTATGATTTTCGCTCCCAAGCTCTCAATCAAGTTTCTATCGGGGGCGATCAAGTCTCGTAGCTTGTTGTAGAATAAACGGGTACCATCATCGCGATTAATACAGAATACGCGCATGCCCTGCCAATTTACACCATCGAGGGAAGCCTCGATGGAAAGTACGTCATTTTTTGTCGAAATTAGAAGATTTTCATCCGTTTCGGGCATGGGCCAAGCTGTCGGAGATTCATCTCTCACCGATGAAAGTGCACATTCTTCTACGACATTAAGGAAAAATAAAGCGGCAGGAAGGCCATACAGCTCTAAGTTTCCCTGATCGTTGCATAAACTTACATCAGCAATGTAACTTCTCAACAGTGCCAACTTAACTGTTTCTTTCGAAAGAAAGGAACATCTGTTACGAAGATTACTTAATCTGATTTCGCCTTTCATTTGCCTTTCCTGACAGGATATGCCGTAACTACATTCCAAGCGGTGCCAAACTGCTGCAATATTATTTTTCCTGTTCGAGTCATGTCAGTGCTACCACTACGTGTTCCCGGATAGCCAATCGTAAAACCAACTGTGCTCAGCGTTTCAATTCGACCTTCGAGATTGCTTTGGAATGTAATCTTCGCCGCATCCATGAGAGGTCCCAGCGCATGCTCTGCAAATGTTTGAATTCCCCCTAGCAGATAGCTAAAGAAGCGGCCCTTGCCCTCGTCGGCGAAGGGTCCGTGTTCCTGGTAAATATGCGCGAATGCTGCTGGGGATAAATGTACGTCGAGAACTCCCGCTTTAGCTAGCTCCGATTCCGGAGATAATCGCAAAATGTGATCATAGCCGTCACCGCCAGTTGCCATATAAACGAACGCTGTACAGTCTTCACTTAGCAAGCATCCCTGATTGATGCCGGTAGCAGCGGAGATGCTGTTCAACCTTGCGACGGCCCAGTCGAAACGCTGCGTATCCACGCGGCCGCTCACCATTCGCACGAGGTCCGAAGAGCCCATTCCGTCACGGCTGTGTCCGCCAGCCAGGGTGATCAAGTTGACACCTTTCCCCGGGAGCCATTCCTCTTCATTGTCCCTAGGCTCCTCCCGGTCGTTGTGGAAGACCATGGTCCCTGCCGGATCGGTGCCGTTCACCGGATCGGCGCCCACATAAGCATAGGCGTTCATCCCGTCGCCATAGCCGAGGGGATCAGTCTGAAGGAACCGGCCAAGCGTCGGCGAGTAGATGCGAGCCTTGTAATAATACATGCCGAGCTCGGACAGCCAGGTCTGGCCAGTGTACTGGAACCGGCCGGCATTGGCGGAGGCGGGAATGCCGTATTCGTCATAGGCGTTGACGTTGAGCGTGGTCCCGGAGCTGTTGGTCACCGCGACGATGCTGCCGCGCTCGTCGGCGTGGAGGAACCTTCGGTCGGTGGTTCCGGAGCCCTCGTACCAGACCAAAGGCTCGTCGCTGCCCGGCCCGTGGACGTAGCGGCGGAGCATGGCGTTGGAACTGTTATACTCGGCGATCAGGTCCGTGCCGTCATAGGCGAACCGGGTGGTGCCGGCGCTGCCGCCTGAGGTCTGGTAAAGGCGCATGGCCGGATCGTAAGTGAGCGCGATGCTGCCGCTCGCGGAAGTCAGCAGATTCTCCGAGCTGTAGGCGTAGGTCGTGCTGCCCGCCGAGGTGAGGTTGCCCTTGGAGTCGTAGGTCGGGGCGATCGAGGCGGTCGCCGTATACTGGTTGCGGCCGTTCGAGGTGTAGCTGCGGTTGAGGTTGTAATGGCCGGTCCAGGCGTAGGAGTCGTTGCTCCGCGTGTTCGAGGCGATCTGGCTTGCAGGTGTGTAGCCGAACCCGAGGGTCTGGTCGTAGGTCGTGCCCACGAGGTTGTCGGCGAGGCTCGTCAGCCGCGACACGGAGTCATAGCTGTAGCTCAGCACCGAACCGTCACCGCGGGTGAGCGAGGCTCGGCGGCCGAGATCATCATAAGCGTAGGTGGCGAGCACCCCAGCGCCCGAGGTGGCACCGTTCTCGCGGATCGCGCTGGTCTCGCCGGTAACGAGGTAATCCTGGTCGACGTAGAAGCCGTCGGGATGGGCGATGCGGGTGCGGCGCCCGCCAATGTCCCAGGTCGAGGTGACCGTGCCCTGCGGGCCGACCTGGGTCAGGTTGCGGCTGAGCGCATCGTAGGTGAATGACAGGCTATTGCCGGTCTGACTTGCCCCCGTCATCCGCCCGAGCAGGTCGTAGGTGTAGGCGACGTCCGGCTCGCTTCCGGGCAGGTCCTTGGCGGTCATCCGGTTGAGGGCGTCGAACGTGAACGCGATCGTCTCGCCGGCGCGGTTCCTGAAGCTGGTGACGTTGCCGTTGGCGTCGTAGCCCGGCTGCTCATAGTCCGAGCTGTTGCTCGTTCCCGCGCCCTTGGTCGCGCTCGGATATTGGGTCTGGCTGAGCCGGTCATGGCCGTCATAGACGTAGGTCGTCTTGTTGCTCTCGGCGTCTGTCACGGTCTGGACGAGGCCGTTGTTGCTGTAGGTCGTCGTGACGTCGTCGGCCTGCTGGCCGCTGACCCCGTAGGCGCTGGTCGTGGTGGTCACTCTCCCGGCGGCGTCATAGGCGGTCTTGACGATCCGGTCGGGGCCGAAGCCGTTCGAGCCGCTGCCCTGGGTGCCGAGGCTGCACGCGGCCGTGGTGATCGTCGAGAAGATCGCCGGGTTCATCCGCTGCGCGGTACACTCGACCCGGCCGAGCGCGTCGTAGCTCGTCTGGGCGAGCGCGTAGATCGTGCTTCCCGAGACCAGCTTCTGCTTCACCGGCCGGGCATTGGAATCATACTCGGTCTGGACCTCCTGAAGGCTCGAGAAAGCGGCCCAGTCGGTGTCCGACTGGCTGTTCACCGTCCCCTGCTCGACCTTGGTCAGGAGACCGCTGGTCGAATCGTACGTATTGCGCACCGCCCGGTGCTTGAGGCTGCCGCTCCCGTCCGGGTCGGGCGAGACGCTGCCGATCACCTGGCGCGCGGCATCGTAGCGGAGCCGGCCGGTGTCGGCGGTGCCCGAGAGCGGGCCGTCGACGGTGAGGAGATTGCCGAAATAATCGTAGGTCATCGCGCTCGTCGCGGTCAGCGTGCCGCTGCCGTTGCCGGCCGAGGTGCTCGTGACGTTGCCGTTGGCGTCGTAGGCGAGGCTGGTGACGGCCTCGTCGGCGCCGCCGGTGCACGAGCTCGTCGTCCGGCATTGCGAGGTACCGGTGAGGCGATACTCGCCGTTGGTCAGCGTGTAGCTGTAGCGCACCTGCGGCCGGGTGGCTCCGCTGGTCGGCGCCGGGCCGGTGACGGTGAGCACGCCGCCATGGCTGCTGTCATAGGTGAAGTCGGTGGTGTTGCCGCGCGCGTCGGTGACGCTGTTGGGGCTGTTGCAGGTAACGGGGTTGGAGCAAGTGGTATCATAGCTCGCATAGGTCGTGATCGCCGCCAGGCCCGAGCCGGACTTGGCCACCGCCTGGGTCTGGGTGACGTTGCCGCGGGCGTCGTACGTGCTTTCGACGTAATTGCCCTCGGGCAGGGTCGTGCGGGTCAGCCGGCCGTCCGAATCGTAGGTGAAGCCGGTCGCGTGGCTGAGCGGGTCGGTGATCGAGGTCGGGCGGCCGGTGGTGAGGCTGGAGACGATCGTCGTCGCCTGGCTGAGCGCGTCGGTCACCGTCATCGTCGCCGTCGAGCCGCTCACGACACGCGAATAGCTCGTCGTCACGCCCTCGTTGGCGACCGAGGTGACGACCCCGCTGCTCAGGCTCGCGCCGAGCGTGTCCGAGGAGGCGCCGGGCCGGCGGACTCCGTAATAGCTGCTTCCGCTCGTCACCCGCCAGGTGCGGCCGCCCGTGTCGGTGACGTCGGTCACCCCGGTCGAGGGATAGGAGTAAGAGACGCTGGCGAGGTTGGTGGTGCCGGCCGCGCTGTTGCGGAAGACGGCGCCGGTGCGCTGATGGAAGGTGGTGGGCGGGTTGGAGGTGGTCGAGTTGCCCGCCGCCGAGGCGTAGCTGAACAGAACCGAATAGCCGTAGCTGTTCGAGATGCTCGAGATTCGCGGCGTGTAGGTGCAGTCGTTCGGCACGTCGATCTGGTGGCTGAGGATGCACAGCCGCCAGAACTCATATTCGAGGGTCACCGTCTTGCCGTCGGGCGAGGTGATCGAGGTCGGCACCAGCATGCAGGTCGTCTGGCCACTCCCATCGCAGAAGTTGGTGGTTCCACCGCCCGAATTGCCGCTCGGGTCGCCGAAGTCGATCGCGGTTCCGTCGGGGGCCCTGTAGACGTAGCTGTCGGCGCTTCCGCTCAGCGTCGCCCCGCGCGCGTTCGCCGCCGGGAAAGCGTCGGTCCGCGACCCGAAGTCGACGACTGTCGCGGACGAGGTGATGTTGAGCATGATATGGTCGAACTGGCTGGCGCCCGTGGTGCCGTTGGTCCCGGTTGCGCCCACCATCCGAAGCAAGGCGAGCTCCGCCTCGCCCGAGCCGATCGAGCCTTCCGGGAAGCTGGTCAGGAAATCGCCCTTGACGAGGTCGACCCCGTTCGGGTCGAGCGCTCGGAAGGTGGGCGAGCTCTGCGCCGCGGCGGGCGCGGCGGCGACCGCGGTGTAGAAGGTGCCGGCCAGGAGGGCGCACGCAAGCGCACGCGTCCGAAGGGACGTCGTCCTCATGTCATTCTCCACAAAGGCGCTGTCGCCCGGACCAAAGCACCGCTTCGGTCCTATCTCCTCACGGCGGCGGGTTGGGCGAGCCGGTGACGGTGACGTTGGTCCGGTTGTCCGCCTTGTCGTGGCTGTAATTGGCGGTGACGTTGTTGTTGACGGTGCCGCTCCGCTCGACCTTCACCAGCCGGCCCTTCGCATCGTAGCTGTAGTTGACCGTCTCGCTCGCAATGGCGAGCGCGGGTATCGCTGCGACGGCCGCCCCCGCCGTCAGAAGCGCAAACCTGTCTGCTCTTCTCATGGGACTCTCCTCGCCCGAGTCGCCGCACCCTCAATGGAAGCCCAAAGGGTCTCAATGACAAACCTTATCGGGTCCGAAGCGGATGCGCTTGCCCAGCGAGCGGGTCGTGGGGCTGGTGATCGATTTTTCCGCTCGATCTGACCGCATTTCCTCGCTTCCTTCGATCAGCCGCAGGGCCTAGGCCCGGCCCAAACACAGGCAAGGAGAGGTCGGGACATGGACGCGAAGACTGGTGAGATGGGCGGCTGCCCGGTGGATCGGCCGACGACCGTGCGCTCGCTTCTGGGACGCACCAACCGCGACTGGTGGCCCGAATCGCTCCCTCTCGAAATCCTCAACCAGGGCGGCCTCTCGCCCGATCCGATGGGCGCCGACTTCAGCTACGCCGAGGCGTTCAAGGCGCTCGACTATGAGGCGCTCAAGCAGGATCTTCGGGCGCTGATGACCGACAGCCAGCCCTGGTGGCCGGCGGACTATGGGAATTACGGGCCGCTCTTCATCCGCATGGCCTGGCACGCCGCGGGCACCTACCGGACCGCCGACGGGCGCGGCGGCGCCAACAGCGGCCAGCAGCGCTTCGCGCCTTTGAACTCCTGGCCGGACAACGGCAATCTCGACAAGGCCCGGCGCCTGCTCTGGCCGGTCAAGCGCAAGTACGGCAAGAACATCAGCTGGGCCGACCTCTTCATCCTCGCCGGCAACGTCGCCATCGAATCGATGGGCGGCCCGATCTTCGGCTTCGGCGGCGGCCGCCAGGACGTGTTCGAGGCGGAGCGCGACATCTACTGGGGTAACGAGGAGCAGTTCGTCGGGCAGCCGGGCAACAAGACCCGGATCCTTCCCGAGGAGGAGCTGGAGCTCGAGAATCCGCTGGCGGCGATCCAGATGGGCCTCATCTACGTCAATCCCGAAGGCCCGGGCGGAGTCCCGGATCCGCTCCAGTCCGCGCGCGACATCAAGATCACCTTCGAGCGGATGGCGATGAACCACGAGGAGACGGTCGCCCTCACCGCCGGCGGCCACACCTTCGGCAAGGCGCACGGCGCCGGCGATCCGAGCCTCGTCGACGCCGCCCCCGAGGCGGCCGACATCGCGCTCCAGGGCCTGGGCTGGGCGAGCGCGCACGAAAGCGGCTTCGGCGAGCATACCATCACCAGCGGGATCGAGGGCGCGTGGGTGAACACGCCGACGGAATGGTCGGAGAATTATTTCCGGCTTCTGCTCGACTATGAATATGAGCTCGTCCGCTCCCCCGCCGGCGCCCAGCAATGGCAGCCGATAAACCAGAAGCCCGAGGATATGGCGCCGGCGGCGCACGATCCCTCGAAGCGCGTTCCGACGATGATGACGACGGCCGACATGGCGCTGAGGGAAGACCCCGAATTCCGCGCGATCTCCGAGAAGTTCCGGGGCGACCATGAGGCGTTCAAGGACGCCTTCGCGCGCGCCTGGTTCAAGCTCACCCATCGCGACATGGGCCCGAAGGTCCGCTACCTCGGCCCGGAAGTGCCGGACGAGGACCTGATCTGGCAGGACCCGGTCCCCGCCGGCCGCAAGCCTTCGGATTCCGACCTGTCGGGCTTCCGCTCGAAGATCCTCGATTCCGGCTTCAGCGTCGGCCAGCTCGTCAAGGCGGCCTGGGCGTCGGCCTCGACCTATCGCCGCTCAGACCATCGCGGCGGCGCCAATGGCGCGCGCATCCGCCTCGAGCCGCAGCGCGGCTGGGCGGTCAACGAGCCCGACGAACTGGGGCGGATACTTGCCCGGATCGACGAGCTTCGCGGCGGCCTGTCGATGGCGGACGCGATCGTGCTGGCCGGAACGGCGGCGGTCGAGAAGGCGGCGAGGGATGGGGGCTTCGACGTCGAGGTGCCGTTCACCGGCGGCCGCGGCGATGCGAGCCAGGACTGGACCGACGCCGAGAGCTTCGCGGTGATGGAGCCGGCCGCCGACGGCTTCCGCAACTATTTGAAGTCGAAGCACAGCGTGAGGACCGAGGAGCTTCTGCTCGATCGCGCCTCGCTTCTCGGCCTCTCGGTGCCGGAGATGACGGTTCTGCTCGGCGGCCTGAGGGTGCTCGGCGGCAATTATCAGGATCGGCCGGAGGGCGTCTTCACCCGGCGCAAGGGCCAGCTGACCAACGACTTCTTCGTCAACCTGCTCGACAACGACACCTTCTGGGAGGTGGTCGACGAGAGCGCCGACGAGGAATTCATCGGCTACGACCGCGGCGCCCTGAAGGAGAATGGGCGTCAGGAAAAGTGGCGCGCGACGCGCACCGATCTGATTTTCGGCGCCAACAGCCAGCTCCGAGCCGTCGCCGAGGTGTATGCGGAGAAGGGCAATGAGGAGAAGTTCGTGCACGACTTCGTCAACGCCTGGACCAAGGTGATGAACGCCGACCGCTTCGACCTCAAGCAGGATACCGACAGCGTCGAGCCGATCGGAATCGCCGATCCGGCGTGAGTGCCGTCATTGCGAGGAGCGTAGCGACGAAGCAATCCAGTTACCCAGGCTTGCGCCGCTGGATTGCTTCGCTACGCTCGCAATGACGGTAGCGGGGGTACACCCCATGCAACGATGCGACGTCGAAAGTCTCGATCCCGCCCGGGCTTACTGGGTCGCGGCCGTCGTCTCGCCCGAGCGCAATTGGGCCGGCGCTCCGGGTTGCCGGAGGGGCGCCCGGTTCCTCGTCCATCCCCATACGCTCCGGCCGAGCCGCGACGAGTTCGAGACGTTCGACAGCGAGTTCGCCTGCCTCTCCTGGATCATGCGCCACCGCGCCGAGCTCAACCGCAATCTGGGCGGGGTCAGGCTTCGGCCGGTTCCGCTCGATTTGTGGTTGCTCGGGCTGGAATGAGCTCGCCCATGATGTCGCGAAGGGTCGCGGCGAGCAGCTGAAACTCGCTCTCGCGCGGGGTCGAGCGCCGCCAGATCAGGGCGATCCGGCGGAAGCCGAGGGCCGAGCGGAGCGGCTTCGCCTCGATCCCGGTCCCGTCGAGTATGCCCGCCTTGATCGCCATCGAGGGGATGAAGGTCACGCCGAGCCCGTTGTCGACCATCTGGACGAGGGTGTGGAGCGAGGTTCCCACCATCGCCGCATGGGCCCGGAGGTCGGGCCGGTTGCAGGCCGAGAGCGCATGGTCCTTGAGGCAATGGCCGTCCTCGAGGAGGAGGAGCCGGCCCTCGTCGATCGCCGCCGCCTCGACGTCCGTCCCGGTCGGTGCCTCGCCGCGGGGGAAGGCGACGAAGAGCGGGTCGTCGAACAGGTCGACATGGCTGATGTCGCCGCAGCCGAACGGGAGCGCGAGGAGGACGCAGTCGAGCTGGCCGCGATGGAGCGCCTCGCACGCCGCCTGGCTGGTCTCCTCGCGAAGGTAGAGCTTGAGCTTGGGCCACTCGCCGCGAAGCCTGGGAAGCATGGTCGGGAGCAGGAAGGGGGCGATGGTCGGGATCACTCCCATCCTGAGATCGCCGGTGAGCGGCTGGCCGGCGCTCCGCGCCATGTCCGCCAGCTCCTCCGCCTCGCGGAGCACGCGCCGCGCCTTGTCCGCGATCCGCGCCCCGAGCGGGGTGAAGCCGACGACCCGCCGGTTGCGCTCGACCAGGGTCACCCCGATCAGCGATTCGAGCTCGCGAAGGCTGGCCGACAGGGTCGATTGGGTGACGAAGCAGCTTTCCGCCGCCTTGCCGAAATGGCCGGTATCCTGGAGCGACACCAGATATTGAAGCTGCTTGAGCGTCGGCAGGTAGACCGTCATCGTTTTTCCCGATCAATTTGATCGTTCTAAATGCCTTGATCGATCAAGGCCAGCTTCCTACATGCTGCACTGCACAAACGGTGCGACCTCAGAAATTCGGAGAATAGAAGCAGTCATGCTCAGCGTCGGCGACAAGATTCCCTCGATCACGGTTCCCATCCAGCAGGGCAGCGCCCTTCCCGCCGGGGAGACGCTCGACCTCGGCCGCAGCGACGGCAAGTGGAAGATCCTCTTCTACTGGCCCAAGGACTTCACCTTCGTCTGCCCGACCGAGATCATCGGCTATGGCGAGCTCGCCCGCGATTTCGCCGACCGCGACGCTCTCCTCATCGGCGCCTCGACCGACAGCGATTTCGTCCACCACGCCTGGCGCAAAGCGGACGAGCGGCTGGCGGCCTGCGACTTCCCGTGGATCGCCGACAACAAGCGCGAGCTGGCCGACGCGCTCGGGATCCTCTCCCCGACCGAGGGGGTCGCCTATCGCGCCACCTTCATCTTCGACCCCGACAACGTCATCCAGCATGTCACTGTCAACGGCCTCAACGTCGGCCGCAACCCGCAGGAGACGCTTCGAATCCTCGACGCGCTCCAGACGGACGAGCTCTGCCCCTGCAACTGGCAGGAAGGCGAGGAGGTCCTGCGCCCCGCGGCCTGATCGCCCCCTTCAGGCCGTCAAAAGCAGTGAACCTCGCGGGGCGCGGGGGCTTCGGCTCCCGCGCCCCCTTTCATTCAAGGATGATCCAATGTCCCTCAAGCCGTTCGCCGACGCCCTTCCCGATTATGCGAAGGACCTCCGGCTCAACCTCTCCTCCCTGCTCGCCGACCAGATTCTCGGCGATCAGCGCAAGTATGGCCTCCTGCTCGCCTGCGCGCACGGCACCGGCTACAAGCCGATCGTCGAGGCCGCCGAGGCGGAGGTCGAGGGCAAGCTCAGCGCCGAGGCGGCCAATGCCGCCCGCGCCGCGGCGGCGGTGATGGCGATGAACAACGTCTATTACCGCTTCGTCCACCTCGCCTCGAACCCGGAATACGGAACCCTGCCGGCGAGGCTGAGGATGAACGTCATCGGCGCGCCCGGCATCGACAAGGCCGATTTCGAGCTTTTTAGCCTCGCCGTCTCGGCGATGAACGGCTGCGGCCTGTGCATCGACAGCCACGAGAAGGTGCTCCAGCAGCACGGCGTCAAGGCGGAGACGATCCAGGCCGCGGTTCGAATCGCCGCCGTCGTCAAGGCGATCGCGACGGTCCACGCCACGCTCTAGCCGTCAGGCGGGCAGCGGCACCGTGAGCAAGACGGGTGAGTCGGCGAGATAGGTGTGGAGCGCGGCGACCACCTGGGCGCCGTCCCCCACCGCGGCGGCGACCCTTTTGACCGAGCCCGCGCGCACGTCGCCGACCGCGAAGACGCCGGGCCGGCTGGTCTCGAGCGGCAGGCAGCCGGCCCGAGCCTCGGGGCCGGTGAGGATGAATCCGCGCTCGTCGAGCTTTAGCCCCGAGCCGGCGAGCCAGTCGGTGTTCGGATCGGCGCCAATGAACAGGAAGAGGTGGCGAGCCCGGCGGCGGGTCTCCGAGTCCGAGCCGCGCGCGCGCCAGCTTATCGTCTCGAGCGCATCGCCTTTGCCTTCGAGGGCTGAGACCTCGACTCCGGTGACGAGCTCGACGTTGGCGAGCCCGGCGATCCGCTCGACCAGATAGGCCGACATCGTCTCTTCCAGCGGGCGGCGGGCCAGCATCGTCACCCGGGCGGCGTGGCCGGCTAGGAACACCGCCGCCTGGCCGGCCGAATTGCCGCCGCCGACCAGGGCGACGTCCTCGCCGGCGACCAGCCTCGCCTCGAGCGGCGACGCCCAGTAATGGACCGAGGCGCCTTCGAAATCGTGGAGGTTGGCGACGTCGAGGCGGCGATAGCGGGCGCCGGTGGCGAGAACGACCGCCCGAGCCCGTATCCGCTCGCCATTGGCGAGGCTCAGCCGACGCCCGGTCCCCTCGTCGCATTCGAGCTTCACCGCCTCGTCCGGAATCGCCATCTCGACCCCGAACTTGCGCGCCTGGTTGAAGGCCCGGCCCATCAGCGCCATTCCGGAAATCCCGGTCGGGAAGCCGAGATAATTTTCGATCCGCGCCGAAGCGCCCGCCTGGCCGCCGAAGGCGCGGCAATCGAGCACCAGCACCGAAAGGCCTTCCGAGGCGGCATAGACGGACGTGGCGAGGCCGGCCGGGCCGGCGCCGATCACCGCGACGTCGAAGGTCCGGTCCGGGTCGATCGGCCCGACCAGGCCGAGGCAGCGGGCGAGCTTGTTCTCGGCCGGGTTGCGGAGCAGCTGGCCGCCCGGGCAGAGCACGATCGGAAGCTCCTCCGCGGCGACGTGGAAGCGCTCGATCAGGGCGCGGGCGTCGCTGTCCTCGTCGGGGTCGAGCCGATGGTGGGGATGGCCGTTGCGGGCGAGGAAGCCTTCGAGCCGAAGGACGTCGGAATCGCCCTCGCGACCGACGATCACCGGCCCGCCCAGCCCGACCTCGAGCAGACCCACCCGCCTGAGGATCAGGGCGCGCATGATCCGCTCGCCTATCTCGGCCTCGCCGATCAGAAGCGCTCGAAGCCGCTCGGGCGGGATCGCCAGCGCCTCGACCTCGGTGACGGCCTCGGCGTCGACCAGCGCCGGGGCGCCGGAGAGCTGGGCGAGCTCGCCGAGGAAGGCGCCGGGCCGGTGGGTGACGATGAGTCGGGTTTCGCCGCTCTCGTCCCGCTGAGTGACGTCGACCTCGCCGGCGAGGACCAAAGTGAGGCCGTGGCCGCTCTCGCCCGTCCGGACCAGCATCTCGCCGCGGGCATAAGCGCGCGGAGTGCCGAAGCGGCGAACCCGCTCGATGTCGGACGGCGAGAGCAAGGGGTACATCTGCGCGCGGCGGGCATCGCGCATCGGAGAGGTGATCTCGGCCCTGGGGGGCGGGTCGGCCATATCCGCGCCCTAGACGATGGGGGCGGGGAAGGCGAGCCGCGCTTCGCTCAGGCTCAGCGCGCCGCCAGCGCCTGCCGAACCTCGTCATGCGCCGACTGGTCGAGCGGCCAGCGCGAGGCGATCCAGGCGGCGGCCAGCATCAAAGCAACCGGCGCGAGGACGAAGAGCAGGGTCATTCCCAGGATCGCGCCGTCGCTGTTGTGGGCGCCGGGTTTCGGCTGGAAGCCGATCGCGCCCAGCACAGGATAGATCACCGCCACCGGAACCGCGTAGCTGATCTTCTGGGTCGTGGTCAGAAGGCCCTGGAGCAAGGCGTTGCGGTCGAGCCCGGTCTCGAGCCGGTCGACGTCGGCGACGTCGTTCAGCATCGCCCGGATCAAGGACGGAGCGGCGATATAGGGAAGGCCGGCGATCGCCATGGCGGGGAGGGCGCCGGCCATGCCCAGCGAATGCGGAAGCAGGCTGAGGCTGAACTGGAAGACGGCGTAGCTTATCGCCGCGGCGGCGAGCGCGCGATGCTTGCCGATCCGCCGGGCGAACCCGATCCACAAGGGCGCCGCCGCGAATCCCGCGACGAAATAGACGAGGAGGAGAAGGCTCGCCTCGCGCGCGGCGAAGCCGAGCCGGTGCTCGAAATAGAAGAGGAACATCGCTCCGGTGATTCCGGGCGCGGCGCTGGTCAGGACGTCGAGCAGGACGAGGCGCAGGAGCAGGGGGTTCCTGGCCAGCGCGAGCAGCTCCCAAAGCCGGGCATGGGGGCGGTCGCCGACTCGTTCCCGCTCCTTGAGCGCCGCTGCCATGACGAGGACGGTGAGCGGCGCCGTGACGATCACGAACCAGCCCATGGCGTGGATTCCGCCGGCCGGTCCGCCCCCGGCGAGCGGCGGAAGGGTCAGGACGAGAATCATGCCCAGCACCTGGCTCGCCATCCACCAGGAGAAGATACGCGAGCGCTGGTGATAATCCTCCGAAAGGGTCGCGCCCCAGCCGAGCTGCGAGACCGCCGTCAGCGAATAGCCGAGATAGAGCAGCATCAGCCAGGCGAAGGCGCGGAACGCGGTGATTCCGGGCTCGGCCATGAACACCAGCCACACTCCCGCCGCGAGCGTGAGGCCGCCGGCGAGCAGCCACGGCCGGTAGCGCCCGAGGCGGCTTCGGGTGTGGTCCATCCAGTGGCCGAGCAGGGGATCGAGCGGCAGGTCGATGGCGCGGACGAGGAAGAAGACGAGGCCCACCGCCGTGAGGTCGAGGCCCAAGGTTCCGGCGTAATAAGGCGGCAGGTAGACGATCATCGGAAGCCCGACGGCGCCGATCGGAAGGCCGGGCCCGCAATAGGCCGCCAGTGTCGAGCGCTTCAGCACATCGTCTTCCCCCTTGCCCGGCGGCGACTATGCCGGAATGAAGCGCGAGAGCAACCGCGGCCGCGAAAGCGTTGATCGGGCTGGCAAAATTGCTTGGCAAGCCGGCCCGGCGCGGTGTAGCGAGGCGGGAAGGGAGCGGGGGCTTCCTTCTGTCAGATTCGAAGGAAGGTAAGCTTATGCAACGCCGCAACTTCATCCGCGGAGCCGCCGCTTCGCTCGTCACCGTCGCCGCCGCGAGCGCCGCCAGCGCGCAGCTCGGCGGGCTCGGCGGGCTCGGCGACAAGCTCAAGAAGAAGACTCCGAACATCCTCGGCGGCAAGGAGCCGATCACCACCAGCCTGCCCGACGCCAAATGGGGCGATTCCTCGAAGGACGGATTCACCCCGCGCGAGGCGCTGCGCTCGCTGATGACTCTCCAGCGCACGCCGAACGGCGGCTTCGTCCTCCAGCCCGGCTATTACATGCTCGTCGACCAGAGCTACTGCCTCCATGCCGGAACCCACGGACCCGGCGGCGGCGACGGCTATCTCTACGCGCCGCCCAAGGGCCCGGCCGAGGACGCGGTGATGAGCGTCGTCCGCAATTCGGTCAACCACCCCGAGATCCACCAGCACGACATCCAGGTCCTGCTCTGGGCGATCATCGCCCGTGCCAAGTTCGAGGACCTCTCTCCCGAGCTCAAGGCGACGGCCGCACGGCTGCTGACTCCGCGCCAGCTCGCCGGCCTCAACCGCAACGCGCTCGATGCGCTGGGGATGGTCTCCGACCATGTCGGCCTGCCCGGGCCGCTCAGGCAGATCGCGCAGGCCGAGGCGTCGCTCAGGCAGATGCTGAGCACGCCGGGCGCGAGCTTCGCCGAGATGGAGCGGGTCGCCGTCCTCGCCGGCGCGGCGCCGATGGGCCCGGGCAGCCAGGAGATCCCGTCGGGCCGCTGGTCCAACCATCCCGACGGCTATATGGTCCGCTACATTCCGAGCGGCTATTCGACTACGCGGGTCGAAATCTACGCGCCGCAGGGCAGCCCGGCGATCGGCAAGGAATATGATCCGGCGACGCACATCGCCGTCCCGGGCAACACCGCCCGCCAGCGCCTCATCCAGTCGGGACGGCCCCAGCAGGGCGCCTGACCGTAGGGAGCGTGGCGACGCAAGGCCAGGAGAGCGACAGGCCCGGCCGCGATGCCGAGGCGGCTCTGCGCGCGAGCGAGGAGCGGCTTCGGATCGCCCAGGCCGCCGGCGGAGTCGGCACCTTCGAATATGTGCCCGATACCGGGACGATGCTGGTCTCGCCCGAATTGTGCCGGATCTGGGGAGTTCCGGTCGTCCAGGAGGCGCCGATCGGCGATTTCATGCGGCACATCCACCCGGACGATCACGGCCGGGTCCAAGCCGCGCACGAAGTCACGCCCGACGATCCGCTCGCGCCGATCGAATATAGGATTGTCCGCCCCGACAATGGCGAGACCCGCTGGCTGGCGCGGCGCGGCGAGCCGGTGCGCGATCCCGCGACTGGGGTCACCCGCTGGTTCGGGGTCGTCTACGACATCACCGTCCGAAAGGCCGCCGAGGAAGCACTGAAGGAACGCGAGGGCCTGCTCTCGGCCTTTATCGACCAGACGACGGCAGGGTTTGCGCAGGTCGATCTCACCGGCCGCTTCGCCCTCGTCAACGAGCGCTTCTGCGAGATCGTCGGCCGCTCCCGCGAGGAGCTGATGACGCTCGATCTGCTGGAGATCACCCACCCCGACGACCGTCCGGCCAATATTCCCAAGTTCGAGCGCGCGGTGGCCGACGGGACACCCTACGTCCACGAGAAGCGCTACGTCCGGCCGGACGGCTCGATCGTCTGGGTCAACAATTCGGTGTCGGTGATCCGCCGTCCGTCGGGCGAACCCTATGGCGTGCTCGCCGTCACCATCGACGTCACCGAGCGGCGCAAGGCCGAGGCCGAGGTGCGCGAGAACGAGGCGCGCCTTCGCGCCCTCACCGACAACCTGCCCGCGGGCATGGTCTATCAGGTCTCGACCGGGCAAAGCGGGGAGGAGAGGCGCTTCCTGTTCGTCTCGCAGAGCTGCCTCAAGCTGACCGGCTATCCGGCCGAGGCGATCCTCGCCGATTCCGCTCTGCCCTACGGCCTGATCGACCTGGAAGACCTTCCGCCAGTGGCCGCCGCCGAGGAGCGGGCGATCCGCGCGCAGGAGCCGTTCGACGTCCAGTGCCGCTTCCGCCGCGCCGACGGCGCGCTGCGGTGGGCACGCATAATCTCGGCGCCGCGCCACGGGCCGGACGGGACGACGATCTGGGACGGGATCATGATCGACGTCACCGACCAGAAAAGGGCGGAGGCGATGCTTCGCGACCTCAACGAGACTCTCGAGCAAAGGGTGGCACAGCGCGCCGAGGAGCTCGCCCTCGCCCAGGAAGCGCTTCGCCAGGCCCAGAAGATGGAAGCGATGGGCCAGCTGACCGGCGGGGTCGCCCACGATTTCAACAACCTCCTCACCCCGATCATCGGAAGCCTCGATCTCCTCCATCGGCGCCGGGTCGGCGATGCGCGCGAGCAGAGGCTGGTCGAAGGCGCGCTGCAATCGGCCGAGCGCGCCAAGACCCTCGTCCAGCGCCTGCTCGCCTTCGCCCGCCGCCAGCCGCTCCAGCCGGGGCCGGTCGACCTGCCCGAGCTGGTCGGCGGCATGGTCGAGCTGATCGCGAGCACCTCGGGACCGCGGATCCGGATCGAGACCCGGCTGGACGAGGACCTTCCCTTCGCCCGAGCCGACGCCAACCAGCTCGAAATGGCGATCCTCAACCTCGCGGTGAACGCCCGCGACGCGATGCCCGACGGCGGAGTGCTGACCGTCGCCGTCGAGCCCCGGACGGTCGCGGCCGGCGAGGTCGCCGGGCTCGGCGCCGGCCGCTACGTGCGGCTCGCGGTCTCGGACACCGGAATCGGGATGGACGAGGCGACCCTGGCGCGCGCCGTCGAGCCCTTCTTCTCGACCAAGGGCGTCGGCCGCGGCACCGGCCTCGGCCTCTCGATGGTCCACGGCCTCGCCGCCCAGCTCGGCGGGGCGCTCACCCTCGACAGCGAGCCGGGCGCCGGGACCACCGCCGCCTTGTGGCTGCCCATCTCCGAGCAGGCGCCCGCACCCGCCGCTATTCGGGTCGAACGGGCCGGGGCGATGAGCGCGACCGCCGGAACCGTCCTCCTCGTCGACGACGAGCCGCTGGTTCGGGCGAGCACGGCCGACATGCTCGCCGAGCTGGGCTATTGCGTCGTCGAGGCGGATTCGGGCGGCGAGGCGCTGGCGCTGATCGAAGCCTGCGCGCCGGATCTCGTCATCACCGATCATCTCATGCCGGGCCTCTCGGGCACCGATCTCGCCCGCCGCCTCGCCGCCGAGCGGCCGGACCTGCCCGTCCTCATCGTCTCGGGCTATGCCGAGATAGACGGGCTTCCGGCCGACCTTCCGCGCCTCACCAAGCCCTTCCGCCAATCGGACCTCGCCGAATGCATCGCCGGGCTTCGCCCGTCCCCGGCCGGCGCCTGATACAAAGCGCGACAATTTAGCGCTCGGCGGGGATCGCGCTGCGACATTGAAGTGCGAGGAAGCACAGGGCGCCGGCTTCGGCGCGACCTGTTGGAGATCAACGATGACCAAGCATTTGAAGATCGGGCTCGGCGCGGCCGCTGCTCTGCTGCTGGCGGGCGGCGCCGCCGTCTACGCCCAGGAGGCCGACGGGCACGGCCCGATGAGGATGTTCGACGCCGACGGCGACGGAATCATCACCCGCGCCGAGGTGAGGGCGGCGGCCGCGACGATGTTCGCCGGCGCCGACGTCAACAAGGACGGCCAGGTCACCCCTCAGGAAATGATCGCCTTCCACGACAAGATGGGCGGCCATCATCGCGGCCCGCCGGACGGCATGCGCGGACCCCCTCCCGGCGAGCCCCATGCAGACGCCGGGCCGATGCGCCTCGATTCCGACGGCAACGGCTCCATCTCGCTTGCCGAGGCGCAGGACGGGATGGAGCGCCACTTCGCGATGGTCGACACCGACAAGAACGGCGCCGTCACCCGCGAGGAGATGGAAGCCGCCCACCGCGACCATCATCCGCGCTAGGCCTCCGTCATTGCGAGCGAAGCGCGGCAATCCAGTGCGGGCTCCGAGGCCTCCTGGATTGCCGCGTCGCTTCGCTCCTCGCAATGACGGGGCCGGACGCTTGACGCCGCCTTCGGCCTGCGACCAGTAAAGCCATGGCGAGTGCCGGTGAGCCCCATATCCTGCTCGTCGACGACGAGCGCTCGATCCGCGATCCGCTGGCGCAATATCTGGCGAGGAACGGGCTTCGAGTCTCGAAGGCGGCCAATGCCGAGGAGGCGCGCCGGGCGCTCGCCGCTTATGGGGTCGATCTCATCCTCCTCGACGTGATGATGCCGGGCGAGGACGGTCTGTCGCTCTGCGCCCAGGTCCGGGCGACGAGCGGAATCCCCGTCATCCTGCTCACCGCCATGGCCGAGGAGACCGACCGGATCGTCGGCCTCGAGATCGGCGCCGACGATTATGTCACCAAGCCGTTCAGCCCCCGCGAGCTGCTCGCCCGGATCCGAACCGTGCTTCGCCGCGCAGGGGAGCGTCCCTCGCGGGTCCGCGGCCCCGAAGCCGACGCCTTCGCCTTCGGGCCGTGGCTGCTTCGGACCGGCGAGCGCGAGCTGATCGACAGCGAAGGCGTCGCCGTCCCGCTCTCCACCGGCGAGTACAACCTCCTCCTCGCCCTCGTCACCCATCCGCGCCGCGTGCTCACCCGCGACCAGCTGCTCGATCTCGCCCAGGGCCGCGAGCTCGCCGCCTTCGAGCGAAGCGTCGACAACATGGTCAGCCGCCTCAGGCGCAAGATCGAGCCCGATCCGAGGCAGCCGGCATTGCTGAAGACAGTGCGCGGCGGCGGCTACATGCTCGCCGCCGACGTTCGCCGGCCGTGAGGCGGCTGCTTCCCTCCAGCCTGCTCGGGCAGATGCTGCTTCTGATCGGCGCGGCCCTGCTCGTCGCCCAGGCGGTCAACTTGGCCTTCATCCTCGGCGAGCAGCAGAAATTGAGCCTCGCCCAGAGCGAGGGCCCGGCGATCGCCCGATTCACGCAGGCGGCGGCGGTGATCGCGGCGGCGCCCGCCCGCGATCGCGGACTCCTTCTCGCGGCGCATCCGGTCGGGCCCGCGGCGCAATACCGGCTCTCCGAGCTCAGCGTCGTAGATGCGCAGAGGCTTCCCCGCGACCCGCGGATTGAGGTGCGGCTCGCCGTCTCGCTCGAAGGCGCCGCCGTCAAGGCGAGCCCGGTCCGCGCGGCGACCAGGATGGAGGTTGGGGAGCTTCCCGGCCCGCCCGGGCACCATCATCACGGCTATCGCAAGATGGTCTATCTTGCCGCCTTGCTCGACGACGGCCGCTGGCTCGACGCCCGCCTCGCCGTGCCGCCGCCCGACCTCTGGCTGATCCACCGCCTGCTGGTCGGGACCTTCGTTCTCTTCCTGATCGTCTTCGGCGCAGCCTGGTGGATCGCCCGGCGGCTGGCTCGGCCGCTCCGCGATCTCACCCTCGCCGCCGAGCGCTTCGAGGGCCGCACCGAGGCCGAGCCGGTAATCGCGCGCGGGCCGGCGGATATCAGCCGGGCGATCGAGGCGTTCAACGCGATGAACCGCCGGACCCTCGCCCTGCTCGACGAGAAGGACCGCATGCTCGGCGCGATCGGCCACGACCTCAGGACTCCGCTCGCCTCGCTCCGGATCCGGGCGGAGAATATGGGGCCCGAGGACGAGCGCGCGCGGCTGGTCGCGACGGTCGAGGAGATGGCGTCCACGCTCGAGGACATATTGACGCTGGCCCGGACCGGCCGCGGGCGCGAGAAGCTTCGTCGGGTCGATCTCGGTGCGCTCGCCGACGCTTTGGTCGAGGAATATCGCGAGCTCGGCCGGCCGGTGGAGATCGCCGCCTCGCCGCGCACCGTGCTCGCGGTTCGGCCGAACCTGCTTCGCCGCGCGCTTCGCAACCTGATCGACAACGCCCTGGACTATGGCGGAGGCGCCCGCCTCAGCCTTGAGGCGCGGGCCGACGCGATCGCGATCCTCGTCGAGGACGACGGGCCGGGAATTCCGGAGGACAGGCTCGAAGCGGTGCTCGAGCCGTTCCGCCGCCTCGAGACGTCGCGCAACCGCGAGCGCGGCGGCGCCGGCCTCGGCCTCGCCATCGCCAGCGCCGTCGCTTTGGCGCATGGCGGAAGGCTGGAGCTCGTCAACCGGAGCGAGGGCGGGCTTAGGGCGAGCCTGATCCTGCCCAACTAACCGTCACCCCGGCGGAAGCCGGGACCCAGGAACACCGTCCTGAGCGAGCTTATGCAAATCCGTGTTCCTAGGTCCCGGCTTTCGGGTTCCCATCAAAGTACTACTTTGATGGGGTCCCTCCCGGGATGACGGGGTGTTCCAGAAACCGGTCGGGCGGACGATGCTCGCGGATGAAGTCGATGAAGGCGCGCAGCTTGGGCAGCATCTGGGTCCGGCTCGGATAATAGAGATAGGCGCCGGGCGACCAGGCGGCATGCTCCTCGAGCGCGATCTCGAGCCGTCCGGCGGCGAGATGCTCGGCGACCAGCGGCTCGCCGAGATAGGCGAGGCCGATTCCTCGAAGCGCCGCCGCCTTGCTGACGTCGAGATCGTTGACGATCAGCGGCCCGTCGACCGCGATCTCGACCGGCTGGCCGGCGACGTCGAAATGCCAGCGGAAGATCGCTCCAGTCGAGGGCGCCCGGCCGCGGATGCAGCGGTGACGGCGCAGGTCGGCGGGCATGACCGGCCGGCCGTGGCGCTCGAAATAAGCCGGCGAACCGACGACGAGCAGCCGGAAGGGCGGGGTCAGCCGAACGCCGATCATGTCGGCCTCGAGATAGTCGCCCATCCGGATCCCGGCGTCGAAGCCGCGCTCGACGAGGTCGATCAGTTCGTCCTCGCCGCAAATCTCGACCTCGACGTCGGGATAGGCGGCTGAGAAGCCCTCGATCACCGGCTCGATCAGGAAGGGAATGGCGACGCGCGGGACGTTGAGGCGGAGAAGGCCCGCGGGCCGCTCGCCGAAGCTTCGCGCCGCCTCGAACGCGGCGGTGAGGCCGGCGAAGGCGGGCCGGGCATGGTCGAAGAAGCGCTCGCCGGCTTCGGTCAGGCCGACGCTTCGGGTCGTCCGGGTCAGCAGCGGGACGCCGACCCGGGCTTCGAGCGCCCGGATGGTCTGGCTGATCGCCGAGGGCGAGAGGCCGAGATCGTCGGCCGCGGCGCGGAAGCTGCGCCGCTCCGCCACCCGCAAAAAAGCCTCGACTCCGTCGAGCTGGTTGCGGGCGATTATGTATTCCTGCTTCATGGCCCATCGATATTATAGCGGATTATCATGGAAATCCACTGCGCCTATTCAGAGGCTACATTCAGTGGAGGAAAATCATGCGCAACGCTCTCGTCACCCTCGCCGCCGTCGCCCTCGCCGGAACGCTCACCCTCAACGCCGCCCCCGCCTCGGCCGCCGGCGATGCCCGCTGCGACGCCATGCCCCAGCAGATCCGAAGCGCCCTTCCCGGCGCCGACCGCGCCGTCGCCGAGAATGCGAGCCGCCGCCTTCGCACCGGCGAGGCCCTGTGCCGCGCCAACAACCAGCGCGCCGCCGCGAGGGAGTTCCAGGTCGCCCTGAAGCTGCTTGGCGCGAACGGCTCCGCCACCGCGCTCGCCGGAAAATAACGTCATTGCGAGCGAGGCGAAGCAATCCAGCGCGGCCCCCGCAGACTGGATTGCTTCGTCGCTGCCGCGAAGCGGCAGTTTATCCTGTGCGCCGCCGCAGGCGGCGTCGAAGGGCTCCTCGCAATGACGGCTTCGTCCCAATGCGGGAGAGTTGAAGCCGGGGCCTTTGGTCCCGGCTTTTCTCCATGCTATCCCCGGCGTCATGACGTCGCGACTTACCCTGCTCGCTCTGATCCTGGCGCTCGCCGGTTGCGGAGAGCGCGAGGCGCCGGTCGCCGCGCCGGCGGCGGTCCATGTCGCGGCGAAGCCGGTCCATGTCTCCGCCGATATCGCCGCTTTCTATCGCGAGCGCGAGAACCGGCCCTTGTGGGTGACGAAGAGCGGCCCTCGCCCCGAAGCGCTCAAGGTCGCGGAGGCGGTCGCGGCCGCGGCCGACGACGGCCTCGATCCCGAAACCTACGGCTCCGCCGAGCTCGAAGCGGCGCTCGCCGCCGCGGCGTCGGGCGATACCGCTGCCCTCGCCCGGGCGGAGCTTCTCACCTCGCGCGCCTACGCAGCCTTCGTCCGCGACCTACACGTTCCCGCCAAGGCCCCGGCGGTCGCCTGGATCGACGAGGAGCTCGAGCCGCGATCGCCCCCGGCGCGGGCGCTGCTCGACTCGGCGGCGGCCGACCCCGGAGCGGTCGACTCCGTGCTGGCGATGAACCCGCTCTATGAGGCACTCAGCCGGGGCTATGCCCGCCGCCGCGCCGCCGCGCCGGCGCTGACGGCGGCGGAGGAAGCGGTCATCCGCGCCAATCTCGATCGCGCCCGGGTCATTCCGGCGCGCGCCGGCCGCTACGTGATCGTCGATGCCGGCTCGGCGCGGCTGTGGATGATCGACGGGCGGCGGGTGGAAGGGCCGATGCGCGTGATCGTCGGCAAGCCTGGAATGCAGACCCCGGCCCTCGCCGGCTTCATCCGCTACACCGTTCTCAACCCGTGGTGGAACGTCCCGCCCGACCTCGCCCGCGAGCGGGCCAAAAAGGTGCTCAAGTCGGGGCCCGCATTGCTCCAGCGCGAGCGGCTCGAGATCCTCTCCGACTGGAGCGAGCGGGCGCGCGTCGTCGCCGCCTCGCAGGTGGACTGGCGCTCGGTCGCGCAAGGGAGGACCAGCCTCAGGCTCCGCCAGCGGCCGGGGGGCGCCAACGTCATGGGGGCGATGAAGTTCATGCTTCCCAACCGGCTCGGGATCTACCTCCACGATTTCCCGGACAAGAGCCTGTTCGAGCGCTCCGACCGCCGCCTCAGCTCGGGCTGCGTCCGCCTCGCCGACGCCCGCCGGCTCGCCCGCTTCCTCTATGGCGGCCGGGTCCCCGTGGCCGCCGGCGACGCGCCCGAGCAGCGCGTCGACCTGCCCGAGCCGGTGCCGGTCTACATCACCTATCTGACCGCCTTGCCGGACCCCGGTCGCGGCCTCGTCCTCCAGCGCGACGTCTACGCCCGCGACTCGCGCCCGGCGGGCCACCGCGCCTGATCGGCTTGCCCTTCACCCCCGGCGCGGCTTGAGCTATCCGGGTGAGCACGCTCGAAAAAGGGAATGAAGTGCCGAAACCTGGACTGGCCCTGCTGCCACTCGCCCTCCTCGCCGGCTGCGCGGGCTATGCGGCCGATTACTGGAAGTCGAAGGACAGCCTGATCGGCACCCAACTCGTCCGCTACGGGCTGGACGGCGAGAAGGGCCGCTGCGTCTCGGACAGGCTGACCAAAAATCTCAATACGTGGCAACTTCGCCAACTTTCGGACATCGCCCGGCGGCTCGCCCCCGCGGGCGGGGCGGCGCTCACTCCGCGCGACCTCGCCTATGTCGCCGGCCTCGTCCAGGATCCGGCCGTGGGTCCGGAGGTCGGCAAGACGCTCGACGCCTGCGGCGCCACAGCGGCGCCTTCGCCAGTCCCCGCCATCGAGGTGCCGGTGATCAACCTCCCGGGGCAGGAGCCGGGCGCCCCAGCGACGCCCGCGCCCGAGCCGCTTCGCTGGATCGATCTCGGAGCGGCCGAGACCGGCCAGCGCATCGCCATCGACATTACCAACGTGGTTATGACCGACGTCAAGAAGGAAGGCTGGTTCAGGCTCTCCAACCCGGGCGCGACGACTCCGAGCCTCGATGCCTATCGACTCACCGTCGATTGCCCGGGAAAGACCATCACCCCCACCGCGGCGCGCAAATATGACGAGAGCGGCAAGGTCCTCCAGCAGGAAGATTATACCGCCGCCTGGCAGCAGCCGCTGCCGATCGAGCCCGGGACGGTGATGGAGATCGCCTGGAAAAGGCTCTGCCAGTAGCTAGCGGATCGGGCGCTCGGCGATCTTGCGGATGTAGGTGAGGCGCTCGGCCGGCGGGACCAGCATCTGGAGCTGCGACCAGCGGCCCGGAAGCAGCCGGCAGAGGGTGCCGTCGACCTGCGGGCCGACAGGGCCGATCTTCACGGGAAGCGGGCGGGTCACCTCGAAGGTGACGACGCTGGTGACGGCCGGCTTCCATGCCTTCTTCACGGCGAGGCCCGAGCGAACGTTGGCGACGTCGGCGATATTGTCGAAGGTGCCGAACCCGCCCGGCCGCTCGGCGCTGGATTCGCCGCCCACCGCCATCTGGAAGCGCGTGCCCGGCGGAAGGATCGTCTGATAGCCTTCGTAGGGCGCATACCAGTCGGGCCAGGGAGAGGGCGACTGGGTATCGGCGAGCGCCGCAAAGGCGGCTTCCGCCTCGGCCCTCGTGGCGTAGCGCCAGCCCTCGTTGCGAAGCCAGGCGCGGCCCGGCGGCGAATCGAGCGTCCGAGCCGCGGCGTCGCAGGCCGGGGCGTTCGAGGCCTGCAGCGTCGAACAGCTCGAGAGGGCGAGCAGCAAGGCTGGAAGGAGGGCTCGTTTCGAACGCATCTGCGGGAAGACTAAGGACGCGCGGGGGCGCTGGCTAGCCTTCGATATGGGCCTTGAGCCGGCCCAGCGCCGCCTCCCATTGGGCGCCGACTTCCTCGAGCCAGGCGCGGGCTTCGGCGAGGCGCTCGGGGCGAAGGGCGTACAGCGTGCGGCGGCCGGCGCGGCGGCGGGCGACGAGGGCGGCGCGCTCGAGCGTTGCGAGATGCTTTGTGACGGCCTGGCGGGAGAGCGCGCTCTCCGCGGCGAGGGCGACGATCGGCCGAGCGCCGCCGTCGGCGAGGCGCCGTAGCAGAGCGAGCCGGGTGGGATCGGCGAGCGCGGCGAAGATCACCGCCGTCTCAGCGCTCGGCATGGGCCCTGACATTGGCCATCTGCGCCGTCCAGCCGCGCTCGTTCATACGAAGCGCCTCGTCTCGGCGTTCGGCGGGAATGGCGTCGAAGCCGGATTCGGTGACGGTGAGGCGGGTGCCGCCGTCCGCCGGCTCGAGCCGGAACTCGACCCGGGTCGGCGGTTCGTCCGAATAATCCTTGTCGGGATCGATCGCATAGGGATGCCAGGTGAAGGCGAACAGTCGCGGCGCTTCCATCGCCACCACCCGCGCTTCCCATTTCACATGCTCGTAGCCGGGATGGGTGATGTGCCCGCTCGAGATCTCGCCGAGGGCGAAGGGCGCGTCGAGCCTGACCCGGAACCACGCGCCGAACTCCTCATGGTCGGTCAGCGCCCGCCAGACCCGTTCGACGGGCGCGGCGATGTCGGTGCTCTTCTCGATCCGGTCGGTCATATCATGCAACCCTCCGGTTGCGCTTTAGCGAGGGCAGGAGCGAAGCGCAACCGATAAGTTGCCGATCACGAACGTTGGGACCGTCCTGCGGCCGTGCTAGGCTCCGCGCGGGGAGGGGAGCGATGGCCTTCACACGCACTCAGGCGGGAGTCGCGGCCGGCATGGCCGGGGGGTTCGCGCTCACCGTCGCCGCCTTTGCCTGGCCTCATCTGCCCGCTGTTCCGGACGATACCGAAGGGCGTCTCGCGCTCTGGCTGGACTGCTCGCTGCTCGCCTGCCTCTGGCTGGTCGTCTCGGTCGCGCTTCTCGCGCGCCACCGCTTCTTCACGCCCGAGGACATTGACGGCGGCGGCCTGTCGAACGGGACACCCAAGGCGAAGCTGCTCCAGAGCCTGATCCAGAACACGCTCGAGCAGGCCTTGCTGGCGGTCGTCGCCTATGGCGCCTGGCTATGGCTGGGGCCGGAGAATCGGCGAGGGCTGGTGGTCGTCTGCGCGCTCTATTTCGCGGTTGGGCGGCTGCTCTTCTTCGCCGGCTATTCGCGCGGCGCGCCGTGGCGCGCGCTCGGCTTCACGCTCACCTTCTATCCGACCGTCGGCCTCTATCTGTTGTTGCTGCCGGCGATCGTCCGGCAGGTGATCGGGAGCCTCGCATGATCAGGATCAGCGCATTCAAGACAGTCCCGCCCTTCGCCAAGGGCCTGGTTCGCGACCTCAGGGTGCGCTGGGCGCTGGAGGAAGCGGCGTTGCGCTACGAGGTGAGGCTGCTCCGGGATGGCGAGAAGGATGGCGCCGAATATCGCGCGTGGCAGCCGTTCGGGCAGGTGCCGGCCTATGAGGAGAACGGCCTGAAGCTGTTCGAATCGGGCGCGATCGTGCTTCGGATCGCCGAGCGCAGCGAGACTCTGCTGCCCGGCGACCCGGCGGCGCGGGCGCGGGCGATCGAATGGCTGTTCGCGGCGCTGAACACGATCGAGCCGCCAATCCTCAACCTCGCCGGAATCGACCTGTTCTATTCCGGCCAGGAATGGGCGAAGCTGAGGCGGCCGGATGCCGAGGCTGTGGTGAGGAAGCGGCTGGCAGAGCTGGCCGCGGCGATGGGCGACAAGCCCTTCCTCGACGGCCCCCGCTTCACCGCCGGCGATCTAATGATGGCGACGGTGCTCAGGATCCTGCGGCATACTGAGCTGGTTACGGAGGTCGGCCTCTCGGATTACCTCGCATGCTGCGAAGCGCGTCCTGCCTTTCAGCGGGCGCTGGCTGGGCAGATGGCGGCGTTCGGTGAAGAGTTAGCGCCCCGCGATAGGGCCGGTCAGGCGTAAAGGGCCAGATCGCCCAAGGTTCCTGGGATGGAGATGAGCGGCCTCAGTTGATGAGCATTCCCAATAAACTTTTCCCGTGAAGCGCTTCGATAGCGGGGTGTCCAATCTGAGGCTCAGAGATGGAAACTTTTCCGTCGAGATCGCGCCATAACGCGGCTGGTATAGGGGGACCGCACCGGTGGCTGACAAAAACTTTCCGCTTCGTCCACGTCAGTCACCAAGGTTACGTCGCCATCGTGTCCGTCGGCAAGCAGGGGGTATAACGGGGTGCCAGTTACGCCGCATTCGGCGGTTAAGGGCTGTGCTCAGCGCGAGCGCGCTCTGCCGGCCGGGCGCTAGGCTGCGCCTTCCGTTTTGTGCGGCAGTGCTTGTGCCCCCGCAATGTCGGAAGGCGCGAGCCCCGATCTGATGCTCTCGGAAAGCTGCATGAGAATCGCCAGCTCCGAGGTCTGGGTGAGGCGCTCCTGTTCCCGCATCTCCACGACCCGGTTCGCCTCAAGCTCGAACATCCGCTCGACGTGGCGGTGGTCGAGCTCACGCAGCCGCACGTCACGTTCGCTTTCGATCTGAAGTCGATCCTTGTCGACGCGTGCGAGCAAGACCTTGCGCCGGTGATAAGAGACCCAGATTACCGGCACCCAAGACGAGATCAGGCCAAGCGCGGCGAGAGCGAACCCCCAGCCGCCGGACATTTGCATCAGCCCTGAAAAAGCGCTCGCGGTGCCCATAAATCGCTCCACTCCGACAGCAGAGGCAGCTCAAATCGTCTCCATGCTCTTAGCGGCAGCCGAATCTCCCTTTCTTCTCGCGCCCGATGCAGGGGCGCCGCGGGTCTTGAGCCTGCCGCTCGCCACAGCATCCCGGCCTCCGCCTCCTTGCGGGGTGAGAATCGCTTCCGTTAAGCAAATGCTCATGCGAATGCTCCGATGATTCGGTGGCAATCGTCTCTTTACGCCTATTCTGCCGACCCCATCCGACGCGGAAGATTGGGGTAATGGGGGCTAGCCCGGGGCGTCTTCTTCTGCACATATACAAAGCTGCACCTGCAGATTTCTGCAGGCTTGGGTGGGATGTGGGACACCTTGGAATATCCAGATGACGTGATCCTCGGACCGCGAGCCGCCGCTTGGCATGACGTGATCGGCCCCTACGGGGATCCGCTTCGGATGGTCTTGGTCAACTGGCTCGTGGCGAGCGCCCTCAACCATTTCGGAGGAGAGGCCGGACAGGGTCGCATAGCGAAGCCCCATAGGCTGATACGCGATTGCATCGCCTCCCGCCAAGTGTCGGAGACGGTTCCGCTAGAGGCTCAGATCCCCGATTTCGTGCACGCGCACGAAGACGTGCGCAAGCTGAACCTCCAGTATCCGTCGCTTGCCGGAACACGACTTCTGGATCTGGGCTCGGGGAACAGCTACATCGGCGGATGGCTGGCCGCTTTAGGCGTGCAATATACTGGCGTCGAACCTAGCGCGGACCTCATGCGTGCCGCACGCGCCGATCCACGCCTCGCGGGCGCAACTCTCATCGAGAGCACGATCCGGCGCTATTGCGAAAGCGATCTTCACCCGCAGGCAGATCCGCCGACGCTCATCTCGATCATCGGTGTCGTCGATCACCTTGGGGATCCGGAGGCGAGCTTCCGTTCGCTCTTCGGTTTCCTGGAGCGGCGGAAATGGCTGAACGTACCCATTGTCGTAGCCGCTTTCGACCCCGACTATTTCCTCTCGGAGCTGCCGGTCGAAGACGTGATGCAGGAGACTTCCGCGCCCTATGGCGTAACCGAGACCCTGAAGGTTCGGGACCCGGCGGCCTGGGAAGAGCTTTTCGTCAGCACAGGCTTCCACGTCATTGAGCAACGTCCGTTGCATATTTCGAGCTTGCCCGACGGCCTTTCGGCCCATCTTCAGAACCTGCACAAGCGGTTGTTCGAAGGAGACGGCGACGATTCCGTCGGCTTCTCGCCCGAAGATGGCCAGTGGAGCGGGAAAGCTCGGGTTCCGCCGAGACAAGGCCCGTTCTATTTCTGGTTGCTCACCCCAAGGAACGTGATCGTCGAGCGGCATATCGACCCGCCAGCGGGCGAGGCAGTTCCCGGAGCTTCACAGATCGAGCGCTTTGACCAGGAAGAGATGCTCTCGGTCGTGGGCAACCTCAGTCCGCGCATCTACCGACTAATTGAGGGGGACGCGGTTTTCGAATCGTCCGAAACCGGCCGGATGGGCTTTCGCAACAACATCACCTTTGGCCAGTTGGAGGCTTCGTCCAACTATGTCTCCTCGCGCGTGCTGGGCACACTTGCAGCCAGCGCCGGATCGCGGCTGGAAGTCGTCGAGAGCCGCGAGATCCTGCGATACCTGGAGGGATCGGAGCGATATCCCGATAAGCTGTTCCTGAGTCTGCTCCATCATCTTGAATCGGTGCAATTCATCCCCTTCGTCAGCGCCAAGCGCATGGATGAACGGCGAAGCATGGTGTTGACCGGCGGAAGCTACAACTGGCGCTTCGTTCGCAATATCGCCGCCTGTCTGTTGCAAGCCTGTGCTAATTCTGTGCGAAACCCAGTCTCTTGCGCGTTCCGTTCACGAATTTTCATTGACCTGAGCGAAGAGGCCATTTGTAAGTTCATCTACGGTCCGGAATTCAAGCGCGAAGGTCCGGAGATGATCAAGATAATCCCAGCACTTGTTCAGGCCAATGTGATCGACAGCTTTTCCGCGTATCTGCTGGAGCGAAGTAGCGCAGAAGACACTCTTTCCGAGATTGGCGATGTCGATAAGGATACCTACAGCCCATCGAATCTCGGCTGGCAGGTTGCCCGCTTCATCGACCACCAATTCGCCCGGCCCGATGCCGGGGGACTGAAGGACGACATCTACCCGCTGGCATTGGCCATAGCTGCCTTCTTCGGCTCGACCGATGGCCGCGACACGTTCAAGAGCGAGTTCTCCCAGCTGAACAGATCGGAGGAACGCAACAAGAAGGCGGTCGGCGGTCCTGGCCGCGCGGCTACGCTATCCCGCCCCAAGACGGACAAGGAACGCTGCGACTATGTCTTGAGCCTGGTCGAGTGCGCCGAGGATCAACATGATCGCCTGCGGCATTTCCTGACTCTTCTGCATCAGGCCTTCGACTATAACGAGCCGAGAAACTTCGCCCGCAAATTCGGCCTCTCCCGCTTCATGGTCGTGAGAGACATCTGGGCCCTTATCGCATGTCTGCTCGATCGGGAGGACATGTGGGTTTCCTCGACACGGGTCGTCCAGCCGACCAGCTATATGGCTCAAGGAAAGCAAAATCCACGGATCGTCGCCTATCTTCAGGAATGCGTCGCCCATGCCGGCCGTCAGGCGGGATTCGAAAGATGTCCCTGGTGAGGCGAGAGGCTTCGGATATCTATCACCCGCGTGGCCGCTACCGCGGTGAACGCTTCGTCATGTGAGATGAAAATGGTCGCGCCGCTGTGTCTCGTCTCGACCAGCAGGCCCGCGAGCGTCGCGACTTGCCGATCGTCGAGCCCGACGGTCGGTTCGTCGAGCAGAAGCAGCGGTGGACCGACCGCCAAAGCTGCTGAGACTGGTACGAGGCGACGGAAACTTCGCGGAATGTCGTACGGAGATCTGCCGAGATAGGGCTCCAAGCCAAGCCTGCGGGCTATGCCCAGCGCCATACCGAGAGTGTCGGCGACGCCTAGGCGACGGCAAGTCTCGGCAATTTCGTCCCCTACGGTCGCAAGATACAGCTGGTCCTCAGGTCGTTGGAAGCAGTAGAGCGCCTGGGCGGCCCAGTGATGTGCCTGACGCTCCGGCGGCGGCGTCGCAGTGGAACCGTTGCGCCCCGAAATCTCCAACCTGTCGAAGGTCGGCCGCTCAAGCAGGGCCAGGCATTTCAGCAGGGTCGACTTGCCACTTCCGTTGGGGCCGACGAGGCCGATTCTCTCACCTGGGCCGATGCGAAGGTTGATCGGACCGAGCCGGAAACCCGAAGCAGGGTAGCTATGAGCCAGCCCCTCCACCCACAGGGCCTCAGCCGACGGGGGCTGCGCCTCCTGGCCCCTGGCTCCTCGCTGCGCAAGGCTGCAGGAAGCATCGAGAGGAGTCGCTCCGACGGCGTCCAACGGGCGGATGTCCAGATGCCAGTCGCAGGGCCCGGGGGTCGGTGTCGCCGCCGCGCTCGCCGCGCGCGATTCGGCTGTCGTTCGCGACCGTGTCTCGACGACCACGCTTGAGGACGGAAGCAACTCGGCGAGGGCCGCGCTTATGTGTGGAATGTAAGATGGATCGAGCTGCTCTTGCATCTGGTCCAACACCAACAAGAGCGGACGCTTCATCAGTGCCATGGCCAGCGCGGCACGGACCGCCTCGCCGCCCGAAAGGGTGAAGGGGTCGCGGTTCAGGTGGCCTGAAAGATCAAGGCGGTCCGCGATCCGGCTGAGGAGGCGGTCACCGCTTCCGTGGGCCGTCTCCACCAACCGGCCGATCATCTCCAGCTCGCCCAGCAGACTGCTCTTGAGGCCGGTGAAGGCGAGGAAGGGGTCGCTCGGCACGAACGCGATTTTGTGGGCTCGCTCCTCGTCCGACAGCACTGCGAGCGCATCTCCGAAGATCTGCAGCTTCGCCTCGCGCCCCGAGTCATCCGAGACGCCGGCCAGAAGCAGGCAAAACGCGGTCTTCCCGCTTCCGCTGGGGCCCGTGAGCACGACGTGGCTTCTCGTCGGTGCCGCGATGCGCGGATATTCGGGGACATCGACGACGACTGCCGCTTCGAACGATCGGGGAGGGCCGATCATCGAGGCCAGTCCGCGCTCAGAGCGATTCCGAGGCACGAGAGCAAGGCGACGATCACCATCACAGTTGGAAGCTCGAGCCGTGCGGGTCGCGCGGCTGGCTCCAGCCGGCCGTATCCATGCGCCAGCAGCACCGGAACCCTGGCATCGGCCTCTACGAAGGTGCCGACCACGACCGGGACCAGCAGCGAGGGCAGGGACATAAGTCGCAGCCCGAGCGACCCCGACACCGGGATCCCGCGCGCACGCTGAGCGAGGTAGACGTTGTCGATCCTCCGCTGGATGAGCCGCCCCATCACGAAGCCCTGGACTGCCACCATTATGAACCGGGTCGGTAGGCGCAACCGCAGGAGGCCTTCGACGAGGGCATCGCGATCGACCGCGAACCAGAAGCCAGCGACGACGGAGAACAACAGGATCCGGAGGGACAGATCGTAGCCGAACGCGACGCCGGACGCGCGGATGGGGACCGTGTCGAGCCACCAGCCGGTGATCGGAAATTGACTGTTGAGGATGCCGTGGAGTGCCAAGAGAGGAAGGACGAAGGGCAATGTCCACCCGATAAGCCTGAGGGCGAGACGCGCTCGGCCGCCTCCCCAGGCGGCCAGCAGAATCAATGTGATACCGGCCGTGAAGATTTCGCGCCCGAAGCCGGGTTGCAGCAGGAACAGCGAAACGAGCGAGACGATCGTCGCGGCTCCTGCGGCGGCGGGTCGAACGCTCACTCCACGCGCTTCCGCCGGGCGATCTTCAACCGGTCCGGCATCCGCCGAAGCAACGCCCAGACCACGACTGAAGCGATGACTTTGTCGATCGACGAGACGATCAGCAGCCCGGACACAACCGAGGTCCAGAGATCGTGTCCAGCGGCAAGCAGTATCGCGTTGAGCGCGGTCGCTCCTGGCTCGTCGACTCCGCCGAACACCAGCGCAGTCACTGGCGCGCTGACGAGGGCGCTGACGATGCCGATGGCGAGGCCCAGCGCGATCGCGGCAGGAAGCGTGTCGAACCATCCCCGGCGAAAGCCGACGATCGACATCAGCGACACGACCACCTGCGTACCGATGTAGAATGGGACGGAGGGATGGGTGACGACCCCGCCAATGAGATTCGAGATTACCCCTACCGCTATGCTGTACCCGGGCGGCACCATGGCTCCCGAGAGCACCGTACCCACGGTGTCCATGAACACGGGTAAGTTGAGGACCACCGCGATCTTGTTGAGGCCCACGTTGAGCGCGATGCAGACCGCCGAGAACACGGCGGCGCGCATACCCATCGAAGAAGACTGTCCCATCCGGCACCTCCGAGTTTCGATTCGGCCTTGTAGCACCAACCCCGAACCCCGTTCGGGCGTGCAGCTTTCTGCAAGCGTCGACATTTGCATCAGTGGGGCACCGCGGGACACGGTGATCGATGAGCCGCTATTAGCGTATGATCCGAAATGAGCCGCTCAATCCGAACTTTTCCGCGGAGGCTGGCGGCCCGCGCGCCAGGGCAGCTTGGGACGAGGGAGCAGGCGAAAAAAACATTTCCCCACTCTTCGTCGCTACCTCAAGTGGCTGCAAGGGGGTCGACTAAGGGGCGGCCGGGCTATCTCGATGCCGCTACGGGCCGCGATAGCCAATATGGTCGCACTACCTACCCCTAGGCGCCGCGCCATCTCCGGGACGCGCCGACCCGTCTCCTTGTACTCCCGTATCATTTGGGGCGCGAGCGGCCAATGATGCGGCGCCGGTCACTCCACCGTCACGCTTTTCGCCAAGTTCCTCGGCTGGTCGACGTCAGTCCCCTTCACGACCGCGACATGGTAAGCGAGCAACTGCACCGGAATCGCATAGACCAGGGGCGCGATGAGCGGGTGGACCCTGGGCATCTCGATCGTCGCCAGAAGGCGGTCGTCGGCCGCCGCTTCGAGCCCCTCCGCGTCGGAGATGAGGACGACCCGGCCGCCGCGGGCCTGGACCTCCTGCATGTTCGAGACTGTCTTCTCGAACAGGGCCCCCGACGGGGCGAGGACGATGACCGGGACATTGTCGTCGATGAGGGCGATCGGGCCGTGCTTCATCTCGCCGGCGGCATAGCCTTCGGCGTGGATGTAGCTGATCTCCTTCAATTTGAGAGCGCCCTCCATCGCCAGCGGATAATCGGGGCCGCGGCCGAGATAGAGGACGTCGCGGGCCTCGGCGATCAGCGGCGCCATCGCCGCGATCTCCTCGTCATGGGCCAGAGCCGCGTTCATCGCCGCCGGCGCCTCGGAGAGATGGTCGACGATCTCGCGCTCCTCCTCCTCGCTCATCCGGCCCTTGTCGCGGGCGAACTTGGCGGCGAGCGCGGCGAGGACGGCGAGCTGGCAGGTGAAGGCCTTGGTCGAGGCGACCCCGATCTCGGGGCCGGCATGGGTTGGCAGGAGGAGATCGGCCTCGCGCGCCATCGAGCTCGTGGGCACGTTGACGACGACGGCGATCCGCTGGCCCTCGGCGCGGGCGTGGCGCAGCGCTGCAAGGGTGTCGGCGGTCTCGCCCGACTGCGAGATGAAGAGGGCGAGGCCGCCCGGCTCGAGCACCGGCTCGCGGTAGCGGAACTCGGAGGCGACATCGAGGTCGGCCGGCACCCGGGCGAAGCGCTCGAACCAGTATTTGGCGACCATTCCGGCGTAGAAGCTGGTCCCGCAGGCGACGATGGTGACCCGGGGGACGTCGGCGAAATCCTGGTCCATGTTGGGAAGCGCGATCTTGCGCTCGAACGGGCGGAGGTAGGAGGAGAGGGTCTGGGCGACCACGATCGGCTGCTCGAATATCTCCTTCTGCATGAAATGGGCGTGGTTGCCCTTGTCGCCGATCGCGTCCGAGGCGCCCGAGGTGACGATTTCGCGCTCCACGGGCACGTTGGCGCGGTCGAACAGGCTCGCCCCCTCGCGCGTCACCACCGCCCAGTCGCCTTCCTCGAGATAGGCGATGCGCTGGGTGAGGCCGGCGAGGGCGAGCGCGTCGGAGCCGAGATAGGTCTCGCCCTCGCCATAGCCGACGGTGAGCGGCGCCCCCATGCGCGCGCCGATCAGCATGTCGGGGAAGTCGCGGAACAGGATGGTGATGGCGAAGGCGCCGTGGAGCCGGGGAAGGACGGCCGCGACCGCCTCCTGCGGCGATTTGCCCTGGCCGAGCTGGTGATCGATCAAATGGGCGACGACCTCGCTGTCGGTCTCCGACTGGAAGGTCCGCCCGGCGGCCTGCATCTCCTCGCGCAGAGGCCGGAAATTCTCGATGATCCCGTTGTGGACGAGCGCCACTCCGCCGACGATGTGCGGATGGGCGTTGCCGACCGTGGGGGCGCCGTGGGTCGCCCAGCGGGTATGGGCGATGCCGATCGTCCCGGCGAGGGGGTGGGCGGCGAGCTCGGCGGCGAGATTGTCGAGCTTGCCCTCGGCGCGGCGGCGCTCGAGCCTGCCGTCGAGGATGGTGCAGATCCCGGCCGAGTCATAGCCGCGATATTCGAGCCGCCTCAGCCCTTGCATGAGCCGGTCGGTCACTTCCTCGCGCCCGACGATGCCGATGATTCCGCACATAGTTTTTTCCCGTCATTCCCGCGGAAGCGGGAATCCATGATGATTTTCCGTGCCATACGGGGCCGCCGTATGGACTCCCGCTTTCGCGGGAGTGACGGATTAGCTCAACCCGCTTTCTTTTTCGTCAGCATCGCCGCCCGGAACCGCGCCGCCCAGCCCGGCTTCACCGCCTGCTCGCCCCGCGCGAGCGCAAGCGAATCCGCTTCGACGTCGCGAGTCACCACCGAGCCGGCGCCGACGATCGCGCCCGCGCCGATGCTGACCGGGGCGACGAGCGCGCTGTTCGAGCCGATGAAGGCGCCCTCGCCGATCACCGTGCCGTATTTGAAATAGCCGTCATAATTGCAGGTGATCGTGCCCGCGCCGATATTCGCCCCCGCGCCGACCTCGGTGTCGCCGAGATAGGTGAGGTGGCTGGCCTTGGCGCCGGCGCCGAGCCGGGCCTTCTTGGTCTCGACGAAATTGCCGATCTTGGCTTTCTCGCCGATCTCGGTGCCGGGGCGGAGCCGCGCATAGGGCCCGATCTCGGCGCCGCGGCCGATCGTCGCGCCCTCGATATGGCTGAAGGCGCGGATCCGGGCCCCGTCGGCGATGCTGACCCCGGGGCCGAAATAGACGTTGGGCTCGATCGTGACGTCGCGGCCGAGCTTCGTGTCGAAGGCGAACCACACTGTCTCCGGAGCGATCAGGCTCGCTCCCGCGGCCATCGCCTCGGCCCGGCGGCGTGCCTGCCAGGCGGCTTCGGCGAGCGCGAACTCGCCGCGGCTGTTGGGGCCGATCGCTTCGGCGGCATCGCCTTCGACGACCAGGCTCGACCGGCCGTCGGCGGAGGCGACCATGACGATGTCGGGGAGGTAATATTCCTTCTGGACATTGTCGTTGCCGACCCGCTCCAGCAGATTCCACAAGTCCTTCGACCGCACCGCGAAGAGGTTCGAGTTGCACAGGCCGACCCCGAACTCCTCGGGCGAGGCGTCCCTGGCTTCCACCATCTTGGCGATAAGGCCGCCGGGTCCGGCGACGATCCGGCCGTAGGCGCCCGCCTCCGGGGGGCGGAAGCCCAGCACGACGGCGGCCGGCGCCGGCTCGCGATGCAGCGCGTCGAGCATCAGCCGCATCGTCTCGGTGCGGATGAAGGGAACGTCGCCGGAGAGGAGGAGGATGTCGCCGTCGAAGCCGGCGAGCGCCGCTTTCGCCTGGAGCACCGCATGCGCCGTGCCAAGCTGAGGCTCCTGCACGGCGAAGTCGACGCCTCGGCCGCCGAGCGCCTTCTCGAGCTGCTCGCGCTTGTCGCCGACGACGATCACCGTCCGCTCCACGCCCAGCGCCTCGACGCTGTCGAGGAGATGCCCGATCATCGGCCGCCCCGCGATCGGGTGGAGCACCTTGTGGAGATCGGATTTCATCCGCGTCCCCTTGCCGGCGGCAAGGATCACGGCGGCGACGGGCCTGCTCATGAGCGGCGCAATCGCACGGAAAGCTTGCGAATTCCATAGCGAGCCGGCCCATGGCGAAACCGGGCTCATTCGTTTGGTGGACCTGGATTGCACGGGCAGATCGTTGCCCGGAGGGACCTCGCCCGGGGTCAAAACTTGATGTAAGGCAAGCGAGACCAGGAGGCTTCATGGACGGCAGAGGGACTTACAGAGCACGCGGCCCGGGCGGCGGGCCGGATACGGCGCGCGTGGTCGACCACAGCGTCGCATTCGATCTGCCCGAGCAGCAATATCGCCGGCGCGGCTACAGCCCGCCGTTCGAGGAGCTGGGCTGGAAACCGGGCGAGGCCGCCCCGTCCACCTAGCCCTTGCGCGCCTTGACCCATAAATGTCGCGCCAGCATCAGCGGCGGCATCCTCAGCCAGTGCGAGCGGACGTAGAAGCCGAGGCGCGTGACCGGCCGCCGCGCCCGTCCCCAGCCGTCGCGGGCGAGGAGGCGGCGGAGGAAGAGGCGATCGGAGGGGCGGGCAGGACCGGCGAGACGATCGTCCACCCGAGTCCCGTAGAGCGCGCGCGCGGCCCTGAGCACGCGCGAGACGGCCGGGACGAGGTCATGCTCCCAGGCGCGCTCGCGCAGTTCCACCGTGAAGTCGTATCCCCGGCCAGAGAATTCCCGGACCAGGCGATCGATATCCCACAGGTTGCGAAGGCCTCCGGCCAGGTCCCCGTCGGCAAACAGGTGGGCTGCGGCATGGACGATCATGTCGGCCGGATGGAGCACACGCAGCCCGTCCGGCAATTCGACGCTCGACTCGATCATCGACTCCATGTCGGGCTTCGGCCGCGCCGTCAGCGGAAGGATGGCGTGGTGGACGTCGATCATCCGGTCGCGCTCGCGGTGGATGAGGGGCGGAAGCTCGTGCATCCAGCGGCGGTAATATTGGTCGTCGTACGGGTCTTCCTTGACCCATTCCCAGCCGGCGGCGAGCAGGGCCCGCTCGACGTCGGCGAGCGCCTCGCGCGGAACGAGGATGTCGAGATCGCCGATCGAGCGGCCCCGAGCCGCATCGAGGCCGGCGGCGGCATAAGCGGTGCCCTTGAGCAGGATGACGGGGATCGCGAGCGGGGCAAGCGCCCGCCGCGCCATCTCGGCCTCCCACAAAGCCTGCACCCGCGCCGCCTCGCCGTCGCGGCGCGCCGCCTCGAGCAGCGCCTCGACCTCGCCCGGTAGCTTCTCGCCCTCGAGCCGCCAGGCGAGGCTGCCGGCGAGCGATTCCGCCCGCGCCGCGGCGATGACGGAGGTCCAGTCGCGCACCTCGGCCGCGGTCGACGGCTCGGCGAGCAGGCGGGCGAGGGTGCGCGTGTCCTTCATCCTTCGCTCCACAGCCGCTCGACCAGCGCCTCGGCCTGCGCGGCGTCGGCATAATCCATCGCCCTGGAAGGAAGCTCGCCGACGAGCCGGGTGAGCGCGTCGAAGCCGCGCTCGCCGAGCGCGACATAATTGGTGGAGGCCTGGGTCAGCCGCATGAAGGCCTCGGCCGCGCCGACGTCGCGAACCGCAGGCTCGAGATCCGTCCCGAAGCGGGGGAAGAGGATCGCCACCGGCCGCGCCGGCTCGCCCATCCTCGCCACCGCTTCGCCGTTCGGCCGGAGGTGGCGGATCGTGCCCTTGGGAGTTCCTTCAAGCCGCGGGCCGAGCCGGGCGGCGTCGATCCCCTCGAACAAGGCGAGCGACTCGTTCTTGAGGCTGACCGCGCGCGGGAAGGGGTGAAGACGGCCATCGTCCAGATCGAGCAGTGCGAATTCGTCCCCCATGAAGCGCCAGCCGCGCTCGCCGAGAAGGGCCGCGAGGGTCGATTTGCCCGCGCCCGAATGGCCGGTCATCAGCAGCGCCCGCCCGTCCCGATCGAGGCTTGCGGCGTGGAGCAGGAGGAAGTTCTTCTGCCCAAGCGCCATCTGCAGGTTCATTCCCATCTCGGCGGCGAGCAGCCCCTGCGCCAGCGGCAGCGGCGCCGCGTCGGGAAGCACATAGTCGCCGCGAATCGCCACCGAAGGCCTCAACCACCGCCGCCACGGCCGCTCGGCCTCGAGCCGAACGGTGAAGTCGCACGCCCCCGCCGGCTGGGGATAGCCGGCATAGAGCCGGCGAAGGGCGGCGATCGGCTGCCGCCACTGCGAGCCGATCCGGAACGCGACCGGCCCGACCTGGAGACGGAAGACGTGCCTCATGCCCGAGTCCGCCATACCAGGCCGGCGGCCTCGAGCTCGGCAAGCCGGGCGGCGATGGCGGCGGCGGGGTCTTCCGATTCGACCTCGAAGCTTTCGCCGATCCGCCTTGCGATCTCCTCCGCGCTCGCCGGAGCGCCGGCCAGGGCCGCGAGGATCTGCGGGGCGGGGGGGGCGAGGATGTGGGTGAGGCCCGAGCGGCAGTGATAGAGGAGGGTGAGGCCCTCAAGCTCGACGGTTCGGACGAGATCGGGCGGGTCGGCGGCGTAGAGGGTCGCGGCCATGGCGGCCGCCGGACGGTTCAGCGCGGCATCTGCAGCGAGGCGTAGCAGGTGAAGCCGCTCATCCCCGCCTGCAGACGGCGAATATAGTTGGCATAGGCCTGGGCGGCCTCGGCATTCACTCCGGCGGGGGCCTGGCCGCCGGCAAGCATCGTCTTGACCTCCTCGCCCTTGAGCGGCCGGGCGAGCGGCGGATAGGCGCCGGGCGTTCCGGCCGGAACCACGCTTCCGTCGGCGGCGATGAAGCTTCCGCTCTTCTCGGGCACCGGGATCTCGCAATTGAGCACCGAGCCCGCCGTCTGGGCGAGCGCCGGGCGGACGGTGATCACGGTCGAGGCGGCGGCCGCGCCGAGCGCGAGCACGACGCGCCGGCTCGGGCCCGCCTTGCTCTCTTCGCCGGACGTCGTCTCGCTCATCGTCACTGCCTCTATGCCGGGGCGCCTTTCATAAGGGTAAAGCGGCCGAATGGCGAGACGGGCGGAGCCCTCCTGTCCCGCTTGTGGACGCTTGGCGGGAGAAAAATCGTTGCGGCCACGTTGAGGTAGAGGGCCGCCGATGTAGGCGCGGCCGCTTGCCAGGAGAACCAGCCATGAAATTCGTCCTCGTCGCCACGGCGCTGACGCTCGCGTCCGCCGCCGCCGCCCAGACCGGCAACACGGTCAGCGATCCCTCGCAGAGCAGCGGTCCGCGCGGAGTCACCCAGCAGGGCACCGATCCCGACGGCCAGGCCTGCTCGCCGGCCGGCTACAATGCCGGCGCCGGCGGCTATCCCGCCTGCGACGCTACCGAGGGCCTGCAGGCGCCTACGACCCACACGCCTCCGAACTGCTCGCGCACGATCAAGGATCATTGCATCCAGGCCTATGAGCGAGGCGTCCGCCGCCGCTAGTGGCCGACGGTCGGCGGTCCGTGTTTCGGGACGTCGGGAGAAAAATCGTTTCGCCCACGTTTAGCGACCGGGCCGCCGGCTGACGGGGGCCGTCCATCCAAGGAGGATGCCCGAAATGAAGCTCATTCTTATGGCTGCCGCGCTGACGCTCGGCACCGCCGCCGCCGCTCAGACGACGGACACCGAAATGTCGACGACGATGGCGAACGGCGGCCAGACGGTCGCCCCCGACAACAGCGCCCCCGAGCGCGACGCGCGCGGGATCGCGGTGGTGTCGGCGCCTGCAGTGGCTCCCGCCGGCTACAATCAGCCGGCGCAGCAGGTTCCGGCCGGAACGGCCCCGCCGGCTCCGACGGCCAGCATGGGCGCGGCAGGCCCGCTTCCGCCCTGTACCCGCACCGTGACCGATCACTGCACTCAGACCTACGAGCGCGGACGCTCGCGCTAGGGTTGGGAGGGGGCGCCGGCGGCGCCCCCATTGTCGTCCCCGGTCCCGATCTGCCATGAGCCGCCCGCACCATCCGCGGGAGGATCCGGACCTATGACCATAAGCTTCGAAGGCCGAGTCGCCATCGTCACCGGCGCCGGCGGCGGGCTCGGCCGCGCCTATGCGCTCGAGCTCGCCCGGCGAGGGGCGAGGGTGGTGGTGAATGATCTCGGCGGCGCCCGCGACGGCTCGGGAAGCTCCGATGCCGCACAGAAGGTCGTCGCGGAGATCGAGGCGGCCGGCGGCGAGGCGATGGCGAACGGCGCCAGCGTCACCGATACGGAGCAGGTCGAAGCGATGGTCGCCGCGGCGAAGGAACGCTGGGGCGGGGTCCATATCCTCATCAACAATGCCGGGATCCTTCGCGACAAGAGCTTCGCCAAGATGAGCGTCGAGGATTTCCGCGCCGTCGTCGACGTCCACCTGATCGGCTCCGCGATCTGCACCAAGGCGGTGTGGGAGACGATGCGCGAGCAGGCCTATGGCCGGATCCTGATGACCTCGAGCTCGACCGGACTCTACGGCAATTTCGGCCAGGCCAATTACGGCGCCGCCAAGCTCGGCCTCGCCGGCTTCGCCAAGACGCTCCATCTCGAAGGGGCGAAGTATAATATCCGGGTCAACACGATCGCGCCGACGGCGGCGACCCGCATGACCGAGGACATCTTCCCGTCCGATCTGCTCGCCTTGTTCAACCCGGACAATGTCGTCCCGGCGGCGCTCTTCCTGGTCTCGGAGGACGCCCCGTCGAACGCGATCGTCGGGGCAGGCGCTGGCGTCGTCCAGGCCGCCTACGTGACGCTCACTCCCGGCTACGCCCTCCCCGAAGGCCGCCGAACCGTTGAGGAGGTGGCGGCGAACTGGGACAAGGTGACGGACCGCACGCTCGAGATCGTCCCACAATCGGGCGCCGAGCAGGCGATGCTGATCCTGAAGACCCTGCAGGGGCGCTAGCAATCCTACCGTATTGTAACACTAATACACCTGTGCTAGTCTCCGCCGTCCAGGGAGGAGAATCACATGTATAGCGACAGCGATCTGGAGGCGGCGGTCGCGGCGGGGGCGTTGAGCCCCGACGCCGCGGACGCGCTCCGCAACTATGTGGCGGCACGCTCCGCCAGCTCGCCGGTCGACGAGGAGCATTTCCGCCTCATCACCGGCTTCAACGACATCTTCGTCTCGATCGCGGCGGCAATCCTGCTGTTCGCGGTCGGCTGGATCGGCAACGCCGTCGGGCCGAACATCGGCGGCGACGGCCCGTCCCCCTTCGCCGGCCTGTTCGTCGCCGGCACCGCCTGGGGCCTCGCCGAATTCTTCACCCGCAAGCGGCGCATGGCCTTGCCCAGCATCCTGCTCCTGCTCGCCTTCACCCTCGGCGTTCTGCTCACCGCGTTCAGCGCGATCGTTCTCGCGATCGGCGAATCGGTGTTCGAGAACAATGAGCGGCTCGCCGCTCTGGCCGTCGCCGGCTCGGCGGCGATCGCGGCCGGCGCGACCTGGCTCCACTGGCGTCGCTTCCGGGTTCCGATCACGGTCGCGGCCGGCGCCGCCACGGTCGTCGGGGTCGTCCTCGCCCTCGTCGCTTATGCGGTCGGGGACGTGGCGTCGCTCCGGAACGTGATGCTCGGAGTCGCTCTCGTTCTCGGCGTCGGGGTCTTCCTCTTCGCCATGTGGTGGGATTCGTCCGACCGCAACCGCCAGACGCGCCGCTCCGACGTCGCCTTCTGGCTTCACCTGCTCGCCGCGCCGATGATCGTCCACCCGATCTTCTCGCTGCTCGGATTGAACGACGGCGACGCCAGCATCGGCGAGGCGGTCATCGTCCTCGGAGTCTATGTCCTGCTCGGAATCACCGCGCTCGCCATCGACCGCCGAGCCCTGCTCGTCTCGGCGCTGGCCTATGTGCTGTTCGCGCTGATCAGCCTGTTCCGCGAGTTCGGAGCGGTCGAGCTTAACATCGCGCTTGCCGCGTTCGTGATCGGCTCGGGGCTTCTGCTCCTGTCGGCCTTCTGGCACAGCGTCCGCCGTTCGATCGTGCGTCCGCTCCCGCCGGGCCTCCAGGCGCGGCTCCCGATCCTCGACCGGGCAGCGCCGATCGCCGCCGCGGCCTAGCTACCATCCCTTCGGGGAGAATGGGGACACGTACCTTTTCACGAAAAGGTACGTGTCCCCTTCTTTTATCCGTTGACGACCTTGAGCAGCCGCCGCTCGAGCGGCGCCAGAACCGGGCCGAGCTCGTCGCCGCGCCTGACCACCACGCCGGCTTCGTTGATCAGGGCCCAAAGGCCTTGGTTGCGCCTGGAAGGCCTCTTCTCGATCTTGTATTCGGGCCGCTCGGCGGTGCGCCGGAAGGCCCAGAAGGCGGCCCCGTCGCGGCCGAACTCGACCGCATAGTCGCGCCACAGGCCCGCCGCCACCATCCGCCCGTAAAGATCGATGATCCGCTTCAGCTCGGTCCGGCTGAATCCGATCTGCGGCGATGAGCTACCCGGAAAAGGGAGGACGTCACCCATCAGGCGCGGCCGCGCTCCTTTCTCGTCGGAGCCTTGGAATCCCGCTCCTCGATCAGCTCGGCGACCCGGCGGCGAAGCTGCTCGACCTCGCACTGGAGGATTTCGAGCTTCTGGGTGGCGGGATCGAAATTCTCCGAGCAGGGCGTCCCGTAGGGAAGGAAGCTGCCCGAGCTCTGCTCCGCCGTGACCAGGGTCGAGCGGGCCGGGATCCCGACCATCGTCGCCCCTTCGGGCACCTCCTTGGTGACGACCGCATTGGCGCCGATCCGGGCGCGGGCGCCGACCTTGATCGGCCCGAGCACCTGGGCGCCCGAGCCGATGATGACATGATCGCAGATCGTCGGGTGGCGCTTGCCGGGCTCGCCGTCGGTCGGGTTTGTCCCGCCCAGAGTGACCTGCTGGTAGATGGTGACGTTGTCGCCGATCGAGGCCGTCTCGCCGATCACGACGAAGCCGTGGTCGATGAAGAAATTGCGGCCGACCGACGCGCCCGGATGGATGTCGATCGCGGTCAGGAATCGGGCGAGATGATTGACGAAGCGGGCGAGGAAATAGAGCTCGCCCTTGTACAGCCAATGCGCCAGCCGGTGAAATCCGACCGCCCAGACGCCGGGGTAGAGGAGTATCTCCCATCGGCTTCGGGGGGCGGGATCACGGGCCTTGATCGAATCGAGATAGGCAACAAGCCCCGGCAGCATAGCAACTCCCACTCCGCTCCCTCGCGGACAAAATAGGCGCCGTCGCGGGAAAATGCCAGCCGGACGCTGAAATTCCGTGAATCCGCGCTTTTTGCTTGCGCGCGCCGGGGGAGGCCACGCACATCGGCGACAGGATCACGTGGGGACTTAAGGGCGATGTTCGATCTCGGGGGTGTGGGCCTGCTCGACATCCTTCCGTTCATCGCGATCGGATTCGCGGCGCAGCTGGTCGACGGCGCGCTCGGAATGGCGTTCGGGCAGATCAGCTCCACGCTCCTGATCAGCATGGGCGTGGCGCCCAAGATCGCCTCGGCCGGGGTCCATACCGCGGAGACCTTCACCACCGCGGTCTCGGCGATCAGCCACGTCGCGCACAAGAATGTCGACTGGCGGCTGTTCTTCAGGCTCGTCATTCCCGGCGTGGTCGGGGGCGTGCTCGGCGCCTACGTCCTCACCCAGGTGGACGCCGCCGTCGCCAAGCCGGCGGTGCTGATCTACCTGACCGCGCTCGGCCTCTATCTCCTCTACCGCGGGCTCATGCACCGCCACACCGAGCGGACCCCGAAGGTGGTCGAGCCGCTTGGCCTCGCCGGCGGCTTCCTCGACGCGGCCGGAGGCGGTGGCTGGGGCGCTGTCGTGACCTCCAACCTGCTCGTCCAGGGCTCGAGCCCGAGGAAGACGATCGGCACCGTCAACACCGCCGAATTCTTCCTCACCGTCACCATCTCGGCGACCTTCCTCGCGACGATGGGCTGGGAGGCCTTCACGGTCGCGACCCTCGGCCTGCTCATCGGCGGAGTCCTCGCCGCCCCGTTCGGCGCCTGGATCGCCAAGAAGGTCGAGGCCGACCGGCTGCTCACCTTCGTCGGCGTCGTGCTGACGGCGAGCAGCAGCTACGGCCTGTACAAGGCGCTGGCTTAAAGCTTGAACCTTGCCTTCGCCGCTTCGACCTCGTCGCGGATGAAGTCGATCGCGGCACGCACCCGGGCGAGCTCGGCGAGGTCCTGGTGGACGGTCAGCCAGAGCGAGCGGGTCAGGCTGATCTCGGCGGGAAGCACCCGCTCCAGCCCGGATTCCTCGGCCGCGAGAAAGGCCGGAAGCACGCAAAGCCCCGCCCCGGCGAGCGTGGCGCGAAGCTGGGCGACGAGGTTGCTGCTCTCGACCGAGGTGGTCCCGCCCGGAGCGACATGCTGGAGGAAGTCGAGCTCCGGAAAATGGAGGAGCTCGCCGATATAGCTGACGAACTGGTGCCTCGAGAGGTCCTCCGACGAGGCGATGTCGGGTGTGTCGCGAAGGTAAGCGGGCGCCGCGTAGAGGCCGAGATCGTAGTCGATGAGCTTGGCCACCTTGAGCCGGCCGGCGGGCGGTCGGCTGACCGAGACGACGATGTCGGCCTCGCGGCGGGCAAGGCTGAAGACGGCCGGCGCGGCGACGAGCTGGATCTTGAGCCGGGGGTGGCGCGCCTTCAGCCGGGCGATCCGCGGCGCCAGGAAATAGCTTCCGAAGCCTTCCGGCGAGCCGATCCGAACGGTCCCCGCCACCGAGGTCGAGGTCCCGCCGACCGTGTCGCCGGCGCCGATCGCGAGCCGTTCCATCTCCTCCGCCGCCGGAAGCAGCCGCCGACCCTGGTCGGTGAGCGTGTAGCCGGTCGGGCTCCGGTCGAAGAGCCGGGCGCGGAGGCTGCGCTCGAGCGCGGCGATCCGCCGCGACAGCGTCGAATGGTCGAGCCCGAGCCGAGCCGCTGCCGCTGTCAGTCGGCCGCTGCGGGCGACGGCGAGGAAGGCGCGAAGGTCGTTCCAGTCGAATTCGGCCATTGGGTATACGGATTCCTGCACAGCGGTTGCGGAACAATCGGCATGGCGTTCCGGCGCTCGTTATGAGAGAGGAGCTCATCCCCTTCAAGAGGCAGATATTCCATGTTCGAGGCCCGGACCGCCGCTGTGCTCGCCAATTTCGAAGCGCCCGCCGAGGCCGCCCCTACGAATTTCCGCACGCCGGCCGATCCGGAAGCCGGCTGGGCGAGCCGCAACCCCGACCGCGCGCTCCTCTTCCTCTTCATCACCCCGCGCGACTGCGGCGCCCTCGAGGAGCTGATGGCGCTCTGAGGCTGGAGAGCGGGATTGAACCTCCCGCTCATCCTGAGTAGCCGCTGAGCGAAGTCGAAGCGCGTATCGAAGGACGGTCCTTCGATACGGGCCTTCGCCAAGCTCAGTCCCTACTCAGGATGAGCGGAATGGAATCGAACCATGCCGGAATCCCCCTCCACCGTCTTCAAGCTCCCCGAAAAGCTTCCCGACCCCGCCGAGCTCGCCGAAGCCTGGGCCAAGGTGGTCGCCAACACCGTCCAGTTCGCGACCCGCGCCGCAACCCGGCCGCTCGACGGCCAGGTGCCCCAGCCCTTCGATCCCGCCGCTCCGGCCCGCGCCTTCGGCGAGTTCGCGGCGCATCTCTGGTCGCATCCCGGCGAGATATTGAAGGCTCAGCAGAAGGCCGCCTCCGACTGGCTCAAGCTCTGGCAGAGCGCCGCCGCCCGCGCATCGGGCAAACCGGCGGAGCCCGCCGTGGTCCCCGAGCGCGGCGACCGGCGGTTCAACGATCCGGCGTGGAGCGAGGAGCCGCTGTTCGACTATCTCAAGCAGGCCTATCTCCTCGCCGCCAAGCGCGCCCTGGAGCTGGTCGAGGGGGCGGAAGGGCTGGACGAGGGCGCCCGCACGCGGGTCGAATTCTTCACCCGCCAGTATCTCGACTCGCTCTCCCCGGCCAATTTCGCCTTCACCAATCCGGAGGCGATCCGCCGCGCGATCGACACCGGCTCGATCAGCCTCCTCTCGGGCCTCGCCAACCTGCTCGCCGACGCCGCCGAGACTCCGGGCATCGTCCAGCGCCGGGCCGAGCGCGAGTTCGAGCTCGGAGTCGACCTCGCCGCCACCCCGGGAAGCGTCGTCTATCGCAACGAGCTGATGGAGCTGATCCAGTACGCGCCGGCCACGGATCAGGTCTGGAAGCGCCCGCTCCTCTACGTCCCGCCTTTGGTCAACAAATATTACCTTCTCGATCTCCAGCCCAAATCCTCTTTGATCCGCTGGCTGGTCGGTGAGGGCCATACCGTCTTCGTCATCTCCTGGGTCAATCCCGGACCGGAGCTCGCCGACAAGGGCCTGGCCGACTACATCCGCCGGGGCCCGATCGAGGCGCTCGATGCGATCGAGGCGGCGACCGGCGAGCGCGAGGTCGATATGTTCGGCTTCTGCATGGGCGGCACCCTCGTCGCTATCGCGCTCGCCTGGCTTGCAGCGAAGGGGCAGGGGGGTGTAGGCGGGTCGGCATCCCGGGGGGATGCCGAGAGCCGGAACCGGCTGCGCAGCAGCCGTCGGGTCGCCTCGGCGACGACGATCGGAACCCTCTTCGATTTCAGCCGCCTCGGCCAGTGGGCGAGCTTCACCGAGCCCGAGCAGCTCCGGGCGATGGAGCGCCACCTCCTCCACAAGGGCTTCATGGCCGCGCAGGACCTCCAGGCCCTGTTCTCGGCGGTCCGCGCCAACGATCTCATCTGGTCGTCGGTGGTCAATCATTACCTGCTCGACCGCGAGGCGCCGCCCAGCGACATCCTCTACTGGTTCGCCGACGGCGCCCACATACCGAGCGCCTTCCTCCTCGAATGGGCGCACGACGTGCTTCGCGACAACAAGCTGGCGAAGGGCGGGCTGGAGCTCGACGGCGTGACGATCGATCTCGGCGCGATGGAGACGCCTTTGCTGGCGATCAGCCTCAAGGACGACCATGTCTCCGCCTGGCAGGCGACCTACGACAGCGCGCGGCTGTTCGGAGGCCCGGTCGAGTTCCTGCTCGGCGGCTCGGGCCACAATGCCGGCGTGATCAACCCGCCCAGCGCCAACAAGCACGGTTTTTGGACCAACTCGGCCATGCCCGAAACGGCCGAGCAATGGCTGGAAGGCGCCGAGCGCCGCGAGGGCAGCTGGTGGCCCCACTGGCAGGCCCGGCTGAGCGAGGACGGCAAGGCGGAGAAGGTCCCGGCGCGAATTCCGGGCGACGGCAGGCTGAAAGCGCTGGAGCCCGCCCCGGGCAGCTATGTAAGGAACCGCGCCTAGTTCCCCGGCGAAGGCCGGGGCCCAGTTCCGCGTCGGATCTGGGCCCCGGCCTTCGCCGGGGAGCAGAGCGGTCTAAAGCCCCTTGGGCCCGTCGATTCCGCCCTGCGTGTCGCTGAGGCCGCGAAGCGCGTCCTCCAGCTCCCGCACCCGCGAATGGGCGCTCGGACGCGTCGGCCGGGTCTCCAGGCTGGCGCGGACGAACAGGCGCCACTGCGCCTCGTCGTTGCGGGCAAGCTGCACAGGCGCCTGCGCGGCGGCCGCCATCATCAGCAATCCAATCATGACCAAATCCCCCCCGGGTTGATGGCGTCATGGTAAACGGGGGTGGTAAAGAGCGGGTTAACTGTAAAACTACTGTGGGGGCCGACATCGCCGTGCGGCTCGCATCAGGTCTAGGCAGCGGCCGATGCCGCCGTCGCGCGCGATCGATCCAATGCCTCTGCAATGTTCGTGAGGCCTCGCACGAGCACATAAATTCCACCAAGGAATCCGAGCGTCGTGGTGAGAAACGTGTCTCGGGTCATTTCATTCGCAGTGATGACAAGGGTTCCGGCCGCGACCAGCAGCTCGATCGCGCCAAACAACGCCTTGTGCCGCCGTCTTAGGATGAAGAGCATTCCCCCGTAATTCAGACCGGCCCAAACCAGCAGGAACGAGCCCGCCTGTGCCGGAAAGATGGGCCCGGGTTGATGAGGCACGGTGAGCGCGTTCGTACGAGCGATGACAAACAAGATGCCGGAGAACGCCGCCACCAGGAATGCCGCCCCAACCCAGCCAGCGTGCGTGCGGGTATTCATCGCCATGATGGCCAGGAAAGCAGGTGGGATGACGAAGAACTGAACGGCGATTAGCCAGATCAACGGGCCGCCGAGGACGGTTGGGCCCATCATCTCTTCTGCTCCCCTGTGCCGTTGTGCGTGGGGCTCACCCCCGCGGCTTCCTGAACCTCAGCACGAACTGGTCGGTCTTGCCCCGGATCCCCGTCTCCTGGACCCTGACGCTATGGTCGTCCGCCGGGTGGCGGAGGAGGTCGCTTGTCGCGTCGAGGCGGAAGCCGGCGGCTTCGACCTCGCGGCGGACGAGGGCGCCCTCGATCCGGTGGAGGGTCGAGGTGACGCTCGCGCCGACCCCCGCGCCGGCCTCGTGGTCGACGATGAAATAGATGCCGCCCGGCTTGAGCGCTCGGAAGGCGGCGGCGTTGACCTTGGCGGCAGCGTCGTCGGGCCCGGGGTTGATGTTCTTGAAATCGTGATAGTTGAGCGTCGTCCAGACGACGTCGACCGGCTCGGGGACGGGGAGGGTGCCCGGCTCGGCGACCAGGGCCGTGACGTTCGGGCGGCCGGCGGCGATCGCCTGGATCGCCGGGGAGGCTCTGCCCGAGAGGGCGTAAATATGTCCTTCGGGGCCGACGACGCCGCTCAGGATCCGGGTGAAATAGCCGCCGCCGGGCGCGAGCTCCGCGACCTTGTCGCCCGGCCGGACGCCGGCGAAGGCGACGAGCTCGGCCGGCTTGCGGTCCGCGTCACGCACTCGGTCCGCCTCGGGCCGGATCGGATCGGCGAGCACGGCGGCATAATCGACGCTCGGCGCGGGAGGCTCGGTGGCGCAGGCGCCGGCGGCGAGACCCAGGACGGCGAGCAGGATCAGGCGGGACGTCGTCATGGCGTTCAAATCCTCCGAAGAAAGTGGCGCGCTTATGCACCGGAAAAGGGGGCAGTCACTATAGTGACAGTCGCCCCGGGCGGGGTAAGAGGGGGGATGACCAAATCCGCCACCGACGTCATGCAGGAGATAATCGCCGCCGCCGTGCTCGACGCGATCGCGGCGCTCAAGGCGGCGTCGAAAGGCGTTCCCAACAACCTGCTTCGCGATCTCAACGCGATCCACGCCAACACGACCTTCGCCGATCTTCCGGCCGAGCTCCAGTCGGCCGTCTCCGCCAGCGTCCGGGCCGCCTTCGCCCGGCTGCTCAAGGAAGGCTATTCGGTCTCTCCGGCCGGCGGCCCGCCGCCCCGCCCGCCGCGTCCGGCGGGGCCGACGGCGGTCCAGCACCGGCCGCATCGCCGGCCCCCGCCCAAGCGCGACGGGGAGGGCGGCCGTCCGCCCCGTCCGGGCGGACGTCCCGGCGGCGGCAAGCCCCGCCCGCGATGAGAATCGCGGGCGGCTGCCACTGCCGTGCCGTGCGCTTCGACGCGGAGGTGCCGGGGGCGGTCGAGGTGCTCGACTGCAATTGCTCGATCTGCGCGATGACGGGCTTTCGCCATCTGATCGTCCCGCACGAGGATTTCCGGCTTCTGGCGGGCGCGGACAAGCTCACCGCCTACCGCTTCGGCACCGGCGCCGCCGAGCATCTCTTCTGCTCGCTCTGCGGCGTGAAGAGCTTCTACCAGCCGCGCTCGCACCCCGACGCCTGGAGCCTGAACTTCAACGCCCTCGACGACGTCTCCGGGCTGGAGGTCTCCGCAAAAGCCTTCGACGGCCGCAACTGGGAGCAGGCGAGGCGGGACCTCGACTGACTCCATTCCACTGCCTACACAGGGCAAAAGGGCAGGGGGAGTGCCATGGCCGCAGCGGCAGCCGACGATTACGTGATCGACGCGAAGCGCGACCGCCTGGTCATCTTCGCCTCGACTCTCGGCACCGTCTTCGAATGGTATGATTTCTTCGTCTACGGGACGCTGGCGACGGTCATCGCGAAGTTGTTCTTTCCCTCCGCGAACGCGACGGCGGGGCTGCTGCTCACGCTGGCCACGTTCGGCGCGGGCTTCGGGGTGAGGCCGGTCGGCGCAATATTGTTCGGGTGGCTCGGCGACCGGCTCGGGCGCAAATACACCTTCCTCGTCACCATTACCCTGATGGGCCTCGCGACCGCCGCGGTCGGGCTGCTCCCGACCTTCGCGTCGATCGGAGTCGCCGCTCCGGCGCTGCTGGTCGCCTGCCGGCTGCTCCAGGGCCTGGCGCTCGGGGGCGAATATGGCGGCGCGGTGATCTACGTCGCCGAGCATGCGCCCCGCAATCGCCGCGGGTTCTACACCAGCTTCATCCAGGCCGGGGTGATCGGCGGCTTCCTGCTCTCGGTCGCGGTGGTCCTCGCCGCCAGCTGGTTCGTCGATCCCGCCGCTTGGGAATCTTGGGGCTGGCGGGTGCCGTTCGTCTTCTCGCTGCTTCTGCTCGCCGTCTCCCTCTGGGTGCGGATGAAGCTCAAGGAGAGCCCGGTCTTCCAGGCGATGAAGGAAGCCGGCGAGACTGCGCGCAACCCGCTGAAGGAGAGCTTCGACTCCTGGCCCAAGGTTAAGCTCATCCTCGTCGCCCTGTTCGGGATCTCGGCCGGGCTCACCGTCATCTGGTACACCGCCCAGTTCCAGGGCCTCTATTTCCTCCAGAATGCTCTGCGCATCGAGGACAATGCGGCACGGCTGATGATCGGAGTCGCCGCTCTGTTCAGCCTCTTCTGGTTCATCCTGTTCGGCTGGCTGTCGGACCGGGTCGGGCGAAAGAAGCCGATCGTGATCGGCTACGCGCTCACCATCGCCCTCATGTTCCCGCTCTTCCACTGGATGGCGGCGGCCGCCAATCCCGAGCTCAGCGCCGCGATGGCGAAGAATCCGGTCGTCGTCACCGGAAGCGACTGCACCTACGCCCCCTTCGCCAAGGTCCAGCCGACCGAATGCGGCAAGCTGCTCGACGCTCTGTCGAAGAAGGGCATCGCCTACGAGACGCGGGCGGCCCCTCCCGGCGCTCCGGCCGCGGTGACGATCGGCGGGGTCCCGGTCGACGCGTCCGATCCCGCTTCGCTCGATTCGGGCCTCCGTTTCGCCGGCTACAAGCTGGAGAAAGGGGCGCCGACCCTTCCGCAGGCCCTTCAGGTGGTGCTCGCCATCATCCTCATCGGCTTATGCTCCGGGATGACCTACGGCCCCGTCGCAGCCCTGCTGGTCGAGCTGTTCCCGGCCCGCGTCCGCTACACGTCGATGTCGATTCCCTATCATATCGGCACCGGCTATTTCGGCGGCTTCCTGCCCTTCATCAGCCAGTATATCGTCGCCAAGACCGGCAATCCGTTCGCCGGCCTCTGGTATACGATCGCGGTGGTGGCGATGGCGCTCGTCGTCACCTTCCTCTGGCTTCCCGAGACGGCAGGCAAGGAGCTGGAATAGATCGTCGCCGGGATGACGGGTTCCCCCGCCGCCCGGCTCCCGCTATCCGCTCCCCGTGCCCCGGCCCCATGCCCCGCTTCGCCTGATCCTCGACGGGGAGGCGCTCGTCGCCAACTGGCGGTGGCTGGCGCGAGAGAGCGGGACGGCGGCCTGCGGAGCCGCGGTCAAGGCGGACGGCTATGGCCTTGGGGCGAAGGACGTCGCCCGCCGCCTCGCCGAAGCCGGCTGCCGCGACTTCTTCGTCGCCACCTGGCCCGAGGCCGAGGCGCTTCTCCCCTCGCTCGGCGACGCCTCGCTCTCAGTCCTTCACGGCCTCGCCGAGGAAGACGTCGCCCACGCCGCCGGCTCGCCGGCCCGGCCCGTCCTCAACACGCCGCGCCAGGTCGAGCGCTGGCGCGAGCGGGGCGGGGGAAGGCCCTGCGACGTCATGATCGACACCGGCATCAACCGCCTCGGCCTCAGCCCGGTCGAGGTCGGCGAGGGCCTTCTCGACGGCCTCGAGATCGACGTCCTGATGAGCCATCTCGCCTGTGCGGACGAAGATCGCGACATGAACGCGCGCCAGCTTGCCGCCTTCGCCGAGATCGCCGGGCGGGTTGCGGCGAAGCGCCGAAGCCTCGCCAACAGCGCCGGAATCTGCCTCGGCCGCGATTACGCCTTCGATCTCACCCGCCCGGGCCTCGCCCTCTACGGCGGAATCCCGCGCCCGGAGGCGGCCGGCAACATCCGCCAGGTGGTCCGGGTCGAGGCCCAGGTCGTCCAGCGCCGCCGCGTCGAGCGCGGTGACGGAGTGGGCTATGGAGCGACCTGGATCGCCGATGCGCCCGCCGAGGTCGCCATCCTCAACCTCGGCTATGCCGACGGCTATTTGCGCGGCTTCTCGGGCACGGGCCGGGCGCGATTGGACGGCGGCTTCGCGCCGGTCGTCGGCCGGGTCTCGATGGACCTCACCGCGATCCGGGTCGACGCGGCGCCCGAGCTTGCCGAAGGCGACTGGGTCGAGGTGGATTACGACCTCCCCGCGGCCGCCGCCCAGTCCGGCCTTTTGCAATATGAGCTTCTGACGACCCTGGGACGGAGGTTCGAGCGGGTTTGGCGCTAGGCGCAACCCAGCCTCAACCCGCTCGTTCACCCGCCATGCCCGCCCGAATCGCCCATCTTTCGGACATCCATTTCGGCGCCCACGATCCCAAGATCGTCCGGGCCTCCGAAGCCTGGCTGCAGGAGCAGCAGCCCGATCTCGTCATCATCAGCGGCGATTTCACCCAGCGCGCGCGGATCGAGCAGTTCAGGGAGGCCTCGGCCTGGCTCAACCGGCTTCGCGGCGCGGGCTTCCGAATCCTCGCCGTGCCCGGCAATCACGACGTCCCGCTCTACGACGTCGTCCGCCGCTTCGCCTCGCCGCTCGCCCGCTACAAGCGCTATATCTCGAGCGACCTGTGCCCCTGGTTCGAGAGCGACTCGGTGGCCGTGCTCGGGATCAACACCGCCCGGTCTCTGACCTTCCGCGACGGGCGGATCAATGAGGAGCAGATGGCGATCATCGAGGAGCGCTTCGCCGCCGTCGCGCCCGAAAAGACCCGGATCCTCGTCACCCACCATCCGCTCTTCTCGATGCCGATCGGCAAGGGCGGCGAGGTCAGCGAGGCGGTCGGCCGCCACGACGATGCGGTCGCCGCGGTCTGCCGGGCGGGGGTCAATATCGCGCTCGCAGGCCATTTTCACCGCACCTATGCCCAGGCGGCGCGCAAGATGGTCGAGAAAGCGGGCGGCGCCCTCGTCATCCAGGCGGGCACGGCGACCTCGGTCAGGCTCCGCAACAACGAGCTTCAGAGCTTCAACTGGATCCACGCCCATCGCAACAACGACATCGAGCTTCAGGTGATCGCCTGGGACGGCTCCGGCTTCCGCCGCGGAAGCCACGTCCGCTACGCCTATGACGGCGAGGATTGGAGCTCGGAGACGATTGCCCACGACACGCCTGTCGAAGAGGCGCAGGCCCAGCTCGCCAGCCAGCCGGAGGCGACGGTCCCTACGGGGGAGGGTTAGAGATCCAGCAGCGGCCTTGGCGGCGGGTAGTGGAAGGGCGCTGCCCGGATCCAGCGGCTGGCGAGATATTTGACTCCGCGGGTCACCGGCAGCCCGGCATGGAGGGCGAGCGGGTCCGGGCGCCCCTCCGCGTCGGCGTTGCGGAACAGGAGCGCATCGCCCACCTCGCCCCGGAAGGTGAGGCCGATACGCGGGAAATGGGTCTCGCCGCCCTCATAATCGCTCGAGAGATAGACGAGAACGGTGAGGATCCGCTGGTTGGGCTCGGCCGGGAGCGCGTCCATATGCTCGCGATACTGGGCGCCCGGGCGGTAGCGAAGTATCTGCAGCGGCTCGCCCTGCTCGGGCCTGGTGTCGCTCAAGGCGGCGATCCGGCGGTTGATGGCGCCGACGACGAGATCCTCGCCATGGACTCCGAACATCGTCCCGTCCGAAGTCCGGATCGGGTGGGGGACCATCCTTCCGGTCGCCGGATCGACGACCACCGAAGGCTGAAGCGCCGGCTCGGCGGCTTGGCGAAGATAGGCGCATTCGGCCTCGGAGAGGAAGGCGTCGGCGGCGACCGCTTCAGGCTCGGCGCTGAGCTCGCGCCGCCCCATCGCCGCCCGGGGAAAGCCCTTGTCGTCGAGGTCCATGGCGTCGAGCAGCCGGAGCTGGGCGGCGGCCGCGGGCACGTCCGGCGCGAGCGCTCTAAGCTCGGCGAGCGCTCCGGCCCAGTCCGCCGCTCCGCCGGTGCCGCTCGCCAGGAAGCTCGAATGGAGCAGCGCCGCCTCGGTCTCGCCCTTCGACGCGGCGCGTTCGAGCAGCCGGCGCGCCTCGGCGAGATCGCGGCGGATGACGTTGCCGACGATCCGCCAGTGGGCAAGCTCGGCGATCGCCTGGCTTTCTCCGGCTTCCGCGGCGGCGAAGAGCAAACGGGCGGCGTCGGGGAAGCGCCGCTCGGCGAGAAGCCTGTCCACCCGCCCGATCGTGTCCTCGCTGCCCATTCGCGTCCCCTAGGCGCGCGGCGGCGAGAAAAAAAGCCGTCCGAGCGCGGCCGCCTTGCGGTTCGGCGGCCCGTTCACTAGCTGGCGCGCATGGAGGTCGAGGGCGATTACGCGCAAGACGGCTATGCGCTGGTCCGCGGGCTGATCGCGCCCGAGGTCGCCCGCGCCTTCCTCAAGGGGCTCGAGGAGGAGCTCGGCGGCCAGCCGATCGCGCTCAGCCGGGTGACCAGCCATCCCAACCTCCTCAAGCGGCCGGCCGCCGAGGTCTACGGCCACCATTACAAGCCGCTGGCCTATTTCCTCTGGGGCCTCACCCCGGCGGTGAGCGCCCTGGTCGGGCGCGAGCTTCTGCCCACCTACGATTACTTCAGAATCTACCGCCGGGGCGACGTCTGCCGAGTCCATTCGGACCGCCCGTCCTGCGAGCACAGCCTGTCCCTGACCCTCGATTACAGCGACGACCGGGCCTGGGAGCTCGAAGTGGGGCGGGCCCGGCATGACGAGCCTTCCGCCCGGGTCGACGAGGATTGGGGCGGCGAGCCTTTCACGTCGCTCGCCATGAACCCCGGAGATGCCGTCCTCTACCGCGGAGTCGAGCATCGCCACGGCCGGGTGACGCCCAACCCGAACGGCTGGTCGGCGCACCTCTTCCTCCACTGGGTCGATCGCGAAGGGCCCTGGCGCGAACATGCCTTCGACGGCCAGCCGGAACCCGGCAAAGCCGACTTCCGCTTTTCCTGACCCGTCATCCCGGCGAAGGCCGGGACCCAGGAACATTGTCCTTTTCGGAGATGCCCCGGTTCCTGGGTCCCGGCTTTCGCCGGGATGACGGGCAAAAAAAAGGCCGGGGCAAAAGCCCCGGCCCGAGTTTTCGAAAAATGCGGTCTTCTTAGAACTTGGCGACCACGCCGCCGTAGAAGAAGCGGCCGCGGACGTCGAAGATCGCGCTTCCGCCACCGATGCCGGTGAGACCGAGCGGCGGCTTCCGGTCGAGCACGTTGTCGATGCCCAGGTAGAAGTTGAACCGGTCGGTCGCATCGATGCCGAGCCGGAGGTCGTGGTAGAAGACCGACGGATAGAACTTGATGTCGGCGAAGTCGGCGTTCTGCGGCGGCTGGCCGTTCACGCTGTTATAGTCCTCATAGGTGTTGAGGTACTGCTTGCCGATGAACCGCATCTGGTAGCCGAGCGTGTAGCGCCCGACCTTGATGTCGGTGTTCCAGTTGAACGAGTCCACCGGATCGCCGAGCTCGTAGCGGATCTCGTTTTCGAACGTCGGGTCAGCCGGGTTCAGGTAGGTCGAGTTCTGCAGCACGTGGGTGTAGGTGAAGCGCGTGCTGAGCTGACCGAAGTCGAACTTGCGGCGATAGGCCACCTCGGTGTCGATGCCCCGAACCTGCAGCTTGGCGAAGTTCAGCGACGACTGAAGCAGACTGGCTTCCAGGATCTGGAAGGGGATTTCGCCGCGCGGACCGCCGCCGGCGCCGGCGCGCTGGAACGAGCCGCAGAACGGGTTCTGCAGGGTCGGCGAGTCGTAGCACTGGTTGACGATGGTCTGCGCCGCGACCGACGAGATCACGTTGTTCACGGCGATGTTGTAGTAATCGACCGAGATCGACAGGCCGGGGATCCAGCGCGGGGTGAGCACGCCGCCGAGCGTCCAGGAGTCGGAAGTCTCTTCCCGGAGGTTCGGGTTGCCGCCGCTGACGATCTCGAGCGACTGCGAGTAGACGAAGTCGTAGCCCGCCGGAGCGCCGGCCGCGGCGCAGTTCGCGGCGCGGGTCGCCGAGCCGGTACCGATATTGCGGGCCGAGCACGGATCGAGGAAGCCCGGAGCGAAGTTCTGGCCGGGGGCCGAGAACAGCTCTCCGAGGTTCGGCGCACGGACCGCGCGGGAGTAGTTGCCGCGGAAGCGGAGATCCCGCACCGGAGCATAGTCGGCACCCACATTGTAGGCGTAGACCGTGCCGGTGGCGCCCTTGTAGTGGGCGACTCGGCCGGCGGCGCTGACGGTCAGCTCCTCGAAGAACGGCATGTCCTTCAGGATCGGGATCCGGATTTCGCCGAAGGCTTCCTTCACCTCGAACGCAGGCGCGGTGAAGGTCGAGAGGGCATTGTAGAAGGTATAGCCCTGCTCGACGAGCGGATCGGCCTGGAAGAAGTTCGTCTCGCGGCGATACTCGGCGCCGAGAGCGAAGCCGATCGGACCGCCCGGAAGCTCGAACAGCTGGCTGAGGTCGCCCGACATGAAGGCGCTTCCGACGAACTGCGTGATCTTGCCGCGGGACGTGGTGTCCTGAAGCACATAGGCACGCTGGGCGTCGGTGAACTGCCCGCCGAACGGATTGATCGGCACGCAGGCCGCGACATCGGCCGGCAGCAGCGTCTCATCGTTATTGTTGTTGTAGGGGATAACCGCATTCGGATCGATCTGCGAGCGGCAGACGATATTTCCCGCATTGTTGCGCGTCGAATCGAGCGCGAGCAGGAAGCGCTGGATGTTGAGGTTTCCGCCGACGACCGTCCTTTCCTTGAACTCGCCGTAGTTGGCGGACACTTCGTAATGCCAGTCGTCGTTGAAGTCGCCGCGAACGCCGAGCACGCCGCGCCACGTCTCGCGGGTCGCTTCCTCGCTGCGGACGCCGAGACCGAGCATGTTCTCGCGCAGACGGAAGCGGAAGGTGCCCGCCAGGACCGCCGCGCGCTGGTTGGCGAGCGCCGCGGCCGACAGGGCGGCACCGGTGTTGATGTTGCGGTCGTAATTGGTGAACTGCTGCTGGAGGTACAGGCGGGAAGCCGGATCCAGGAACGGGTTGTCGAGGCGGATCGTCTCGCGGCTGTCGCCGAGCGTGGTGCCGGTGATGAACGCCGGACCGCTGGAACCCGTGCCGCGGGTCTCGGTGCGCGAATATTTCGCCTCGAAGAAGGGCTCGAACATCTCGGACAGGGTGTAATGCCCGATGAGGTTGATGTTGTAGCGCTTCAGGTTGGGCTGGATCTGGAACTGGTCGCCGCCGCGGAAATTCTCGCCGTTGCCGCCGATGAAGCTGCCGTTGGGGCCGAGGCCGACTCGGGTGCCGGCGACCGGCGTGAGCAGGCCGTTGGGCTGGAAGAAGACCGGGCAGTTGAAGAGGCTGCCGTTCGCCGAGGTGCCGCAATTCATCGGCCCGAGCGCACCGACGTTCGCCGAGGGGGTGACGTACAGCTGCACGA